>JBBRWR010000022.1:0-78313 GCA_038249085.1 Opitutales bacterium
AAAGACCGGGTTCGGGGTCTCACGGTTAGCCAGGGGGCGGAGCGAGGGGGTCTGCCTGATACTTGTTAGCGACCTCGGCCGAGACGGCAGAACTCAGAATAAATTAACAAGTAACAGGCCGACCCCGTGGGATCGGCGCCTCGCGGTAAGCGCCGGACCGGGCTGTAAGCAATGGCACCGGGGGACCGATAGGAAACGGAATCTTCTGGGGTCGGACCGGGAGGGATTACCGCTTTAGCGGTAATAGCGACTGTTTCACGGGCGTAATGAGGCAAGAGGTGCGGATTATGTCTGATTTCACCTCCTAAGCGGTACTATTAGCCTGAAACCCTGTTATTTGGCCTTGAAAATTCCGTTTTAGTTCGGTTACTACTGCTAAAGCAGCAATGATCGCTTTGGCCCAATTGATTCAAAACCACCGGCAAAGAGCCGGACTGACCCAAATCCAACTGGCGAAGCTCGCCGGTGTGGGCAAGACGGTCGTGTGGGATTTGGAGCACGGCAAGGAGTCGGTCCAGTGGGACACGCTCCAGAAGATCTTCCGCGTGCTGAACATCACCGTCGAGTGGCAAAGCCCATTACTGGAGCGAGCAGCGACCGTATCACCAACCTCATCCGCCGCCGCCTCCCCACCTCCCGCTTCCTCATCACCTACCCGCTCGCCGTGACGGAAGCGTTTATCATGAAGCTCGCCCAAATTTATCAACAGAGTCAGCTCGCCGGCCTCTTGGAGGCGCCGGACGACGGAACGTATCGCTTCACGTATGACCCGGCGTTTCACGGCGAGCCAGTCTCGCTCACCATGCCGACCAGCCAGCAGGTGTGGAAATTTTCGGGCTTTCCGGCACCGTTCGAGGGGCTGCTGCCCGAGGGCGTTCAACTCGATGCGCTGCTTCGGCTCCGCAAGCTGGATCGCCACGACCTGTTCGGCCAACTGCTCGCCGTGGGGGGCGATGTCGTCGGCTCCCTGCGGATTGACGCTTCCCCATGAGGTGTTTGATCACGAACGAATCCTGGGACGGTCCGGGGCGTTACTCGCCGGCGGGCCTGCGCCTCCTCGATCGCCGTCTGCCATCGTTGGCGCCGCTGCCTTATTCGAAGGACCAATTGCTGGAGGAAGCGGCCGCGCGCGCGGTGAAGATGTCCATCCAAGGCATGCAGGCGAAAGTCAGCACGGTGCTGCGCGTGACCGAAGGCCACATGGAGCTCGTCGACCGCGGCGGGCGGTACATCGTGAAGCCGCCCCACCTCGTTTACGCGGAGCTGCCTGAAAACGAGGCGCTCACCATGTCACTCGCCGCCACCTTGGGCATCGAGGTCCCCGTGCATGGACTGCTGCAGAATGGCGATCCCACGCATTCATATTTTGTCCGCCGCTTCGACCGTACGGGCTGGAGCAAGCTGCCGGTGGAAGATTTCGCGCAGCTGAGTGGCGCGAGCCGCGACACGAAATACGATTCCAGCACGGAGCGGCTGATCGAAATCATCGACCGCTTCTGCACCTTCCCGGCCCTGGAGCGGCTGAAATTCCTCGACCGGCTGCTCTGCGCCTACTTGACCGGCAACGAGGACATGCACCTCAAGAATTGGTCGCTCATCACCCGTGACGACAAGGTTGAGCTGTCGCCCGCCTACGATTTGTTGAATTCCACGATACCCAATCCCCGCAGCCGGGAGGAACTCGCGCTGCCGCTGCACGGCAAAAAATCCAATCTCCGGGCGAATGATTTCTGGCGCTATCTGGCCGCGGAAAAACTCGGCCTCCGAACCGCCTTGATCGAGCAAACCCAAGCCCGATTTGCAGCCGCGTGCTCCAACTGGCCGGAACGGATCGAGTCCAGTTTTCTCTCCTCCGCGATGAAGACTCGCTATCTCACTCTGCTGGGGGAACGTCGCGAACGACTCCGCGTGTGAGTTCCGACTCATCGGTGAACCTGCGGTTCGGGCCGAAGTTTGGTCTTCGTCGGAAAGTTGCCCCGCAGCTCACCAAGCCGGCCCAGGTCCAGCGCGATCCGGACATTCGCAAGTTCGCGGCCCTCGACGAAGATTTTCCGTTTCGCGGGCGGAGCGCGAGCGGGTCTGCCTGTTACTTGTGAGCGACCTCGGCCGAGACGGCAGAACTCGGAATAGGTTAACAAGTAACAGGCAGACCCCGTGGGATCGGCCGACCCCGTGGGATCGGCCGTCATCTGCGTTCATCTGCGTCATCTGCGGTTCAAACTGCGTTTTTTAGGATGAGATGCTCGGCGACCGCGCCCATTACGACGATCCCGGATTCGAACGTTTGTAGGTTGAGGCTGGCACCACCTTTCTTGAGCGAACCGCTCCGTGCCCTCGGTGCCTTTGTGCCCTCGGTGCCTTGGTGGTGATCCCTCCGCGGGGTTTGAAATCATTCCAGCTTGGAGCCGCGAGCCGGCTCGTCCCATCCTGCGTGATGCGAATGTCCCTGCTCGGCCTCCTCGTCCTCGCCACCGCGACCCTGCCCGCGGCCCCGGAGGTGTTCACCTCCTCCGACCTGCCCGGCCTCGAGCCCAGCGCCACCGTGATGCGCCGCGATCCGAGTGACGTCATTCGGGCCGGCAAGCGCTATTACCTGTGGTACACGAAGGGTGCCGTCGCTCACGGCTACGACGCCACGATCTGGTACGCGACGTCACCGGATGGCCGCACCTGGTCCGAGCAGGGCGAGGCGCTGGCCCGCGGCGGCGCGGGCGCCTGGGATGAACAAAGCGTCTTCACCCCCAACATCCTCGTCGCCGAGGGGAAGTACTGGCTGTTTTTCACGGCCGTGCCGAAACCGTTCACCAACGGCGGCAATCGTGTCACCCAGAGTGCCATCGGGATCGCCGTGGCCGATGGACCCGACGGCCCTTGGCGCAAACTCCCCGCCAACCCCGTGCTGCGCTGCAGCGACGATCCGGCGCACTTCGACAGCATGCGCGTCGACGACGCCTGCCTCCTCGTCCGCGGCGGCAAGTACTGGCTCTACTACAAGGGCCGCCAATGGGACAACACTCCCGGCAACACCCGGATGGGTGTCGCGATCGCCGAAAAACCCGGCGGCCCGTACGTGAAGTTCAAGGACAACCCGATCATTCCTGGCGGTCACGAGGTCCTCGTCTGGCCGCGCGGTGCCGGGGTGGTCGCGTTGATCAACATCGGTCCGCCCGGCCTGCGGCAGACGCTGCAATACGCGCCCGATGGTCTCACCTTCACGAAACTCGCGGACCTCCCGGCCGTGCCGGCCGCCGCAGCCGCCTACCGCCCCGAAGCGTTTACCGACCGCGGCCGCGGTGGCATGATCGACTGGGGCCTCAGCATAAAATCGCGCCCCGGCTTCCTCCCCTTCCTGCAGCGCTTCGACTGCCGTTGGCCGGACGACCCGAACCTGCATTGAGGACGATCTCGGCCGCCCACCCAAAGTCCGCCTCCTCGACCCCTCCACCCGCCAAGTCGCCCGCGGCCAAGGCTGCCAAGAGCGAGAAGGCGCGGTCGGCCCCCGTGGTGCTTCCCTGTCGTGGCGGCGGGGCCACGCTCGCGTCACCAGAACGCAAGAGTGCTGTTGCAATCTTGGGGGTTTACATCAGCTAGGATCCCACGCCTGCACCTTTCAACCGCCTGACCCCGTCAGTCGCTGAACCCACCCCAGCCATGAGGCCCTCCTTCGCTCCCCGGCGACGCGCCCACCGCTTTATCGAAAAGAATCAGCCCATAGGTGGGCGGGGGGCCCTCACCCCGCGATCCGACGCATTCGCCGATCGCCACCTGCGGCGTGAGGGCACCCCGCCCCCCAAGAACCCTCCTTGGATTTCCACGGTGAGGCATGATCCTAAAAGGAGCAGATGGAACCACGGAGGCGCAGAGGGCACAGAGAGAAATCAGGTCGCCGATCAGATTCACCCACGGGGTGAAGCAGCCTTTGAGGCGGATTTTCCCCAACTGCCTTTCTCGGTGATCTCTGTGTCTCTGTGGTGAATTTCATCTGCGGAATTTAGGATGATTCCGGTGCCCCATCGATCTCGCCCCATCTCCGTATCGCCCTATCGCCCATCCACCATGAAATCCACCCTGCGCCCCATCATTATGTTCGCGCTCACCGCGCTCACCGCCTCCGCCCAGACCGCGCCCGCCACCCCGCCCGCCAGCCCCGCCACTCCAGGCGAGACCGTGATACTGTCGGTGTTCGAGGTCTCCTCCGACAAGGATATCGGTTACCGCGCGATGTCCTCGATCGCCGGCGCCCGCACCGGCGAAGATCTCAAGAGCGTGCCCATGCCCATCTCCATGCTCACGGAGGAATTCCTGCGCGACATCGACGCGACCGACCTCCTCGAGGCCGCCCGCTTCTCGACCGGCGGCCGCGGCATGCCCACCGACGACAACGACCAGCAGGCTTTCCAGTTCCGCGGCTTCCGCTCGCAGTACCAGACCCGCAACCTCTTCGTGTGGCAGGCCCCGACCGACGCCTACAACGTCGAACGCATCGATATCGCCAAGGGCCCCAACGCCCTGCTCTTCGGCTCTTCGGAGCCGGGCGGCGTCGCCAACTTCAACACCAAGCGCGCAAATTTCACCGCCAAGACCGCCATCGGGTTTCGCGTCGGCTCGTGGGACCAGTATCGCGGGACCCTCGACGTCAACCGCCAGCTCACCCCCAGGTTGGCCGCCCGGCTGAACCTGGTCCACGACTCCCGCCACAGCTGGGAAAACTGGGTCGGCAGCACGCGAAAGGCGGCCGACCTGGCCATCACCTACCGGATCGGCACCAACACCACGCTGCGCGCCGACGGCGAGGTCGGCCGCTTCGACCGCGTGGCGGCGATCTCCCTGCCGACCGACGCCTTCTCCGCCTGGAACGGTACGACCGCCTTCACCTTCAACACCGCGGCCGGCCCCGCCGGCACCGCGCGCCTCAGCACCGCCACGAGCAACGACTACCTCGTCTGGGACAACCTCGGCGGACGTTTCCAGAACTGGCGCGGTTTCGGGCAGACCAACGGCTCGGTCGAGACCCCGGCGCGTCCGGTCAAGAACCCCGCCATCATTCCGCGCGGCTCGCAGTTCACCGGCCCGGACAAGGATCAGGCCACGGACTTTCACACCTTTGGTGGCGCCATCGAGCACCGCGTCGGCCGCAGCCTCTCGCTCCTCGCCGCCTTCAACGTGCAGAACATCACCGAGAATCTCCGCCGGCCGGGCAACCCCGCCGTCCGCCGCGATCCCAACGCCACGCTCCCCGGCGGCGCGGCCAACCCGTATTTTGGCGGGCACTACGTCGAGCTCACCTGGAGCGACACCCGCAGCCACGACCTCATCTACGACGTGCGCCTCGACGCGGTGTACGACTGGAAGCCGCTGCGCTGGATGTCGCAGCGCTTCTACGCCACCGCCGGCACGACCATTGGGAAAACCAATTCGTCGGCGCTTAACCTCGTCCGCACGAACAACCCCACGACCGCCAACTTCAACGCCACGCCCAACACCATCCGCCGCCGCGTCTATTTCGGCGCGGGCGACACCGCGCAGAACAGTGCCCTCGGCGTGCCCGCCAGCGACCCCGCCTCCGGCATTCAAACCGCCTTCATGCCCACCGGAGGCAAGTCCCGCCTCTGGAGCAAGTCCACGTACGAAGGCATCTCCGCCGCCGGCAATTACTGGGACGGCTTGCTGCGCACCAACCTCGGACTGCGGTGGGACGACAACGTCAACGACATCCAATCCGGCACCCGCGACGCCGCCTCGGGGTTGATGGATTTCACGACCCCGCGGCGCAACGTGAACTCGCTCAAAAAAACCTCGCCCACGATCGGCGGCACGTTCCACCCGTGGGGCCCGGTCACCTTCTTCTTCAATCACGCCAAGACGTTCCGCGCCCCGGGGACTACCGGCACCAATCCGCTCGGCCAGACCACCACCCTGCGCCAGGGCGAGGGCAAGGAGGGCGGCGTCCGCCTCGAATTGCTGGAGGGGCGATTCTATCTCACCACCAGCGCCTACGACATCACCCAGACCGGCCAGAACCACAGCGTCTCCGCCGTCGCCACCGCCATCAATGGCATCTGGAATGATCCCGTCCTCAACGCCCTCGATCCCACCGCCTCCAATAAAGTCCTCACGGGCGGCAACAGCGAAAGCCAGACCCTCCACGCCACCGGCTATGAGATCGAGTTGCTCGCCAACCTCACCCCGGCGTGGACGCTGACCGCCGGCTACGGCAACAACATCAACCGCGTCGGCGAGACCGACGTCGGCACCCTCGGCTACGTGCATGCCAACCTGCCGCAATGGGAAAAGCTCGCCGCCGCCAACCCGCTCCTAGCCGCTTCGATCAACGCGGAGATCGCTGCCGTCCACGACTACCTCCTCGAGGCCGTGCCCGGCCTGGTCCGCGGTCGTTCGAATCGCGACACCATCAATCTCTTCACGCGCTATAATTTTCGCGAGGGCCGGCTGAAGGGTGTCACGATCGGCGGCGGCATGAACTACCGCAGTCCCGCCGCGCTCAACAGCCGGATGGTCAACGGCCAGGTTTCCACCCTCTGGGGTTCGATCATCACGGAGTACGAAGCCATGGCCGCCTACAGCTTCCGCCTCCGGACCAAGTACCGTGGCCGCGTCCAGCTCAACATCCGCAACCTCCTCGATCGTCGTCGCTACGAGGAGCTCAACCTGAGCCAGACCCGCTACGAAGCCCCGCGCTCGCTCAGCCTGACCACGTCGCTGTCGTTCTGAGCTCACCCCGTCACCCCCTCGCCGAACCAATCCACGACAGATCGTGACGACCTTCACGGCGGTGGATTAGAAGTTCGCCACCGCCATGCCTGAGAACCATCGCCCATCGTCCGTTGTAGGCGGGGTGCCCCCACCCCGCTTGCTTCTGTCCGCCCTCGCCGGCTGCCTGCTCCTGCCGCTGGCCTCTGCCGCCGTCTTCCACGTTGCCCCCACCGGCCGCGACGACGGTGACGGCTCGACCGCGCGCCCGTTTGCCACGCTCGCCCGGGCGCAGTCCGCCGTCCGCGATCTCAGGCGGACCGCGACCGATCCCATCACCGTCGAACTCGCCGCCGGCACGTACCACCTCACCGCGCCGCTCGTGTTCACCCCGGAGGACTCGGGCCGGCCCGCAGCGCCGATCACCTACGCCGCCGCCCCGGGCGCCGAGGTGCGCCTGACCGGCAGCGTCGTCCTGCAGCCGACCTGGCAGCCGGGGCGCGCCGGCATCCTGCACACGAGCCTCCCACCCGGCCTCGTCTTCGATCAACTCTTCGCCAACGGCGCCCGCCAGGTGCGCGCCCGCTTTCCGAATTTCGACGCCACCAACCCGCTCCGCGACGGCCCCGGCTACGTGCAGATTGTCGACGGCTCGGGCCAGCGCCCCGACACCTGGGTCAGCTATGATCCCACCACGTTTTCGCCGCGCACCTGGTCCGACCCGACCACCGGGATTCTCCACGGCTTCCAAAGCCACAATTGGGGCAACCTGCAGTATCGCCTTACCGGCGTGGATCGCACCCAGCACCGCCTGCTCCTCGGCGAAGGCGGCTGGCAACTCCAGCGCTCCCAGGGCCTCGGCCGCGCCCGCAACGCCGCGTCTCCGATCTATGTGGAAAACATCCTCGAGGAACTCGACGCTCCCGGCGAGTGGTTCCTCGACGCCAAGACGTCGACGCTCTTCTGGCTGCCGCCCCCGGGCCTCGATCCCGCCACCGCCCACCTCGAAGCCGTCGTGTTGCCGGATCTCATCGTCGTGCGGGGCCGCGCCGCGTCCCCCGTGCGACACCTGGTCTTCCGTGGACTCACCTTCACCCAGACCGGCCTCACGTTCATGGCGACGTACGAGCCGGTCAGCCGCGGCGACTGGGCGATCCACCGCGGCGGCGCGATCCTGCTCGAGGGCACCGAGGACTGCCGCATCGAGGACTGCGCCTTCGATCACGTGGGCGGCAACGCGATCTTCCTCAGCAATTACAACCGCCGTGCCGCCATCCGCACCTGCCGCTTCTTCCACACCGGCGAATCCGCCGTCGCCTTCGTCGGCTCCCCCGCCGCCGTGCGCAATTACCAGACCTGGGACGATCAAGACCTGCACCACCGCCCGTGGATCACCGATCTCAGCAAAATTGATCCGACCCCCGGCCCGCTCACGCCCGACTACCCCGCCGACTGCGTGGTGGAGGATTGCGTGATGTCCGAGATCGGCGACTTCGGGAAACAGGTCGCCGGGGTCTTCATCTCGAAAAGCCACCGCATCGCCGTCCGCCATTGCACCATCCACGGCACCGCCCGCGCGGGCCTCTGCCTCAACGACGGCACCTGGGGCGGCCACGAGATCTCCGACTGCGACATCTGGGATACCATCCGCGAGACCGGCGAACACGGCCCGTTCAACGCGTGGGGCCGCGACCGCATGTGGTTCAAGGAGGGAAATCTCCAGCAACAACTCGTCGCCCTCGACGCCCTCGACCCGACCCTCATCCACCACAACCGCATCGCGAATTTCCGGCCCAGCATCTCGGCGGGAAACTGGACCATCGATCTCGACGACGGCGCCAGCCGCTACGAAATCACCGACAACCTCTCGCTCGGCTCGACGCTCAAGTTTCGCGACGGTTTCTTCCGCACCGCCTCGAACAACATCTTCGTGTCGGCCGTGCCCCTCGGCTTCCACGTCTGGCCGGCCGCGTCGGGCGATCGTTTCTTCCACAACCTCACCGTCGTCGCCGGCGCCCGGCCGGGGGAGCGCCAGCCGGAGGCCACCCTGATCCGACCCATCCGCATGAAGGATCCAGCCTGGGCGGCCGGCTTTGATCACAATCTCTATTGGAACGTCAGCACCCGCGCCTTCCGCGTCGGGGAGGACGACTGGGCGGCGTGGCAGGCGCGCGGCTTCGATCGTAATTCCCTCTTCGCCGATCCGCAATTCGTCGATCCGCTGGCGGGTGACTACCGCGTGCGCGATACTTCGCCCGCGCTGACGGTCGGCTTCCGGAATTTCTCCATGGAGGGCTTCGGCCACCGGATGACGCGCCTCGCACCGTACGGCGGCGAGTTCGTCGATCGCGTCACGGTCACCCTCACGCCCGATGCCCGCGGCGGGGAAGTCCGGTACACGCTCGACGGTAGCGCGGTGACGTTCACCTCGTCGCGGGCCACGCAACCCCTCACCCTCACGCGCACCACGCACGTCCGGGCCCGCACCTTCCACAACGGCCAGCCGGTGGGCTTCCCGGAAGAGGCCCGGTTCACGCGGGTGGAAAAGCTCACGCGCCCGAGCTGGCTGCAGGCGCTCGTCTCCGGGGCACCGACTGCGGCGGGTGCGCCCACGTCGGAGGCCCATGATTGGCTCGGCGCGACCTTCCTGCCGGTGGCGGGCGACGGTGACCTCATCGACGCCACCGGCGGCCAGGACTACGGGTTGTTCGCGCGGAAGGTGTCGGCCGGTTCCGCGGCCGCCCGTGCCGGACTGCAGAGCTCGGACGTCGTCAGCGCCTGCAACGGCCGCCTCCTCCGTCGCTGGGCCGACTTCGAGGCGGCCCTGCGCGAGGCCGCGGGCTCACCCGTGCGCCTGACGGTGCGACGCAACCAGGCGACCCTCATGATCGATCTGCCAGCCACGGCGCGGTGACGATGATTGCGACGGGGACATGGAGTGCATCGGGACAAACGCTGCGAAAACGCCCCAACCACCCGCCCATGGGTCCATTCGGTCACGGATCACGACCGGCCCTTTTCGTGCGCCCCAAGCCAGACCCCGTCCGGCCCCCTCCCTGGATTTGCACGGCAGCCGTACCCAACAAAAAGCCGCGGCCCCAGCAGGGACCGCGGCTGGAAAGATGCGATTTTAGAACTTAGCTCAGCTTCCGGCGGATGGCCGCGATACCCAGGAAACCGAAGCCCAGCATGAGGACACTGGAACCACCGTCAGGGGTATTGGAGACGTTGGAACCTCCGCCACCGACATCACCCGCAGTAAGCGTCAGCGTGATGCCCTGCAACCCAGGTGCCGGAGTCCAATGCGCAGTGGGATTGGCGATTGGCACGTAGGTGAACACGTACTGTCCCGCGCTGAGACCCGAGATGGTCACGGCTTCCCATGAGAAGACGTCGGAAGCGCCTTCGCCCGGTGAGTAGAATAGATTGGTTCCTGCAACCAATCCCGCGGGCTGGGGCGCCGCATTTGGCCCGGGGGTGGAGTAGGTGAACGGGGTCGTTACATTGTAAGGTGCAGTGAGCCCAAAGAGATTGGCGGATCCCTCCAAATCGTTGCCATCGCCGTGGCCATTAAAGTGCCATGCGCCGAGCCAGAGATTTACTTCACCGGCATTCGCGCCCGCCGTGTATCCAATGGCGTTTGCATGGGCGGAAGCCTTGTTCGCGCCCACCAACAGTAGCAGCGCGGCTGCGAGGGCGGTGTGGGATGGGGTCCGCAGGGTCTTTCGTAGATTCCAGGTTTTCATAAAAATTGCGTTTACGTGATTGGTCTGATGCTGAGCCAAGTTTTAGCACATACCGCGCCAGTTGGAACTCGCCCGCCGTCAAAATATCTCAAGTCACTGTCTATCAATTCTTAGAATATCACTAAGATTTTTCCATGCAAAGAATGATGGGGCCGATCGGGATCAAAAGTGTAAGATTTGCTGATAGATACCATCAGAATAGGAGAATTCGGCAGGGACGATAACCGTCGGCGATTCAACGCCACCATTCCCCTGGGAGACGGGAGCGGACAGGGTCCGGAGCCCCCCGAGCGGACGGGGTCAGCCGAAACGTGCACCGACTAAGATTCCAAATGGCGCAGGTTCGGTCCCGGTCGATCAGGCCGGCAGGAGGCGCCGTCTCCGCGGTCCGTACCAGCAGACCCGCCAAAACGCCGGACTCCCGTAACTTTCTCTCGTCGCCCTCCGCCGTGCTCCCCTAGGCTCCCAGTCTCGCCCTGCCCGCGCCGTATCGATTTCTTTCCTCCGCCCGCCCCCGTCTCCCCGTCTTCCCATGTCTCCCCGCTCTTCCGCTCTGCCGCTCTGCCGTGTCTTCCTCGCCTGCACCCTTGCGGCCATCGCCACCACTCCCGGCGTGACCGCCCAGGCCTATCCGCCGCACTTCGACGACGCGCGCGCCGAGGTGTATAAGACCCTTGGCGACGTCAAACTCTCGCTCTACGTCTTCGCGCCCGCCGTCGGCCCCAAGGCCAACCGCCCCGCCATCGTGTTTTTCTTCGGCGGTGGCTGGACCAACGGCTCGCCCGTCCAGTTTGAAACCCATTGCCGCTATCTCGCCGCGCGCGGCATGGTCGCCATCACCGCCGACTACCGCGTCGACTCGCGCCACCACGTGAAGCCCACCGCCTGCGTGGCCGACGCCAAGTCCGCCCTCCGCTGGGTGCGCACGAACGCGGAGCGCCTTGGCATCGACCCACAGCGCATTGCCGCCGGCGGCGGCTCCGCCGGCGGTCACCTCGCCGCCGCCATCGCCACCCTCCCCGACTTCGACGAACCCACGGAAGACCTGAAGGTCAGCTCCGTCCCGAACGCCCTCGTGCTCTTCAACCCCGCGCTCGTCCTCGCCCCCATGGCGGGCGTCGACGCCAAGGGCTTCGAGGAGCGGGTCGGCGCCGAGCGCATGGGCACCGACCCACGCAACCTCTCCCCCGCCCACCACGTGCGGCCCGGCACCCCGCCCACGATCATCTTCCACGGCCGCGCCGACACCACGGTGCCGTACGCCACCGCCGAGGTCTTCACCCGCGTGATGCAGGCCGCCGGCAACCGCTGCGAACTCGTCGGGTACGAGGGACAGAAACACGGGTTCTTCAATTTCGGCCGCAAGGACGGAAAGTACGACGAAACCGTCGCCGCCATGGACCAATTTCTCGTCTCCCTCGGCTGGATCGTTCCGCGCGGCGGCAGGTAATCGGTAGCCAGTTATCGGTGGTCAATGATCAGAAAAATCACCGCCGAGGGCCCAACCGTTCCGCCACCGATTACCGATTACCGAATACTGAATACTGATTACTGCTCCCCCATCTCCCCTGTCTCGCGTTCGTCCCCTCACTCTTCCAGCCATGCGCCTCTTCGTTTCCCGCCTTTCTTCTTTCTGCTGTTTCTTCTTTGCCGGCGCCGCGGCCGCGATCGCGGCGCAAGGCAGCCGGCCCAACGTCCTCCTCTTCTTCACCGATGACCAGCAGGCCGACACGATCGCCGCTCTCGGCAACCCGCACATCCAGACGCCGAACCTCGATCGCCTCGTGCGCAGCGGGGTCTCCTTCCGGCGCGCCTACATGATGGGGGGCATGCAGGGCGCCACCTGCGTGCCGTCGCGCGCCATGCTGCTCTCGGGCCAGAACCTCTTCCGCATCGACGAAAAACTCCTGCGCGACGAGACCTGGCCCGCCGCCTTCGGCCGCGCCGGCTACACCACGTTCATGAGCGGCAAATGGCACAACTCGACCCCTTCGCTCCCGAAGAGCTTCCAACGCGCCGGCGCCGTCTTCACCGGCGGCATGACCAACCCGATGCAGGCCAAACTCAGCCGGCTGGAAAACGGCCAGGTCACTCCGGCCGAGTTGAGCCCCGTCCACGCCTGCGCCGCCTTCGCCGACTCCGCCGTCGCCTTCCTGCGCGAGCCCCACGCCCAGCCGTTCCTCTGCTACCTGCCCTTCGACGGCCCGCACGACCCCCATATCGTACCCGACGATTTTCCCGTCCACTACGATCCGGCCACGATTCCGCTGCCGCCCAATTTCATGCCGCAGCATCCGTTCAACAACGGTGAGATGACCATCCGCGACGAGCAGCTCATGCCCTGGCCCCGGCCGGAAAACCTGACGCGCCAGATGATCGCCGACTACTACCGCTACATCTCCTACCTCGACATGCTCATGGGTCGCGTGCTGGCCGCCCTCGACGCCTCGCCCGCCGCGAAGAACACCCTCATCGCCTTCACCTCCGACTCCGGCGTCGCCCGCGGCCGCCACGGCCTGATCGGCAAGCAAAACGTCTACGAACACTCGGTGCGCGTGCCCTTGATCGTCTCCGGTCCCGGCCTTCCCGCCCAGCGCACGACCGACGCCATGGTTTACCTCTTTGACCTGATGCCCACGCTCGGAGCCCTCTGTGGCGTCGCCGCGCCGCCGGCCAGCGAGGGCATCGACTTCAGCGCCACGCTGCGCGACCCGCGGGCCCCCGCGCGCCCCGCGCTGATGTTTGCGTATCGCAACGTCCAGCGCGGCTACCGCGACGAACGCTGGAAGCTCATCCGCTACCCGCAGGTCGACCGCACCCAGCTCTTCGACCTGCAGTCCGATCCGAACGAACTCACCGACCTCAGCGCGCAGCCCGCCCAGGCGGCCCGTGTGACCGCGATGAGCCAGGCGCTCGCCGCCGAGATGAAGCGCTTCGGCGACACCGATTCACTCACGGTCCCGAATCCCCAGTCCGGCGCCTGGAATCCGCCGGTCAAACAGGCCGGCAAGGGTAAGAATTTCTAGCCCGCTTTTTTCGCAACCAAGGGGCTTCAGAAATTGTGAAATCGGGCATCTATAATCTCAGATTTCCAAACCGCCTATTTTGGGACCGAAAACGCAATCGAAGAGCCCGACTGGTATGAAATCCCAGATTCCAGATGGTTGATTCTCGATTTCAAGATTTCCGAAATTTTCCTCTCCTCCCATGCGCCTCCCTGTTTCCGCGGTTTCTTCCTTCTGCCGTTTCTTCTTTGCCTGGGCCTGCGCCGCAGCCGCGGCGCAGGCGAAGGCCCCCAACATCCTCTTCCTCTTCGCCGATGATCAGCGCGCCGACACCATCGCCGCCCACGGCAACACCCACATCTCGACGCCCAACCTCGACCGACTCGTGCAATCCGGCTTCAGCTTCCGCCGCAACTACGTCTTCGGCGGCAACAGCGGGGCCGTCTGCATGCCCAGCCGCGCCATGCTCATGACCGGCAAGACGTGGTTTCACATCAACACCGCCACCCTCGCCGGCGAAAAACTCATGCCCGAGCTCTTCGGCGAGCACGGCTACGCGACCTTCGGCATCGGCAAATGGCACAACGGCCAGCCCTCTTGGCTGCGCGCCTTCCAGCACGGCGAGCGCGTCATGTTCGGCGGCATGGCCGACCACACCAAGGTCCCCGTTCGCGACCTCGGCCCCGACGGCAAACTCACCGCGGAGCGGGTCGGGGAAAAATTCTCGAGCGAGATGTTCGCCGACGCCGCCATCCGTTTCCTCGAGCAACACGACGGCAAGAAACCGTTCTTCCTCTACACCGCCTTCACCGCCCCCCACGACCCGCGCCAGCCGCCCCCGGGATTCCCCGCCGATTACGCCCATCGCCCGCCCCTGCCGGCCAATTTTCTCCCGCAACTGCCCTTCGACAACGGCATGACGATCGGCGGCCGCGACGAAAACCTGGCCGCCTGGCCCCGCACCGAAAACGTCATCCGCGATCAACTGGCCGAGTACTACTCGATGATCACCCACCTCGACGCCCAACTCGGCCGGATTATCGCGACCCTGAAAAAGATCGGCCAGTTCGAGAACACCCTCATCGTCTATGCCGCCGACAACGGCCTCGCCCTCGGCAGCCACGGCCTGCTCGGCAAGCAGAATGTCTTCGAACACAGCATGCGCGTGCCGTTGATCTTCTCCGGGCCCGGCATTCCGCGCGGCCAGTCCTCCACCGCGTTCACCTACCTCTTCGACATCTTCCCCACGCTCTGCGACCTCACCGGCCTCACTCCTCCCGGCCAGCTCTTCGGCGAAAGCCTGCGCCCCATCCTGGAGGGCCGGCGGGACCGCATCCGCGACTCCGTCTTCCTGCCCTTCATCAAACTGCAGCGCGCCGTGCGCGACGAGCGCTGGAAACTCGTTTGTTATCCAAAGATCGGCTACATTCAGCTGTTTGATCTCCAGCAGGACCCCGACGAGACGAAGAGCGTCTACGACGACCCCGCCAACGCGGCGCAGGTGACGCGCCTGCTCGCCTTGCTGAAGACGTGGCAGGCCCGCGTGGGCGACACCCTGGAACTGCCCACCACCAGCCGGCCCCCCGTCCGCCCTGAGCTCAGCGGCAAACCCCGCGAGCCCGACCAGTGGCAGCCCGAGTGGATCGTGAAGAAATATTTCACCCCCTGACGGCCCGGGTTCGGAACCGGCCAGGACCCGGCCTCCCTTCAACTCCCCTTCTCCTTTCCTCCATGCGCTCCCTCCTTCTGCTTGCCGCCCTGCCTCTGGCCGCCTTCGCCGCCGCCCCCGCCAGCCGTCCGCCCAACGTCATTTACATCCTCGCCGATGATCTCGGCTATGGCGACCTGAGCTGTTACGGCCAAAAGCATTTCCAGACGCCGAACATCGATCGGCTCGCCGCCGAGGGCCTGCGCTTCACCCAGCACTACAGCGGCACCACGGTCTGCGCCCCGTCGCGCTCCGCCCTCCTCACTGGCCAACACACCGGCCACACGCCCGTCCGCGGCAACCTCGAGATCCAGCCCGAAGGCCAGTACCCGCTGCCCGCCGCGACCGTCACCCTGCCCAAGGTGCTCAAGCCCGCCGGCTACGTCAGCGGTCTTTTCGGCAAATGGGGCCTCGGCTTCCCCGGCTCCGAGGGCGAACCGCTCCGCCAGGGGTTCGACCGTTTCTACGGTTACAATTGTCAGCGCCTCGGCCACCATTACTACCCGCACCACCTCTGGGACGGCACCCGCCAGGTCATCCTGGAAAAAAACGCCGGCACCCTGAAGGGCGACTACGCGCCCGACCTCATCCAGCAGCGGGCCCTCGCCTTCATCGAGCAAAACCGCGAACGCCCGTTCTTCTGCTTTGTCGCCTCGGTCATCCCGCACGCCGAACTCGCCGCGCCCGAGCGCACCCTCGCGCGACACCGCGGGAAATACGGCCCGGAGACCCCCTACGTGGGCGTCGATAGCGGCCCCGAGTATCGGCGCGGCCCCTACGCCTCGCAGGCCGAGCCGCGCGCCGCGTTTGCCGCCATGGTCAACGTGCTCGACGACCAGGTGGGCGAAATCGTCGCCCAGGTGCGCGCCCTCGGCCTCGCCGAAAACACCCTGATCATCTTCACCTCCGATAACGGCCCCCACCGCGAGGGCGGCCACGACCCCGACTACTTCAACAGTTCCGGCGGCCTGCGCGGCACGAAACGCGATCTCTACGAGGGTGGCATCCGCGTGCCGATGATTGCGTGGTGGCCCGGCACGATCCGCCCCGGCGGCGTGAGCGCTCACGTCAGCGCGTTCTGGGATGTGCTGCCCACGCTGGCTGAACTTGCCGGCACCCCCACCCCCGCCGGCCTCGACGGTATCTCCTTCGCCCCCACGCTCACCGGCCGCGGCCGGCAGGCGCCGCACGACTACCTCTACTGGGAATTTCACGAGGGCGGCGGCCGCCTCGCGCTGCGCCAGGGTGACTGGAAAATTGTCCGCAACGACGTGCTCGCGCATCCCGACGGACCCGTGGAGCTCTTCAACCTCGCCCGCGATCCCACGGAGACCACCGACCTCGCCGCCCGGGAGCCGCAGCGCGCGCAAGCCCTGGCCACCCTGATGCGCGGCGCCCGCGTCGACTCCCCCGTCTTCCGCTTCAGCCAGACCGGCTACCTGCAGAAAAAGTAGGCGGCCGGTTCACCCTCGCCGGCCGCCGCTTCGCGCGGTGCCCGAGAATCCCCGCCGGAACGATGGCGGAAGTTTTCGCTACTGGCGCGCCAGGTGCATGACCCGGTCGGCGTGTTGGACGGCCTGCGCGTCATGCGACACCAGCAGCACCGCGCCCCCCGCCCGGGCGAATTCCACGAGGCAATCGAGCACGAGGCCGGCATTCTCGCGGTCAAGGTTGCCCGTGGGTTCGTCCGCCAGGAGCAGTTGCGGCCGGTGCAACAGGGCCCGGGCCAGGGCGGTGCGCTGGCGTTCGCCGGTGCTGAGTTCACCGGGCACATGCCGGCGGCGGGCGTGCAGCCCGAAACGGGCCACGAGCTCCTCCGCCCGTTCGCGCGCGCCGGGCAGGGCGACCGCCAGCGCAGGCGCCAGCACGTTGTCGAGCACGCTGAGGTAGGGCACCAGGTGGAACTGCTGGAAGACGAAACCCAGGTACCGCGCCCGAAACCCCGCGCGCTCGTCCGCGCTCAGCGCATACGGGTCTGCCCCGACCAGCGTCACCCGGCCCGCGGTGGGCGCGAGGAGTCCGCCGGCGATGAGCAGCAGCGTCGTCTTGCCGCAGCCGCTCGGTCCCTGGACCGCGACAAACTCCCCGGCGGCCAGGGCCAGGTCGATTGCGGGCAGGGCCCGCACCTCGCCCGGCTGGCCGGCGCGGTAGGTCCTGGCGACTTGATGCAGTTCCAGCAGGGCCATGGTCTCAGGCCTCCTGCAGCACGCGGGCGGGATCCTGCCGGGCCGCCCACAGCGCCGGAATCCAACTTCCAAATACGGCCAGCAGCAGGGCGATTCCGGTGGCGGCGGCCATCAACCCGGGATCCAGCCCCGGCCAGGCGGCGGGGGAGACCGCGTCCGGGCCGCCGGCACTCCACCGGGCGCCGAGCAGGGCGCCGCCGAGGTACCCCAGCAGCGCTCCGAACAAACCAAGGAGGGCGGCGCGGCCGAGGAAGAGGCCCAGAATTTGCCCGGCCCGGCAGCCGATCGCCCGCAGGATGCCGATTTCGGCGCGGCGTTCCCGGACGTTGCCGAAGGCGAGGAATCCGATCCACAGGGTGCAGCCCGTGAACACCACCGGCACCAGCACGGCGGCAAGCCGCTCATGCTGCCGGCGCAGTTGGGCGCGGCTGGCCTGTTCCTGCTGCAACGCCTGGACGGCGGTGGCCTCCGCCCGGGAGCGGGCTTCGGTGCGCGCCAGGGCCGGCGGACCGCGTTCGATGACCTGGACGCCCGGCAGGATGCCCGAGATTTCCTGGCGGATGGCCGGCAGGCGTTCGCCGGCGCAGTGGCATTCCAGCGCCAGGATCGCATGGATGAGATTCTGCAGGCCGAGCAGCTCCTGGGCCGCCGCGAGATGGATCCACACCGTGCTGTCATCCGCGGTCCCGCGTTCGGGGTGGCTCTTCAGCACCGTGAATTCGCGGCCCAGCAGGGTGACTTTGTCATCCGGCTTCAGCTTGAGGCGCTGCTGCACCTGATAGCCGAGAACAATTTTGCCCGGCGGCACCGCGTCGAGGAGCGGCTTCTTCGGATCGGCATGCAGAATGGGGACTTCGCCGCGGGTGCCCTGAAGGATGATGGGGAGGTTCTGTTCGGGCCAGGTCAGCCTCTTGACCACGCTGGGCAGAAGGTGGTTGACGGTGACGATCTTCGACTGCGCCAGGCGATCGACGTAGTCGTCCGGCATGGTGCGGGAAAGCCCGCCGTCCAGATGCAGTTCGTTGAGATCCTGATCCTGGGGCAAAATGAGCAGGTTGAAGCCCAGGCCGAGGGTGATCTTGCGCATGGCCTCCTGCAATTCGGCGCCGGCGGTTTCAACCGCCCGTTGCTTCTGCGCCAGCACCTCGGCGGTGCGCCGTTCGGCGGTGCGCAGCAGCGTCCATGCCCCCACCAGGCAGGCCACCGCGATCGCGATCGCCAGGAGACTCAGCAGGAAGTTGAGCTTGCGGTGCGCGATTTCGCGCAGGATCAGGCGCCAGATGTTCATGGGGCGGGAACGGTTCGTCCGATCAACCCTGGCGCCGCCACAGCCACCAGGTGGCCGCGAGCAGAATTCCGGCGCCCACGCCGCCCGCGAGGAGCAACCCGCGGATCATCGGATTGGTGCCGTCGCGCCTTTCCGGCGCGGGGACAGCCGCGAAGGCCGCCAGGCCGGGGAGCGGCGGCGCTTCCGCCTCACTCTTGATGAGCGGGGCGACCAGCCTGGCCCAATCGACGGCCAGGGGGAGATCGATGCCGGGGTTTTGATCCTTCACGAGGCACGAACAGGCGCCCGTGAGGAATCCGGCGGCTTCGTCGATCATCTCGTGGTTGATGCCCGCGCCGACCAGCGCATACAGCACCCGCCCGCGCCCGAACACGGGGAAGACGATAGGCTCGCGCGCGGCGGCCAAATCCTCCTCGGTGTGTAACAGCGTCTGCACGAGGACCGCTTCGGCCGGATTCTGGCGGGAAAGGCGGAAGGTGGAGAAGACCACCTTGAGTTTTTCCCCGGCGGCGGCGGTCGCCCCCCCGACGACATCGTCCGGATTCAACTCCGGCAGTTGGAGCGTGGCCTCCAGGTGTTTCAGCCGCGCCTCCAACGCGAGCACCGCCGCGTCGTCTTTGGCGGGATCGCCGGCTTCGAGCAACACCCAGACGGCGGAATCGCCCCGGAGCAGCCGACCGGCAATCTCCCGCCGCCCGGGGGAATCCAGCAGGTGCCGGACGTTGTCGGCGGTGAGCGCGCCGCGCCAGGCCGCGGTGGCAGGTCCAAGCCCGGGCGGGTACAGCAGCACCAGGGCCGGGAGCGGCGTGGTCGCCACCTGCTGCCGCCCCAAGCGGAGCAGACCGGGGTCGGTCGGGGCCGCCAGGTCCACCGTCCGAAGGGTCAGGTTCGCGGCCCTCTTGCCCGCCGGATCCTCGCGATCCAAATCCCGCACCCCGGCAGATTGTTCGGGTGTCAGTGCGCCCTGATGAAAAACGATCAGCTGGTAATCGTCCGCGGGCCAGCGTTCCAGGGCATAGCGAAACACCGGCACGGAACAGGCCGACGCGGTGCCCGCGCCACCCGCCAGCAGCGACAGCAGCAGGCACGGGAGCAGAAAGCATCGCGGCATGGACCAAGGTCCAGCCCTCCAGGGCGGGCTGATGGTCTGTCGTGCGTTCAAACTCATTCGGCGGTGGCGGTCGCGCGGTGGTCTCTACCGCCCCTGCGCGGCCAGCGCGAAGTCGTCCGCGATCATCTCCACGCCACAGAGGATGGGCGGGTGTTGGCTCGCCGCCGTCGGGCTCAAGGTGATGTTCAGGTGGGGCTCGACCCGGACGTTCTTGAACTCCCGGACCACGCCGCGATGGGCGCCGCCCGCTTCGCGCACAATGTCCAGGCCGCTCAGCACCGGCTGATCCTGCATCGCCACATCGAACACCCGCTGCCCCGGCTGAAGGTCATCCGGTTCGGCGAAATAAAGACGCACCGTATAGGTCCGGCCGCCGGCCGCGGCCACCGGGGGAGTCCGTTTCGGCCGGGCGGCGGAGCGGGCCGGGACGGCGGTCGTCCGCGCCGCCGCGTCGGGCACTTCGATTTCGTCGTCTTCGCTTTTTGGGATGACGGTGGCGGCGATCTTGCCGAAGATCGGGGTGATCGCAATGGACTGAAGATCCCGCAGGCCGGAGGCCACGACCCACCCCGGGCCTTCGCCCGCCATTTGCGAGGCATGGCGGTGAAAGACGCCGGGCCGGTCCGGGTTCAGCTTCACCTCCACATTGGGCGAGGCGCCGCCCACAAACGGATAGTCCAGCCACACCGTGCCGGTCTCCGACAGCCGGTCGCCGGGCGCACCCAGGTTGAGGCCCAGGCGCGCGATCGGTTCGCCTTCCATGACCTCGCTGCCAAACAGATTGTAGGTCCACACCTCCAACTCGGGCATGTGGACGAACGCGAGCGAGGTCTGGTTCTGGTACGCACAACTGCACGTGCGGGTGTAGTCAGGCGCATTCAGCACGCCGTTGGCCACGATCAGATTGGGCGAGCAGCCGGATTTGAAACCGCCGAGGTTGCCGGTGCCCACGTGGGTTTCCAGATCGTAGAACCCGGCCGCCCCGGAGCGGAACGTCAGGAGGTGTTCGCTGGCCACCATGTAATTGCACCCGTAGGTGCGCTGGACCTTCCACGGCTCCATCTCGCCGGTGAGCGGGTGGCGGACGACGTGCGGGCTGCCGTCGAGCAGGCTGAAGGCGCCGCTGGAACTCCGGTAGGAATTGGCCGAGGTGATGATGAGATCGTGGTGCAGAATGCACGGCCCGTTGTAGGCCAGTTCCAGATTTTCCCAGGCCACGGAACCGTCGGCGCCGCGGTAGGTGATCATTCCGCGGCGGGCCTCGTCGGCGAGGCGGTCGCTGGCGCTGGCCCCGGCCTGCAGCAGTAGGTCATGGGTTTCCGAATACCCGAGCCAGGTCCCGAAGATGTTCGTCGTCGCCTCCCACAACTGCCGGCCGGTGCGGAGATCGAACGCGACAATGCGGTAATCCTGCGGCGGCGGCTGGCCGCGCCGCTTCAGCTTGCCTTCCGCGCTCTTGGGCAGGCGATCCAGGCAGTAGACGCGGCCGTTGCCCGCCACAATCCCGTTGTGCCAGAAGCTGTGGCGCGCCTCCGCCCGCCACAACACCCTGCCGCTGGCCCGGTCAAACGCCACCAGGCTCCGGCTGGCGGCCAAGTCCGCCGGCGCGGGGGTGGCGCCCGCCCAGCCGGGCGTCAATTCCTGGTTGAAATGCGCAAACCCGGCACCGCCCAGCAGCACGTCGCGATGGACGCCGAGGTAGCCCCATTCGCGCGGCGCGGCTTCGCCGGCTTTGGCCGGCATGGCGATGGTCTTGACGATCTTCCCGGTCCGGCTGTCCAGCACCTTGCATTCGCTCCGGGTGACGATGTACACCGCATCCTCGGTGGCGACGTAGTTGGTGCCGCGGGCGTTGGCGCCCGGAATATGTACCTGGCTGTAAAGCGTCGTGAGGGTCGAATCGAGGTGGGTGTCGTCCCAGTAGACTCCGTGGCTGTCGAGATCGGGGATCTGCGTCTTCCAGAGCACGCGCCCCGTGTAGACATCCCGCGCGCTCAGGCAATCCATGCCCTCGATGAACAGGCGCCCGCCGACAACCTGTTCCGACGGACCATGCCCGTGCCGCGGCAGGACGTCCAGGTGAGTGTTGCCGCCAAACCACAGCACGCCCAGCGGCAGCTTGACGATGCGATCATCGCTTTTAACCGTGTTGGCCACGTTGCCGTATTGATGGGTCCAATCCGCGGCGCCGGGCAGCGCGCCTTCGCGAAAGACGGCCGCGCCGTTCGCGTCCCATTGGATTCTGGCCTGCGGAAGGCCGGCGGCCTCCAGCCCCTGGGCCAGACCGGGCCGCGCCTGCGCCCCGCCGGAAAGCCACAGCAACCCGCCGTACGGCCGCACCGATTCGTACATTGCCTGCAGTTGCAATGGTTCCGCCAGCCGGCCGGCGGTTTCATCCGCCACGACCACGAGGCTGGCGATGTAGGGTGGCGCCAGAAAGCTCCGCGCGTCGCCGACATGCAGGGCAACGCGTGTCCCGTACAGGCCGGCCGCATCGAAGCGGCGGCGCAGCGCCTCCACCTTCGCCCCATCCGGATCCACCGCGGTGAAGTGCAATTGCGATTCGGCGAGCAGGGCCTCGAGCAGTTGGCCGTCCCCCACGCCAAAGCACAGGGCGTAACCCTCCGGCGTGCCGGCCTGCTCGAGAAGGGCCCGGGCGCGCTGCCGAAACTCCGGCGCGGGCGCCACCGGCCGGGGCGTCTCCGGCAGCGTGACGGCCGCCTGGTCCGCCCGGCCAAACGCCAGGATCCGGCCCTCCAAAGTCACGGCAAACAGATGCCCGTTGGCGGCCAGCAAGCGCATGACCTGCCCGTCCACCGCCTGTGACCACACGATCCGGGCCTCCGCGCCATCCTGCGGCGGCGCCACGGCCAGCACCCGGTTGGCGCCTCCGACATAGAGGTAATCGCCCGCGCGGATGATGTCGCCCGCCGGGCCCACGGCCACTTCCCACTGCACTTTTCGGTCGGGCCCGAGGGCTTGCACGACCGGGCCGGCGGGGTTGCCCGCGTGCTTTTGTTTTTCGCTTTCCAGGGTCGCCCGGGCCCTGGCCAGACTCTTTTCCGCGGCCTCCTCGGAACTCTGGACTTTCGTGATGGCGGCCGGATCCCCCGCCTCCTTGACCACGCGCGTTTTGCCCTTGGCCCGCGCGACTCCGTACTCGCTGGACGCGAGCTTCTCCTCGGCGCGGCGCACGTCGGTCAGCGCCGCGGGATAATCCTGCACGGTGTAAAGCTGACCACTTGCCAGCACCGGTTCGCTGGCAGTGAAGGCGACCTTCTTCCCGGTCTTCAGATCGAAGGTCTGCACCCCGCGACCCCGCGTGTGCACAAAAAACTCGGACTCGCTGGCGACCACAAAAGAACCGCCGGTGCCCTTGCCCCCGTCGGCGATGTTAAAATAAAGCAGCTCCCCCGTCTGCCGGTCGAACACCGCCGGCACGCTGCGGCCTCCCGGCAGGATGAGGTACTTCTCGGTGGCGACCAACGCCCCTTGCGGAGCCACCCCCGCAAAGGAGGGCGCGTTGTGCGGTTGCTTGATGAATTGGGCGCCCGTGCTGTCATTCACCCAGACGATCCTGCCGGTGGCCGCATCGAGGGCATGGATGAACGTGCCCATGAACGGCCAGATGCTGGCCGTAAAATAGACGATGCCGTCCCGAATCACCGGGCCGCCGCGTGCCGGCCAGGCTGAAATGACCCGGCGGTTGCCCAGCGCCTTGCGCTCCGAAGGCGCCCCCCGGAACTTCCACCGCAAGGCACCATCCTCCGCGCCGACGCAGTACAGGCACCCATCGTCACTCGCAAAAAAGACCTTGTCCTGCCAGGCGGCGGGAGCCAGGCGCACCGGCCCGTTGGTGTAGAACGTCCAGAGTTCCCGCCCGGTGCGGATGTCCAACGCCACGACCTTGTCCCGGTCGTTGAAGCCAATGAACATGCGGTCGCCCAGCACGATCGGTTCGAACACCCGGTCGTAGGGCATCAGATCCTGATTGAGCGGATCATCCCACACCGGGACCCGGGGCGAGTACGCGCGAACCCAGCGCAACGAAAGGTCGGCGGGCAGCTTCTCATCCGAGGCGGCGGCGCGGTTGGGATCATGGCGCCACATCGGCCAGTCTCCCGCCTGGGCGGGCTGGACGGCGCCGAGGGCGAGCCCGGCGGACAGGATGGCGAAGGGGCACCTCAGGTTCATGCAGCGTCCAAACTGTCCCGGCATTACGGGTTCTGACAATGAATTCCGGTCCCGGTAAAACGGGTTTCGCCGCAGCCTTGCCCTCCGGCCGGCGCCGTGTCTCTTTCGCGGGCGAATGTCTTTTCCGACAGCCCTCGCGCCCAGCAAGAAAAAGATCGACGATTTCGCACCGTCCCCATGAACCCCGGTTATGGTCGATTCACAGCCGCCCTGTTGCTCGCTGCGTCACCCGCCGGGGCGGTTGCGCGCGGCGCCGATCCCCCCACCCCGCTGCCCGAAGTCATCGTGGTCGGCGACCGTTCCGCGGTCGAACAGGGCGTGAATTCGATCTTCCGCGCCCTGCCGCCCCGCGATCTGCAGCAGCAGCCGCTGACCGAGTCGCCGGGACTGTACACCGCGACGTCGATCATCGGCGCCGAGGAAATCCGGTGGCGCAACACCCCGCTGCTGCTGGACGCGATGCAGTACGTGCCCGGCGCCTGGACGGAGACCCGCGGCCGCAAGGAGAAACAGTTTTTCTCGGTCCGCGGGCAGCGGTATCCGTATCCGGACTTCCTGATTGACGGCGCGTGGTTCCGGTCCTTCACGGAGACGGCCTATCACTTCAGCACGGCCAATCTCGGCCAGATCCTGGCCCTGCGTTCCAGCGCGGGCCTGTTGCTCACGCCCGAGTCGCTCGGCGGGGCGATCAACCTGCAACCGCGCGAGTATGCCGCGCCCGAACTGCAGGTGGACACCTCGCTCGGCACGCACCGGACCACCCGCAATCACGTCAACTATGGCCACGGCGGGGACCGGTTCGGGTATGCGTTCGGCGCGGGGTATTATCACACCGACGGCCCGGCGGGCCGCAACGCCCGGGAGAATGTGACCGACTGTTTCATCCGCATGCAGGGCAAACCCGCGGACGCGATCACGCTCAGTCTCACCGCGTTTGCGTTGTACGGCGATCGCGAGTTGGAGACGGCGCTGCCTCCGGCCGACCAGGCCACGCGCAACCGCCTCGAGGCCTTCGACCCGTTCCGCAATCACGTCGTCGTCGGCAAACTGGGCTTCAAGGCCAGCGACACCGCCAGCACGGAGTTGATCGCCAATTTCGCGCACCGGGAATACACGTTCCATCAGACCCCGCCGCTCCCCGCGAACATGGAGCGCGACTGGGAGTACGGGCTGCGCCTGACGCAAACCCTCCAGCCGATCGCCGCGAACACGCTTCGCCTCAGCGGCCTGTTCAACCAATGGGAATGCCCGACCGGCAAACGCTTCTTCTGGCCGCGCCCCGCCGATCTCTGGACGTACACGGCGGCGGTCGTGGACGAACAAAGGCTCGGCCGCTGGACGCTCAACCTCGGTTATCGGCTCAGCCAGACCTACGATGCCGAGTTCGGCGGCTACGCCATCGAAGGCTCGGCCGGAAAGTTGAACACCGTGCGCACCACCGACACCTGGGAAGACCCCCTGCACACCGTCAGTGCCGGCGCGAGCGTTGCCCTGAACGACCACTGGTCGCTGTTCGGCAATTCCACCTGGGGCCATGTCGCCGCCCCGTTGTCGGCGCTGACCACCAGCCTCGGCCGACCGGAAAACGAGACGCGCACCAAACTCGACCTCGGCGTCCGGGGCGCCTGGCCGGGTTATGGGGAGGTGATGCTCACCGCGTTCGGCGTCTACCAGGACGCCGCCGCCATCTACGCCAACGACACGCGCCGCGGCCCGGACGGACAGCCGGTCGCGCTGGTCCGCAACGGCCTGGCCCGCAGCCAGGGCCTGGAACTCGACACGCGCACCCGCCGGTTCGAGCCCGGCACGCAGTTGTTTCTCAACCTCGTCGCCATGCGGACCCACCTGCACGCGGCCGGCCGTTGGGTGCGCGATCGCGAAGTGCCGCAACTCATCCTCGGCGGCGGCTTCTCGCACCGGTGGCGGCACTGGGAGTTGATGGGCCTCGCCAAGCACGTCGGCCGCTACGAAAACGACCGCTTCCTGACCCCGGCGGTCCCGCGGAAGCTGGCCGACTTTGTGAACCTCGGCGCCGGTCTTTCCTACTGGTTCGGCCAGGGCCGGCACCGCAAGGTCTATTTCAGCGCCGACAACCTGCTCGATGAGCGCTATTCCACCGTGAACGGCTATCCCGCCGCCGGCCGGTCCGTCACCGGCGGCGTGTCCCTCGTCTTCTGACCGCCAGGCGGTTTCCGCAATCCCCCCACCGGTTGAGGGGCGGCGCCTGACGAGCCATGCGGCGGGCGGCGGGCGTGGGCGCGCCACGCCCCGGCGGTTGCGCACGAACTCGCGGGGGCCGGCGTGGAACACCCGCCCGGGAGCCGTCGCGCCTTCCGGCTTGGATGTGCGACTTGCCCGGTGGCCATTCCCGGCGGCACGCTCGGGTCATGCGTCGTTGGTCACACGGTCCCGGGGGTGAGAGGTTTCCAGCAAGAGCCAGCCCGGCGCACCCGGCCCCAGCGCTCAGGAGTAATCCCATCCCACGCCGGAGCCGACTGGATTCTCGCCGATGCCCTCGGCGTCGAGCCGATCGATCGCCGGGCCTGGGGCATGGTCCACGGGGGCCTGCGCGCCGCCCTCGCCGATCCCGCGGGAGCGCCGGGCAGCCGATGGGGTCAGGCTGTTGCGCGTTGCAGCGCGGCAGCCGGACGGGGCCCTGCGCTCCAGCGTCTGGCGCCTCCGCGATTCGCAACGTGCAACAGCCTGACCCCGTACGCCGGGGCCACCGACCTCGCCGCCCGGGAGCCGCAGCGCGCGCAAGCCCTGGCCACCCTGATGCGCGGCGCCCGCGTCGACTCCCCCGTCTTCCGCTTCAGCCAGACCGGCTACCTGCAGAAAAAGTAGGCGGCCGGTTCCTTCGCGTTCCTCGCGGCTGCGTGTGAGCCCTGCCTTGGTTCGCTCCCGCATCCAGAACTTCTCTCGCGCAAAGCCGAGAAGACGCGCAATGAATCCCCATGCAGGAATGAAACCCACCCCTGCGCTCGCCGCCGCCCTGCGCTCAGCCCGTGATACCCGCGCGCTCCTCATCGGTCGCGGCGCGCTCCGCCAAGTCACTCGTCTTTTTGCCACCCACTTTCCCGGCGCCACGGCGGTCGTCGTCGCGGACCAGAACACCTTCCCGCTCGCTGGCGCCGCGGTGCTGGAGACCCTGCGCGCCGCGGGCGTCCCGGTCATCGATCCCTTCGTCTTCACCGATCCCACCCTCGTGGCCGAGTTCGACCACGTCACTTGCCTCGAGACCTCACTCCGCTCCCACGCCGCCATCCCCCTCGCCGTCGGCTCCGGCACCATCAACGATCTGGTGAAACTCGCGGCCCATCGCACCGGACGGCCGTCGTATCTGTGTGTGGCCACCGCCGCGTCGATGGACAGGCTACACCGCCCACGATGACCTGCGCGCCCAATTGCGCCGCTTGCAACCCGCCTGGCCCGCTCTGCGCGGGCGCCTGCGGACGCACTTGCTGCCGGCCACGGCAGTAAAACACCGGCTCGACGCCGTGGGCGCTCCGAGCGAGCCGGAGCAAATCGGCCTCACCCGGGAGCGGCGGCGTGCCTCCTTCATCCGGGCCTATCACATCCGTCGACGCTTCACCGTCCTCGATCTCGCAGTCCGCACCGGCGCGCTTGAACCGCTGCTCAACCGCCTCTTCGGCCCCGGCGAGGTCTGGGCCACTTCCGCTTGACCGGTCAGCGTCCCAGCGGATCCCAGCGGCTTTAAGCCGCGATGGAAATCCGCCCGCGCTGAATCGCGGCATAAAGCCGCTCCTACAAGAGGGATCCGACAAGTCATTTTCGGACCGGTTCGCCTTGCAAAAATCCGCCCCCTCCGCGCGGTGACAAACCTCTTGATGGCGGCCAAGGGCGGCAGTAGACAGCTCAGCATGAGCGTCTGTCGCCATTGACTCCACCATGAACCTCCAAGCTCCGCACTCCTCCGCTTCGTTGCCCCTCTCCTCTCTGCCGCGATCCGGCCTCCTCCCCCGGGGACTGTTCGCCGGCCTCGCAGGCTTGGGACTGCTGGCCCTCGTCCTGCTTCCCGCCGGTGCCGCGTCGGAGGGCGCCGCGAGGGTGCGCGGTCGCGTGCTCAACGCCGCCAAGGGCGAGTACGTCAAGAACGCCGTGATCGCCGTCGAGGGTTCGTCCCGCACGGCCCTCACCAACGACTATGGCGAGTATCAACTGACCGGCCTCCCGGCGGGCGGCGTGAAGCTCCGGGTGTCGTACCCGGGGCTTGTCCCCCGGCAATTGACCGTTGCGACCGTCGCCGGCCAAACCTCGCAGCAGGATGTCGAATTGGCCTCGGGGGAGACGGTCATGATGGACGCCTTCACCGTCGCCGCCCAACGCGAGATCGACGGCAAGACGATCGCCCTCAGCGAACAACGTTATGCCGTGGAAATCAAAAACGTCGTCGCCGCGGATGAATACGGCGACGTCACGGAAGGCAATGTCGGCGAATTCATGAAATACATCCCGGGCGTGCTGGTGGACTACAACGCCGCGGCCGCGCGCACCATCTCGGTGCGCGGCCTGCCGCCCAGCACCACGCCGGTTTCGATGGACGGCAACCGCATGGCCACCGCCGCCTCCTCCAGCGCCTCGCGCACCTTCGAGTTCGAGCAGGTGTCGATCAACAACACCTCGCGCGTCGAGGTGTCGAAGTCGGCCACCCCCGATCGGCCGGCCGACAGCCTCGGCGGCTCAATCAACATGGTGAGCAAGAGCGCGTTTGAGCGGGCGAAAGCCCTCTTCAGCTACCGCACCTTCCTCAGCGTGAACGACACGGCGAAAAGCCTCGGCAAGTCCGCCTTCGGCTCCGAGGGCAGCCGCGAGCATCTCATCAAGCCGGGCTTTGATTTCACCTACATCAATCCGGTGAACAAAAATTTCGGCTTCGTCGTCACGGGGCTCTATTCCAGCAATTACAACCCCCAGACGCTGTCGCAGACCAATTGGTACCCGATCGCCGGCGGGCTCCCGGGCGGCTCGCCCGCCACCGTCACCGCGGCCACCCCCTACCTGGGAGCGTATCGCCTGCAGACCTCGCCCCAGACCACGGAACGGGCCTCGGTCGGGCTGACCGCCGACTGGCGCCTCACGCCGCGCGACGTGCTGTCGCTGAAGGGTCAATACAACACCTTCGACAATCATTTCTACATCCAGAACTACAGCTTCGACACCATTCTGGCGGCCACCTTCGGGCCGACATTCACGAATGGCGCCGCGAACCGCGGCAATGTCTACACCTCGACCAATTGGCGGCACAAGGTCGGCTCGACGTGGCAGCAGAACCTCTCCTACCGGCACGACGGCGTGACCTGGAAAATCGAGGCCGGCGGTTATTATTCGCAGGCGCGCAACCGCTACCGCGACATCGACGACGGCTTCTTCAACGGCGTCACCGCCGGCGTGGAAAGCGCCACGGTCAACTTCGGCGACATCACCGCCGACCGCCCGGGCTCGATCACGGTGATCAAAAACGGCGTGCCCATCGACCCGTTCAACCTCTCGAATCTCCAGGTCATCACCACCGCCACGTCGCGCAACAACTCGGGCTATCAGGGCCAGGTCAACTCCAACCAGAGCAAGTCGGCGGATGCGATGCGGGGCGCCCACGCCAACTTCAAACGCGACCTCGGCCTGCCGGTGCCGGCGGCGCTGAAGTTTGGCGTCGATTACCGGCAGAACGTCCGCGACATCCGCGTGGCCGCCCCGGTCTGGCGCTACAACGGCGCGGACCGCATCTATGCCAACGGCGACGAGCCCGCCGCCGCCTTCCTCAACTCGACCTTCTCGGCCACCACCCCCCCTTATGGCTTCGCCAACATCCAATGGCTCGACGCCCGCAAGCTGTGGCAGCTCTTCCAGCAGCACCCGGAGCAATTCACCGAGTACACCACCGGCGCGTATGGCGCGCCCCAGCGCGCGGTGAACGGTTCGCAGTTCATCGACGAATCCGTCGGCGCCGGTTACCTGCGCGCCGACCTGCGCCTGTTCAAGGACCGACTCCTCCTGGTCGGGGGCGTGCGCTACGAACACACGCAGGACGACGGCCAGGGTCCGCTGCGCGACCCCAACGCCATCTACCAGCGTGATCCCGGCGGCAAGCTGATCCTGGGGACCAACGGCCGCCCCATTCTTCTCACCACCGACACCACCCAGCAGACCATCCTCCAATATCAGGACCGCGGCACCCGGGTCTCCCGCTCGTATGACGGCTACTACCCAAGCGCGAACGCCGCGTTCAACCTCACGCAAAACCTCGTGGCACGGGCCAGCTACGCACGCACCATCGGCCGGCCGGATTTCGGCAGCATCATTCCCAGCACGGTGGTGCCGGACCTCTCGAGCACCAGCATGCTGATCACGGTCAACAACACCGGCCTGCAACCGTGGCAGGCCAACAATTACGACCTCGCCCTCGAATACTACTTCCAGCAGGCCGGCGTCATCTCCGTCGGGGTGTTTCGCAAGGACTTCTCGAACTTCTTCGGCACCGTCGTCACGCCCGCCACCCCGGAGTTGCTGGCCCAGTATGATTTGGATCCGACCCTGTTCCAGGGGTTCAACATCTCCACCAAGGCCAATGTCGGCGATGCGCGCGTCAGCGGCATGGAGTTCAATTACAGCCAGCAGCTCACGTTCCTGCCGGCCTGGGCGCGCGGCGTGTCGGTCTTCGCCAACGGCACCGCCCTGCACCTGCAAGGGTCGACCGTGGGCGACTTCAACGCCTTTGTCCCCAAGAACGGCGCCTGGGGCGTATCGCTCAACCGCCCGCGCTATACGATCATGTTGAAGTGGATCTACCGCGCCGACCAGCGCCTCACCCTCCGCACCGGCACCGGCGTGCCGGCCGCCGATTACCAGTGGCTCCAGGGCACCCTCAAGCTCGACGTGAACGCCGAATACCGCCTGCGCAAGGCGGTCGCCCTCTTCGTCAACGCCCGCAATCTCACCAACGAACCCTACGTCCTGCAGTATCACGCCGAGGGCACGCCGTCCTACGCCCGCCAATACAATACCCAGAACTTCGGCGTCCAGTTCGCCCTCGGCCTGAAGGGCAGCTTCTGAGCGCCCCGCGCGCCGCGGCTGCCCGGTGAGGGTGGTACCGGTAAGTTTGATTCGCACCGGGTCCGTTCCCCGGTGCTTGCTCCGGCTTGGTTGGGGGGAGCGGGGGAAGCGGCTTTATGCGGCGATGCGGAGGACCGTCGCGGCGGGAGGCCGATCCGCCGGACGCCGCCGGTTGGTGTGGCGCCGGTCGGCCCGCGCGGCGGTTTTCACCGCGAGGTCAGTCGATCGAGATCGGCCGGCGTGGCCGGAACAAACGGCGCCGCGGGCGCGCCCGTCCAGCGATGCAGCGTGAGATCGCCGGTTTGTTTGCCGCGGGAACCCGAATTCACGCCAAGATAAAACAGGCCGGGGCCGATCGGTTGAATGCCGACGTCCGCTTTCTGATTCCAACCGCGGAGGCCGGTGGCGGCATCCGCGAGCCCATCGGCGGCGAGCGCGAGCAGCAGACCCTTTTCGGTGCCCTGGCCGCCGGGGCCGGGCACGCCGACCAAATCGCCGAGAACGGGCGGAGTGCGCGCTTCGACGGCAAACAGGAGATAATTCGGGAACGCCGGTTTGACACCTTTGTAGACGCCGAGGAACCAGCGTTGCTGCGCTTCGTCGTAGGCGAGATTTTGCACGCCGTAGGTCGTGTTGCCGGTGCGCACGAAGTATTTGCCGTGCACTTCGACTGGGCCGCTGCGATGCGGGGCCGCCTCGGAAAGCGGACGCTCATCGCGGGCCCAGTTGGCGATGTCGTATTGCAGCAGGACCTGATGATCGTTGTCGGTGCGCGCGGGATTGGCGTAGATGCCGTAGGCGACGGTCAGGAAACGCGGGCCGTCGGAGTGGCCGAACTCCGGGCCGAAACTCACGCCATCGATGCCGGAGCAGCCGTAGCGGTGATCCGGGGTCGCCGCGACATCGCCAGCGAAAACGCCGTCGCCGTTCAGGTCGGCGGTGTAGTCCCTGGCCACCTCCGGCAGATAGACCGTGCGGAAGATCCCCGACTGCGCGGCGTCAAGGCCGACTTGATTCAGACGGCTGACGTCGATCGCGGCGATGTAGAATGCCCGGTCCTTCTTGTATTCGAGCGAACCGTAAACGCGGCCATCGCGCGGGTTGAAATCGAGATCGCCGAGGTGGCCGGCCCAGCCGGCGAGCGTGCCGATGAGTTTGCCGCTGAAATCGTATTTCGCCAGGAGCGTGGTGAACGAGTAATAGATATAGCCGCCCGACAAATCCACCGCGATGCCTTGCACGTGGCTCGTGGGCCAGGTGCCCCCGTTTTGCCTGAGCGGCGGGCGGGCGGGCGGCGCCGGCGCGGCGGGTGTCGCCGTCGCCACAACCGCAGCCACCAACCACAGGAGAACAGACCGGTGCCTTGTCATCGGGAGATTTCCGGGGTTTCGTTTCGATCGGTGAATTCCGCAGCACGGGCTCAGAAGGAGCCCTTGATGCCGGCGCTCCACAGCGAGCCGTAAACGTCGTAGAGATAAATGCGGCCGGGGACGTTGGAGTATTGGATGGTAGGTGTGTTGAAGATATTGCGACCCGAGAGCATGAGTTCAAAACGCTTCGTGAGCTTGTAGCCGGCGCTGACGCTCCACAGCTCGCGGGCGGCGAGCCAGCGGATGCCGGTGTTGTTGGTCGTCGGCGTGTCGCTCAGGGCGCCCAGCCGGGAGGCCGCCTGCCAGGTGCCGTTGATCTGGACGTTGAAGGGGCCGTAGCGGTACCGGAGGCCCCAGTTGGCCGTCTTGTTGGGCACGCCAATCCGCACGTCGTCGGCCATGACCCGGGTGAGCGAACCGTAAAGGCTGAGGCCCTTGAACCCACCGGGCAGGAACGTGAGCTGCTGGTTGTACTCGAACGTCAGGCCGTCGGTCTCGAAGGTGCCGGCACCGTTCAGCTTGCTGATGAAGGTGTAGCCGGGGTAATCGCTGGCGCTGTAGCCGACCTCCTCGGGCTGAACCGTGAAACCGGCCTGCTGCATATTCTTCAACTCGAGTTTGTAGTAGGAGATGCCGATGATGCCGGAGGGCTGGAGAAAATACTGGAGGCCGGCGTAATATTTCCTTGAATGCTCGGGCTTCAGCTCCGGATTCGGCACCGAAACGACCAGGGTGCTGTCGTTGACCGTGGTGACCCCGCCGAGATTGCCGTAGTCGGGGCGGAGGATGGCTTCGCTGAAGGCGAGCTGGCCGACCAGGTTCTTCAAGAAGTCGTATTTGGCTCCACCGCTGAGGAACCAGTCGTCGTAGGAGCCGCGGCGGGTGTTTTGCCGGCCGTCGTGATATTGGTAAAGGACGCCCTCGACGGTGTTCGTCGCCAGACCGGCGGCGGTGACTTCCTTCGCCGGGCGGACATCCGCGACCAGGGCTTCGGTCTCGGTCTTCTCATAGCGGAGACCGAGGTCGAACCGGGCGCGGCCCAGGCGCGTCTGGCCCTCCACATAGGCGGCATCGATTTCCTCTGAGATTTTTTTGTTGTTCTGGAGCCGGCGGGTCAGGTTCCCCACGGTGTCGGGCACGAAGTATTCCGGATGCTGCGCGTAGATGTCATAGGTCCCATAGTGGCTGTCCGCGCGCCAGTTTTGGGCCGTGACGTTGCCCCCCTTGCCGCCGAGGTTGAGGTCGAACTTGTAATTCTGCGTCCAGGGGATGACCGCCGCTGCCGCGGTCTGCGTCAGATCGTTGGTGGGACCGACGTATTGAAATTGTTGATAGGAACCCTCGCTGGTCTTCCAGTCGTTGGTGCGGGCCCCAAAACCACCCAGCAGCGTGACGGGGAGCCCGCGGACGGAAAGCTGCTTCTTCAGGTCGGCATAGCCGCTATACACTTCGTTGACGGCGTTGGATTCGGAAGTGCGGATGTTATTGCCGATATCGTCGTCCCGATTCCAGCTCGTGGGATCACCCCAGGGGCGGCCGGCGGTTTGCGTGAGCGTCCAGGTGGGCGAATCCACCGACGGGCGGTCGGCGGTGAAGCCGAGGCGGGTAATCCAATCGTCCGTGCGCTGGAAAAACCCCTTGCTGTTGTCGCGGAAATTGAACTGGGACTTGGAATAACCGCCGCGGGCGGTGGCTTGCCACGTCTCGCCCTTGTATTCGATCTTCGGGGTCAGGACGACGACCGGAGTTCCGGCGTAGCGGTGCGAATACTGGGTGTTGAGACGGGCACTGTTGGCGGCGGTGACGGCGGCGCCGGTGGTGGCATTGGTGGGCTTCGCGACGATATGGGTGATCGTGCTGCCCGTCGGTTGGGCCGCCACCGGCGCGAAAAGGTAGGTGTATTGGTTGACATACTCGACGTCGTAGAACGAGTAGCTGCTGCGCCAGGAGAGGACGAGGTCGGGCGTGAGCTTGAAGTCCACGCTCAGATTGGCGGCCTCACGGTGCGTCATCTTCGGGCCGGGGCGGAACATGATGTCGTTGAGCTTGGGATTGTCGACGGTGACGCCGGCGGCGGGGGTGTTGTAGTTATAGCGCATCTGCACGCGGTCCTGCTGGACGAAGTTGGCATTGTAGCTGGCGTTGAGCTCGACGCCGAGGCGGCCGTTCAGGAACAGGTCGGCGTAGCCAAGCTGGCCGGAGGGGAAGATGCGGTGGTGCTTCTTGTCGTCAGGAAAGTACTCCCGCTTAAACCCGGCGTCGGAGGTGCCGACGCCGTAAAGCTGGAAGACGATCGTCCGGCCGGTGCGCTGGAAGGCGTACTTGCTGCGGAGGTTGATGGTGCCGCCGGGGGAGTCGGCATCCATGCGGGCGGTCAGGGTGTTGTTGAACTCGATCGCCTCGATGCCGGTGATGGACATCTGCTCGAAGGAGTTTTGGCGGCCGGTGTTGTTGTTGGAAGTGGCGGTGGCCATGCGGGCGCCATCGGTAGTGAAATTGGAATACTTCGGGTCGAGGCCGCCGATGCGCACGGCGCTGGTGTCCACCTCCACGTAGTCGAGCGAGAGGCCGGGCATCGACTTCATGAATTCGCCCACGTCGCCCATGGTGAGTTCGCCGTAGTTGTCGGAGGCGACGACGTTCTTGGCGTTGGTCGAGGCCCGGCGCTCCATGAGCGCCTTGGCCTGGCCGTCGCGCGTGCCGGCGATCTCCAGCTTTTCCATCATGATCACCTGGTCGCCGCCGGTGCCGCCGTAGGAGGTTTCCCGCAGGCTGATGTCATACGCGGCGGTCTGGCCGGCGACGATATTCACGACCGCCTTGGTCGCCTGCAAGCCGCTGTAGTCGGCCACGATGGTGGCCGGGCCGGCGGGCACGTCGTTCAGCGTATAGTCACCGCCGTCCGTGGAATAGACGACGATGGGCGTGCCCTCGACGCGAATTTCCGCGTTGCGGACGTACTCGCGCGTGGCGGCGTTGAGGACGCGGCCGCGGACGGTGCCGGTGGCCGTGACCTGCGCCGGGAGTGGCAGCGCGGCGGTAAGCGCGAGCAGCCAGGGGGCCAGCGACCGCCCGCCGGCGGACCGGAAGGCGCCAAAGAAGTTGCGGAAACAGAGGGAGGCCGGGTGCATAAGAGGGGTTGAATATTTATTCCGCATTGACATTCAGGATCTACGGAGATGCCGTGCGGCATGTCAAGGTCTCACCCTGCTGTCCGGTCAAAACCGCCGCCCGCCGGCCGGTGCCTTGACCCTTTCCCGGAGGCCGTCGCTCCCTGTAAAGATGCCGACTGACTATTCCGACGACGACCTGCTGCGTCTGGTCGCCCGTCTCTACTACCTCGATGGCCTGGGCCAGAGCGAGGTCGCCCGCTTCGCCAAGGTTTCCCAGGCCAAGATCTCCCGGCTGCTCGGGCTGGCCCGCGAACGCGGCATCGTCCGCATCACCGTCGCCGACTACGAGCCGCGCCGGCCGGAACTCGAGGAACAGATCCGATCGCGCTTTGGGCTGGCCACCGTGGCGGTGCTGAAGGGTCATGCCGGCCTCGAGGCGGCCGATGTGCGACGGTCGGTCGGGCACTTCGGGGCCGCCGTCGTCGACGGCCTGTTGCAGCCCCGCGACATCGTCGCCCTCGCCGGCGGCCGGACCATCCACGAGCTGGTGCAAAATCTGCCCGCCTCCGAGGCGAAGGACCTGACCGTCGTACAGGCCATGGGTAGCGTCGACTCCAGCGTCAGCGTCTTCGACGCCCAGGAAATCGGCCGCGTGATGGTGCGGCGCCTCGGCGGCTCGTTTCTCTCGCTGAACACCCCCGCTTTCATCCCCGAAAAACGCACCCGCGACGCCTTGCTCGAGCTCGGGCAGGTGCGCAAGGTTCATGAAAACCTCAGTCGCGCGCGCGTCGCGCTGGTCGGGCTGGGAACGCTGGCCAATTCCGTCTTTGTGGAACGCGGCACCCTCGACGCCACCATGATTCGCGAGTTGAAGCGGGCCGGCGCGGTGGGCGAAGTTTGCGGGCGTTTCTTCGACGCCCGGGGCCACGAATGTGCCACCGGCTGGCGCGATCGCGTGATCAGCGTGCAACTCGCCCAGCTCCGCAAGATCCCCGTTGTCCTCGGCATCGTGTCCGGCACTGACCGCACGGTCGCCATCGAGGCCGCAGCGCGGGGCGGCCTGATCAAGGGCCTCATCATCGACGAGGCCGGCGCCGCCGCCCTCCTCGGCGCCGCAGGGGCCTCCGCCTCCCCGAAAACCAAGACCAGGAAATGATCCGTCATCTGCCGGCCCCTCATCTTCCGGCCATGGCGGCCACCCCGAGACTGACCCTGGCCGAGGCGCTGGCCTGCGCCCGGGAAACCCGGGCCTTGGTGGTGGGCCGGGGCGTCCTGTCCGAAACCGCCCGCCTCTTTGCCGAACAGTTTCCGGGGGCCCGCGCCATCGTCGTCGCGGACACCTGCACCCTGCGCACGGCGGGGCAGGCGGTGCTGGGCACCCTGCGCGCCGCGGGAGTGGCGTTGGAGGCGCCGTTTGTCTTTGACGATCCGGCGCTGTACGCCGAGTTCCGCTTTGTCACGCAGCTCGAGGCGGCTCTGCGCACCCACGAGGCGGTACCGATCGCCGTCGGTTCAGGCACGATCAACGACCTGGTGAAGCTCGCCGCCCACCGCGCGGGGCGACCTTCCTACCTGTGCGTCGCCACCGCGGCGTCGATGGACGGCTACACCGCTTTTGGGGCCTCGATCACCTTCGAGGGGGCCAAGCAGACGTTCAACTGTCCCGCGCCGCGCGCCGTGATCGCCGACCTGGATGTCATCGGTCAGGCACCGCCCGCCATGACGGCGGCGGGCTACGCCGATCTTCTCGCCAAGGTGCCGGCCGGGGCGGATTGGGTGCTGGCGGATGCCTTGGGGGTGGAGCCGATCGACCCGCGGGCCTGGGCGATGGTGCAGGGCGGGTTACGCGAGGCGCTGGCGGATCCGGTGGGGGCGAGGGCGGGGCGGGCGGCGGCAATCGCCCCCTTGGTCGAGGGCCTGATGCTGGGCGGCTTCGCCATGCAGTGGCTGAAATCGAGCCGGCCCGCTTCGGGGGCGGAGCATCAATTCAGCCACTTGTGGGACATGGAGCATCACGTGCACGGCGAGGCGGCGCCTTCCCACGGCTTCAAGGTCGGGATCGCCACCCATGCGGTCACACGCTTTTACGAACGGCTGCTGGCCCTTGATCTCACGACCCTCGATGCGGCGGCTTGCGCCGCCCGGTGGCCTGACCTCGCGGCCGCGGAAACCGAAGTGCGTCGACGGTTCGCGGATACCGATTTCGTCGATACGGCGGTGACCGAAACCCGGGCCAAACACCCCGACGCCGGTGCGCTGCGCCTCCAGTTGGAACAGCTCCGGGACGTCTGGCCCGAAACCCGGGCGCGGTTGCGGGTCCAACTCCTCTCGGCGGAGGAGATCAAGCGCCGGCTCAAACAGGTGGGAGCTCCCAGCGAGCCCGAGCAGATCGGCATCTCGCGGGCGCGGCTGCGCGCCACTTTCGAACGCGCCTACCATCTCCGACGTCGCTTTACGGTACTCGATGTCGCGAGACGCGCGGGCCTCTTCCCCACCTTGCTCGATGAACTTTTCGGGCCAGGCGGCTACTGGGAAATCCCGGCGACCGCTCCGTCCTCTGGTCCACCCCAATCCCCCCTGCCATGAAATCCCCCGCGAGCAACCCCGGCTCCCCCGTTTCCATCGTTCCCGCGGACCAGGAGGAATCGGCCCGCCTCGAAGCGCGGTTCCGCTCCTGGCAGATCCGGACGCTCATCGCGACGATGTTCGGCTACGCGGCCTTCTACTTCGTGCGCAAGAACCTGAGTTTTGCCATGCCGGCGATGCAGGCGGACCTCGGCATCACGAAGGCGGACCTCGGGATCTTTCTCACGTTGCACGGCCTGTTGTATGGAGTTTCCCGATTCGTCAACGGCATGTGGGCCGACCGCGCCAACGCCCGCTACTTCATGGTCGCGGGCCTCCTGCTCTCGGTGTGCGCCAACGTCTTTTTCGGTTTCAGTTCCACCGTGCTGCTGCTCGGCGTGGCGTGGATGATCAACGGCTGGGTGCAGGGCATGGGGTTTCCGCCGTGTTGCCGCCTGATGACGCATTGGTTCCGACCCGAGCGGCTGGCCTCGACGATGTCCGTCTGGAATACCTCGCACTCCATCGGCGCCGCCCTGGCCAGCGTGGCCTCCGGTTATTTCGTGCTCCTCGGCTGGCGCTGGTGTTTCTTCGGCCCCGCCATCCTCTGCACGGTGGCCGGCGGGATTCTGTTCATCCTGTTGCGCGACACGCCCAGCTCGATCGGCCTGCCGGAAATCGAGGTGGCGGGCGCCAAGCCGGGCGACCACGAGGACCGCACCTCCGCCGGCTACAAGGCGTTCGTCCGACAACAGGTGTTTCGGAATCCCTACATCTGGTGGATCGCCCTCGCGAACTTCTTTGTCTACATCCTGCGCTTCGCGATCCTCGACTGGGGTCCGACGCTGCTCAACGAGATGAAGCACTTCTCCGTGCAGAAGAGCGGCTGGATGGTCGGGGCCTTCGAGGTCTCCGGCATCATCGGCATGCTGCTCGCCGGTTGGATCACCGATCATGTGTTCCAGGGGCGCGGCTCGCGCACGTGCGTGTTCTGTATGCTGGGGGCGTGCACCGCCCTCACGCTCTTCTGGCTGTTCGGCTCCACCCCGCTCCGCGCCACGGGGCTCCTCGCGGCCGCCGGCTTCTTCATTTACGGGCCCCAGGCCCTCATCGGCATCACCGCCGCCAACCTCGCCACCCGGCGCGCCGCCGCCACTGCCGCCGGCTTCACCGGACTCTTCGGCTACGCCAGCACCCTCGTCTCCGGCTGGGGCCTGGGCCTGCTCGTGCAAAATACCGGCTGGCACGTCGCCTTCGGCGCCCTCCTCGGTCTCGGCGCGATCGGCACGCTCATGTTCATCCTCGCCTGGCGCGCACCCGCGCACGGCTACCCTACCGTGTCCGCATAGATGATCCCCGCCACTCCCGCCTCCCTCGCCTCGCCCGATGTCCTCGCCCGCCTGCGCGCCGTCACCCATTTCGCCCTCGACATGGATGGAACGATCTATCGGGGCGGCACCCTCTTTCCCTGCACCCGGCCGTTTCTGGCGCAGCTTCGCGATCTCGGCCTCGGCTATACGTTTCTCACGAACAATCCGTCCAAGAGTCCCGCCGACTATCTGACCCACTTGGAAAAGATGGGCGTGCACGCCACCGCCGCCGAACTCTACACCTCGGCGCAGGCCACCATCGACTGGCTGCGGTCCCGCCATCCGGAAGCGCGGCGGCTCTTCGCCCTCGGCACGCCCAGCATGCTAACGCAATTCCGCGACGCCGGCTTCACCCTGACGCAAGATGACGCTGGGGACGTACCCGACGCCGTCGTGGTCGGTTTCGATCTCACCCTTACCTACGCCCGCGCCTGCCGGGCCGCCTGGTGGATCCAGCAGGGCAAGCTCTATGTCGCAACCAACCCGGACCTCGTCTGTCCGACCGATCAACCGACAGTGCTCCTGGATTGCGGGTCGATTTGCGCCATGCTCGAAAAGGCGGCCGGCCGCGCCCCGGAGGTGGTGTTCGGCAAGCCCGATCCCAGCATGCTCGACGGCATCCGCACCCGTCACAGCCTGCGCGCCGATCAGATCGCCATGGTCGGGGATCGCATCTACACCGACATCCTGATGGCGCACCGGGCCGGCGCCCTCGGGGTGCTCGTGCTGTCGGGCGAAGCCACGGCGCAGGATGCAGCGCAGGCGGAGCCGCCTCCGCACCTCATCGTGCCCAGCGTGGCCGAGCTCGGTGCGCTGCTGGCGGCGGCGCGGGCCAACCCGGGAGTTTGATCATGAAAACAGGATTGATTCAGGACCGGCAACGCCAGATCGCGCTGGCCCGGCTCGGCTCGGAAACGTTCGATTTGCTCGTAGTGGGGGGTGGCATCGTCGGCAGCGGAATCGCCCGCGATGCCGCCCTGCGCGGCTTGCGGGTCGCTCTCCTCGAGCAGCACGACTTCGCCATCGGCACCAGCAGCCGCTCGAGTCGGCTCCTGCACGGCGGGCTGCGTTACCTCGCCCAGGGCCGCATCCGGCTTGTCCATGAAGCGAGTGTGGAGAAGAAGATCGTCCATCACATCGCGCCGCACCTCGCGGAACCGCTGGGGTTCGTCTTTCCGTCCTACCGCGGGGAAGGCCCGCCCTTATGGCAGTTGCGCATCGGGGTGAAGATCTACGACCTGCTCTGCGGTGGACGAAATTTCCAGCCCTCGCGCGGTTTCACCCGCGAGGAAACCCTCCGGATGCTGCCCGCGCTGAAGGCGGAACACCTGCGGGGTTCCGTGCGCTATTTCGACGCGCTGACCAACGATGCCCGCCTCGTGATCGACACCCTGCGCTCCGCGGCCACCCACGGCGCGACCGTGCTCAACTACGCTCGTTTTCGCGACGCCCGCCGCGCTGGCGGCACATGGGACTGCGCTCTCGAAGATCGGGTGACCGGCGCCCCGTACACCGTGCGCGCCCGCGCCGTCGTCAACGCCACCGGCCCGTGGGCCGACGGCCTCCCCCACAGTGCGGTGAAGTTGCGTCTCACCAAGGGCATTCACCTGGTGATCGATCACGCGCGCCTGCCGGTCCCATCCGCGGTCGTCATCACCGAGGGCAAACGCCTCCTCTTCGTCCTGCCGTGGGGCGGACGCATCATTCTCGGCACGACCGACACCGACTATCGGGGCACCCCGGAGGATGTGACGGTCGAGGCGGAGGACGTGCGCTACGTGCTGCGCACGGTCAACGAATTCTTCCCCTCAGCCGCCCTGCGCGAATCCGATGTCGTCAGCAGTTGGGCCGGCCTGCGCCCGCTGGTGGCCAATCCCGACGGCTCCCCCTCCGACATTTCGCGCGCCCATGAGATCCGCAGCCCCGAGCCCGGCTGGTGGGACATCACGGGCGGCAAACTCACCACCTACCGGATCATGGCCGAGCAGACCGTCGATCGCGTGATCCGCCACCTCGGTGCCTCCGCCACTCCATGCCGCACCGCGGAAGAGTCGCTGCTCGGGCCGGACCAAGTGACCCCGTTCAGCGGCATTTTGCCGCCGCCGTGCACGCGCGAGGCGGTGGAACATTATGTGCGCCACGAATGGGCGCGACACCTGCCCGACGTGTTGTTGCGCCGCGCCGGCTGGCAAACCTACGATGGGGAGTCGCCGGATCGATTGGAACAGGTCGCCACCTGGATGGCGGAAACCTGCGGCTGGTCCGACGCGCAGCGCGCCGCCGAAATCGAGGCCGTGAGCCGGGCGTCGTCGCCGCCGTGATGCAGCCATCCCTGAGCCAGTAAAGCATCCCCGGAGCAAGCTCCGGGGTATCGAACCCATTGCGAGATGAAATCCGCGTGATCCTCCACGTAGCAGTCCTCGAAACCATGCCGGCCGCGATTCACCAGGATCGTGTCCTGCCGGCCGGGAAACCGGCCGTGGCGAATAACCAGCCGATCCCCATTGGCGGCGCAGGGCGAGCCCTGATGCTATCCGCGTAGGCGGCGATTCGCTCAATCCGGCGCCGCGTCCGGACAGTAAAAGTCCAACTGCACCCTGCGGCACGCCGTGAGATTGAGGGTCACGGCGCGATCCCACGACACCCGCTCGATGGTACCGCCGCCAAAGGTGCACTGCAGCCGCCCCGCCGCCTCCGCCCGAGCCCGGGCCGCGAGACCCAAATCGACCGCGAGAGAAATGCGCATTTTCGATTTTCACGTAATACGTGAAAATACCTCTGAAAACAGAGTGTTTCCGGACGGCCAGCTTAACGCAGTAGGGTCAGCCGGCCCCGGCGGCGGCGATCGACTTCCAACCATGCACCAGGCTCCGCTCCGGCATGAGCCAGGTGAAATAATTGCCGCCCGCGCCCGGCGGCTGATCGTCGCGTCGCGATATCGTCCGGCCTTGGAGGTGACTCAGCAGGAGCGCGCCCACCGCCCCGTGCGACACGATGCCGACCGGCGCGGTTCCGGGTGTCAGCCGCGCGATCGTCTCGACCGCCCCGACGATCCGCGTCTGGGCATCGATCGCGCGCTCCCAGCCGCGGACGCTTTCCTCCGACCGCGCGAAAAACTCGTCCGCCGTCGCCTCGAATTCGGCCTTTGGGAGATACCCGGTGGCCGAGCGATCATTCTCTCCCAGCCCGGCCAGGGTCTGATACGGCAGTCCGAGGCCGTCGCCCAGGATACGCGCAGCGTCGATGGCCTTCTGTTCCTCGCTGCACCAGATGGCCCCGAGCCGGCGCACCCACGCGCCCGCCAGCAGGTGCTGCATCCGCTCGCGCCCGCGCGGTGACAGCGGCCAGCGCGGAACGGGTAGCGCGGGGTCAACGACCACGTCGGGGTGGGTGATGAAATGGAATTCGCGGTTCATGTTCAGCCCGCGGCCCCGGGCCGACCGCAGCTGAGGGAGCGTGCCGGCGCGGCGCGAGCGGAAAGATCGCCGGATCATGGCAGGAGCGGGTTTATCCCGCGACTTCTCCCGATCCATCGCGGCATAAAGCCGCTCCTACGCCCCAGGCTACACCCCGCGACATCGCCATTGACCCCCGGCGCTTCGGCAGCTCCATTCCGGACGACATGAGCCAGCGGCAACCAAGGCTTGCTGATTTGCGCATCGAGCGTAGCGCGCAACCGGAATCCCCCCGGCGCTCCGGCCTGTGGCTTTTTTTCGCCGCCGGGGCGGCCGTCATCGGCCTCGTTCTCTGGTGGCTGGTCCGGCCCCAGCCCCTGATCGTCACCACCGCGATCGCCCGTGAGGTCGCGGCCACGGGTGCCGACCGCACGGTGCTCAATGCCTCCGGCTACGTCACCGCGCGCCGCGAGGCCACCGTGTCGTCGAAGGTCACCGGCAAGGTCACCGCGGTGGAGATTGAGGAGGGGCTCACCGTCAAGGCCGGCCAGGTCCTGGCGCGGCTCGACGACACCAACGCGCGCGCCAGCGTGCAGCTCGCCCGCGCCCAGCTCGCCGCCGCCGGCACCGCCCTTGAGGAGACCCGCGTGCGCCTCCGCGAGGCCGGGCAGGAACTGCAACGCCAGGCGCAACTCAAGCAAAGCGGGGTCGCCAGCCTGTCCGAATACGATCGCGCGGAGGCCGGGGAGCTGGCCTGGCGGGCCCGGCTCGCCCAGCAGCAAAGCGAACTCGCCGTGGCCGAACGCAACCTCGCGGTCTGGCAGCAACAGGCCGACGACACGATTATCCACGCGCCCTTCGCGGGCATCGTCACCTCGAAGAACGCCCAGCCCGGCGAGATGATCTCCCCGATGTCTTCCGGCGGTTTCACCCGCACCGGCATCTGCACGATCGTCGACATGGAATCGCTCGAGATCGAAATCGATGTCAACGAAAGCTATATCAATCGCGTCGCCGCCGGACAACCCGTCGAGGCCACCCTCGACGCCTACCCCGCCTGGAAGATCCCCTGCAAGGTCATCGCCATCATCCCCACCGCCGACCGGCAGAAGTCGACCGTGCGCGTGCGCGTCGCCTTCGATCAGCTCGATCCCCGCATCCTGCCGCAGATGGCCGTGAAGGTCGCCTTCCGCGCGGCGGCCGCCAGCGCCGCTCCCGCCGCCCGGCGGACCGTCATCGTGCCGAAGGCGGCCCTGCGCAGCGAGGCCGACCATGACGTCGTGTATGTGATCCGCGACGGCCGGGCGGAACGGCGCGCCGTGAGGGTCACGGAGTCCGCCGGCCCCAACGAGGTGGTGCTGGAGGCCGGCGTCGCGGCGGGTGAAAAGGTCGCCGTCGCCGCCCCGTCGACCCTCGCCGACGGCGCCGCGGTGCAGGAGAAAAAACCATGAGCAACGAACCCGAACACCGCGGCCCCCTCGTGCAGGTGGCCGGCGTGACCAAGATGTTTCATCGGGGCTCCGAGGATATTCCCGTGCTCTCCGAGCTCAGCCTCGAGGTGGCCCGGGGTGAGTTCCTCGCCTTGATGGGACCTTCCGGCTCCGGCAAGAGCACGCTGCTCAACCTCATCGGCGGCCTCGACCGCCCCACCCAGGGCACCGTCGCGATCGCGGGCGATCGCATCGACGCGCTTTCCGATCGCCAGCTCGCGGCCTGGCGCGCGCGCCATGTCGGCTTTGTCTTCCAACTCTACAATCTGATCCCCGTGCTCACCGCGGAACGCAACGTCGAGCTGCCGCTGCTGCTCACGCACCTCACGAAGGCTCAGCGCCGGAGCCACGTCGCCACCGCGCTCGCGATCGTCGGCCTGTCGCATCGCGCGGATCATTATCCGCGCACGCTCTCGGGCGGCGAACAGCAGCGCGTCGGCATCGCCCGCGGCATCGTCACCGATCCGACCCTGCTGCTTTGTGATGAGCCGACGGGGGATCTCGATCGCAAGGCCGGCGACGAGATCCTCAACCTGCTGCAGGGGCTCAACCGGGAGCAGGGCAAGACCATCGTGATGGTCACCCACGATCCGCACGCCTCCGCCCGCGCCTCGCGCACCGTGTACCTCAACAAGGGCCAGCTCAGCACCGAACCGGAGGCATGAAATACGCGCACCTCATCTGGGGGAATCTGCTGCGCAAAAAACTGCGCACGTCCCTGACCCTGCTGTCGATCCTCGTCGCGTTCATCCTCTTCGGCCTGCTCTGCGCCATCAAGCAGGCGCTCGTGGGCGCGGTGGGCCTGGCCGGCGCCGACCGGCTGATCGTGCGCCACAAGGTCTCCATCATCCAATTGCTCCCCGAGAACTACCAGGCGCGGATGCTGCGCCTCCCGGGCGTCGAGCTCGCGGTGCACCAGACGTGGTTCGGCGGCATCTACCAGGACCCGAGGAATTTCTTCATGCAATGCCCGGTGGTGCCGGTGGAGTACATGGCGATGTTCCCGGAATTTATCCTGCCGCCGGAGCAGCTGCAGGCGTGGCTCGCCACCCGCACCGGCGCCATCGTCGGCCGCAACACCGCGCAACGCTTCGGCTGGAAGATCGGCGACAAGATTCCGATCATGTCGCCCATCTGGGGCCGCCGCACCTGGGAGTTCGACCTCGTCGGGATCTTCGACGGCCGCGACAAGGGCACCGACACCACCGCCATGTTCTTCCGTTACGACTACTTCGACGAGGTGCGCCAGACCCAGAATTTTGGGAAGGGCCTCGTCGGCTGGTACACGATTCGGGTCAAAGATCCGGCCCGGGCCGCCGAGGTGGCCCGGCTCGTCGATCAGGAATTCGAGAACTCGCCCGCCGAGACCAAGACCGAGCCCGAGGGCGCATTCGTCCAGGCCTGGGCCAACCAAATCGGCAACATCGCCCTCATCGTCGCGGGCATCCTCGGCGCGGTGTTCTTCACCATCCTGCTGGTCACGGGCAGCACGATGTCCCAGGCGGTGCGCGAACGGATTGGCGAGCTCGGCGTGCTCAAGGCGATCGGCTTCTCCAACGGGCAGGTGCTCGGCCTCGTGCTCGCGGAATCCTGCCTGCTCTCGCTCCTCGGCGGCGGCCTGGGGCTGGGACTGGCGTGGCTCTTCATCGCGCGGGGTGATCCGACGGGAGGGCTGCTGCCCCTCTTTTATTTTCGCGGGCAAGACCTGTTCACCGGGGCGGGCCTCGCCGTCGCCCTCGGCCTCGCCACGGGCGCCTTCCCCGCCCTGCAGGCCACCCGCCTGCGCGTGGCCGACGCCCTCCGGAGGATGTAGATGCAATCCGGCCCCCTCAACTGGCTGGCGCAGCTCGCGGCGGTCACGCGCTTCGGTCTGATGAGTCTGCCCCAACGCCGCGGCTCCGTCGCCGCGACGGTCTTCGGCATCGCCGGCGTGGTGCTCGTGCTCGTCGGCGTGCTCTCGATCGCCTCCGGCTTCCGGCGCGCGCTGGTGGCCTCCGGCGCGCCTGACGCCGCCATCGTCCTGCGCAGCGGCGCCGACAGCGAGATGGTCAGCGGTCTCAGCCGCGAGGATACGCGGCTCATCGCCGAGGCCCCGGGCGTCGCCCGCAACGCCCAGGGCGCCCTCGCCTCCGCCGAATTGTTCGTGATCATCAACCTGCCCAAGCGCTCCACCGGCACCGATGCCAACGTGCCCCTCCGCGGGGTCGAGGCCGCCGCCCTTCGCGTGCGGGACCACGTCGCCCTCGTCGCCGGCCGGACGTTCGAGTGGGGCCGGAACGAGGTCCTCGTCGGGGTCGGGGCCGCCCGGGAATTCGCCGGCCTCGAGGTGGGCAACACGATCAGGGTGGGACGCGAATCGTGGCCCATCGTCGGGATCTTTGCCGCCAATGGGGGCGTCGCGGAGTCGGAAATCTGGACGGATGCGAAGGTGCTGCAGGGCGCCTACAACCGCGGCGATTCCTTCCAGTCGGTCTACGCCCGGCTGGTTTCGCCCGGGGCGTTTCGCGACTTCAAGGATGCCCTCACGGCCAACCCCCAGCTCAACGTCAAGGTCGTGCGCCAGGCCGATTATTATGCGGACCAGTCGGAGACAGTCTCCCGCTTGATCACGACGCTCGGCGTCATGATTGCAGGACTCATGGCGGTCGGGGCGGTCTTTGGCGCCCTCAACACCATGTACAGCTCCGTGGCCGCCCGCACCCGGGAGATCGCCACGCTCCGGGCCCTCGGCTTCGGCCGCGGCGCCATCGTCGTGGCCCTCATGCTGGAGTCGACCCTGCTGGCCGTGGGCGGCGGCAGCGCCGGGGGCGCGCTCGCGTATGTCGCGTTCAATAATTTTCACGCCGCGACCATGAACTGGCAGAGTTTCAGCCAGGTGGCCTTCGCCTTCGCCGTCACCCCGCACTTGCTCGTCCAGGGAGTGATCTGGGCCACCGGCATCGGCCTCGTCGGCGGCCTGTTTCCCGCCCTCCGCGCGGCGCGCCTCCCGATCGCTTCCGCGCTGCGGGAGCTGTGAGCGAAGCCGCGCGGGTGAGCCGCCGCCAGCTTGACCCCACACGTGTAGTCAGTAACAACACGTGCATGAAGCAAAAGCTCACCCTCACCGTCGAACGCTCCGCCGTGCAGGCTGCCCGCCGCGCCGCCCGCCGCCAAGGCACGAGCATCTCGGCCATCTTCGAGAAAACGTTCGCCCCGCCCCTCGCTCCCACTCCCGACTTTGCCGGGCGGTGGCGGCAGAAGCACCCCCCGGCCCGGCTTCCGTCCGCCGCCGAGCTCGCCCGGGACGATCGCCTCGCGCATCTGGTCGCCAAGTACGTGAAGCCCGCCCCCCATGCACGCACTGATTGATTCCGACGTGCTGCTCGACGCCGCCCTCGAGCGCCTGGAGTTTGTCGCCGAGAGCATGCAGGTGCTGACGTGGGCCGAGCAGCATCAGGGCAGTTGCTGGGTGGCCTGGCATTCCCTGGCCAATGTCCACTACGTCGGGCGGCGTCTGCGGAGCGACCAAGTCGTGCGCGATTTTCTTGGCGAGATTCTGGGCTTCCTGGCCGTGCCGTCGACCGACCAGATTGCGGCTCGTCAAGCGCTCAGTCTGCCCCTCGCCGATTTCGAGGACGCGCTTCAGGTTGCCAGCGCCCTCACCGCCCGGGTTGATCTCATCGTCACCCGCAACACCGCCGACTATCGCCGCTCTCCGGTGCCCGCCGTCACCCCTCGGGAGTTTCTGCGGCGCGTGCGGGACTGATCAGCGTGCGAGGGCGGAAGTCAGGCCTGGCCGGCGCCCCCCGCCAGAAACCGCCCGAACGCCGCCGCGCCGTCGGCCAGGTCGCGTTCGCGGATGTATTCATCCTTCGTATGCGCCTGGGCGATGTCGCCCGGGCCGAACGCCACCGCCGGGATCCCGTGGCCCGCCAGGATATTGGCATCGCAAAACCAATCCGCCTTGGCCCAACCCCGTCCCACCCGCCGCAGGGCCCGCGCCCACGGTGCGGTGCGCGCCGTGACCAGCGAGGGCCCGGCCCGTTGCACCTCCACCTTCGCCCGGGGGGCGTGCATCCGCACCAGCGCCCGCACCCGGGCCAACGCCGCCGCCTCGCCCAGGCCGGGATGCAGCCGGAGGTCCAGCCCCACGCGGCAATGGTCCGGCACGATGTTCAGGTCGCGCCCGCCCTGCATCACGCCGAGGTTCAGGCTCGCGCCCCCCAGCACGGGATGGCGGCAGGCCGCGAGTTCCGGCGCCAGGGTGTCGCGCAACGCCAGGGCCAGCGGCAGCATGCGGTAGATCGCGTTGTCGCCGCGCTGCGGTTGCGCCCCATGGTGCGCGCGGCCGCGCGTTTCGATCCCCAACCGCAGAATCCCCTTTGCCGCGTGCACGACCCGCAGCTGCGTTGGCTCGAGCGCGATCGCAAAATCCGCCCGGAAGCCGGCCCGCACCAGGGCCCGCGCGCCCGCACTGCCTTCCTCCTCGCCCGAGGTCGCCGCCACGACCCAGCGCACGGCGCCGGTGCGAGCGGCCGGCGTCCGCGTCCATCGGCGCAGGGCCCAGAGCAGCGCGGCGGTGGGCCCCTTGGTGTCGCAGGCGCCCCGCCCGTACAGCCGGCCCGCGCGGCGGGTGAGGGCAAAGGGCGGCACGGTCATCCCCGCGACCCCCACCGTGTCGAGGTGCGGCAGGAAGGCCACCGTCGCCACCGCCGGCCGCACCGGCTCGAAAACCCCGATGACGTTGGGCCGCCCGGGGGCGAGCCACTGCACCTCGACCTCGGCACCGAGCCCGCGCAGATGCTCCGCCAGCCATTCACCCATCCGCGCTTCCCCAGCCACGCTGCCACCCGCGTCACCCTCGGGATTCACGCTGGGCACCCCCACCATTTCAGCCAACAGGGAGGACAAGGCGGCGGGACAACGGGACATGGCCGGAGGTTGGCGGGAAGATTCGGCTTGTACGATGGCGAATGCGACGTAACCACCCAGTTACGCCGTTCATGCCTCCTCTAAAGAATGCCACCAACGCGACCGGGCTGCCGTGCTCTCCGAGCACCGTCGATGAGTTCCTGAGCGAACCATCACCGGAGGCCACCGCCGTGCTCGCCCGCACCGCCGGGCCGGTGCTCGTGCTGGGGGCGGGCGGCAAGCTTGGCCTGCACCTGAGCATGATGCTGCAGCGGGCGCTCGCCGGCCTGGGCCGGCCCGCGGATGTCCTCGCGGTCTCCCGTTTCCAAACGCTGCACGATCGCGCCGACTTCACCCGTCACGGCATCACGACGCACGCCGCCGATCTCTGCGACCCGGCGGCCCTCGCCGCGCTGCCGGACGCAGCGACGGTGTTTTTTCTCGCGGGCGTGAAATTCGGCACCGCCACCGATCTGGAACGGCTCCACCGCGTCAATATCGTGCTCTCCCGGCAGGTCGCCGATCGGTTTCAGCAGTCGCAGATCGTCGCCTTCTCCACCGGCTGCGTCTATCCGTTCATGCGGCCCGATTCCGGCGGCGCGACCGAGGCCACCCCGCCGGCCCCCGTCGGCGATTACGCCACGTCGTGTTTTCACCGCGAACTCGCCTTTGCCCGCGTCTCGCGCCGCCAGGGCACACGCGTGGCCTTGATCCGCCTGAACTATGCCGTGGAGTTCCGCTACGGCCTGCTCGTCGACCTCGCGCTGAAGGTCCTGCGCGGCGAACCCGTCGACGTCACCACCGGCTACGTCAACGTCATCTGGCAGCGCGATGCGCTGGATCACACGATCCGCTCCCTCGAACTCGCGGCTTCCCCCGCCGTCCCGGTCAACCTCACCGGGCCCGCCATCCTCTCCGTGCGCCAGCTCGCCACCCGCTTTGGCGAAATCCTCGACCGCCCCGTGACCTTCACCGGCCGCGAAGCCGACACCGCCTGGTTGAACAACGCCGCCGCTTCCCACCAGCGCTTCGGCCCGCCGCGCACCTCGGTCGAGGACATGCAGCAATGGATTGCCGCGTGGCTGCAGGCCGACCGACCGACCTGGGACAAACCCACCGGGTTTGAACACCGCGACGGCCGGTTTTGAGGGCCATCCGAGGGAAAATGAAATCGCCCGCCATTCTCCCCCTGTGGACGGGGTGCCCTCACCCCGCTGGATTGCGGCTGCGTTAATCGACTCCGCGGGGTGAGGGCACCCCACCCACCTCCGGCCCAAGGATTTTCTCCACCCCATGCCGTCCGATCTTCGCGCCCACCTCCTCGATGGTCAGGTGATTCCAGCCCTGCCGCTGGCCTTGACCCGCGGCCGCCGCTGGGACGAGGTCCGGCAGCGCGCCGTGGTCCGCTACTATGTCGACGCCGGGGCCGGCGGGCTGGCGGTGGGCGTACACTCGACCCAATTCGCAATTCGCGACGCCAAGATCAGCCTGTATGCACCGGTGCTGAAACTCGCCGCGGAAGCATCGCAGTCATGGCTTGACCGGGAAAATATCGGAATTGCCGGGGCCGGCCGGAAATCCCCCCGCCGGTTCATTCTGATCGCCGGCCTGTGCGGCCGCACCCCGCAGGCGGTGCGCGAGGCCCGCTTCGCCGCGCCGCTCGGCTATCACGCGGGCCTGCTCAGCCTCGGGGCCTGGCCGCACGACGACGAACGCGCCGTGCTGCAGCATTGCCGCACCGTGGCCCGGGAGATTCCCCTGATCGGATTCTACCTGCAGCCCGCCGTGGGTGGCCGGGTTTTTTCCTACCGGTTCTGGCGCGCCTTCGCGGAGATCCCGGAATTGGTGGCGATGAAGATCGCGCCGTTTCACCGCTATCGCACCCTCGACGTCGTGCGGGCGGTGCTGGAGGCCGGCCGCGACGATGTCGCGCTCTATACCGGCAACGACGACAACATCATCGCCGATCTGATCACGCCGTTCGCCTTCGGCGGCCGCACCCGCCACATCGCCGGCGGCCTCCTCGGCCAATGGGGCGTGTGGACCGGGCGCGCCGTCGCCCTCCTCGACGAAATCAAGCACGCCCGCACCGCCGCCGCCTTCGACGCCACCTGGCTCACCCGCAATGCCGCGCTCACCGACGCCAACGCCGCCATCTTCGACGCCGCCCACACTTTCGCCGGCTGCCTCCCGGGCATCCACGAGGTCCTGCGCCGCCAGGGCCTGTTCGCCACGACCGCCTGTCTCGATCCGCACGAGCGGCTTTCCCCCGGCCAGGCCCGCGAAATCACCCGGGTCACCCGGGCCCACCCGTGGCTCGTCGATGATTCCTTTGTCGCCAGCAACCTCTCCCGCTGGCTCAAGTAGGCCTGATGTCGCACGTGAGAGCACACCTGCCAGTCAGGCCTTTCCTTGTGGGCGGGGTGCCCTCACCCCGCATAATGACGGACGCGACTCCCGCGACCCGCGGGGTGAGGGCACCCCGCCTACACAGAATCCAACGTCTCTCTTCTTCTTAAGTTCGTCATGAAAAAATCCCCGTCCCCCCTGCCCCGCCGCCTTGCCCTGACCCTCGCCCTGCCCGCGCTGTTGGCCCTCTCCGCCCGCGCCGCCGACCTTCGCGTCGGTCTCATCGGACTCGATACGTCGCATGTGATCGCGTTTACCAAGTCGCTCAACGATCCGAAGAGCAAGGACCACATTGCCGGCGCCCGCGTGGTCGCGGTGTTCAAGGGCGGCAGCCCCGATGTTGCCTCGAGCGCCACCCGCGTCGATGGCTACACTGCCGACCTGCTCAAATATCCCGGCGTGAAACTCTACGCCACCGTGGCCGAACTCGTGCAAAACGTCGACGCCGTGATGATCGAGAGCGTCGACGGCCGCCCGCATCTGCAGTACGCCCGCGACGTGCTGCCCAGCGGCAAGCCGACCTTTATCGACAAGCCCGTCGCCGGCACCCTGCGCGACGCCATCGCGATCTACCGGCTGGCGAAACAATATAACACCCCCGTCTTCAGCGCCTCCTCGCTCCGCTTCAACGCCCTCGCCGCCCTCCAGGGGGCCAAGTTCGGCGAGCTGCGCGGCGCCACCACCTACGGCCCGTGTGAGCTCGAGCCGCACCACCCCGACCTGTTCTGGTACGGTATCCACGCCACGGAGACTCTCTACACCGTCATGGGCCGCGGCTGCCAGACCGTCGTCCGCACCCACACGCCCAACGTCGACGTCGTCACCGGCGTCTGGAGCGACGGCCGCGTCGGCACCGTGCGCGGCAACCGCGCCACCAAGAGCGGCTATGGCATCACGGTCTTTGGCTCCGCCGGCATCGTCACCCCCGAGCTCAAGACCGGCTACGGGGTCATGCTCCAGGCAATCGTGACGTTCTTCCAGACCCGCGTCGCGCCGGTCACGGCCGAGGACACCATCGAGATCATGGCGTTCATGGAAGCCGCCGATGAAAGCAAACGGCGCGGCGGCGCCCCCGTGTCCCTCGCCGAGGTCATGCAGGCCAACCAGCCGAAGTGACGGCTCCGCGGGGCCGCCGGGACTGGGGCCACAAGGGCGAACCGCAGGATGACTTTCCCGGTGATCTCCGCCCAACCTGGAAATCACGGCGGCCTGGGTCTTGCCTTTTGCGCCGCAAGTAGGACCTTTCGCTTCGAATGACTTCTCTTACCATCAAGCTCCCCCCGGCCTTGAAAGCCCAGGTCGAGGCCGAGGCAACCGTGTCGGGCAAATCGGTATCCGCCGTTGTACGCGAGGCCTTGCGAAACCGGCCCGCCTCCCCCCAGGCCTCCTCCCTTTACGAGCGCACGCAGGCGTTGTGCGGCGCCGGCGACAGTGGTTTGCCTGATCTCGCCACGCATCCGCGGCATCGGCAAGACTTCGGCCGATGAGCCAGGTCATCGCCGACACCGGCCCGCTTGTCGCCTACTTCGATCGCCGCTCCGAACACCATGCCTGGGTCAAATCCCAGTTTCAGCAACTGCGCGACCCTTTGCACACCTGTGAGGCCGTTATCACCGAGACCTTGTTTCTCCTCAAGCGCGGCGGCTTGAATCCGGATTGGGTGCTCGCGCTGGTCGCACAGGGCGACTTGCGCTGCGATTTCTCGCTCACCACCGAAGTCGCCGACCTGCGCAAGCGGTTGTACCAGTATCGCACGCTGCCGGCCACACTCGCCGATGTCTGCCTCGTGCGCATGAGCGAACAGCAAGACGCGAGCGTGGTTTTCACCCTGGATCGAGACTTCCTGATCTATCGCCGCAACCGCCGCCAGAAAATCCCCCTGCTGGCTCCCTTTGTTTCCTAACCACCGACTGGCCCTCAAACGGATTACCTCCGCGCCAATTCCCTCATGCCATTCCCCGCCCGCTTCACTGTCATCTCCGACGAGATTTCCCAGGACCTGCCCGTCCTGATCCGCTTCGTGAAAGAATTCCGACTGCCGGGCCTCGAGCTGCGCAGCATGTTTGGCCGCGCCTTCAAGGATCTCACCCCCGCTGACCTCGCCGAGATCAAACGTGTCGCCCGCGGCGAGGGCTGGAAGATCTTCGGCTGCTCCTCGCCCGTCTTCAAATGCGACCTCGACGACACCGCCGCGGTGCGCACCCACGTCGAGGAGTTCAAGCGCAGCCTGTCCGTCGCGCAGGAACTCGACTGCGACCTCATCCGCGTCTTCACCTTCCTCCGCCGCTCCGCCGCGGAAAACGCCGCCCTCCTGCCGCGCGTCGCGTCGCACCTCAACGAACTCGGCGCCCTCGCCGCCGGCACGACCGTGCGCATCGGCGTCGAGAACGAGCACTCCTGCATCGTCGGCACCGGCCCGGAGGCCGCGGCGATTTGCGCCGCCCTGCCCGACCCGCGCTTCGGCATCGTCTGGGATCCGTGCAACGTCCTCTATGTGCCCGGCGCGCCGGCCGACGCCACCGCCGGTTTCGCCGACTTCCGCACCCGCCTCCATCATATCCACGTGAAGGACGCCCGCCGCGTCACCCCCGCGCCCGGCGCGCTCGCTGCGGTCGCCATGCCCGTCGGGCTCGGTGACGTGGGCTGGCGCGCCCACCTCGCCGCCATCCTGCAGAGCGGCTACGCGGGCAACTTCTCCCTCGAGACCCATTGGCGGGTCATCCAGATCGCCGAGGCGGATCTGCACCTGCCCGCCGGTTACGGTTTCTCCCGCGGCGGCGAGGAGGCCTCGCGCGTCTGCCTGCACAACCTCCGCGAACTGCTCCCGCGCACCACCTGAGGCCTGCGCCTGATGATCCGGCCGGGGCCGCCCCGGGCTCATCGACCGTCGACGGGAGGAGATCCGCGCTGCGCCCAGCGCCGGCGGATCAATCGGGTGGCGATCAGCGCGGCGATGATCAGGCCCACGCCGGAGGCGGCGAGGATCAGGTTACCCTCGAGCAGTCCCCGCCCCAGGATCACGCCGGCACCCACCCACGGCAACGCCGCCAGCCAGGAGACGAGCAGGTAGATGCGGAACGGAGTCGCCGCAAGCGCCAGGAGGCAGCTGCCCGCAATCATGGGCGGGCCCGGCGTGAACCGCACCAACAGGACGACGCTCACGGCGTTGCCCGGCGTCACCGGCGGCACGGTGTGACCGCGGCGGCGGAGCCAGCGCGCCACCACCGGGCGCAACCAGCGGCGCGCGATCCAATAAGTCAGCGCTTGTTGGACCGCGACCGCGGCGGCGCCGGCGGCGATGACGCCGGGAAGCGTCAACTGCGCGGCAAACGCCTCCCCGGCGGGCACCGTGAACGTCGCCAACGGCAGCGGCAGCACCGCCATCGCGACAAAATACCAACCCGGCCCCGCCGCCCGCAGCACCGCGATCCCGGCCTCCACCCCGGCCCGCAGATCGGCCCCGCCCAGCCACCACGCGGCGGCCCCCAACCCGACCAGCAGGCCCACCCCAATCCAGGGAGGCATCCTCCGTCTGCCAGGGGGAGCGTCGACCGTCGCCATGCCTGCAGCGAACTTATCCAGCCGCGACGACGCGAGGCGCGATTTTCCGGAAAATGTGGGAAGCCGGAAACCCCGAAACCGACCCGGATACCTCCGATCCTGATTTCCGAATTCTCCGCACCCTTCCACTCCTTCCCTCAACCAACCTGGATCTGGAACTTCTGTTCATGGCGGAGTCCAGGGTCCTGTATCCCGTTTTCAGGCTTGCCCCATTTCTCCGTCACCTTGGACTTCTGCTCCCCACCGGGTCGTGCACCTTTCACCTCCCCGCCCGGAAATTTCCCACCGCTTCGCTCGTGCGCAGCGCCCGCCGATAGATCCGCAACGACCGCACCATCGCACCGATTTTGACCTTCGCCGCCCCGTTGGGCGCCCGCAGGTGCGGACTGAAGCGGCCCCAGCCGAATTGCCGCTGATCGCCGCCGTCACCCAGCACGCCATCCACCACAAAGGTGATGATCTTCGGGCCACCGTCGACCGTGGCGACGAGATGCTGGACCTGACCTGCTCGCACGGCACCCGCGTCGCTCTCCCACGACGATTCACTGCGACCGTCGTTGAGGGTCAGCCGGACCGCGCCGCCGGTCGTGGTCACCAGCAGCAGCCCGCGACCCTGGTCGTCGCGGTTGTCGAGCAGCGCCTGGCCCGCGGCGGCCGAATCCAGCTTGAACCACAAATCGAGACTGAAGCCCGCCCGCAGGTCCGCCCCGCCGTAGTCGGCGCGCCTGGCGTCGCGCCCATGAAACTCCGGCAGTTTCGGCATCGGCACCGCGGCCGGCAGGCGCTGGTCGGTGTCCGCCGGGGCCTCCGCCCGGTTCGCGGGCAGGTTGAGCACCAGGCCGTCGCGCGCGACCGCCCGCGCTTCGAATTGATGGAAGAGTCCGTCGACCAGGGAGGCCGGGACTTCATGCACGCGGCCGAGGTTCTTCTGCGTTTCCGTGATATAGAACCGGCCACCCTCCTCGACGAGATCCGGATAACTCATCCGGATGAACGGATCGTCGTCGTAGAGCACAATCTCCGGCTGGGACCAAACGATGATCCTGCCCTGCGGCGTGTCGCGCTCGACGCCCGCCATGAGCCAGGCGGGGTTGCGGTCGTTGTAGGGATTGCCCGTGGCCCCGCTCGGATCCGCCTGCATCCGGGCGATGAACGGACCCCCGTGGTTGTGAAACCAATACAGGAACTTCCCGTTGCCGCACCGCCAGACGAAGTTGGCCGCGCGCGGGTGTTTCACGCGCTGGCCACCCGGGGCATGGGCCATGTAGGCCGGGGGCGTCCACGTGTGGCCGCCGTCGCGGCTGTAGGCGTTCGCCGGCCAGCCGTCGACCGTACGATAGACGCAGTACAGCGAGCCGTCGCTCAGCGCCGTGAGGCTCTGTTCCTCCGCGACGCGTCCACCACCCGCCGGGGTCCGCAGGCCGACGTCGCCATCCGGCAGGGTCGCGAAGGTGATCTTCGCCGGGTCGCGTTCCGTGAGAATGTTGCGGCTCTGGAGGAAGGCGCCCTCGGACTGGGCAAAGAAGCCGTTGCCCATCGCGCCGACCTTGTGGAGCACGAGAATGGCGGCGTCGCCCAAAATGAGCGGACGCCCGACATTCCAGAAGAAGCGCAGCTTGCCGCCGTAAACATTGTTCCGGTCGCAGGCGAACTCGCGCACGGGCACCTCGTAACGTTGCGCCGACCACGTGCGGCCATGGTCGTCGGTGTATTTGAAGACGTAGTGCCCCAGCGAGTCCACGCGTTTGTACACTCCCTTGTCCTCGCGCTTCACCTCGCGGACGTTGTCGGTGTTGTGATTGTAAAAGGCATAGACGCGTCCTCCCGGCACCTTGAGCAGCACCGCGTAGCTCGCCTCGGGACCGTGCGAAGGTTCGATGGCAACCATCTGCTCCCAGGTCCGGCCGCGATCGGTGCTGCGCATCGACACCACGTGCTGGCCCGTCGCGCCCTCGGTCCCCTGGCCCGTTGTGATCACGCAGAGCCAGGCGCCGTCATCGGTCCGCACGATGTATGGCTGGTCGGCGTAGCCTTCGCTGGGAATCGGAGCTCCGAGCGAGAGGTGGCGTGGATCCGGAATCGGCGCCGGGCCGGCGGCGCGAGCGGCGTGCAGCGCGGTGGTACCGCCGAGAAGCACACCGATAATCGTGAGGGCAAGCTGGGGACTCATACGGGAAATGGCACACCGTGAGGGCAGCCGGAGTTTTCGGCAATCGGGTTCCGCCGCCGCCGGCCCGCGCGCACGGTGGATTTTTGCACGGCGAACCGGCCCGAAAATGACTCGTCGGATCCTCCTTGTAGGAGACAAGCGGCTTTATGCCGCGATTCAGCGCGGGCGGATTTCCATCGCGGCATAAAGCCGCTCCAGCCGCGCGACCGACCGTGCAAAAATCCGCCCTGGCCCGCGCGCGGCGGCGTCCGGCGCAAGGTGTTCTTCATGCTTTCTGCGTCGGCCAACGCTGCCGCGCCGCGATCACGTCGCGATTCAGCAGGTCCATCTCCTTGAAACGTCCCGCCTCGGCGAGACGGATGTTGCGCAGCGCGCTCCGGGCCACGCGCTCGGCCGCCTCGCACGTACTGCTGCCGACATGCGGCGTGAGGATCACGTTCGGCAACGTCCGGAAATCCTTCCCGGGAGCCGCAGGTTCGTAGGGCTCGCGGGCAAACACGTCCAGCGCCGCGCCGGCCAACCGCCCCGCCGCCAGTGCGTCGAACAACGCCACCTCGTCCACGACCGCTCCGCGCGCGGTGTTCACCAGCCAGGACGAGGCCGGCAACATCGCCAGCCGGGAACGGTCCAGGAAGTGGCGGGTTTCCGGCCTGCTCGGAATATGCAGGCTGACGAAATCCGCCGCCCAGACCGCCGCGGCAAAATCGGTCGTCACGGACGTGAATCCCCACGCGTGCTGCAGGCGCTCCGCCTCCCCGGCCGTCCGCTGGCACCCGATTACGTTCATGCCGAATCCGCCCGACGCGATGCGCGCGACGCTGCAACCAATCGGCCCGCAACCGACCACCGCGAGGGTCTTGCCCTTCAACTCGCTGCCTTGCCGCGGCGCCCAGCGGCCCGCGCCCATGGCCCCCGCCACCTCGACCGTATGGCGCGACGCCGCGAGCAACAGATTCAACGTAAACTCGGCCACCGAATCGTCGAGCGTGCCCGGCGTGTTCGTACAGAGCAGCCCGCGGGCCGTGGCCAGCGACTTGTCGATTGAGTCATGCCCGACCCCGAACCGGGCGATTACCCCCCCGGCCGGGAGTGCGGCGTAAAGAGGTCCGGTGTAGGGCTCGAGGCCGACGATGGCATGGCGCGCTCCCATCGATCGGATCGACACCGCCAAAGCGTGTTCCTCCGCCGGCGCACCATAGCAGCGCAATCCCTCCGCCGCCGCCTCGCGAAAGAGGGCTTCGGCTTCCCGAAATTCGGGTGCGGTGACGGCGATGGGGGTGGCGACGCGAACAGGAGGGGGCGGTTGGGAAGACATGGAGGAATGACTGGCGGTGCGATTCAGAGTTGACCCAGCGGTGCCTGGACCTGGGGGCGAAGGGCCCGCCTTCCGCGACAACCGAACACGAACGGCCGGTGCACGCAATCAGAGGAAAATCAGCAGACTCCATCCGCGGCGATCAGCGACCTGTTTGCCAGTAAACTCGAAGGCGGACCCGCACCGATCGGGATGAGTCAGCACCAACGCGATCACCTCGGATTCCGCGGCTCGATTGCGCTCAGCAGATACGGGGCAATTGCTCGCCGCTGAGCCGGTCCAGGCAGCGCTCGACGCCCAGCACTCCCCGCAGCACGACCTCTCCCGCGGGTCTGGGCGTCACGCGGCCAATGCAGGCCGGCGGCCCCCCGGGCGCCGTCTGGGCCAGCACCGCCAGCGCCCGCTCCACCTGGGCCGGCGGCACCAACGCGATGAACCGGCCTTCGTTCGCGACGTACAGGGGATCCAGGCCGAGGATCTCGCAGGCGCCCCGCACCGGCTCGGTGACCGCGACGGCCGCTTCATCCAGCATCACCGCCACTCCGGCCGTCTCCGCAATTTCGATGAGGGCGGTCGCCAATCCGCCGCGCGTGAGATCCCGCAGGCAGTGCACCTCGATGTGCGCCGCCAGCAACGCCCGCACCGCCGGCCAGAGCGGCGCGCAGTCACTCTCGATCGTCGACTCGAACGCCAACCCCTCGCGTTGGGCGAGAATCGCCATGCCGTGCCGGCCAATGTCTCCGCTGAGGAGCACGGCGTCGCCGGCCTGCACGGCGGCGGGGGCGATGACGAGATCGTGTTCCAACCAGCCGATCCCGGCGGTGGTCACGTAGAGCCCGTCACCCTTGCCCCGCTCGACGACCTTGGTATCGCCGGCGACAATGTCGACCCCGGCGGCGCGGGCGGCGTCACCCATCGCGGTGACGACCCGGGCGAGCGTGGCCAACGGCAGCCCTTCCTCGAGGATAAAACCGGCGCTCAACCACCGTGGTCGCGCCCCACCCATCGCGAGATCGTTGCAGGTGCCGTGCACCGCGAGGCGGCCGATGTCGCCGCCCGGGAAGAACAGCGGGCTGACCACGTGGGAATCGGTGCTGAACGCGAGCCGCCCCCCCGCCGGCAGGGCGAGCACCGCGCTGTCGTGCCGGGAACCAAGAATCGGGTTGCAAAACGCCGGGGCGAATATCCGGTCGATCAGATCCTGGGTGAGCCGGCCCCCCCCGCCATGCGCGATCTGGATCTCGGCGGGGCCGCTCAACGGCACCGGGCAGGTTAGCGAAGGGAGAGAGGGAGGGAGTGGCGTCACAAGACCAGGCGGGTGAACCGGGACACCTGGTGATCCGGCCCGACGATGGTGGACAGAAAAACCATCACGACCGCGTGGGCCGACAAGAGGAGCAATCCGGTATTCATGACGAGGCGACGCCGCAGGCGCCGGGGGATTGAAGCGTCAAACGCCGGCTGCGGCTACGCATGATTTGGCAATCTCACGCCCATTCCGGCGCTGGTGCCCGCACCGGCTCGACTTCGCTCCGGCCCGCGCCATGGATTGGCTCATGCACGAGTTGGGAATCGCGACGGCAGCGCTCGAGCAGGTATTGGCCCAGGCCCGCCAAGCCGGCGCCCATCAGGTGGCGCGGATTGGCCTGCGCGTGGGCACGTTGTCCGGAGTCGACGCGGATGCGCTCCAGTTTGCGTTCGAGGCCATCCTGCCGGGCACCGCGGCGGACGGTGCAATCATCGAAATCGATCCGGTCGCAGCCGTGGCCCATTGCCCCGATTGCCAGCGCGATTTTGCCGCCCCCGACGACTATTTCTGCGCCTGCCCCCGCTGCGGCCGCATCAGTACCACCCTCAAGCAGGGCCGTGAGCTCGAACTCACGCGCCTCGAAATCTATTAGCCATGTCCACCCAAACCACCTGCCCGCCCGAGGTCATTCTCGTCGATGTCCGCGACCCCGACGACACGCTGCCGGCGCCCCCGGGCGACCCCGCGCCCCGGGGCCCGCGCGTCATCGAGTTGCAGGCCAAGCTGCTCGATCACAACGACCGGCAGGCCGCGGCGAACCGCACCCTCCTGCGGGAGCGGGGCATCCGCGCCTTCAATCTCGTCTCCTCCCCCGGGGCGGGCAAGACGGCGCTGCTCGAACGCACGCTCGACGCGCTCGCGGGCGAGGTGCGGTGCGCGGTGCTCGTGGGGGATCTCGAGACGGACAACGATGCCCGCCGGCTGCGCCGCGCCGGCGTGCCGGTGGCGCAGATCACCACCGGGGGCACGTGCCACCTCGACGCCGCGATGGTCGCCCGCGGGCTCGCCGCCCTGCCGCTGGAGGGCATCCAGCTGCTCTTCATCGAGAATGTCGGCAACCTCGTGTGCCCGGCCTCGTTCGATCTCGGGGAGAACCGGCGCATCACCCTGCTGTCTTGCACCGAAGGCGAGGACAAGCCGCTGAAATATCCGCCCATCTTCACCAGCGCCCACGCCGTCGTCTTGAACAAGATCGATGTGGCCGCCGTGCTGGGTTTCGACCGCGCGCTCGCCGGGCAGCACATCCGGCGCATCGCCCCGCAGGCCGAGGTGTTTGAACTCTCGGCCCGGACGGGCGAAGGCTTCGCGCCCTGGCTGGCGTACCTGCGGAGCTCCGCCTGACCCATGCCGGCCGACCGCGCAGGCATCACCCCGGGCCTCGAGGATCGGTGGCTGGAGATCGCGGGCACGGTGCAGGGAGTGGGCTTTCGCCCGTTCGTGGCGCGCCTGGCGGCGGCGCGCGGCATCCGCGGCTGGGTGCGCAATGATACCCGCGGGGTCACGGTGCGCGCACTGGCGCCGCCGCCGGCCCTCGATGCATTCGTCGCCGAACTGGAATCCGCCGCGCCACCCGCCGCCCGTATTACCGCCGTGCGCGCCCGTCCGGCGGCGACCGCGGCAGCCCTCCCCCCGGTGCCGGCGGAGGGATTCGTCATGCTGGAGAGCGAGCCGGGGGGGCCGGCGCCGCTCGCGGCGGTGACGCCGGACCTCGCGCTGTGCGCCGACTGCCGGCGCGAATTGCTGAGCCCGGACGACCGGCGGGCGGGGTATCCGTTCCTCAACTGCACGCAATGCGGGCCGCGGTACTCCATTGTCACCGCGCTCCCCTACGACCGCGCCCGCACGACGATGGCGGCGTTCGAGATGTGCCCGGAGTGCCGGCGCGAATACGGCGATCCCGCGGATCGCCGCTACCATGCGCAGCCCAACGCCTGCCCGGCTTGCGGCCCGCAGGTGGCGCTGCAGGACGGCGCCGGAAAAATTCCCGCCACCCGCGCGGCGGCGGTCGCCACGGCGGCGGCCCTGCTCCGGGACGGACGGATCGTGGCCGTCAAGGGCCTCGGGGGATTTCACCTCATGGCGGACGCGACCGATGAGGGCGCGGTGCGCGAGTTGCGCCGGCGCAAACACCGGGAGGAGAAGCCCCTCGCGGTGATGTTTCCCTCGTTGGCGGCGCTCCGGGCGATCGCGGCGGTGACCGAAGAGGAGGAGCGCTGGCTGATTTCACCGGCCGCGCCCATCGTGCTGGTGCGGCGACGCGACGGAGCGGCCCTGGCCGGGGCGGTGGCGCCCGGCAACCCCTGGATCGGCGCCCTGTTGCCGTACACGCCGCTCCACATGCTGCTCCTCGCGGCGGTCGGCCGGCCGCTGATTGCGACCAGCGGCAACCTCTCGGAAGAGCCGCTCTGCTGCGACAACGCCGAGGCCCGGCAGCGGCTCGCCGGGCTGGCGGACTTCTACCTCGTCCACGACCGGCCCATCGCACGGGCGATCGACGATTCGGTGCTGCGTCCGGCCCGGGGCGGCGCGGTGATGCTGCGCCGGGCCCGGGGTTTTGCGCCGGCGCCGTTTCACCTGCCGGGCGACCCCGGGGAGGGCGGCTCCTTGCTGTGTCTGGGCGGCCACCTGAAAAACACCATCGCGGTCACGGCCGGCGCGAACCTCGTGCTCAGTCCGCACCTCGGGGACCTGGGAAATCCGACGACGATGGCGGCGTTTCGGCGGGCGGTGGATCTGCTCGGCTCGCTCTATGGCGGCCGGTTTGATCGCGTCGCGTGTGATGCCCACCCGGACTATGCATCGACGCGCTTCGCCGCCACGCTCGGCCTGCCGGTTGTGCCGGTGCAACATCACCTCGCGCACGTGCTCGCCTGCCTGCTCGAGCACGAGGGCGGGCCGGACCGCGTGCTGGGCGTCGCGTGGGATGGCACCGGCTTCGGCAGCGACGGCACGGTCTGGGGCGGCGAGTTCATCGCGGTGGATCGGGTGGCGAGGACCGCGCGGCGCGTGGCCCATCTGCGCCCGTTTCGTCTGCCCGGCGGTGAGGCGGCCATCCAGGAGCCACGGCGCAGCGCCCTCGCCCTCGCCCACGACGTGAGCGGCGGGGATCGGCGCCGGTTGGAGCCCCTGGCGCGCACGCTCGGCTTTCGCGCGGAAGCAGCCGACCTCCTCCTGACGTTGCTGGACCGGGGCGTGCACGCCCCGGTGACGACGAGTGCCGGGCGACTGTTCGATGGCGCCGCCGCCCTGCTCGGTCTGCGCCAATGCTCCACCTTCGAAGGACAGGCGGCGATGGAGGTTGAGTTCGCCGCCGCGCTTGCGGCCGGTCCGGTGGAACCCTGGCCGGCCCCGGTCGCAGAGACCGCCGGCGGGCAAAGTTGGGAAATCGACTGGCGGCCGCTGGTCGCTGAACTCTGGTCCGTGCCCAGCGGGGCGGATCCGGCCGTGCCGGCGGCGCGTTTCCACGCTTCGCTGGCGGCGGCGATTGCGGCGGTGGCGACCAAGGTCGGCCTCGCCACGGTCGCCCTCACCGGCGGCTGCTTCCAAAATGTGCGCCTGCTTGAACTCACCACCGCGGCGTTGGGCGCGGCCGGTTTCGAGGTCCTGCGCCATCGCGAATTACCCCCGAATGACGGCAGCCTTTGTGCGGGTCAGGCGCTCGGGGTGCGCTGGGGGATCACGACTGTGGTTGACGGGGACGCAACCGCCGTGCGCGCGTAGTTCGCGCGCGACTTTCACCGCGTGGCACCACCGACCAAGCACGCCAAGTGCTCACGATCGCCATTGTCTGTTCTTATACTACGCCAACAACTGGCCGGAATCACTCCCTATGCTTGTCATTCGGACCTCTTATGCTGCGCTTACATTGATCCGAAACGAAGCTATGCAAGTCCCGCGGCTGGGATCGCGGGGATCAGGCTGGTTGCCGAGGAAATTTCTAATGAACACCTCCACCGTCCCATCACCGCCCACGGTCGGGCCGGGCGTCCGCGCCGCCGCCCAGACGTCCGCTGTTCCCGGCCAGGCGCAGGAGCCCAAGATCCGGATCAAGCGGACCATCAAATATGAATCCGATCGGACACCCGGTTTCGGCCGCGACGTGATGCGGGTGCCGGGCTGCGAGGAACTCGAGCGGTGCATCCAATGCGGCACCTGCTCCGGGGTCTGCCCGCTGAGCATCTATATGGATCACACGCCGCGGCAGGTGATGGCGCTGACGCGCGGAGACTTCAAACGCGACGTCCTGCACAGTCAAACGATCTGGCTCTGCGCCTCGTGTTACGCCTGCACGGTGGAATGCCCACAGGAGATCCGCATTACGGACATCATGTACGAGCTCAAGCAGCGGGCGATCAACGAAGGCGTTTATCCCAAGAAATTCCCGATTCCGGTGCTCGCGCATGAGTTCAACGCGATGGTCCGCAAGAATGGTCGCATCACCGAAATGCAGCTCGTCATCCGGCTCTTCCTCAAGACAAGTTGGCTCGCCGCGTTGGGCAATTGGCGGCTCGGCCTCGACCTCATGCGCACCGGCCGCTTCTCGCTGGCCACCGAGCACATTCGGAACCGCGGGGACATCGCCAGGATGCTCGACGCCGTTGACGACCCGAAAGGAGCGACCCCATGAAATTCTCCTATTTCCCCGGGTGTTCACTCAAGGGCCTCGGACGCGCCTATGAGGAGTCCCTGCTGCCGGTGATGAAGCATCTCGGCGTGGAGTTGCAGGAGCTCGACGACTGGAATTGCTGCGGCGCGACCGCCTACATGGCGGTCGACGAGGTCAAGGCCTGCGTGCTCGCCGCGCGCAACCTCGCCCTGGCGGAGAAAAGCGGCATCAATCAGGTGATGGCCCCTTGCGCCGCGTGCTACCTGGTCCTGAACAAGACCAAGCACTATTTTCACGACTACCCGGCCATGAAGCAGACGATGGACCGGGCGTTGGCGAGCATCGGCCTGCGCTACAGCGGCGACACCCCGGTGCGGCATCCGCTCGACGTGCTGCTCAACGACGTGGGGCTCGACGCGATCAAGCAACGGGTGGTGCGTCCGCTCAAGGGCCTCAAGGTCGCCACCTACTACGGGTGCCAGATTGTGCGGCCGTACGCCACCTTCGACGATCAATACAATCCCACGGCGATGGACCAGCTGATCGAGGCGCTCGGCGCCACTCTCGTGCGTTATCCGCTCAAGACCAAGTGCTGCGGCGGCAGCCTGACCGGCACGGTGCCCGAGGCCGGCATCCGCATGGTCTACATCCTCCTGAACGAGGCGAAAAAGCGCGGCGCCGACTGCCTGGCCACCGTCTGTCCGCTCTGCCAGTTTAACCTCGATGCGTACCACGCGCAGGTGAAGTCCGAGTACGGTCCGGTCATCGTGCCCACCGTGTATTTCACCCAGCTGATGGGACTCGCGTTCGGTCTCCCGGAGAAGCAACTCGGGCTGAATCGCGCCGCCGTCCGCTTCGCATGGCGCCCCGCGCCCGCCGCTGCGCCCATCACCCACCCTGCCCCGGCCGCCGCCCCGGCTTAACCCCGCCCGTACTCCCATGGTCAGCCTGCAACAGGAAATCCGGATCGGCTTCTACGTCTGCCACTGCGGCCACAACATCGCCAGCATGGTCGACTGCCCGGAGGTCGCACGCTACATCGCCTCGCTCCCCGGCGTGGTGCTGTCACGCGATTACAAATACATGTGTTCGGATCCGGGCCAGGAGCTCCTGCAGCAGGACATCCGGGAATACGGTCTCAACCGCGTGGTGGTGGCCTCCTGCTCACCTTTGCTGCATGAGCACACGTTTCGCAAGGCCACGGCGGCCGGCGGCCTCAACCCGTTCTTTTTCCAGATGGTCAACATCCGCGAGCACGACTCGTGGGTGCACACCGATCGCGCCGAGGCCACCGCCAAGGCCAAGGCCCTCGCGCGCGCCGCGATCCGCCGCGTCGCCCACCACCGGGCCCTCGAAGTCAAGCGCGTGCCCATCCACCCCGACGTGCTCATCGTCGGCGGCGGCATCGCCGGTATCCACGCGGCACTGACGCTGGCCAATGCCGGCAAGAAGGTCACCCTCGTCGAGCGCGAAGCCACCATCGGCGGGCACATGGCGAAGTTCGACAAGACCTTCCCCACCCTCGATTGCGCGGCGTGCATCCTCACGCCCAAGATGTCCGAGGTCGGCACCCACCCGAACATCACGCTCTGGACCTGCTCCGACGTCGTGAAGCTGGACGGCTTCGTGGGCAATTACACCGTGACGGTGAAGCGGCGGCCGCGCTACATCAACGAGGAGCTCTGCACCGGCTGCCAGGAATGCATCGCGCACTGCGTCTACAAGGAGCCCAAGTTCACCGACGAATTCAACGAGGGGCTCGGCAAGCGGAAACCCGTCTATATCCCGTTCCCGCAGTCGACCCCGCAGGTCGTTTTGATCGATCCCGAGGTGTGCCTCAACTTCAAGCGGGGCGTGCTCACCGACCGTTGCAAGAAGACCTGCGTCGAGGCCTGCGGCGATCGCCAGGCCATCGACTTCACCCAGCAGGAGGAAACCCGCGAGATCACGGTGGGCTCGATCATCGTGGCGACCGGCTTCAAGACCTTCGACGTGAAGCGGGTGCCGGCCTATGGCTACGGCGCCTACCCCAACGTCTACACCGCCCTCGAGGCCGAGCGCCTGGTCAACGCCTCCGGCCCAACCGGCGGCGAGGTGATCCTGCGCGACGGCACCCGGCCGCAAGCCATCGGGATCATCCACTGCGTGGGCTCGCGCGACAAGAAGACCAACCGCTGGTGCTCGCGCGTCTGCTGCATGTACTCGATGAAACTCGCGCACCTGCTCAAGGAGCACTCCGGCGCCGAAATCTACAACTTCTACATCGACATCCGCGCCCCCGGCAAGGGCTACGAGGAGTTCTACGACAAGCTCAACGAGGAGGGCGTGCACTTCATCCGCGGCCGCGTCGGCGAGGTCACCGACTGGGCGATGACGCCCGAGGAGGACGGCAAGCTGGTTATCCGCGTCGAGGATACGCTCGCCGGCTTCGTCCGCCGCATCCCCGTCAACATGGTGGTGCTCGCCGCGGGGCTCGAACCGCACGCCGACGCCCAGGAGGTCCGGCGCCTCTTCAACATGAGCTGCGGCACCGAGGGCTTCTTCCTCGAGCGCCATCCCAAGCTCGCCCCGGTGAACACGTTTACCGACGGGATCTTCATCGCCGGCTGCTGCCAGGGCCCGCGTGACATCCCCGACACCGTCGCCCAGGCCGGGGCCGCCGCCGCCGAGGCCCTGGTGCTGATCGATCGCGGCTACGTGGAACAGGAACCCAACACCGCCTACATCCTCCCCGACTGCAGCGGCTGCAAATCCTGCCTGCCGCTCTGCCCGTACACCGCGATCACCTTCGACGACGCCACGCAAAAAGCGGTGATCAACGAGGCCCTCTGCAAGGGCTGCGGCACCTGCGTCGGTTCGTGTCCGTCGGGCTCCATCGGACAACACCTCTTCGAGGACGAAGAGGTGTTCAGCGAAATCCAGGGCGTCCTGGCGGATTAGGGAAACCCGAAATCCGAAGCTCGAAATCCGAAACAATTCCGAATCGGTTCAAAATCCAAAACTGGAAAACTGCAAGAAATTCTACTTCATGACGTTTCGTGGACACTTCAAGCAGCGAAAAGCCCAAGCGTTTCGATTTGGAGGATCGGACATTCCGCTTCGCGCAAGCGGTCCGGGAATTTGTGCGGAAGCTGCCGCGCACGCTCTCCACCATCGAAGATGCCAAGCAACTGGTCCGCGCCTCCGGTTCGGTGGGGGCCAATTACATCGAAGCCAACGAGGCGCTGAGCAAGAAGGACTTTGTGGTGCGGGTAAAGATCTGCCGGAAGGAAGCCAAGGAGAGCGGCTTCTTCCTACGCCTGCTGTACGTGGGAGACGACACGCCGCTCGAGTCCACGCGCGGTGCCCTCGCCCGGGAGGCCGGCGAGCTGACCAGCATTTTCGGCTCCATCGTCAGGAAGAGCGAATAGGCGGGAGGATGGCGCCGGTGCAGCTGACCGCGCCGCGTTTTGATCATTGTGCCTTGGTGCTTTGGCCTTGTTTCGAGTTTTGAATTTCGAATTTCGGATTTTCACTATGAGTGCTCCCGCCTCTCCCTCTCCACTCACCCCCGCCCCCGCCACCTGGACGCCGCGCATCGTGGCCTTCTTCTGCAATTGGTGCACGTACACCGCCGCGGACCTCGCGGGGGTTTCGCGCCTCAAGTACGCCGCCAACGTCCGCGTGATCCGCCTGATGTGCTCGGGCCGCGTCGATCCGCAATTCATCGTCGATGCCCTCGCCCGGGGTGCCGACGGCGTGCTGATCGGCGGCTGCCATCCGGGCGACTGCCACTACGTCGAAGGCAATTACAAGATGCGGCGCCGCTTTCAGCTGCTGCAGCGCCTGCTCCAGGATCTCGGCATCCCCCCCGAGCGCGTCCGGCTCGAGTGGATCTCCGCCGCCGAGGGCGAGCGCGTGAAATCCGTCATCAACGAAATGACCACCCAAATCAAGGCCCTCGGCCCACTGGAGCTGCCGGAGAAATTCGCCTCGTGGGATCAAGAGGTGATCGAGCTCGCGCGCCTGGCCCGCGCAGCGGAGACGGCGGAGGCGGCGCCCGCCGCCGCCACGCCCACGGAGGTGCTTCATGTCTAAACCCAAGGTTGCGTTTTACTGGTGCGCCTCGTGCGGCGGTTGTGAGGAAACCATCGTCGATCTCGCCGAGGACATCCTCGGCGTCGTCGAGAAGGTCGACATCGTCCTCTGGCCCGTCGCCATGGACTTCAAGTACAAGGACGTCGTGGCGCTGCCCGACCAGTCCATCACCGCCACGCTGCTCAATGGCGCCATTCGCTCCTCCGAGCAGGAGGAGATGGCCCTGCTGCTCCGCCAAAAGAGCCAGTACCTGATCGCCTACGGTTCCTGCGCGCACCTGGGGGGCATCCCCGGCCTCGCCAACCAGTTCGAGCGCGAGGAGATCCTCCGCTTCAACTACGAGACCTCGCCGTCGGTCGTGAACGAGCACGGCACGCGCCCGCAACTCGTCTTCGAGGAGGAGGGCCGCCGGCCCCATCTGCCGGAGTTGCGCCACGTGGTCCGCTCGCTCGACCAAGTGGTCGACGTCGACTATTACATCCCCGGCTGTCCGCCCACGCCCAGCCTGACCAAGGCCGCGTTTGACGCGTTGCTAAGCGGCAAGCTGCCGCCGAAGGGCGCGGTGCTCGCCCCCGACACCGCGCTGTGCGACGAGTGCCCCCGCAAGGCCAACAAACCCGCCGACGTCGCCTTCACCGAGTTCTCCCGCCCGCACCAGAAACTGCTGGACCCGGAAAAATGTTTTCTCACCCAGGGGGTGGTGTGCATGGGACCGGCGACGCGCAGCGGTTGCGGCGCGCAATGCACCGGCGGCAACATGCCCTGCACCGGGTGCTTCGGGCCCACCTCCCGCGTGCGCGACCAGGGGGCGAAGATCCTCTCGTCGCTCTGCGCCAATATCGGCGCGAAGGACGAGAAGGAAATCAACCGCGTGCTGGAGGGCATCCCCGACCCGGTGGGCACCTTCTACCGCTACGCGCTGCCCTCGAGCCGCCTCCGCCGCCGCGTCGATCTGACCTCCGCCTAACCAATTTTCACTGTAGGAGCGGCTTCATGCCGCGAGCCAAAATGGACAACGCCGTCAAACAAGTCTTCAACGCCGGCAACCTGCGGGCCAACGCCGCCTATCAGTCCGCCAAGCGCAATATCACCATTGATCCGATCACCCGGCTCGAGGGCCACGGGAAGATCGACATCTACCTGGACGACCAGGGCGACGTCGAGCGGGCCTACCTGCAGGTGCCGGAACTGCGCGGCTTCGAGGTGTTCTGCCGCGGCCGCCCCGCCGAGGACATGCCGCAAATCACCAGCCGGATCTGCGGGGTCTGCCCCACCGCCCACCACATGGCCGCGACCAAGACCCTCGACGCGCTCTACCAGATCGAACCGACCGCCGCCGGCCGCAAGATTCGCGAGCTCGTGTATCACACGTTCATGCTCGAGGACCACGCCCTGCATGTGTTTGTGCTGGGCGGACCGGATTTCATCGTCGGCCCGGACGCTCCGCCCGAACTGCGCAACATCGTCGGCGTGATCCAGAAGGTCGGCCTCGACGCCGGCAAGAAGGTGATCGGCATGCGCCGCCGGCTGCGCGAGTTGATCGCGTACTTCGGGGGCAAGGTCGTGCATCCCGTGCTCGGACTGCCCGGCGGCGTGAGCAAGGCGCTCCAGCCGGCGGACCTGCCCCGGTTCCAGGAACTCGCCCGCGACGGCATCGAGTTCGCCGAGTGGACCCTCGCGGTCTTCCGCTCGATCGTCCTCGGGAATCCCGACTACGTGAAGATGATCACCTCGGATCTCTTCACCCATCGCACCTGTTATATGGGCATGGTCGATGCCGATAATCGGGTTAACTTCTACGACGGCCAGCTGCGCGTCGTCGACTGCGACGGCAAAGAGGTCTGCAAATTTGCCCCGCATCAGTATCGCGACTTCATCGCCGAGCACGTCGAGCCGTGGAGCTACATGAAGTTCACCTACCTGAAGCAACGCGGCTGGAAGGGCTTCGTCGAGGGGCCCGACACCAGCATCTACTCCGTCGCACCCCTGGCCCGGCTCAACGCCGCCGAGGGCATGGCGACCCCGCGCGCCCAAGCCGCCTACGAGGAATTTTTCAAGACCCTCGGCGGCTCGCCCGTGCACCACACGCTGGCCAACCACTGGGCGCGCGTCGTGGAAATGGTCTACGCGGCCGAGCGCATCGACCAACTGATCAACGATCCCGAAATCACCAGCCCGGATATCCGTCGGATCCCCACCGCCGTGCCGCAGAGCGGCATCGGCGTCGTCGAGGCGCCGCGCGGCACGCTGTTTCACCATTACGAGACCGACGCGCGCGGGGTCATCACGATGGCCAACCTGATCGTCGCCACCGGCAACAACGCCGCCCGCATCGCCATGAGCGTGGAAAAGGCGGCCAAGGGCCTGATCAAGGCCGGCCAGGTCAGCGAGGGCCTGCTGAACAAGGTCGAGATGGCCTTCCGCGCCTACGATCCCTGCCTCGGCTGCGCCACGCATGCCCTGCCCGGCCATACGCCACTCAAGGTGCGCCTCTTCGACCGCGAGCACCGGCTGATCCGGGAGCTGGTGCAGGGATAAGCTCTGCTCCGCTTCAGTGCGGAGCCCATGGATCTGATGGGAACGTGATGCCTCCCGTTGCGGGGGTATTTTCAGACTCGGCGCCGCTTGATCCGGCGGGTCTCTCCGTCCTTTGTAGGCCGCACTCATCAGCCGTCGTTCCCACTTACCACGATGAAAGCGCCCTTCCTCACCGCGCCATTGCTCGCCCTCCTTTCCGCCCCGGGGCTCGCGCCCCAGGTGGAGGCTCAACCACCGCTGGCCAAGCTCGCCGCCGAGCCCTTCCGTTTCGCCGAGGCCACCATCGACGACCTGCAGGGGCGCATGGCGGCCGGCACGCTCACCGCCCGCGAACTCACTGCCGCGTACCTCGACCGCATCGCGCAGATCGATCAGGCGGGCCCGCGACTCAACGCCGTCATCGAGGTCAACCCCGACGCACTGGAGATCGCAACCCGGATCGATGCCGAGCGTCAGGCCGGCAAGGTACGCGGACCGCTGCACGGCATTCCCGTCCTCCTCAAGGACAACATCGACACCGCCGACCGCTTGGCCACCACGGCCGGCTCGCTGGCCCTCGTCGGCCAACGCCCGCCGCGCGACGCCCATCTGGTCACCCGCCTGCGCGAGGCCGGCGCCGTGATTCTGGGCAAGACCAACCTCAGCGAGTGGGCCAACTTCCGCGGCCACAAATCCACCAGTGGTTGGAGCGGACGCGGCGGCCAGACCCTCAATCCCTACGCCCTCGACCGGAACCCCTCCGGCTCGAGTTCCGGCTCCGCCGTCGCCGTCGCGGCCAACCTCTGCGTCGCAGCCATCGGTACCGAGACCAACGGCTCCATCATGTCGCCGGCGTCCGCCTGCGGCATCGTGGGCCTCAAGCCCACCGTCGGCCTCGTCAGCCGCGCCGGCATCGTGCCGATCTCGGCCTCGCAGGATACCGCGGGACCGATGACGCGCACCGTGCGCGACGCGGCCATTCTGCTCGACGCCCTGGCAGGGACAGATGCGCGCGACGCGGCCACGCAGGCTCAGCCCACCGGAGGTGCCAACGGATTTCGGGCCGCCGTGATTGCCGGGGCACTGCAGGGTGCACGTGTCGGCGTCGTGCGGGAATCCTTTGGTCTGCACCCGCGCATGGAGCCGTTGCTGAACGAACTCGTGGCCTCGCTGCGCTCCGCCGGCGCCGAGGTTGTCGATCCCATCAAGCTCCCGACCCTGGGTCGGTTGTCCGCCGTGCAGGGACTCCTGTTGTACTATGAATTCAAGGACGGGCTCAACCGCTACCTCGACGAACCGGGGCGCGGCACGCCGATCAAGACGCTGGCCGAGGCGATCACGTTCAACGCGGCGCACCAGGCGGAGGAATTGCGGTACTTTGGCCAGGAGGACTTCATTGCCGCGCAAGCCCGGGGGCCGCTCACCGATCCCGCCTACCTCGAGGCGCAGGCGGTGGTGCAGCGCTTCGCACGAACCGAGGGCATCGATGGCATCATGGCAGCCGGGCGGCTCGATGCGCTCGTGATGTTCACCCGGGGGCCGGCCACCCTCACCGATCCCGTCAACGGCGACAGCTCGAGTGGTGGCAGCTCAACCCTCGCCGCGATGGCAGGTTATCCGAGCGTAACGGTGCCGGCCGTGCACGTGTTTGGATTGCCGGTTGGCCTCTCGTTGGTCGGCCGCGCCTGGAGCGAGGCGAAGCTGCTCAGCCTGGCCGCGGATTTCGAGACGCACACCCGCGCCCGGCGTGTACCGCGCTTCCTGTCCACGATTGAGTTGCGCTAGTCCGGATATTTCACCGTGTGGTAGTCCGGGTTGTAGGAGCGGCTTCACGCCGCGACCCATCGCAGCCTCAAGCGGTTCCATCGCGGCGTAAAGCCGCTCCTACAGGCCGTCCGTTGTTTGCTCTGATCCTGAAAATGTCGGCGAGTACCGAGCAGGAGAAGTCCGAGGCGGCTGCCAGATGCGGACCCCTCCGGTTGCTCAAATTCCCGTCCGTGCTCCCCTACGCCTTCACCGAACATGGCGCCATTCAGGCCGCCAATAAATTGGCCGGACCAAGGAATGGAGGCTAAGGAATGCTCCGAGCTCACCCTTTGTCTCCATCCTCCGGCCTCCATTCTGCAACCGGGCTTGTCTCTCTTTTCTGCGATCCACAAGGTCGGACGTTTCAGTCATGAAACTGGTCTGCGCCCCTCCCATCTCCCCCAGTTTTCCCGTTGGCCACGGCCGCGCTGCGGGCATAGTCCGATCACAACGATGTCATCCATACCTGCCAACATTCTCGTGCTCGGCCTGGGCAACGACATCCTGAGCGACGACGCGATCGGGTTGCGCGTGGCGCAAGCGGTGCGGGCGCGACTCGCCGGCCAGGTTGGAATCGAGGTCAGGGAAACCACCGAAATGGGACTGGCCCTGTTGGACGAGATCTCGGGGTACGACGGCCTCGTCTTGGTGGATGCCGTGCAAACCGGCCGCGCGGCGCCCGGGCACCTGCACGAAATCGATCCCGGCCAACTGCCCGGCGTCGGCACGACCTCGCCGCATTTTCTCGGCGTGGGTGAGACCCTGGCCCTGGGCCGGGCCCTGGGGCTGCCCATGCCCCGCCGCGTGAAAATTGTCGCGGTTGAAGTCGCGGATCCCTTCACGCTGGGCACCGAACTCACGCCCGCGGTTGCCGCCGCCGTGGAGGCCGCCGTCGCCCGGGTTGTCGCCACCGCGTGCGACCTGGCGGCGTCAGAATCGGAGCGCCCGACGCTGCCGCCCGTTTAGGGGCGAAAGCGACCGGGCGCCCGTGGTCACCGCCGGATCGGGCGCGGCTACGCCGCCGCGAGGCGGCGGTAATTGTGCCGCAGCGCCCACTCTGCATACTGCCGCACCTCGTCCAAACAACGATGCACCGCGCGCATGCTGATCGGGCTGGGCTGCCGGCGGACCTCGAGATTTCGCGCCCCTTTTTCCCGAAACGGACTGGCGGTGCACGCCGCCACCCGCTCCTCCGTGACGGCCGCGACCCGGCGGAGCAAATCATCGGCGGTGAATTCAAAACGGCCGTTCACGGGCTCATAGCCGAGCAGGTCGCGCAGGACGACCGACCCGCGCGTGCGGCTCATATTGACTTCGGGCGCCTGGAGGAGGGCGGTCGGGTTATCGACGATCGGGATGCTCATCACCAAGGTCGAAGCGTGGGCCGGATGAGGCTCATGGACGATCGGCCCGGTCTTGATCTTCAAACGGGCAAGTTCGTCGACGATCGCCCCTTCCAGCGAGGCGCTGCAGCCCGCGAACAGCGGCGGCACGTGAAAGTAAATCGTGCCAGTCGGCTGCAGCGGATCACAGCTGTTGTCGAACGTGAAGAAGTTCATGTATTCGCGGCTCCATCGCGCACCACTGGCCGCAAACTGCGGCACGAGGAGTCGGTCGGTCAAAAAATCGCACAGGTCGGCAATCGTACGGGTGCGAAGCGGATTCGTTTCCTCCGTCAGCGTGAAGTTTAGTTTTTTGTTCATGGCTCGCCCCGAGAGGCTGGGCCATGGCCGGCAGAGGTTCCAGCGTGCGTCCCCGCCGTTCGATGCAAAGAGCGGCGCCTAATGGCCGCCATCATCGCCGGGTGTAACCGCGGCCGGAATTGATCTGGAGTGGTCGTTGGCCCGCCTCAAGGTTTCCGCTCGCCGCGACTGGCGGTGTCGACCGTCTGCTGGCGGGCCGCCGCCTCCTTGCGCACATTGGCGCCGTGCGGATCAAGCCAGAGCGGCGGCCGCATTTCCGCCGCCCAGACTTCGTAGCGCGCCGCTAGCTGCCGCACGCGGGCCGGATCCGCCGCGGCGAGGTCATGTTGCTCGTAGGGATCGCTCGCGAGATTGAAGAGGAGCTTCCGACCCTTGTAGACGCTCGACACCAGCTTGTAACTGTCCTCCCGGACGGCGTAGCCGTATTCGTTCGGCCCCGTGGCATAGCGCCAGAACATCGTCCGCGGCGGCAGCGGGAGTTGGCGTCCCGCCAGGTGCGGCAGGAGGTTCAGACCGTCGAGGGAAACGGTCGTCGGCGCGGGCACTCTCGCCGCGGCCAGGGTCGTGGGGAAAATATCCAGGGCGGTGATCGGTCCATCGCACGTCCGGCCACCCGGGATGCCGCCGGGCCACGAGACGAGAAACGGCACCCGGATGCCGCCCTCGAAGAGCATGCCCTTGTGGCCGCGATACGGAAAGTTCACCGCGTGCTCCGCCCGTCCGCCGTTGTCGCTGAAAAAAAAGATCAGGGTGCGTTCGCGCAGCTTGAGGTCGTCGAGTTGCCGCAGCACGCGACCGATGCCTTCGTCCATACCCGCCACCATCGCCCCATACACGGCGCGGCCGCCGTATTCGATGTGCTCGGTCTTGCGCAGATGCGCGCGCGTCGCCTGGTCGGGCGCATGCGGGGCGTTGTAGGCGAGGTAGAGAAAGAACGGTTCCGCGCGGTTGCGCTCCACAAACGCGGCGGCTTCGCGGGAAAAGTCATCGGTGAGGTACGTGAGTTCGGCCCGCGGCACGGGCTCGCCGTTGCGCATCACGCCGGCTCGCGGCCCCTTTTTTCCGGGGTCGCCCCAATAGTTCGAGCCGCCGCCGGTGAAGCCGTACCAAAACTCAAAACCACGCGCCGTCGGCCAGAACTTCGGCTCGTCGCCCAGGTGCCACTTCCCGATGGCGGCGGTCCGATAGCCCCCGGACTGCAGCACCTGCGGAAGCAGCGTCTCCGTCAGCGGCAGGCCGATCGCCGGATCGCCGGAGCCCGTCTCGGGATTACATTCATGGCCGAAGCGCTGCTGGTACCGGCCGGTCAGAAGCCCGGCCCGGCTCGGGCTGCAATACGGATGCGACGCGTAGCCGTTGGTGAACACGATGCCCGAGCGCGCCAGGGCGTCGAGGTGGGGCGTCGGGATCTCCCGGCAGCCGTTGAACCCCACGTCGCCCCAGCCCAGATCGTCGGCGACGATGACAATGATGTTGGGGCGGTCGGGACCGGGGGTCGCGGCGGCACTGGGCGCAGCCAGCATTGCCAACAGCAGCACCGGGAGGAAAGAACGCATCAGGTCAAAATCCATCCGTTGCATCGTGGTTGGTGACCGCCGCGGGAATCTTGAAATCGGGCATCTGTCATCGGGCATCGAAAATTTGAGAAACCCCATTCGGCGTTTGCCCATGACAGATTCCAGATGCCCGCTGCCAGATTTCAAGATTCCCCAATTCATTTGGTTGCTATCCCCGTGCCGGATCATGACGTGACGATTTTCAATTGGGTGATCGTCCCCTGGAACGGTTCGCGCCCCGCATAGGCCGTGACCGGCTTGGCGTTGTCGTGGCCGACGCAGAAATCCTCCTGCGGCTGGCGCCCGATGAGTTTGGCGGCCCGGCCGGTGACCGGAGGCTGTTCGTTCACCACCAGGGTCATCGTGGCATCGGCGGCGAGCGTCGCCGTGATGCGGGCCGGGCCGGCCACGGCCGCGGGCGCAACGATCTCCGTGCACGCGCCGCCACCACCCGTGCGGACCACAAAGGCCACTTTGCCAGCCTTCAGGTGCAGCGCATAGCCGGCACTCAGGCCACCGTGCGCCACGATCACGGCATCACGCTGCGTCGTCTCAACGGTGCAGGAGATCGTGAACGCCTGGCCCGCGATCTGCGGCGCCGCGTCGGGCGCGAGCACATTGCCGGGCTTCAGGGTTGCGAGGGTGGCGGGCTTCCCTGCGCGCTTCGCCGTCTTTTTCGCCCTCTTCTTGGTGGGTTTTTCGTCACTCACCGGATAAAGCGTCTGCGGGTTGGCCGCCTCGCCGGCCGGCCGCCTCGCGCGCGGGCTCTTGCCCCCGATCTCCGCGTCCATCTTCGCCGCCAGCGCCTGCAGGCGGGCGACGATGTCCGGATGCTGCGCGGCCAGGTTGGTGCGCTCGCCCATTTCCTGATCGAGATTGTAGAGCCTCGGGGTGTTGCCGATGTCCGGGGCGAGATTGTCCTGGCCCATGGTCTCCTTCTGGGCCGCGATGGCGAGTTTCCACGGCCCCTGGCGCACGGCCTGCAGGTTGTATCCGGAAAAATAATAATGCGCCTCGCGCGGCGATTGCCGCGACTGGCCGAACAGGATCGGAGAGAGGTCGCGCCCGTCGATGACCGGCGAGGCAGGCACGGTGCCGCCGGCGAGGGCCACGACGGTGGGCAGGAGATCGATGGTCCCGGCCACGGTGTCGCACACGCTGCCGGGCGCAATCCGGCCCGGCCACCAGGCGATGGTCGGTTCGCGCACGCCGCCCTCCCACGTACTGCCCTTGCCCCCGCGCAACGGCCCGGCGCTGCCGCCGTCGGCGCCCTTGATCAACCACGGACCGTTGTCGCTGGTGAAGATCACGAGCGTGTGGTCGTCGAGTTTCAGTTCGCGCAACGTGTCGAGCACGCGGCCCGCGCTCCAATCAACCTCCTCGACCCAGTCCCCAAAGCGGCCGTTGGCCGACTGGCCACGAAACGCCGCGCCCGGGTGGATGGGCGTGTGCACCGCGGTGTGCGGCAGGTAGAGCAGGAAGGGCCGGTTTTTCGACTCCCGGATGAAGCGCACCGCCTCCTCGGTGTAGCGCTCCACGATGCGCCCCTGGGCCTCTTCATCGAGGAGCTCGATCACTTTCTCGTCGCGCAACAACGGCACCACCCGCGCGCCCGTCTGGGCGGACTTTCGCAGCATGTCGTTGGAATACGGGAAACCGAAGTAGTGATCAAAACCCTGCCGCGTGGGCAGAAACTCCGGCTGGTCGCCCACGTGCCATTTGCCGATGCACATGGTCGCGTAGCCGCGCTCCTTCAACCGCTCCGCGATCGTGAACTCCGCCGGGTTCAGCCCGTTCTTGTTCCCCGGGCCATAAACGCCGGGCACCGACACCCGCGCCCCGTAGCAGCCTGTGAGCAATTGCGCCCGGGAGACCGAGCACACGGGCGCCGCGTAGAAGCTCGTGAGCTTCATGCCCTCGCGCGCCATGCGGTCAAGATTCGGGGTCTTCTGCTTGGTCGCCCCAAACGGCCCGATGTCGCCGTAACCCATGTCGTCGATGAACAGGATGACAAGGTTGGGGCGGGCCACTGGAGCCGATGCCGCGGAGACAACGGCGGGCAGGGCGGCCG
>JBBRWR010000023.1:0-77942 GCA_038249085.1 Opitutales bacterium
CGTCTTCAACGTCATTGGCGGCGTCGGCAACACCTCCGACCTCACGATCAACGCCACGATCAAGAATGGCGGCATCACCAAGAACGGCGCCGGCACGATGACGATCACCGGCAACAACACCAGCGGCTACGAGGGCACCACCACGATCAACAACGGCATCCTCGCCATCACAAACCACGGCGCCCTGGGCCAGGGGCTCAACGACAGCAGCAGCGCCACCTCCGTCACCTCCGGCGCCTCCCTCCAGCTCTCCAACGGCATCACCGTCGCCAACGAGTGGCTCCGGCTCAACGGCACCGGCTACGGCACCAACGGCGCCCTGCAAAACCTGAGCGGCACCAACACCTGGTCCGGCGCGGTCTTTCTCGACTCCGATGCCCGCGTCCAGTCCGACGCCGGCCTCGTCACCATCTCCGGCTCCATCACCTCGAGCGCCAACGCCAATCTCGACGTCCGCGGCTCCGGCAACACCACGATCTCGGGCGCCATCGGCACCGGCAACGGCGGCCTCACCAAGTACGGCAGCGGCACGCTCACCCTCTCCGGCTCCAACACCTACGCCGGCACCACCACCATCAACCAGGGTGTCGTGAGCCTGCAATCCTCCTCCGGCCTTGGCTCCGCCGGCACTGGCACCACCGTCGTCAGCGGCGCGGAATTGCAGCTCAACAACACCGCCATCGGCGGCGGCAGCAACGTCCTCACCACGCTCGCCGAACCGCTCACCCTCAACGGCACCGGCGTCTCCGGCCAGGGTGCACTGCGCAGTGTCTCCGGTCCCAATGTCTTTGCCGGCCTCGTCACCCTCGGCGCCGCCTCGACCGTCTCGGCCAACAGCGGCCACTCCCTTAATCTCTCCGGCGGCACCGCCAGCGCCAATTACGCCCTCACCGTTGGCACCACCGCCGAGAACGGCAGCGTGATCATCTCCGGTAACATGACCAACGGCACTGGCGGCCTCGTCAAGAACGGCACTGGCAGCCTCACCATCGCCTCCGCTTCGACCCAGACCGCCACCGTCGGCAAGGTCGACCTTAACGCCGGCAGCATCACCGTCGGCAACGGCGCCAACTCCAATACGCTCAACGCCACCGAATTCGACGCGGTGGCCGGCACCACCCTCACGATCGCCTCCGCCGGCATGGTCAACGTCACGCAAGGCGCTGGTGTCACCTCGAATTTTGCCGGCAGCATGGCCGGAGCCGGCGAGTTCAAGTTCACCGGCGCCGACTCCACTTCCATCCTCGAATTGAGCCACAGCTTCACCGCCTCCAGCCTGACCCTCACCTTCGGCGGCGGCACCCTTTCGCTGCTGGGCGGCTCCCAAATCAGCTTCGGTACGATCCACATCACCGGCAACACCATCCTCGATTTCAACAACAGCGCCGGCACCTGGCTCACCTCCGCCGCCCTCACCATCGACGGTGGGGTCACCGTCACCGTCAACAACTGGGCCAGCGTCGCCGACAACACCGCGCTCAGCACCATCTGGTACGCCACCAGCACGGTCAACGCCGGCACCCTTGGCGGCACCGATCAGGTCGGCGGCACGCCCCTCGCCCAGATCGCCTTCACCAATTACAACGGCCTCACCACCACCTGGGTCTCGGGCAACCACAACGGCTGGTTCGACCACGAGATCCGCCCCACCCCCGAGCCCGCCACCACCGGGGCAATCCTCTCTGCCGGCGCCCTCGGCTTCCTCGGCTGGCGCCGCTGGCGCCGCTGGCGCCGCCGCCAGAAGATCGCGATCTGAAGAGCCGGGCGGCCGTTTGCGCGTCAAATTCATTCCGGCCAGCGCGTGGGTCGCATGGGCTCGCTTCGGTTTCCGAAAGTGCGAGAAGGCGTCACCAAGGTGACGCCCCACAATCCAGAAATCATGAGCTGTGGGTATAAATTCCCCGGCTCCTCGTCCTGCGCCACGCCGCTCGAAAAAAAGGCCGTGAAACCAACTCTCCCCCTCTTGGCCACCCGGTTGATCCTCCCGCTCGCCGCCAGACCGGCGACGCCCGCGTGCTGGACGGTGGTGACATCTGGGAGACCTACCTTCGGTACAGTCCCATCCGGAATTTTCCGAAGCCGTAGGAAACACGGCAAGGTTCCAAGGCGGGACCCCTTCTCCCTCAACCCGACCTTGCCCCTTTTGCGGCTTCGCGCTTCGCGTGAGACCACCCGCCAAGACAAGGTTCGCGCGAAGCGAAGGCGCGAAGGACCAAGTTTGGAGACCTTCCTCCGCCCGACCTCGGATTGCCCTCCTGTTCAAATCCGGGGCGTTGGGATCCGAACCTGGGCACAGGAGTCGAACCGAGGACATGCCGAGGGGATCGATTTCGCGGGCTTCGCGTGAGCCCGGCCTGCCGCTCAAGGCACCGCAACCTTTGCCGCCCGTCGCCGTCACGCCCCTTATCATGAAGTCGCGCCTGCTCCCCGTCCTGCTCGCCACCCTGCTCCTGCCCGTCCTGCTCGCTCCGTCCGCCCTCGCGGCCGCCGCGCCGAAAAAACGCCCGGGCGCCGGCAAATCGGAGGCGCCGACGGTGCCTGCCTCCGTGAAGGTGGTGCGCGATCTCGTCTATGCCCAATACGGCAGCCGCGAGGTAAAGCTCGATTATTACCTGCCCAAGCAGCCGGCCTCCGCAAAGATCCCCTGCATCGTGGTGATTCACGGCGGCGGCTGGCGTAGCGGGGACAAGACCCGCTTTGCCAACTTCGCCGTCGCGCTCGCGGAGCAGGGCTATGCCGCCGCGTGCATCGGCTACCGCCTGCTACCGGAAGTGGAATTCCCCGCGCCCATTCTCGACTGCAAGGCCGCGGTACGCTGGGTCCGCGCCCATGCCACCGAGTACGGCGTCGACCCCGATCGCATCGGCACGATCGGCGGCTCGGCCGGCGCCCACCTCGTGGCGATGCTGGGCACGAGCGCGAAGGTGGCATCACTCGAAGGCGACGGCGGCAACGCCGGCGTCTCCAGCCGCGTGCAGGCCGTGGTGGCCATGGCCGCCCCCACCGACATGGCCGCCTTCGGCGAACGCGTGAAGATGGATAAAGACATGATCGCCCTCATCTCTCCCGTCACGCACGTCGATCGCGACTCGGCGCCACTCCTCCTGCTCCACGGCACCAAGGACACGCTGGTGCCCCTGGCGCAGTCGGAACTGCTGGAGCATAAGTACCGGCAGGCCGGCGTCCCGGTGGAACTCGTGAAGTTCGAAGGTGCGCCCCATGGTTTCTGGAACCGCGACCCGGGCTTCTCCGACGTCATCAAGCGCGCGGTGGCCTTCTACCGCCAGACGCTCGCCGCGGGGAAGTGACCCTTCCCCGTACGACCGCCAGGTGGCAGGAGCGGCTTTACGCCGCGATTTGGCCGACCTTGGCGGCCTTACGGGGCGTATCAGGCCAGCTGTGACGCTGCTGGGAGTAGCGCCGCGTCTCTGACCGGCGGGCGCCAGTCGAAGACTGGCGCAAGGGGAAGGACCATAGCGAACTCCCCCTTCGCTTGGCCGCCCCGAGGCAAGTTTACCCGCCGGAGGCGGCGCCAAAGGCGACCAGGGCCTCGGGGCATCATGGCCAAGCGACCGCTACGCGGACCGGGCCCGTGGAATCGCAGGAGCGAACGTGGCAAGCCACGGCGCAGGGACTCGCCGCCCTGCCCGTGGGGCGACGCGAAAAATCCCAATGACATCAACGCATCCGCTTGAACCCGTCTTCGATCCCGGCGGCGATGCGCGCGAACACCTCGTCGAACGTGCCCTGGCCGTCGATTTTGATCACCTCGTGCAGCTGGTTGTATTTCTCAATCACGGGCACGGTCTTGGTTTCGTGTTCGTGCAGCCGTTTCACGATCTTCGAGGTGCTGGTGTCGTACGGCATGCAGCCGGGGGTCTTGCTGCGCTCGTCGAGCCGCCGGATGAGTTCCAGCGTCGGGACCTCGATCTCGACGATCTGGGAAATCGAGGAGCCGTGTTTCTGCAGCAGGCCGTCGAGGATGTAGGACTGCACCAGCGTGCGGGGAAAGCCCTTGAAGATAAAACCCTTCACGTCCTTCGACTCGGCGAGCTTCTTCTCGATTAACTGCACGACGATTTCATCGGGCACGAGCTGGCCGTTCTCGTAGAGCGCCGTGATCTTCCTGCCCGTCGCGGTGTCCGCCTTGATTTCCCGTTCCAGCATCGAACCGGTCGCGACATACTCCAGGCCGAATTTCCGGGCCAACGCCTTGCCCTGCGAACCCCGACCCGACCCCGGATAGCCAAACAACACGACGTTGAACAGGCTCTTGCTGAGCTCATGGCGCACGATGCGGGTGATCTGCTGGTGCACATCCTCGATCGGGGCCGTGCCGGCGACCTCCACATAGATGCCCTTGTCGCGGTAAAACTGCAGCACCGGCAGCGTCTTCTGGTTGTATTCCCGCAGTCGGTTGCGGATCACGGTCTCGTTGTCGTCGCTGCGCCCCGACGAAAGGCCCCGGCTCAGCAACCGCCGCACGCTTTCCTCCTCGGGCACGTCGAGGCTGATGAGGCAATTGAGCGCGGTGTGGAGCTTCAGCATCAGCCCCTCCAGGATGTAGGCCTGGATGTAGGTGCGCGGAAACCCATCGAAGAGGAAACCGTTCGAGGCGGAATTCTCCGTGATGGTCTTCTCGATGATCTGCACGATGATCTCGTCGGAAACCAATCCGCCGGCGGCAATGATGCCCTGGGCCTCGAGCCCCAGCTTGGTCTTGCCCGCCATCTCCTTCCGCAGGAGGTCTCCCGTCGAGATGTAGAACAGGTTGTACTGCTTGATCAGGAATTCCGATTGCGTGCCTTTGCCAGCTCCCGGCGGACCAAAAAGGGCGATGTTGAGCATAAGCGGAGGGTCGGCCGGCGGGTTCTTCCCGTGCGATCCGGCCGAGTGGCCAAAGCCAAGCCCAATCGCCCGGCCGGGTCACGCCGAGAATCGGAAAAGACCACGCGTTTGTTGCCCTGCCTCCTACGGATGTTTTTCTGCAGGTCGGCTCCCGCGATGTCTCCGATCCTCTCTCTCTGGGTACCGCTCTGAACCGATGCCTGCCCCAGGCGGGGCCCGCGAGGGGGAAGGCGGCGGGGCATCCCTGCCTCAAGGCCGGTTTGCCACCGCCCAGAGATAACGTTGGGAGGCCACGTAAAGTACCCCGTTGGCGACGATGGGCGATCCGAAAATCGCCGATCCCAGCGGGATCGTGGCCAGCACCCGGGGCTGCCGGCCCTGGGCCATGATGGTCAGTTCCCGCTTGTTGCCAAAATAGAGTTTGCCATCGGCGGCCAGCGCGCCGCCCCAGGCCTCGGCCCCGGTCTCGTGGACCCAATAGACCTGCCCGGTCTCGGCATCCAGACAGTGGATGCGACCGGCGATATCAACGGCGTACACCAATCCCTCCGCCACCGCCACGGTGGCCAGCGCGCGATCCAAACCATCGTACGTCCAGATCCGGCCGCTCGCGGTCACGTCGCCGGTCCTGCCGGCATCGATACAGTGAAGCATGCCCCGGCCCCGGCCATCGGTGGGATCACGACCGATCGCCACGTAGATGCGCCCGCGCACGAAGACCGGCGTGGCGATGACCTCGCTGGGGCCCACGTATGTCCCATCGTTGTTGTTCGGCCCTTTCTTGTTCAGCAACCGATCCCCATCCATGTAGGTGATGGTCTGGCCGGCGCGGGTCTTGTACTGCGGGGGAATGCAGTCGTACCACCAGACCTTCTTCAACTTCACCGGTGAGGCGGGGACGGTGGTCAGCGCCTCGAAGGCGTAGCACACGCCGTCACCGCCCCCGAGGAAGATCAGGGTCTTGTCCCCCACCCGTCCCGCCGAGGGCGAACACCATTGGGCGTGAAAGATCCGGCGGCTCAGCGCCTCGTCCTCGGTGGCGAGCAACCGGCCGGTGCGCTTGTCGAGGGCGATGAAGGCGGGCGCCTCGGGGGCCGCCATCTTCAGGTGCGTGCCATCCATGCCGTTGGAGGTGCTCAGGTACAGCACGTCACCCTGGATGAGAATGGCGCAGCCGGCCGAGTCGTGGGGCAGCACGCCCAGCTCATCGATCGGATCGTAGCGCCAGAGGATGTCGGCATCGGTGTCCCGCAATCCCACCGGAGGCTGGTTCGGCCCCGCCATGTACTGGGCTTCGTCGAGGCAGGGCCCTTGATTGCCGTCGGCCTGGCCGCGGACATCCAGACAGAGCACGTCACCCCGGGATGAGACCACGTAGGCCCGGTCGCCCTCGACCGTCGCGGCGGAAATCGTGCCAATGGCCTGGTGCCCGAAGTGCGCCGCCGCGGGCAGGCCCTTGCGCACCGGCGTCACCAACTGCCAGAGGAGCTTGCCGGTCTCTTCATCGAGGCACTGGATCATGCCGCCCCGGGTGCGCTTGAAGCGCGTGTCATCCACGATGGTCGCATCATCCGTGCCGATGAACACCCGACCGTCCGCCACGGTGGGATTGCCGAGCGCCGAACCACCGAGCCGGGCGACCCATTTGACATTCCGGGTGGTGGCCAGGTCGTAGATACCCGTGGTAGCGTTCTTCTCACCGGGAGTAAACGTGTCGGGCAGGCCTTGCTCGTCGGACACCGGGTTGCGGTTGTCCGTCCGCCCCCATTGCGGCCAGTCGGCCGCGCCGAGCCCACCCACGCCCAGCCAACATCCGAGGAGGACCCGGGCCATGGCCCATGGCCGTCGGACTTCCCCAAAGGTTCCCCGGGGCGAGTTCATCATCCCGGCGTGACCCGAGCTATCGGCGTGGCCGCGCATCACCCGAGGCAACGTGCCGACCTGCTCGCCGTCAACCGGCAACCGCCGCGGGCTCAGATCGCCTGGGCGTGGCGCCGGGGTCCGCTGATGAAGAGCGGGTCGAAGCGCATGGCAATCACCCGCAGCAGCGGGGTGCCGACCGGAGTGACCTCCAGCCCGCTCGCGTTGAACCGAATCAGCCCATCCTCCCGCAGGTCGTCGAGCCGCCCCAGATCCGCGGCGTAGGTCTGGGCGAAATCGAGACCGAGCGTCTGTGAGAGCTTCCCGTAATCCAACCGCCGATCGCACATCAGCCGCATGATGATCGTGCGGCGGCGCTGATCCTCCTCCGTGAGGCGCAGGCCGCGTTCGACCGGGAGCCTGCCCCCGGCCAACGCCGCGCGCCATTCCAGCAACGCCTTGTGGTTCTGCCGGTAGGTGTTCGCCGTCGAGGAGATCGACGAGATGCCAAACGCGTAGAGCGAGGCCTCCGCCCGCGTCGTGTACCCCTGAAAGTTGCGGTGCAGCGTGCCGGCCCGCTGCGCCACCGCGAGGGAGTCGTCCGGCCGGGCGAAGTGATCCAGCCCAATGTCGACGAAGCCGGCCTTGGTCAGTTGCTGGTGCGCGAGGGCAAACATCGCGAGCTTGTCCTCAGCCTCCGGGAGTTGCTCGCGGTCATCGAAGATCTTCTGCGCCGGCTTGATCCAGGGTACATGCGCGTAACTGAACACCGAGAGGCGATCCGGGTTAAGCGAGAGCACATCGTCGATGGTGCGCGCAAAGCCCTCCGCCTGCTGCAGCGGCAGCCCAAAAATCAGGTCGACGTTGATCGACTCGAACCCCGCCGCCCGCATCCAGTCGAACGCCCGCACGTTGAGGTGCTGGGGCTGAAACCGATGTACGGCCAGCTGCACCTTCGGATCCGTGTCCTGCACCCCGAGCGAACCGCGGTTGACCCCGATCTCCTTGAGGGCGGTCACATGCTCCTCGGTCAACCGGCGCGGGTCGACCTCGACACTGAACTCGGCGTCGGGCGCGACGCGAAAATACTCGTGAATGAGCGCCCCGAGCCGGCGCAATTCATCGGGCGGGAAAAACGTGGGGGTGCCGCCGCCCAGGTGAATCTGCGTGACGGGACGGGAGCGGTCCATCCGCTCCGCCGTCAACCGGACCTCCGCGGCCAAGTCGTCGAGGTACTCGCCCGCCGCGGCCCGCCGGCGGGTGATGATGGTGTTGCAGCCGCAAAACCAGCAGCGGGTCTCGCAGAAGGGCAGGTGAAAATAGAGGGAAACCGGACCCGCCCCCGGCGCGTTGTCCTCCGCGATCGCGTCTTCGAGCCGCAGCGCCGGCAGGTCAGCGCTGAACTGGGTCGCCGGCGGATACGACGTGTAGCGCGGACCCGGGATCGAGTACTTGCGGATGAGGTCGAGGGCCAGCGGCGCGGCGAGGGTGGGATCGGTGGGAAGAATCATGGCTGTGGGGGCCGTTCAAACTATGACACAGGCCCAGCCTGCTCCGCTGCGCACGCCTTGCCAAGCTCCGTGCAATCCTTGCGCCACCCACGGGTGCATCTCCGAGTTGGCGGTGACTTCCATGTGGGCGCGGTGCCCTCACCGCGCGGCCCGGCGGGGACGACAGACGCGGGGTGGGGGCACCCCGCCTACAATCGCCACCTCGCAAGTGCACCCGCAGCCCACGAACGGGGGTCTCCCCGCCGCACGGAGTCGCGTCGCCGCCATCGCACCCGTTTCATGCTTCCCGCCCGGAACCGTTGGCCCGCTCCTGTACGTCGACCTCCACGGTCATTGACTGCAAGGCGCCCATTGGCCCCGTGTAGCTCCCGGAGATCGGCGGGGCGTCGGCCGGGTGCCGGCACACGGCGGTGGCGATGTGATCCTGGCCGACCACGATGCCGCTGGTGTTGTCGAAGCCCTTCCAACCCGCCCCCGGCAGATAAGCTTCGGCCCAGGCGTGGGTGGAGCCGTGGCCCTCGACGCTGCTCGGACAGTTCAAGTAGCCGCTGACGAACCGGGCGGGAATCCCGAGGTAGCGGCAGGCGTCGATGAAGAGCGTGGCGAAATCGCGGCAGGAGCCGGAAGCCTTGGCGAGCGTGTCGGCGGGCCGCTGCACCCCGGGCTCCTCCCGCATCTGGTAGGCGAAATTCCGCACGATCGCCTGGTTGATGTTGTTGATCAGGGCGTAGGTCTCGATCGACTGGCCCGGCCGCCAGAACTGTTCCAGCCAGCCGCGCACCGCCGGGCCGTCGCTGGGAAAGCACAGGGTCTGGAACGGCACGAGATCCATGCGCTCCATCGGATCGAACTGGAAGGGCCACATGATCGCCTTTTCATCCACCACAAAGTTCAGGGGCTCCTCCTCGGCATGATGCAGGACCACCTCGCTGTTGACGCAGAGAGAGCGCGTCGGGGTGGAAAACGTGGCCGTGGCCACTGAATTCCCGTAAATGTCCCGGTGCCAGATGATGCGGGCTGCCGGCGAGAGTTCGAGCCGGGAGTGTTCGATCTGCACATCGTAGCCCGAACGCGGACGGATCATGAGCTTGTGGGGACCAAGCTCGACGGTGTCCGCATAGGTATAGGTGGTGGTATGCCGGATGCGGATGCGTTTTTTCATGCAGGGAGCCGGCGAGCGTGGGGATGGCCCGCGGGCGAAGTCCAGCATGAAGGTCGCGCGGACGCTCCAGAGGGCGTATCTCCAAGTGGACGGTGGCATTGCGCCCGGTCCTTCCCGTAACGCCAGTCTTCAACTGGTGCCCGCCGGTCAGAGACGCGGCGCTACTCCCAAACGCATCGCCGCCAGCCGACCGATGCGCCCCTCAACCGCGGGCGCAGGCCCATTGGCACCGCCAGCGAGCGGGGCCAAGCTCCGGCTAGCGCCCGCCGCGGCGATCCCGGGCGTTGGGTCCGCCGTTGGCACGTTCCCGGCGGGCCGCCTCTGCGGTCGAGTACCGGGTCCAGGGCAGCACCCGTAAACGCTCCGGGGCGATCGCTGCGCCGGTGCCTTCGCAAACTCCGTAGGTGCCATCCGCCAAGCGCTTCAACGCCGCGTCGATCTCGCTCAACTCAGTCTCCTCGATGGCGAGTTCCGCCAGCAGGGTCGTAAGTTCCACTTCATCGTCGGCCACGTCTGCCATGTCGGCGCCACCCCGTTCGTGGGGACGTCGGGCTGCGGTGTCGTGCTCCTGCAGCGCCCGGATCAACTCCTCGCGGAGTCGCAGCAATGTGCGGTGATGCCAGGACCACTTTGCGGGGATTGCCGGGGAGACAGGATTCATTGCAACCACACTGTAGGACGGTTCGGCCGGAACGCAACGCACGGGTGGTGCGGACGCCGGGCAAAACGAGGATTATTTTCCCGCCCTCAACGCGGCAACGGCACCACCAGGGCTCCCGTCGCGTCGCCCCGCCGCCGCGAAGTGGTGGGGTTCAGGCGGGCAAAGCTTCTCCACTTGGCCAGCGGCAGGCCCGCGATGAGCATGATGGCCAGCTGGCTGCCGACAAAAACGATCAGCCACCAGAACGCCGCCCCCATGAAGCCGTAGCTGTGGAGACCGACGCCGAGCATGTTGACCCCAAACCAGCTCCAGGCCGTGACGATGTTGCCCGCCACCGCGAGGACGGCGAGGCCGCGCTGCTGCACGTAGCCTCCCATGCGCGCGTGCAGGATGATCGCGTTCCAAATCACGATGAGGAGCGCACCGTTCTCCTTCGGGTCCCAGCCCCAGAACCGGCCCCACGACTGATCGGCCCAGATGCCGCCCAGCACCGTGCCCACGAGGCTGAAGAGCGTGGCGAAGCACACGATGCCGTAAATCATCCGCGCCAGGGCGTCGGCCGTGGTCCGGTCCAGCGTGCGCGTGCCCACTCCCCGCAGGATGTACAGGATGGCCAGGAACCCCGCGAGGAACGTCGCCGAGTAGCCGACCGTGATCGTGACGACGTGGGTCGCGAGCCAGAAATTGGAATCGAGCACGGCGCGCATCATCTCGAGGGTGTCCCCGCCCAGCGACAGGTGGTGGGCAATGAGCAGCGCGCCAAAACCGATCAGCCCCGCCGTCACACTGCCGATGGCGTTGCGGAAAAAATACTCGAGCACCAGGCAGAGGGCAACCGCGCCCCAGCCGACGAAGAGCGCCGAGGAATACAGGTTCGTCACCGGCGGGCGCGCCTCCAGCCACATCCGCGCCAGGATCCCCGCCGTGGTGAGCACAAAGGCGAGACCGACGAGGCCGAACGCCGCCCGGCCGAGGGTATCGGGCCATTTGAGCCATGAGAAGATCGCCAGGAGGAAGGCGGCGACATACAGCGCCATGGCGGTGTAGAACGGCTCGGCGGCGTTGAAGCGCGCCTCGAGACCGGCCTTGCGCATCGGCACCGGCAGCGCCGCCGCCAGTTGCTCGTGCAGGGCCTGCACCTCCCGGTTGAACTCCACCGGCTTGGCATCGCGCCAGGCCCGCCCGAGCGCCGCGTAGGCCCGCGCCGCCGGATCGATTTGCCCCGAGGCGAGGGTCGCGCTCCAAGTCTCACCGATCGTGCGCCAGGCGTTCGGCGCGGTCGCCGTCGGCGGCGGTGGCACCACCCGCAGGTAGGCGTACCCGTCCATCACCGTGAAGGCGCGTCCGAGCGCCAGCCAGCCCTTGGCCTCGGGTGAACTGCCGTGACCCTGCCCGGTCTCCGGGCTCCGCAGGGCGGCCACTGCCGCAGGCAGGTTTTGCTCCAATTGCGCCAATTCCGTCAGAAACGTGTCGACGCCCGGCGCCATCACGCTGCTCTGCAGGTGCTGGTACAGCAGCACGCCGTCCCGCAACTGCACCACGGCCCGCTGGAAAGGGGTGCGCTCCGCACTCTCGGCGGCGTCCGCCAGCCGGGCCTGCCGCTCGAGTTCGGCGAGGTGCGACGTGAATTGCCGGATCGCAAAACGCTTCTGGCCCGCCCCGTCACCGGGCGCAAGGTTGAGCAACGCCAGCACGTCCGGGTGGACGATTTCGAAGACCTGGTACTCATCGGCATGCGCCGGGCGATAAAACAGGTCGAGCAGCCACTCCGCGGCGGTGGCGGTGCGTCCATCGGGCGCCACCACCCGCTGCCGGCCCTGCAGCATGAGCAGCGACGTGCGCGCGACCGTGTCGAGCGGCTTGACGCGGCCGTTGACCAGGGTGGGCAGCCCGCTGAAGCCCGCCAGGTCGAAGTCGCTGGTGTAGCGGGGCGGCCGCAGGGTGAAGGCGACCAGGGCCACGGCCCCGAGCACCACCAGAGTGGAAAAGCGTGTTTTCATGCGAGCGCAGGAGGAGTGACGACGACGGCACGACGCCGGCGGACGAACTTGATCAGATGGATGCCGAATTGCAGGAGCAGGCCGAGGGACATGAGCGCGCAGGCAACGTAGGGCAGAATCCAGGAGGGATTGCGCACGACCTGCAGGACGGTGGTGCGATCGTTGTTCTCAAAACCCGCCTGGTAGAAGGTCAGGCCCCCGTAGCGCAGCGGGTTGTTCATGGAGATAAGCACCTCGCGGTCGTCGCGCCCATCGGGCGTGGTGAGGCGCAGCCGGCTCGAGAAGTTCTTCGGGATCTCCGTGCCCGCGTAGCGATCGTGGCTGAACTTCAGCAGCGTGAGCGCATAGGGCTGGTAGACCCGCCGCCGTCGCATCGCGAGGCGCCAAGTGTGACCCTCGAACGTGAATTGCTGCGGGGCGTCAAGTTGGGGGGATACCAGGTAGATCCCCAACGAGCGATCCGGCGCCAGCAATTCAACGAAGGCCGTGGGCAGGTTGGTCTCGTTGGGCCGGTAGGTCTCCGGCTGGGGCGCCGCGAGGATGCCCGGGCCGATCCCGGCCGTCGCGATCGCGGCCGGGCCCTCGGGACCCCGCATCTGGAGCACGGAATTGGGATAAAAAATCTTGGGCACGACCCGAAAGGGAAGCTTGGGATGCTGCACCGCAGCCTTGCCGGACAGCATCGCCTCGGGGATTGCCACGACGTCGTCGACCTTGGCATCCGTGGTGTCGATCAGCGCGAGTTCGTAGTCGCGGTAGCTCTCGGCGTAGTTGCGCGTCTCGCCCTCGTTGAGGCGCAAGTGGAAATCCTCCTGCCACAGGCCGCTGAGCAGTTCGCCGATGAGCAGGAGGATCAACCCGAAATGGGCCAGCAGGATGCCGGCCTTGCGCCAAACGAAGGCGAAACGGCTCACGTAGGCCGCCACCAGGTTAAGCATCAGCAGCCCACCCACCAGATAACCGCCCGGGAAAAGCGGGACCGCGATGGGCCCGACGTTGCCATAGACGACAAAGGAGCGGAAATACTTCGCTTGGACCGTCCAGATCCCGAGGTTGACCTGATCCAGCGTCGCCGCGAACACCAGCACCATGCTGAAGGCGAGCAGCACGATCGTGAGCTTAAACGAGAGGAAGAAGCCGTGGATCGCCCGCCATGCGCGGGCGGGGCGGCTGCTGTCGGCTGGGAGAGTGGGAGTGGGCATAGGGACGCCAGACATCGGCGCGGACCAGAGTGACAGAACCGCGCCGACACTCGCTCCGCGTTTCTTGCGGAGCCCTACGCAAGACTTGGGAACCGCACGACCGCGTTCCCCCGCCTGACGCAAGGTTTGCGGTGAAGATGGCAAGCCATGCACAGCCACTCTAATGAATTTTCGGCATGCTGCATTCGTCTCAAACCGCATCTTCCCTCATGAAACACGAAATCAAATTAATTGTCGCCGGGGCCCTCATTACTGCGGGCGCCGCCATTGCCCTCGCCGCTCCCGCAGCTGAAAACTGGGAAAACCTCTGCGCCAAGTGCCACGGGGCCGACGGCAAGGGGCAGACCAAGGTCGGCAAGAAGCTCAACGTCAAGGACTACACCGACGCCAAGGAGCAGGCCAAGTTCACCGACGAGGAGGCCCTCAAGGTGACGACCGAAGGCTACAAGGACAATACCGGCAAGGAACGGATGAAGGGGTTCAAGGACGAACTCTCCGCGCCGGAGATCAAGGAACTCGTCGCCCACGTTCGCAAATTCAAGTCGTAACGTTCTCGCCTCAGCGATGAACGGTCCGGCGCGGCACACGAGTTGTCCGCGCCGGTTTTGTTGTAGTACCCACCGATCCGCTATTCTCCCTCATGTCTGACCATTCCACCCCGACCACTCCGATGCCCGGCCGCCCCCGGCAGCGGCGCTCCGATTTCAACAACTGGATCAGCGCCACCGGCGCGGTCATCGCGGTCAGTGCGCTGTTTTCTTTCGCCCTGCTGGTATGGATGGATTTCACGCAGGGGGAAAAGAATCCGTACCTCGGCATCTTCACCTACCTGGTGGCTCCCGCCTTCCTGATCGGCGGCCTGGTCCTGGCCGGGTTTGGCGCCTGGGCGCAACGCCGGTGGGCCATCAAGCACACCAACGCCCCCGACAAATGGCGGTTGGATTTCCAGAGCCCGGCGCAGCGCCGCGGGATTGCGGCGCTCGTCATCGGGGCGTTCGGCTTCGTCATGCTGAGCGCCTTCGGCAGCTACCAGACGTTTCACTATTCCGAGTCCAACCAGTTTTGCGGGCAGGTGTGCCACTCGGCGATGAACCCGGAGTGGGTCACCTACAAGCGGGGCGTGCACGCCCGCGTCAATTGCGTGGAGTGCCACGTCGGTCAGGGCGCGCAGTGGTTCATCAAGGCCAAGCTGAACGGCACGCACCAGCTCATCGCCTATACCCTGGACAATTACAGCCGCCCGATCGGAACCCCCCTCAAAAATCTGCGGCCGGCCCAGGACACCTGTGAAAAGTGCCACTGGCCCCAGAAATTCGCCGGCAACGTCGAGATGAATTTCGACCACTTTCTTTCCGACAAGAAAAACACGCCCTTCACCGCCCGGATGCTGATGCACGTGAACACCAACGTCCCCGGCCATCCGCCGGGCGGCATTCACTGGCATGTGAACGAATTCGAGCGCGTCGAGTACTTCGCCTCCGACGACAAGCGGCAGGTGATCCCATGGATGCGCGTCGTCAACAAGAAGGACGGCACGACCCGCGTGTTCCGCACCGAAGAATTCAAGGGCGAGCCGCCGGCCGACAAGATTCGGGTGATGGACTGCATGGACTGCCACAACCGTCCAGCCCACACCTTCCCCACCGCCAACGACGCGGTCGAACGCTCGATTGTGGCCGGCGCGCTCAGCGCGAAACTGCCCAACATCAAGCGGGTGGCCGTGCAGGCGATGACCCAGAAGGAAATCACCAAGGATGCGGAGGCTCCGCAGAAGCTCGCCGATTTCCTCCGGAGCAGATACAATGAACCCGAACACGCCGTGGAATTGCCCGGTGCCATCACCGAGGTCCAAAAGGTCTTCGCGGCCACCATTTTCGCCGAGCGCAAGGCCGATTGGCGGGTCTATCCCAACAACATCGGCCACAAGGACTGGCCCGGCTGCTTCCGCTGCCATGACGACAAGCACAAGACGGCGCAGGGCCAGAAAGTGCGCTCCAGCGACTGCAACTCGTGCCATACCCTGCTCGCGCAAGGCAAAGGCAACGATCTCGAGATGCTCAACGCCAAGGGCATGGAGTTCAAGCATCCCAGTGGCGAACTCGATCCCGACCTGACCTGCAGCGACTGCCACAACGGCGGGATCCAGAAGTAGGCTTTCGCCCCGGGCGCTCCTACCGGTCCTACCGCCTACCGGGCGCTTCTCCCGGTTGGCGGTGTTGCTCTTGTGGCTGGCCTCGCCGCGGCCAGCCCACGGGGTCGCCCCCGCCTATCGGTCCTGCAGGTACCGGCTCGGCTCGGGCTCGTCGTCGGCCTTGCCTTCGTACGCGTGCACCGAGCACGCGGAGTCGGCCCAGAGGGGCAGGTTTTGCCGGCGCCATTCCCGCGTCTCCAGTATGTCCGTGCGCAGGGCGGGATCGCGGGCCTGCAGCATCAGCCGGTTCATCGCCGCATATAGGACCGCCTCCGGCTTCGTTCCGGCCGCCGCGGCGAACCGCTCAATCGCGTCGTATTCCGCCGCTTCGAGGTGTAATTTGATCGTGGCCATAAATTCCCTCCGTTGGGGTTGGTTGAGGGGCACTGGAGAAGCCCCGGTTGCTTGCTGGTGAGAGTCTAGTCCCGCCCCCCGACCGGCGTCAGCGCATTCCTTGACGAAAGCTGGTCACGCCTTGGCCCGCGCCGGACAAGGCGCAATGCGCGCGCATGAACGGTCAACCACTGCGTAGTGCCGCCGGGGCAATTTTTGCATACTGCAAGGATGAGCGTGATCTCGCCGAGTCTTGTCCGGGTTCGCTGGTACCGGTTGCTCCTTCCCGCGGTGGCTCTCTCTTGGAGCCACGCCGCCGAGCCCGCCCGGCCCGCCGCCGCCACCCCGGCCATCCCCGCCGTCGCCCAAGCCCCGATCGTGCCGAACAAGGACTGCCTCGATTGCCATGAGGCGGAATTCAAGCCGCGCAAGAAGGGCCTGGCCCCGGAGTGGATCGGCGTGCGCCCGGAGATTTTCGCCAAGTCGGTGCACGGAAAACTCAACTGCGTCGAGTGCCACGCCGATATCAAGGAGGCCGAGCACCCCAGCAAGCTGCAGCCGGCCCAGTGCGGGTCGTGCCATGAGAAAGCCGCCGCGCAGTTTGCGACCAGCATCCATGGCATGAGCCATCAGATGGGCTCGTCGGATGCCGCCTCATGCAAGAGCTGCCATGGCACCCACGACATGGTGCCGGTCAAGCAGGCCGACTCCCCCGTCTTCAAGTTCAACCTGCCCAGGACCTGCGGCACCTGCCACGACGACGCCAAGATCACCAAGGAGTACCGTATCAGCCAGGCGAATGCGGCCGGCCACTATCTCGACAGCATTCACGGGCGGGCGCTCGTGAAGATGGGCCTGGTCGTCGCGCCGTCGTGCAACGACTGTCACGGCGTTCACACGATCAAGCGCAGCATCGACAAGGATTCGCAGAGCAACCACGCCAACATCGCCAAGTCCTGCGGCAAGTGCCATGTCGGGATTGAGGACGTCTACAAGGAGAGCATCCACGGGCAGGTGCTGGCGAAAGGGGACCAGAAGGGCCCGGTGTGCACCGACTGCCACAGCGCGCACGACATCGAGAAGCCGGCCACCGCTCATTTCAAAGGGCAGAGCGACCAGAGCTGCGGCAAATGCCATCAGGATCGCCTGGAGCACTATCGCGAGACCTACCACGGCAAGGCCATGGCCCTGGGCCAGCCCAACGTGGCGGCCGCCGTCGCCGCCTGTTACGATTGCCACGGACATCACGACGTCTTCCCGGTGAGCGACAAACGGTCGCGCCTGCACAAGGACAAGATCGTCGGCACCTGCCAGCAATGCCACCCGGGAATCAACGCCAAGTTCACCGAGTACCAGCCGCACGCCAACCCCCTGGACAAGGAAAACTATCCCGTCCTCAACAAGGTGTTCTGGTTCATGACGACGCTGCTCGTGAGCGTATTCGGATTCTTCGGCATCCACACCGCCTTCTGGCTCTTCCGCTCGATCTATCTCTATTTGCACGACACCAAGTCGTTTCGCGCGGCCGTGATTAAGGCGCATGTCGACGACGACGTCTTCACACGGTTCACCCCGTTCGAGCGCTTCCTGCACATGATGATGGTCACGAGCTTCCTCGCGCTGGTGATTACCGGCATGCCGCTGAAGTTCTACTACACCGAATGGGCGCGGACCATGTTCCACCTGCTCGGCAACGCCGAGGTCGCCCGCACCCTGCACCATTACGCGGCCGTCGTGACCTTCGCCTACTTCGTGCTGCATGTCGGAGCCTTGATCGCCCACTTCTGGCAGCAGCGGGCGGGCCTGCGTGATCCCGCCACCGGGCGGATTACGTTCCGCCGGCTATTGGCCATCGTCTTTCATCCCGATTCGATGGTGCCGTCACTGCAGGACTGGCGCGATTTCATCGCCCATCAGAAATGGTTCTTCGGCAAGGGCCCCCGGCCGCAATTCGACCGCTGGACCTACTGGGAGCGCTTTGACTATTTCGCCGTGTTCTGGGGCGTGGCGATCATCGGCTTCTCCGGTCTGATCCTGTGGTTCCCGAAATTCTTCACCCTGTTTCTCCCCGGCTGGATCATCAACATCGCCATGGTCGTCCATTCGGACGAGGCGCTGCTCGCCGCCGGCTTCATCTTCTCCTTCCATTTCTTCAATACCCACTTCCGGATCGAGAAATTCCCGATGGACACCGTGATCTTCTCCGGGCGCATTTCAAAGACCGAGATGCTCCACGAGCGCAAGCGGTGGTACGACCGCCTGCTCGCCACCGGCCGGCTCGACGTGCATCGCATCAAGGCCGACGACTGGGAGGGCCGGAAGAACATCTCCAAGGCGATTGGCTTCCTCTTCTTCGGCACCGGCCTGATCCTCCTCGTCCTGATCGTCTACGCGATGATCTCGCGACTCGCGCACTGACGCCAAGATCGGCCCCTTGCTGGACGGCTGCAAGAGGCCCGGTACTCATGCCGCGCTAGCAGGTGGCCGGCGTCCTTCCCGTGGGCCCGCCGGCAAGGCGGTTTGGGCGGAGATATTGGCGGCACCGGCGTTGCCGCCTCCTTAACTCGCGGTCTCGGTCCGGCCGCAGTGTCCGCCGCCACGCCCGGCGCCAACGGCGTCGCCGCCGCCAGCAAAGGGCTGAAGTCCTCCCGCTGGGCTTGGTCCGGCAACGCGACGACGTCTTCCTCCGTGCGGCCCCGGCCCTCGACTCGAATCGTCTCCCGCGCGCACACCCCTGCCCGCAAGCCAGGCAACCAAAGAGCCGCCCCGGGTCGGACCCGACGGCCGCGCACGCCGACGACTCAGGTTTTGCCGGGACCACCCGGGCGGTGTCCGGCGGGAGGATTGACCGAGCATTTTCCGGCTTTGATGCGGGCCAGTTCCTCGGGGTGCTCGTCGTGCATTTCGCGCTCGGACATCCAGCCCGTGAGCCAAGTGAGGTTCATCGGATAGACATCCGGATTGAAAATGACGAAGTAGAAGTGCCAGACGATGATGGCGAGGGTCGCCAGGACCGCCTCGAAGAAATGGACGGTGCGCGAAATGTCGAAGCCCAGCTTGGTCAGGAGGCCCATCGAGGTGTTGTCGAACCACAGGATCAGACCGGTCAGGCCCATCAGGATCGAACCCCACATCATCGCCCAGTATTCGACCTTTTCGATGAAGCTGAAGCGGCCGAAGGTCGGCTTGATTGGCGAGATCCCCAGGTTGTAGCGGAGCAACTGGAACGGCTCGATGAAGTCGCGCTTGCGCGGCAGCAGATCGATGAACACCTGCCGCCCGCGGACCGTGAAGATCAGCGACCAGAGATGCCATGCTCCCGTCGCCAGCATCACCACTCCGGCGATGCGGTGAATCAGGCTCCGCCAGGCAAATGCCGTGGAACTGAAGTTCCGAATGGCCACCACCCACCAGGCCTCCGGATAGCGCAGCATGAATCCGGTCACCACCAGGGCGCAAAAACTCAACACCAGCGCCCCGTGCTGGAGGCGTTCCGTCGCCGTCATGCGCACGTACAGCCGGTGCGCGGCCGGAGCCTCCTGGATCAATCCCTTTTGCAGCGCGACCTTCCGCCGGATCTTCGTGAGAAAATCGAGGAGATTGTGGACGGCCATGCCCCCGATCGTCACGACAATCAAAACCACGTAGATCGTCGCAATGACATGCAGAATGGGATCGGAGTCCTCCTTCGCCAGGGCCGACTGCGGGCTGACGTGGACCTTGCCGATGGCGAAGCGCTTGTTGGCGCCCGGGTGACACTGGCCGCACGTCTGCACGATGTTGTTCTTGCTAATCGAGGAGGAGGGATCGCGCTGCGACTTGATGGCGTGTGAACTGTGGCAACTCGCGCAGTTGACCACTTCGACCGAACCGCCGCGCACCGCCAGGCCGTGGTAGCTGTCGGAGAAGGTCTGGAAGCTGTTCGAGGCGATGCCGTATTTCTGCGTGAGCTTGAGCGATGCGTGGCAGTCCGCGCAGACCTGCTGCGCCACATGCGTCTTGTACACCCGCGACGTCGGATCGAGATGCGCCTTGATGTCGTGCTCGCCATGGCAGTCGGTGCAGGTGGCCGAGTCGGCGTTGCCCTTGGCGAGGGCGACCGCATGCACACTGTCGCGGAACTCGCGGCCAACTTTCTCGTGGCATTTCACGCACGTGTCGGCCACGCGCAGCTTGTTCATGCGCGCCCCGGGCTGCAGGGCGCGGTTCATTTCGTGCGCCCCGTGACAGTCGACGCAATTCGCGGCCCCGGCTTCACCCTTCTGCAGCGCGGCGCCGTGCACACTTTGATCGAAGGACTTGACGAACTTCACGCCGCGCAGGGCCTGTCCCGCCACGTTTTCCTTCTCCACATGGCAGGCCTCGCACTGCTTCGTCTGCGCCAGCTTCTGGACCAGCGTCGCCCGGGCCGAAGCATGCGGGGCCACCGACTCGCGGTGGCAGGTGAGACAATCGGGCGCGTTTTTCTCCTGCGCCGCAAAGACCCGGCCGTGGGCCGACGTCGTAAAGTGGTCGCGTTCCTTCTCGTGGCACTGGCCGCAGGCCTGCACCTGCGGGCCACCGGCGAAGCGAAAGGCGGGCGACTTGATCGCTACCACGTCGTGTTTGCCGTGGCAGCCTACGCAGGAGGTGTCCTCCCCGGCGGGGATCGCCGCGAGCGCCAGACGCGGATGAAACGCATGCTTCTTCTTGCCGGTGTTCTCGTGGCAGCCCACGCAGTCGACCGGCACCATCGGCTTGCGATGGGGCGTCGCGTCGCCGTCAAATTTCTCGTGGCAGTCGACACAATCGAGCGATTGATGGGCCGACTTCCCGGTGAGCTTCGCGTCGACGAAAAGAGAGAGCTTCTGGCCGCCCTTCTTCATCGTGAGGGTGTCGTCACTGTGACACTCGAGACACGCCGCGGTGGAGTTCGGCGCCGGCGCCGCCGGCGAAGTTGCCGCCGGGACCGCGGGCTCCGCTGCCGTCAGGACCGCCCCCGCCGCCACGGCGAGCACCGGCCGGCGGAGTGTCTCCGTGATGGCGGAGACAACCTTGCGCAGCACTTCGTTCAACTGGATTCGGGCGGTAGGCATGATCGTGGTTGGGACCGCTTGAAGCGTAAACCCTAGCAAGGCGTTGGTCATCGCATCGGTTGACCATTGCTCCGCGGCGGTTGGCCCCCAAACGGAAGACAAGGGATGCGTCTACTTCGGGCAAAATCCGCGCAGTCTGGGCCAATAGCCGGCGAGCCAAGCTGGTCCCGCTCGGTGATACTCCAGCGCCCCTCCCCTTTCCCCGCCCGTCCACTCCAGTCCCGGCCAGGTCTTCCCCGTCACCGCGGATCCGTCACGTTTCCTGTCATACCATGAAGGATACATTCCCGTGCCTCCCCTCCGGGCGGCCTTCCCCCGGCGAAACCTCGCCTCCTCCCCCGGCCACGGCCTCCCGGCCCGACCCGGGTGCCTGGGCCGATCCCCCGACTCGCAGCGAACCCGGGCTCCACCATGGCTGACGACACCACCCCGCCGAGGTCAGAATCATCCGCCGTTTCGCACCTTGCGCAATTAGAAGACCGCCTCGCCCGGATCGAAGCCCATCTCGGCCTGGCCGCAGAGGCGACGCCCGCTTCGTCGCCCGCCACCCTCGTTCCATCGGCCGAAGCCACCGCGGCCCCTTTGCCCGCCACCGGCCCGGTGCAGCAGGAGGCCGATGACCTCGAACTGGAGGTTGGACAGACGTGGTTCGCCCGGGTGGGCATCTTCGTGTTTGCGCTCGGCGGCGGGTTCATGCTGACGCTGCCGTATCCCCAGTTGCCCGCGGTGGTGCCCCCGTTGGTGGGTTTGGCGGCGGCCGTGGCGCTTTTCCTGATGGCACGTATCGGGGAAAAGTCATTCGAGCTGGTGGCCAGTTATCTCCGGGCCGCTGCCATGGCCCTCCTCTATTGCGCCACCCTGCGGCTCTTCTTCTTTGGTTCCCCTGCGGCCCTCAGCATCACCTCACCATTCGCGCCGGTATTGCTGGGGCTGGCGGTGGCGGTAAACGTCCTCCTCGCCTTGCGCCGCCATTCCCAATGGCTGATGACCCTCGCACTCCTCACGGGGTTCGGCACGACGCTCGCCGTTGGCTCTGCTTGGTGGGTCGTCACGTCCCTGACGATTATGGCGGCGCTCTCCGCGCTAACCGGCGCCCGGCAGAACTGGCCGGCGGTAACCATCACCGGAAGTGTCCTGACCTTCGTCACCTACGCTCTTTGGGCCGTCGGCAATCCCGCGCATGGGGGCACGCTGCACTATGTCACCGGGCCCCTCTACGCACCGGTGTTTCTCCTTCTTTACATCTGGGGATTCGCCGTCATGCCCCTGCTGCGACCCGCCGGAAGAGACGAGCCGATGCCCGCCATGGTCAACGCCATAGTCAGCTGCCTGCTCGGCTACACAGTGTTCTTGCTCCATACCGCCGCGGGATTTCCCAAGTTTTTTGTTCTCCTGCAGGTCCTGGCTTCCACCGGACTCATCGCCCTCGCCGTCGCGTTCTGGATGCGTCACCACAGCCGCGTCTCCACCTTCCTGTACGCCATGACGGGTTATGCCGCCCTCAGTATGGCGATCATCAAGCTCGCACCCTCCCCCGAAGTCTTTGTGTGGCTGTCGCTGCAAAGTGTGGGAGTCGTAACCACCGCGATCTGGTTCCGCTCCCGGTCGATTGTCGTGGCCAATTTTCTCATCTATGTCGCCATCGTCCTCGCCTATGTGGTGGTGAAGGATCGCGAAACTGGAATCAGCCTCGGCTTCGGGGTGGTCGCGCTAGGGAGCGCGCGTATCCTCAATTGGCAGAAGCACCGCCTGGAGCTGAAGACGGAAATGATGCGCAACGCGTACCTCCTGAGCGCGGCCTTCGTGTTTCCGTACGCTCTGTTCCATCTGGTTCCGGCCCATCTGGTCGGTCTCGCCTGGACCGGCCTGGCCACCATCTACTACGTGCTTAATTTCGTCGTGCGCAACCGGAAGTACCGCTGGATGGGACACGGTACGCTCTTGCTGACGGCGGCCTACCTGATTGTCGCTGGCGGGCGCCAACTGTCACCGTTATGGCGGGTCACCTCATTCCTCGCCCTGGGCGCGACGCTCCTGATCGTATCGCTGGTGTTCACGCGACTGCGGCACCACGAACACGATTCGCATCACGGCTGAAGTGCCGGGCCGAGGACCGGAGCGGAGTGCGTCGTTCCGTCGGGTTTGCCCCATTTCCAAACCGATGACGCGGCGCGCGCCTGCAATCCGACGAACCGCCCGTCGTTAATTCGCACGATGGCAGGAGCGCCGAACCCATCGGCCAAGCCCAATCCCCTTCACCGCCCCGGGGACTTCATGCCCTTTGACCGTCGCAGGACCCGACGACTTGGTGCCACCAACGCTGGCGGAGGCGACCCGCACCTCTCGCCGCCGCCGGCGCCCTGGTTCCGACTCAGGCTGACGCCACCGGATCCGCTGGCGGTGAAGCCACCGCGACCGGGTCATGCTTGGCCGGCAGAAACACCCGGAAAAGCAACCAGAGAATGAGGAACGGAAGGATCAGGAGGCCAAGCCCCACCAACCAGCCTTCCTGCCCGGCTAGTTCCAGCTTGAAGGTGGTGAAGCCGCGCAGGCTCTTCGAAAAAAGCTGTCCCCCAATGACCACGTTCCAGCGCATCAGGAGCACGCCGGCGAGAATGAGCAGCGCACTGAAATAATACATGCGCTGGCGAACGTAGCTCGGGATCTCCTCCCGCAGGAGTTGAGTCGACCCCAGCATCAACAAGGGGATGAGCGTCCCGAGGAAGAGCTGGCCGACCAACATGGTGTAGAAGAGCTTGCCGGCGGCGAGTTGCTTCAGCACATGAATCGACTCATCGGCCGAATACAGCCGATGCAGCCAGTCGAGGGACTCGATGGAAAAATCAAGCAGCAGGGCGTAGAAGAGAAATTTGCCCATTTCATCGAGACAGGCGCCATTCACCTCCCGACGCCGGAACCAGCAGAGCTCCGAATAGATGAAGACACACAGGGCAATGCCGGAGACGATGGCCGAGAAGACGAAGATGACCGGCATGAGCACGTTACCCCACCAGGGATTCGCCTTGATGGAGCCAAAGATAAAGCCCACGTAGCCGTGCAACAGGAACGCCGAGGGGATGCCAATCACCGTCACCGCCACACTCATCCGTTCGTCGAAATGCAGCGCGGCCGGCGAGACGTCTTTCGCCCCGAGGGTGAGCATGCGGTAGAAAGCCCCCTTCAGCCCCGGCTCCTGCTGGCCCCAGCGAACGAAGTCGTGCCGGTAGTCCAGCCACAACTCCAAGAGCAGGACCGCCATGATGTACCAGGCATAGACGAAACCGAACATCGCCATCGGTGATGACAGGTGGGGCGTCATCATCACTTCGAGGCAGCGCTCCGGATGGCCCAGGTGCAGCAGCAGCGGCAGCGGCGCGCAGATCAGAAACGCCAGCGCCGTGAGCAGTGCCATCCGGTAAACGGGCGTCAACGCGGTCACGTTGAACACCCGCACCAGCGATGCCATGATGAACGCCCCCGCCACGAGCCCGGTGACGTAGGGGTAGATGACGATGAGGACGCTCCAGAGCACCGTTTGCTCGTTGGGATACGCATAACCCTCGACTTGGGGGACCAGCGTGTGCACGTCCGCACCAAGCTGGGCGATGAAAATTGCCGGTGACATGCTACCTCACCTCCTTGTCGAGATTCGCATATAGCACGCGCGGCTCGGTGCCGAGGTGCGGCTTCAACGTGAACACCTTGTTGTTGCGCACAAATTCCTGCAACGGATCCTTGTCGGTCGGATTCTTCAAATCGCCGAAGATGCGCGCCTGGGTCGGACACACTTCGACGCACGCCGGCTTCAACCCGCGCGTGATGCGATGGTAGCAGAGCGTGCATTTTTCGGCCGTGTGGGTGTCCGGGTTCATGAACCGGCAGCCGTACGGACAAGCCTGGATACAGAAGCCGCACCCGATGCAATACTCCGGGTCCACCAGCACCACGCCGTCCGGAGCGTCAAATGTCGCCCCCACCGGGCAGGCCTGGGAGCAGGGCGAATGCTCGCAGAGGTTGCACAGTTTCGGCACGAAAAAGCCCTGCAAAATCTCCTCCCGGGGCACCAGCGTCGGCGGGAAGCCGTTCCGTCCGCCGTTCGGTGAGTCGACCGAAACTTCCCCGCGCAGCGTGCCCACGCCGGGCCGGGGTTTGCGAATGATGTAGCGCTCGACCCAGGTGCGAAAGTAGCTCGAGCTCTGGGGCACCCGGTTCTCCGTCTTGCACGCATCGACGCACTGGCCGCAGCCGATGCAGCGATCCACGTCGACCGCCATCAGCCACTGGTGCTTTCTGGGATCATAGCCCTCGGGGGTTTTCGCCGATACAAAGAGATGCTTCACCGTCGCCTTGGCGGCACGGGCCAGCGGCTGCGCCGCAAGCCAGCCCAGCCCACCACCCAGGAGGCCGAACCAGCGACGGCGGGAGCAGGAGGGTTTCATTTGGATTGGTTGGGTTGATGGGCGACGTGACATTCGATGCACTTGTCGCCGGGAAAGTGTTCGAGGGGCGTGACCTGCTTTTGCTTCACCGGCCGGGCGGCATCCGCTACATGGCACCGCAAACAGAGCTGATCGGTGAGTTTCGCCGGCATGATATCCGGGTCGCGACTGTGATTGCGGCCCGGACCGTGACACGCTTCACAAGCGACGCCCTTGTGGCGATCCTTCGCGATCGCCTCAAACGTCTCGGAGTGGCATTCGTCACACGCCTTCATGCCCGCAAAGAGCGGGGTTCGCGCCGCCGCCTCCTCCAGGGCCGCGCCGCGGAAATGGCCGTATTGGCCGAACGTGGGCGGCGTAAGATAGACTCGCGCCACCGCATAGGTGCCGATCACCAGGAGCGTCAGGAGCACCAGCCGGACCAACTGTGGCGGGAAGGAGGAGCGGTTCATCGCACGGAGGGTCGCTCCTGCTACTTTTTCATCGCGCGCACGTGGCCGACCAATGCCTTCATGTCGCCGTCGGTCAGGCCCTCGATCGGCTTCATGGTAACCTTGCCCTTTTCGTCCTTGATGCCCTCTTTCATCGCCTTCACCGCCTGTTCATCGGTGAACTTGGCCTGGACCGCGGCATCGGTGAGGTCCCGCAGGCTCAGCTTCTTTCCCATCTTGGTCTGGCCCTTGCCGTCGGGCCCGTGACACTTGGCGCAATGATCCGTCCAGTTGGCAGCGGCATCGGCCGCGTAGGCGACGAAGGCCGGGCCGGCCACCGTCAGGGCAAACGCCAGGACAACGAAACGTGATGTATTCATGGGGAAGGAGAAGTCTCGTCCGAGACGCAAATCGACAGACGCAGGGGTGCAGCGGGGGGAGGGGAAGGAAGCATCGCCAACGTATCCGAGTTCCCATCGCACCTGCTAACCGGATTTTGACCAATGCGCCGCATCTATTGGCCCGCGCTGGACAGCGGATGCGGCATCGATCGGAATCTGTCGCCTCGGCTCGCACCGCGAGCGCGGGCCAATTGCCTGAATCGAATCCCTCGTGCTCCCGGGCCACCCGCTTTCCCGACCACCGGCAGCATCGCGCCAGCGGACCGGAAAATTCCGATCACGGTGCGGCTTGACCTCACGACACTCGCGGCAAGAGCGGGCCCACCGGAGCGCGCGGGGATAACGCGCCACCGGTCCGCGGCCTCTCCTTCGCCGCGACGACGCTCTTCGACCGCGTGGACCCTGCTACGCGCAACCGCACCCACTGCCGCAACTCGCGGCCGGGGCGCTGGCCTCATCGTCGGCGTCGGCGACGCGGTCCGCCAACTCGCACACCAGGTCGTAGTATTCGTCCCGCGTTAAGCCGAGGGCCGCCGCGCCAAAACTCTCCGCCTCGTCCACCGCGGCAAATTCCCCGTAATTGACCGTGACCAACTGGTACAGCACCAGCGCCGGCACTGCGGCGAGGTCACCTTGGAAGGCGGGATGCACGTACATCGTGAAGCCCGCTTCCGGGGTCTCCCCTTTGGGCTCGGGATGGGCAAACTCGCCCGCCATCAGCGGCCCGGCGTCGAAGACGATCTCACACGGGTAGCGCACATACGCGCGGTCCGCGAGCAGGCCCTGCAGTTCCGCCCAGCCGATCTTCGGGCCGTACTTCATGAAGACCTCGATGCCGCGCGCCGTGACATGGGCGGTGAGCGACTCCCTGGCATCGGCGACGGTGAGGTGTCGGGCCATGGCGGGATGACGAGTCCGTGGGTCGGGCTAGGCGGCGTCCGCAGAGAGCGGCCGCTCGTTAGCCTTGGTCAACCGGCCCTGCAGGATCGGCACGGACATCCGCAGGAATACAGTGTAACACAGCAGGCCGAAGGCCCAGATCCCGAAGCAGACCAGCGCCTCGTTGAGGGACGGACTGTAGTCGACGATGGCGCCCAATGGCGTCGGAATGAAACCAGGAATCACCAAGCCCATGCCTTTCTCGATCCAAATGCCGATAATGCAGCACACGCAGGCAACATCGAGCCACTTGAGGCTCCGGCTGATCGGGAGGATCAGCAGCACCATGCCCACGAGATTCAAGGCGACGGCCGTCCAGATCCACGGCACCAAGGCATAGTGACCATGCAAGCCGAGGAAGAGGTACTTGGACGAAGCAACATGGAGGTTGCCGGAGTAGAACTCCTTGAACACCTCGTTCGCCAGGAGGAACACATTGATAATCATCGAAACCTGCACGATGCCGCGCAGGGTCAACAGGGCCCGGTCGGTGATCATGAGCCGTTCCGTCATCCGAGAATTGATGAGCTGGTTCAATTCGCGGTTTTCCATCAACACCTTCACCGCCGCGGCGGGCAGGCGCAGCACCCGCGTCGGCTCCTCCGCCATCGCCGTCGCCATCCGCGCCGTCCCGTGCAGGGCGGAAACCTCGCCAAATTGATCGCCCGCGAGCGCGGTGCGCGTGACCCGGGTCCGGCCGCTTTCCTCCCGCTTCACCACCACGCGACCCTCCAGGACGAAGAAGGCGTCGGAGGAGGTGGAGCCCTGACGGAGCAGGACTTCACCCGCAGCGACGTCGAGCACTGTCGCCGCGGCCAGGACCTTGTCCCGGTTCGCCGGCGAGACTCCGCCCACCGCCGGCAGCACGCGGGCCAGCGTCGCCCAATCATCCGCCCTGGCCGGGCGACCGGGCAACCCGCCCGCATCGACCCGGTCTTGAAGGTCCGCCGCCGTGCCGGAAGCGGTGACGCGCCGGACTACCTGCAGCGCCAGGATGATCAACGCGGGCCCGGCCGCAAACGCCGACGCCAGAAACCGCGGCCCCACGATCGCGGAGTTCCAGAAGGGCCGCCCGCCCAGACCCACATAGAGAAACGCGGTCACAGTGTGAATGGAGACGGCCCAGACAATCGCAATAAAGACAAACGGGATGTAAAACCACTTCGACGGCCGGCGCCCGAGATAGCGCATATAGAGGAGGTAGCCGCAAATATGGACGTTGAGCAGCAGGTATCCGTTCAGCACGATCACGTCCCAACTGAGCATCGAATTGGGAAAGTTCATCTGCCCCAGGCCTGGGATGAGATGCCAGAATCGGTCCGGCCGGCCAAGGTCCACCGTCACGAACATCAGGCACATGATGATGGCCGCCACCGCCAGCAACTCGCCAAAGATTACGAGGTCGTGCAGTTCCTCGTTGTTGTAGATATAGACGGGAATCACCATCATCACGGCGGCGGCGGCGACCCCGACCAGGAAGGTGAAATTGGCGATGTAGACGCCCCACGAGACTTCGTCGCTCATCCCTGTGACCATGAGGCCGTCGACGAGTTGCTTGCAGTAGGCGTTGAGCCCGACCAGCGCAATCGCCGTGAGCAGGCCCATCCACCCATAGTAACGCGCATCGCCGACAAAGGCGACCCGCGCACAGCGAGCGAGAAAGGTGCCGTAGTTGCGGATCGCGGTGGTCATTTGTCGAAGTAGTAGAAAAACCGCGGTGACGTTCCCATCTCCTCCTTGAGCTGAATGAACACGCGCTTCTCGCGCAGGATGTACGAAACCTCGCTTTCGGGATCGAGAATGTTGCCGAACTTGCGCGCCCCCACCGGACACACCTCGAGGCAGGCGGGGTACCGCCCGGCCCGCGTCCGCTGGATGCAAAAATGGCATTTCTCCATCACGCCCTGCCGCCGCGGCCGGTTGCCGAGGTAGGCCATCTCGGGATTCAGGCGCTCCTGGGGAATCTGTGGCTTCCCGAAATTGAAGCGCCGCGCCCAATACGGGCAGGCGGCCTCGCAGTAGCGGCAGCCAATGCACCAATCATAGTCGATCACCGTGATGCCGTCCTTTTCCTGCCAGGTCGCGTTCACCGGGCAGACTTTTACGCAGGGCGGGTTCTCGCACTGCTGGCACTGGACCGGCATGTAGAAATACCCCTTTTCCGGCACCGCCTTCGGGTCATACCGGTGCTCCGCCTTCTCAATATCGAGCGATCCATGGGGCAGCCGCAGCACGCGGATGTATTGAATCTCGGGATTCCGCGACTGGTTGTTCTCCGCCACGCAGGCGTGCACACATTTCCGGCAGCCGATGCAGCGGGTGAGATTCAGGCAGTACACGAACTCGACTCCGTCCATCGGGCGAAGATCACGGACATGCGGCCGGATGCCGTACTGGCGCTGCACGTCGCGCTCGATTCGCGCCAGGACCTTCTTCATGTCCTCCGGGGTGAGTTCCTTGTAGTATTTCTGGAGAAACTCCTCCGTCGAGGTGAAATCCTTGAGTTGACGCAGCGGCGCCAAACTGGCCGCCAAGGCGGCCATACCGGAGACGGCGACCGAACCGCGCAGGAAGTTGCGGCGAGTCATCGCGTGATCGGACGTCTTGTCCGGCTTGGAGAAAGGAGCGGTCGCGGCCATGTCAGTGGGAGGGTTCGCCGGCAGCGGGGGAAGGGGCGCGCTGGGGGTCGTGCAGCGAATGCGGGCCCGGGGCCGGCTCGCGCGTCGGAATGCGCGGCGCGTGGGGATTGTGGCAGCTGACGCAAGCGAGGCGCTGAGCAGCACCGGCCCTGGCATCCCAGTAGCCCGAGATGCGACCGTGGGCGCCGGCTTCCCAATCCCGGTACGTCGGGCCGTGGCAGCTGCCGCAGAGTGGCGGACTATTGTCAAATTTCAGTTCGCGGCCGTCACGCACCTGAAACGTCAGGAGATTCTGCTCATTGTGGCAGTTGTAGCAGAGGTTGTTTCGGTCGTGCGAGCCGTGACCCATCACGATATCCGAATGCTCCTTCGGGATGAGAATTTTGTGGTTCTCATCATACCGAATCGGCGGCGGCTTGTCCTTTTCGTGGCAGCCGTAGCAATCATAGTCCGACATATCCTCCTTCGCCGCCACCAAGGCCGCGTAGCTCTGGCGCCACGGCGTCGTGGCCAGAAACTTCACCTCGACCAGCGGGATATTGGGCCTGGCCGGCGTGCGCCCCCAAAGATTGGCAACCAACAAACCCGCCATGGTCAGGAAGGCGACCCCGAGGACCGCCAGCACCAGATCGCTCTTTCCCCCGGGCCGTCCCGGGGAAGGCGGTGGGGGGAAATTCATCACGTGGGGGCGCCGGTACGCGGTTATTTCTTCAGGCTCCGCACGTACCCGGCGAGCGCCTTCATGTCGGCTTCGCTCAGGCCCTCGATGGGCTTCATCGCCACCTTGCCGCTCTTATCCTTCACGCCTTCCTTCATGGCCTTCACCGCTTCCTCGTCGGTGAACTTGGCCTGCACCGCGCTGTCCGTCAGGTCGGCGATCGAAAGCTTCTTGCCCATCTTGGTGTCACCCTTCCCGGTGGCACCATGGCACTTGGCGCAATGGTCCGTCCAGTTGGCGGCGGCATCGGCCGCAAAAGCGGAAACAGCAAAGGCCACGCCGGCACCGGCGACAGCAATGAGAATACGAGTGTTTTTCATAAAGCGTAACTCGAGGTTAGGGGTAAAGGGGGCAGCCGCGGAATCGCGGATCCCGTGGTGCTACTATCTGACAATTGCCCTCCACCCTCTCGCCGCTTCTTGGCCGGCACCGTGCATTTTTTGCGGGAAGGAGTGCAATCCGGCGTCTGGCCCTTTCCCCATTCCCCTCGATCTTGGCCCGGAAGGTCGGCGGGATCCGGGCAAATTTCCCGGAACCGACGGGGACCGCCTGCCCCCGCCCAACCCGCCGGGAACGGGCCGACCGGTCGCCGCGCGACCTCCACGTCTTCTGCTTGAATCCTTCTTATTCCTGCTGATCCGGCCGGGAACCGGCCGGTCGCCAAAAACCCTATTCCCCCTGCGGCAAAGCCCATGAGTTCCACTTCTTGGATACCCTTTAGTCCCCCATCGGTCACCGCCGGGGTCGAACCGGGGGCGCACGAAACTACAAGGGCCGCGTAGTTTTCGCCAACGCACGCGGAGCCGAAACGCCGTGAATCTGGCAATCATGTCAGCGTAATAGTTACCCCGAATAGTCCGGCCGCAGTGCATGTGGGTGCGCTGCGGCCGGCGTATTTATGGCCCCTGCGAGGCCGGCCCGGCCGAGGCGTCCGCCCTCCCCCCCCTCTCCGACCCTTCCGTCTCCGGTGGGTGACTGTGCATATCCTGCCAAGCCCTGCGCGGAACAAGGCAACCGATGCGCAGCCAAGCCTGCGCCTTTCAGGCATAAGCACGGTCGTCAATCCGAGTCTCCAACTCACCCACAGCCCCAAGCGCCTAACCTCACCACCATGACACTACGTCCACGTCTATCCAAAAACTCCCTCCTATTCGGAGGAGTAGCCGCCTGGGGGCTGCTCCTCATTTCCTGCGTGGCAGTGAATCGAACCATGGTTGCCCCGACGAAGATCGCCGGGGCCGACTATGTGGGCTCGAAGCAATGCGTCGAGTGCCACGAAGACCAAACCGCCCATTTCAGCGGCTCCACCCATAGCAAGGTGGCGATCGCGGATCCAAAACTCGGTGACACCGGCTGCGAAGCCTGTCACGGCCCCGGCAGCCTGCACGTAAAGGCTGGCGGCTCCAAGGCCACCATCGTCAACCCGCGGAAGTCGCCTGAGGCGTGCTTCCAATGCCACCTCGACAAGCGCGGCCAGTTCAGCCTGCCCAACACCCATCCTTTGCTGGCGGGCAAGGTCAGTTGTGTGGACTGCCACGACGTCCACGACGGCAACGCCATCCGCGGCACCGGTGCCGCCTTGGAGAACGAGATTGAAACCTGCACCAAGTGCCACACCGCCCAGCGCGGTCCGTTCGTCTACGAACATAGCGCCATGCGTGAAGGCTGCAGCGCGTGCCATAACCCGCACGGCTCCGTCAACCAGAAGATGCTCGTCGCCCGCGACGCCAATCTCTGCCTGCGCTGCCATCTGGAGAAGCCGGGCATTCCGAACAATGGCGAAATCAACGCCAACTCGATCCGCAGTGCGGTCGTCGGCGGGGTGAAAGTCGCCTCCTCCGAGAACCACAACAATCGGCTGCAACAGGGCACCTGCTGGGTCGCCGGCTGCCACGAAGCCGTCCACGGCTCGAATGCCAACAACCACCTGCGCCGCTGAACCCCCAACACCTGCACGACATGAAAGTGAATACCATTTCCCTTCTCCGCTGCGTCAGCTTGCTGGCTGGCGCGACACTCACCCTCTCCTCCACCCCGGCGCTCCGCGCCGCGGCGGCCGCCTCCGGCGACGCCTTCCCGGTGTTCGAGAGTTATATCAAGATCTCCGGGCAGGCCGCCGACATTGCCGGTAGCAAGTCCAGCTACCAAAACCGCACGATGCAGCCCAAGTCTGGCGCCGGCATCGAGGAACTGTACTACACCAAGGAGCTCGACAAGAAGACCACTTACACCATTGAAGGCCGCGCCCTGGCCGGAGCTGAAGACTACCTCGGTAGCTACAAGCTCACGAGGAGCGAGGTCGGCTCCGTCGATGTCGGCTACAAGCGCTTCCGCACGTTCTACGACGGGGTCGGCGGTTTCTTTCCGCTCAACAAGGCCTGGTTCCCGCTCAAGCAACAGGATCTCCACACCGACCGGGCCGAGTTCTGGGCCGAGGCCAAGGTCAACCTGCCGAACCTGCCCGTCTTCACCCTGCGGTACACCAATGGGCTGCGGAACGGACGGAAGGACTCGACGATTTGGGGTGACACCAGTTTCACCGGCATTCCCAACAACGTCGCGCCCCTCTCCCCCGTGCGCAAAATCATCCCCAGCACCATCCAATTGGGCGAGCGGCATGAGGAACTCGAAGGCACGATGCGGCACAAGATCGGCAACACCACGTACCAGCTCACGCTACTGGCGGATCGCGTCAACAATCGCGACACGCGGTTCATGACTCGTTTCCCGGGGGAGGCTCGACTGTTTCCTGCTCCGGCCGCGACGGTCTTGGTGCCTGCCGCCAACATGAACAGTCAGATCATCATGGAGCAGACCGACGGGATGGAAGCTACCATGAGCAGCCTCACGGGCACGACCGTCACGGTGATCTCACCCAAGGTTACGGTGCGGACCGGGCTGACGTATCAACTCCTCCATGGCGATTATTCGGGTGACCGCCCCCTCTACACCACGACCCCGACTGCGGTCGGGCCCGTCATCGCGCCGAGCAACAACAACCTGAATCTCGCCGGCGGCAACCGCCTTCGTGTCTGGACCGGCAAGGTCGGCGTTGACCTCAAGCCGTCGAAGGACTTCACCGCCGCCCTGGCGCTGCGGGGCGAAGACAAATACGTCAATTCCGCCGGCGGGCTGACCAGCGTCGCCGCGGCCGTGAACACGACGACCGGAGCCGTCACCATCACCCCGACCAACCAGCTCAACTGGTCCCGGGTGAAGGAGCACTCGCTCACCCCCGTGGTGGATCTCCGCTACACCGGGCTTCCCGATGTAACCCTGTACGCCAACGGCAGCCAACGGATCCTGAACGGCGACGAGCGCTACACGACGCCGTACAACCCCCTCACCGCCGCCAACGGCACGCTGGCGAACAACGACCTCGGCGAGGATCACGCCAACTTCGCGGTCGGGGCCAACTGGCGCCAGTCAACGATGCTCACCCTGCGCAGCGAGTTGTTCCACAAGGACCACTCGTTCACCTCGGAGGGTTATGCCACCCGCGTGGGCGATCACTTCGTTTTGGGCAACAAGTTCACCGGGGTGAAGCTCTCCGCCATCGCCAAGGCGACTCCGGAGCTCACGTTCACCTCCCGCTACATCTACCAGAAGGGTACCGCCGAAGTGACCGGTATCATCCCCGGCGCGGAAACCTACGACTCGTGCAACGCGAAGAATCACACCTTGAGCGAGACGATCGACTGGACCCCGAACCAGCAGGTCTACGCGCAGGCCAACCTGAATGTCGTGTTCAACGTCATCAACACCGTGTATCCCCGCGCCGGTGTGGCCCCGGCCACGGCGACGAACGTCGCGTGGGACGTCAACGGCGTGCTGCAGAACTCCGACAACAATTATGTCACCGGCAGCCTGCTGGTGGGCGCGGCCCTCAGCAAGGAGGACGATTTGCACGTCCAGTACTCGTTCTATCGGGCGAACAACAGTAACGCTTCCTTGGCCAATCGCACGTCCCCCTATGGTGCCGACGTCAAGGAATCCATGGTATCCGCCGGCGTGAAGCACAAGTTCTCCGACCGGTGGATTGGCCACGCCAAGCTCGGCTACATCGACAACAAGAACAACTGGACCGGCGGCAACACGAACTTCCGCGGCCCGGTAGGCTACGTGTCGGTCGAATACGGGCTGTAGTTTCGCAACGATTTGTTACCCCGAAAAGCCGGCCGTGGTGCATGTGGGTGCACTGCGGCCGGCACTTTTTTGGCCCGGGCGGAAGGCCGGGGCCGGGTGGCTCGATCCGTCTGAGGAAGTCAGCCGCGGCCGGCCCCACTCCTTGCTCCAGCCCTCCCCGGACCATTGCTCCGCTCCAACGATGTTCCGAAGCCGGAGCAAGCTCCGGGGTATCGGACCCATTGCGAATGAACGAAGGAGGGCCAAGAAATATTCCGGCCGCCTCCCCTCTTTTCGCCTCCTTTCGCTCTCTTTCGGCCCATCTGCCTTGGGCGGGAGAACGATCAGCCCATCCTCGGTAAACGGCCCCAGCTCCAGATGAACACCTGCGTCGCGAGAATCGGCGCGGCATAAACCGCGCTACGGCGGACCGTCCAGCGATTGACAGGGAGCCGCAAGGTTACGAGAACGCCCCACCCCCATGCCCCCCCGTTGCTTTTTTTTCCTAGCCGGCCTGGGCGGCGCGTTGGCCGCCGCCGAAAGCCTCCAGCATCGCAACACGTACGCCCAAGCTTACGGCGCGACCAAGAGCCCGACGACGATTGATCCGGCCAAGGATCTGCCCCGTTATCCCGCCATCCCGCCCGCTGCCGCGCCCGGTACCTGGAAGGTGAAGGCGGGTTTCAAGGTGCAATTGGTGGCGAACGAACCCCAGGTGCGCGATCCGATTGCCATCAGTTTCGACGAGAACGGCCGGATGTTTGTCTGCGAGATGATTGATTACTCGGAAGAGCGGGATCGCACCCCGCACCTCGGCCGCATTTCGGTTCTGGAGGACCGCGATGGCGACGGATATTACGAGACCAGCACCGTCTTTGCGGATGACCTGCCCTGGCCCACGGGACTCATCTGGGCGAACGGCGGATTGTACGTGGGCGCGACGCCGGACATCTGGCGCTTCGAGGATCGGGACGGAGACGGGCGAGCCGAGTTCCGGGAGAAGGCCTTCACCGGTTTCGGCACCGGCCTCGCGCGGCTCAACGTGCAGGGGATGTTCAACAGCTTCATGTGGGGGCAGGATAACCGCATCCACGTGCAAAGCGGCCCGGGCAACCGGGGCATCATCAAGAACCTCAAACGCGCGGACGTAGCCGCGGAAGAACTCGGCGCCCGGGATTTTTGGTTCGACCCGCTGACTCATGCCTCCGGTTTCGAGGTGGGCGGAGCGCAATACGGCATGAGTTTCGACAATTACGGCCGCAAGTTTGGCTGCTCGAACTCCGACCACCTGCAGTTCTGGGTCTACGACGGCCGATTCACGACGCGCAACCCGTTCCACCCGATGCCCCCGGCCCGCCAGAGCATTGCGGCCGATGGCGGCGCCGCGGAAGTGTTTCGCATCAGTCCCGACGAACCGTGGCGCATCATCCGCACGCGCTGGCGCATCGGCGGAGTCGTCAAAGGCATGGTCGAGGGCGGCGGGCGCGTGAGCGGTTATTTCACCGGCGCCTCGGGCACCATGATCTTCCGCGGTGATGCCTATGGCGACGACTTCGTGAATAATTCCTTCAGCGGCGATTCCGGCAGTCAGCTCGTGCACCGTAAAAAAGTATATACCGACGGAGCGAGCCTCATCGGGCGCCGACCCGACGACGAACAGGGTTTCGAGTTTGCGGCGAGCAACGACACGTGGGTGCGAGTCGTGAACTTTGCCAACGCGCCGGACGGCACCCTGCACCTCTGCGACATGTACCGCGAGGTGATCGAACACCCGTGGAGCCTCCCGGAGGAGATCAAACAGCACCTTGACCTGAACAGCGGCAACGACCGCGGCCGCATTTATCGAATCGTGCCGGACGACCCCCGATGGCAGCGCCGGGCCGCGGTTGCGCTTGGCCGCGCCGACACCGCCGCGCTCGTCGCGACCCTGGCGCACCCCAATGGCTGGCACCGCGACACCACCTCGCGCCTTCTCTATGAACGCCAGGACCGGTCCGCAGCGCCCGCGTTGCGGCGTTTAGTGCGGGAGTCGCCGTCGCCGCTGGCCCGCCACCACGCCTTGGGCGTGCTCGACGGCCTCGGCGCCCTGGACGAAGACGTGGTCAGCGCGGCACTCGCCGATGCCGACGCGCACGTGCGCGAGCGCGCGGTCGTGCTGGCCGAAAGGCTCTTTGTCCGCGGGCAACCGGAGGCGCGGCTGATGGAGGCGCTTTCCCGTTTGGCGGCCGACCCTGAACCCCGCGTGCGGATGCAACTGGCCTTCCTGGCCTCAACCACGCCCGCATTGGCTCGGGCGTATGCCCTGCTGGCGACGAAGGATTTTGCCGCCAAATGGATTTCCGCCGCCCTGTTGAGTGGTGCCCCGGAAACCGTAACCAGCGTGCTCTTCCCCGCCCTGACCGGCGACCTGGAACTGGCGAAGAAGGCCACGCCATTCGTGGCGCACTTGATCGAAATTCGCGCCGCCTCGCAGCCGGCGGACGGATACGCAGCGCTCATCGATTTTGTCGCGCAACCCGGCACGAACCCCCTGTGGCTCCGCGCGCTGGGCGACGGACTGCGGCGGGCCGGCACCACGGTCGCGCAGGCGGATGTAGGCCGAAGACTCGATGTCGTGTTCACCCGGGCCGCGACGGCGGCCTTCACGGCAAACGCCAGCGTCGCCTCGCGCCTGGAGGCGATCGAGTTGTTGGGGGTGGCGTCGCTCGCCCAGTCGCAGGAAGCACTCGCGGCCTGCCTGGCGCCCCGTCAACCGCAGGATATCCAATTGGCCGCGGTCAAGGCCCTGGCGGCGCACCCGTCCCCTACCGTGACCTCCACCCTCCTCCGCCACTGGCAGTATTCCCCACCGGTGAAGGGCGCCGTGCTCACGGCGCTTTTGGCGCGTGAGGACCGAATCAAGGCGCTTCTCGACGCGATCGAGCGCGGCAGGGTGAATCCGGCCGACCTGAGTGCCTCCCAGGTGGAGAGCCTGGCGCGGCACAAGGACGCTGCGATCAAGGCCCGGGCGCGACGGGTGCTGGCCGGGGTGATTCCGCCCTCACGGGAGGAAGTGACGGCCACGTTTGCGCCCGCGGTCGCGCTGTCGGGCGATGCTTTCCGCGGCAAGACGACCTACCTCGGCCGCTGCAGTGTCTGTCATCGGGCCGGCAGCGACGGCATGGAACTCGGACCCGATTTGGTCACGGTCAAGAGCCGCGGCCGCGACTCCCTGCTGACGGCCATTCTCGACCCGCACAGGGAGGTGGCGCCGCAGTACATCGCCTACGAGGTGAACACGAAGGACGGCAACGCGTACCTCGGCGTGATCACGCGCGACGACGCCACGGGTCTGGCCTTGAAGATCATGGGGGGAGCCGAGGTCGCGGTCCCGCGGGTGATGGTCAGGGGGAGCAGTTCCTCCGGCAAGAGCCTGATGCCCGAAGGGCTCGAAGCCGGCCTGAGCGTGCAGGACATGGCGGACCTGCTGACGTTTATCGAGGCGCTGAAATAAGAAGACGCCGCTCCGCGGCGTCTTGAAAATGCGCCGGCCGCGGCGCACCCACATGCACCGCGGCCGGCTATTCAGGGTAACAAACTTTTCGGTCAGAACTTGTACTGCATCTTGGCGTAAACCACGTGGGCGTCGAAGTTGTTGATCGGGCCCATGCCGTCGTCGCGGTTGTACACATACCCGTACTTGAAGGTGTAGATCAGGTTCTCGCTCTGGCGGCGGACCCAGGTCAGGTACGCGGCGCGCGTGCTCTGGCTGGCGCCGTAGGGCAGCGTCTGCGCGGACCGATCGATGTAATTGTTCGACTTGTACCACGAGCAGTCGACGTAGAGGTCGTCGAGTTTGCCCACCGCGTAACCGCCGCCGACCGACCCGTTGATGTAGTTGTTGTCACCGTTCTGCACGAACGCGAGGGCCGGGGTCTTCACCTGATCGAAGCCGACGTTCACATTCGCATTGAGGAAGAGCTGACCGGTCGGACTCCAGGTGATGTTTTGCGCGAAGATGTGCGAGGTCATCTCGGAGCTGATCTCCTTGGGCACCCCGGCCTCGCTGCTGATGATCTTGGACTTCTGGATATCGTAGCGGGAAACGAAGTGTACCCCGAGCGCGGCGCGCCAGGTCATGCGCACGTTGAAGTCGTTCGTCTCGAAGTCCTGGTTGGTGATGTAGGCCGGATAACGATCCGCCGTGCCCGGGAGGGTATTGTCCCGCACGGCCTTGTAATCGTTCATGTTGCCCTTGAAATAATACTGGGCGGCGAACGTGAGGCCGGGTTGCACGTACCAATTGGCGCCCAAGGAGTATTTCTGAGTGTGCCGCTTGTAGTCGGTGTCGCGGTCGATCGAGAGCACGCCGGCATCTCCGAGTTGTTCGCCCAGGGTGCCATCGCCTTGGATCCACTCCGCCTTGCCACTGTACGTCCACTCGGGCGTGCCCGCATAGCGGACCTCGACGGTCTCCGCCAATTCGTCCCACTTTTTGTTGCTCTCGCCTTCCTCGTGCTCGAGCGCGGTGATCAGCAGCGGCACGTTGCCCACGTTGGTAATGGTCGGATTCGACATCGTATCCTGGTGCAGGTTCTCGAAGCGCAGGCTCGGCCGGACGCTCCAACCCTTCGCGGGGACATAGACGGCATTGGCGTTGAGCACCGTCTGCTTGATGTCCGCACTGCCCGTGAGGTGCGAGTAGCCCTCATCGTGGTACTGGCGCCGGGAGAACTTGGGATCGAAGACGGGGTCGTAGGACGTGCCGTAGATCCGGGTGCCCTCGATATGCTCGTCGAGGGTCGTGCGCATCGCCCCGCCTGAGAGCGTGAGCGACTCGCTGATCTTGCGCTCGTAGTAGCCGTGCATCGTGAAGAGGTCGTTCTTCGATTCGTCTTTCGTGGTGATGGTACGGTCGACCGACTCCGTCGGGCGGCGTTGGCTGTACCGCGAATCGTTGAGCTTGGTTTCGGAATAGCGGGCGCCAACATTCCACTTCACGTCCTCCTTGGTCTCGTTGCCCACATCCACCGTCAGAATGTCGGTGGTTTCGTCCAGATCGTAGAACGTCGGGACAATGTTGCGGGTGCTGAAACCTGCCAGGAGGTTGGTATCACCCCAATAGGTGGAGCCCTTGGTCCCGTTGCGCATGCGCCGTTCGTAGCGGAAGCGAAACAGTGTTTTGTCCGGCGTAAACGCACCGAACTCCGCCCAGATCTTGCTGCGGGTGAGGGAGAGATCCTCGTCAAACACCACGAAAGAAAAGTCCGAAGGATGGAAATATCCGCCCGAACCGTCATACCAGACGCGGTATTGTGAGAAACCGGCATCGACATACCACCTGTCGGTCTGGTCAAAGCGCAGGGCGGCGAGGTAATTGTCGTCCCCCGGCATGATGCGGGCGTTGAATTTCAGGACTGAATCCTTCGCCTCGCGGACCAGGCGGTATTCCTCGATGCCGCCGAAACCGTCTTTCTTGTGCTGCTGGATTTGCTGCAAGGCCGGCCGGTCACCATCAAGGAAGGTGCCGCCGCCGCCGACGCTGATGCTGCCTTGCGTGGTGACATTTTGGGCCAGGAGCGCCGCGGGCGCGAGCAGGACCGCCCAGAGGGTGCTGAATCGTAGACTATGCATGGCGAAAATATTTTAGGGTTGCTGGGTGTTGGTTAGAACCGGAGGGAGGAGCTCACGTGCGAGCCGTGGATGGCTTCGTGGCAACCCGCGCTCCAGCACGTGCCCCGCGAAACGAACGCGGCGTGGTCGCGACCGCCGATGAGCAATTGGCCGGTGACGGTCTGCTGCTGGTAGTGGCATTGCAGACAGAGGGTCTGGTTGCGGGCCTTGAGCATTTTGGCGTTCACCGTGCCGTGCGGATTGTGGCAGGTGGTGCAATTGTCGCGGAGCGCCTCGTGCTCGAAGACATAGGGTCCGCGTTGGGACTCGTGGCACTTCAGGCAGAGGGCATTGGCGGCCATCAGCTGCGTGCCGCCGGCGACGATGGCGTCACCCTTGTGCGGCTCGTGGCAATCGCCGCAGGACATCTTGCCCGCCGCGATTGGATGGCTGTTCTGCAGGGCAAACTCGCCGCGCTTGTCGAGATGGCATTGATAGCAGGTCTCCGGGTTCTTGTTCGGATTGACGATGGTGCCGGCCCCGCCGCCGCCCTTGGAGTGGACACTGCCCGGGCCGTGGCAGGATTCGCAGCCCATTTCCTTGGAGGCGTCGCCCGGCGCCATCAGTTTGGCGTGGGTGGCGTTGTGGAAGCCCTTGGTGGTTTCCTCGTGGCATTCGGCACAGGCCTTGGACCCGATGAAGGTGGCCCCGGGAATGGTGGGCGGCATGATGATCTTGCGATCAACCATCATGCACGAAACGAGTAGCAGGCCCCATGCGGCGGTGCCGCCAAAAATCAGGGCGTTTTTACTAAGGCGCGGACGGAATGTCATGGCGGTGATTGGTTTTCTGGTTTCTGCAGCGATGCGTTGGAGTTACTGAACCGTCGTGTACCTTTATGCCTGATCGCCCCCGCCTAGGCTGCGCATCCCTTGCTTAGTTGTACGCGCGACTTGGCGGATCTTGCTGTACCTTCCCCTTGGGCTAATAATCGCGCTCGCCGCGAATCGGACCTATAAGATGGACGCAAATCCTCCACCCGCCTCATGGCATGGATGTTTTTTCTTATGGCCACCACGGTAACGCCTGGCTCACCCAGAAAGCAGACTTCAGTTCATCTCGTTTGATCCTAACCCCTTAAAGGATCTGTAACCGCCGCCAATCGCCACGAGCTGGGAGCAACAAGATCCCGATTCCCTTTAGCCAGGTTGAGGTTCGCGATCAGGGCAGTCGTGCCGCCGAAGTTTTTCGCCTCATCCGACGGATTGTTCCCACGCCGCCGCGGCACGATCGCACCGCCACGATACGCAATCTTTGTCATTTCCCCCCCTCAATCCACGAACACGAGTTGTGGGAGCGCGGAAGCACGTGGGCCGGTTCTGCCCGACGACGCTACGGACTTGAGCGCACACTCGCTCTCGCTCACCGCAAACCGACCGGCGGTCCGAGCACCTCGCGCAGCACCACGGCCCGCTGCACGCTTTGGGGATCATACAGATCATCGAACAGCCGTCCGCGCGCCGCCTTGCGCTGCCCCGTCTCCGATCCGGCCGCCGCCACCTTGCCGGCGGCGGCCCGCGCGACCCGCCGGTCAGCATACATCTGCGACTCCTGGAGCCCACGCATTTCGTCGGCGAGCCGCGTCTGGCGCTCGAGCTCAAATTGCCGGGATTCCCCGACCGGCGCCATCACCACGGGAGCAGGCCGGGGCGCCGGTGGTGGCGGAGGTGGCTGCGCCTGGCGTTGGAGTTCCTCGAAGACCCGGCGCAACGGCCCACCGAACGGCTCGGGCATCCGGGTCGTTTCGGGCCGGGGGGCGGGAACCCTTTCGGGTTGCACCAAGGGGGGCGACTCCGACTCCGGAGAACCACCCCGGCGCTCGATGATCCGGCGCTGAATTTGTCGCTGAATCTCCTGCACCCGCCGTTGCTCCTCGAGCGCGTCGGGTTTGGCCTCCTCCGCCGGCGCCTCGTCCCGCGACCGCATGAGGCCACGCGCGATCTGAAAGACGAAAATCAGAACGAAGATGACGACGCCGATGCGTTCGAGCAGCCAGTCGAGAATCGTGGAGTGCACGGCAGGGGTGGCGGCGGTCAGGCCGGCCTATTTCTTGCCTTCGGGATGGGCGATGGAGGAACGCATCTGGGTGTCGGCCTGCACGTTTTCCATCCGGTAATAATCCATGACACCGAGCCGGCCGCTGCGAAACGCCTCCGCCATCGCCAGCGGCACCTGCGCCTGCGCCTCGACGACCTTGGCCTGCATCTCCTGCACCCGCGCCTTCATTTCCTGCTCGAGCGCGACGGCCGCCGCGCGCCGGATTTCCGCCTGCGCCTGCGCCATGTTCTTGTTCGCCTCCGCCTGCGCCTCCTGCAGCTTGGCGCCCACATTCTCGCCCACGTCGACATCGGCGATGTCGATGGACAGGATTTCAAAGGCCGAGCCCACGTCGAGGCCGCGCGCCAGCACGGTCTTCGAAATGCTGTCCGGCGACTCGAGCACCGTCTTGTAGCTCTCGGCCGAGCCAATCGTGGTCACGATGCCTTCACCCACGCGGGCGATGATGGTCTCCTCTTTGGCGCCGCCGACAAAACGATCGAGGTTGGTGCGCACCGTGACCCGCGCCTTCACCTTCACCTGGATGCCGTCCTTCGCCACGCCATCGATGGTGGTGCGGCCACCCTCGGGATTCGGGCAATCGATCACCTTCGGATCGACGGAGGTGCGCACGGCCTCAACCACGCTCTTCCCCGAGCCCTTGGTCGCGAGATCGATCGCGCAGGCCCGATCCCACGGCAGTTCAATCCCGGCCTTCTGGGCCGCGATCAGCGCCTGCACCGTCGGCACGACGTTGCCGCCCGCCTGGTAATGGGAGGCGATTTGATCCGCGTCGACGGCGATGCCGGCGCGGACCGCCGTGATGCGCGCGTCGACGATCAAGCCGTACGGGATGCTCGCGAATTTCAGGGCGACCAGCTTCGACATCGGCACCGGCGCCCCGTTGAACAACGCCTTCACCCACGCGCCGACGAGGCTGAAGACGATCGCGCCGACAATGAGAATGAAGACGCCGAGAATGATGAGGCCGACAAGGGTTAGGTTCATGATGTGATGATGGGATGAGAAGTCTGGGTTACAATGACACGAAAATTGTCAAGGTCGACCACTTCGACCTTGGCACCGACGGCGATGAGGCCGCTGCGGGCAAATGCCTCATAGCGCCGCCCCTCGCATTCGATGACCCCGCTCGGGGCCAGAGTGGTGACGGCCACGGCGCTCTTGCCGACCAGGCTGCGTTCCGCCACCGCCGGCTGGCTCTTGCCCGTGACCGTCGTCGTCATCGAAAAGGTCCGGGCGAACCGGCTCTTGGGCAAGAGAACGAATTCCAGGTACAGGGCGAGTCCACCCAGGAGGAGCCCGGCGGCAGTCGCGTACGCCCCCCCGCTCACGCCGTAGCGATCGAAGGCGACGATGACGCCCCCCAGCATCAACCCGCCGCCGATCGTCCCGAGGATCGCACCCGGCACGACCACCTCGAGGGCGATCAGGATCACGCCGGCGGCAAAAAGCAGCAGGATCAGACTCATGCGCCCGTTCCCTCCTCGCGGTCCACGATGAGCCCGAAATCGTTCATGCGCCGCACGACCACGCGGGCACCCGGCGGGGCCGAGCCCACCTCGAGGCGCGCCTCGTAGCGGTGTCCGTCGATCTCGATTTGGCCACTCGGAAACAGCCCGGTGGCGGCCACTGCCGTGCGCCCGATGAGGGTGGAAGCCGCCGCACCGAGCTCGGGCGCCGCTCCCGCCACCTGGGCGGAACCCATGACCGCGTTGGTCACGGCCAGACGGGAAAAGAACCAGCCCTTGGGAATGAAGCGCGCCAGCGCCAGCGCCAGGCCGACCGCCACCAGCAGACCAAGGCCCAGATCGCGCAGGGGGCCAAGAAAGAGGTCGTCACGCAGGGTCACGGGCTGGTTCGGCCAGATGTCCGCCATCGACCACAACAGCGAACCCAGCATCAGTGCCATCCCGGAGAGGGCGACGAACACGACGCCGGGGAAGAAAATCAATTCGACGAGCACCAAGATGAACCCCACCCCGAAGACCAGCATCGGCTCATGCCCCGACAATCCGGCCACGGAGTTGCTCAGAAATACGATGGCCAGGCAGATGATGCCCGTGATGCCAAAGACGCCAAAGCCGGGTGTCTTGAACTCGATGTAGATCGCGAGCAGGCCGATGCCCAGCAGGATGGGAGACAGCGCCCGCAGGAAGACGGCAAAGTGCTCGGACCAGGTGATCTCCAGGGTCTTCACGACATAGCCGGTCTCCCCAAATTTCTGCGTCAGCAAGTCGTTGAGATCCCTGGCCACGCCCGCGGCGAGCAGTGGCTGGGCCGGATCCCCGTAGGTGACGGAAGCCTCCGTCGCCGTCAGGGAAAGCAATTCACCCTTACCTTTCAGCACCTGGTCCCCAATCTTCAACTCATAGTCGGAGTCGATCATGGCGGAGATAACCTGTCCGCGATAACCCTTGCCCTCGCTGGTGGCCCGCATCCGCGCTTTCAGGTAACTGACGATCTTCTGGCGCATCGTCGCATCGATTTCGCCCCCGGTCGACATGACCGGCGCCGCCGCCCCGATCACGCCATCCGGCGTGAACCAAATCTCCTCCGTGGTCGCGGAGATGAAGGCTCCCGCCGAGAGCGCCTCCGGATTGACAAAGGTAATCGTCTGACCGGGAAATTTTCCGAGCGCCTCCATGATCTCGAACGTCACGTCCAGGGCTCCTCCCGGCGTCTTCATGTCGAGCACCACCACGTCGGCCTTGTCCGCAATCGCCTCCTTCAGGCCGCGGCGAATGATGTAGAGGAGCGGCGAGTCCACTTCGTTGCGGACCGGGATAACCACAATGTGCTTCTTCACCGCCCCCGCGCCGCCCCCTGCCACCCCGACGGGACGGTCCGCCACCACCGCCGGCGGCTCGGCACCACCCGGGGCCTTGGTCGCCTTGGCAGCGCAGACCGGGCTCACAGCTACCGCCAGGAATCCCAGGAAAAATTGAAGTAATCGGCGCAGCATCAAATACCATGCTACTGCGCCACCCCTCCCGCGCAAGCATGCGAGCGTCACAAACCTCCGGGAATTTTCCAAACCGGCGGCGCCGCCCCTGCCAAGAGCCGGCTGCCACAAACCCGCAATTAAACTTTGCGCACACCGTCCGGCCGGGATTAATCAACCGCCAAGATGGAAAAAGTGCCTTATCAAGGACAGACGTTGACCCGTTGGCGGGTCGGCAACTCCACCTTTCTTGCTTTGCCGGAAAAGGGAGCGCGGCTCATGAACTGGAATGTGGCCCTCGGCGACAGCTCCGTGCGCGACGTCATCTACTGGCCGGAAGACGCTGACTTCGGCGATATCGGCAAGGTGCGCGGCGGCAACCCGATCCTTTTCCCCTTCAACGGCCGCAGCTTCGATCGCGGGGATATCTTTCACTGGCGCGCCGCCGACGGGGTTCGTCGCCCGATGCCGATCCACGGGATCGCCCGGCAGGGTGACTTCGAGGTGATCCGGCTGGATCCACGGGGGTTTGTCGCCCGCTTTGTTCCGGGACCCGAAGCGCAAGCCTGCTATCCGTTCGACTACGAGTTCATTGTCACGTACCGCTTCGAGCCGCTGGGCCTTTCGTGTGAAATGGCGCTGACGAACCTCGGCACCGAGCCCTTGCCCTGGTCCGCCGGCCACCACTTCTATTTCACGCTGCCCTGGGACGAGGGCACGAAACGAGCCGACTACCTGATCCGGATTCCCGCGACCAAGCAATTGCGCCAGGATCCGACTGGCGCCCTGGTCGCCGGCCCCACCTTGCGGGCCGAGGAAGGCATGGGCAACCCCGCGCTCATCGATGTGCTCCATACCGGGCTGCGCGGCCACGAGGTCGTGTTCGGTCAGAAAGGACCCTCCGGCGACGTCGCCGTCCGACTCGGGACGGAAAAGGTGCCACCGGCCGATGCCGTGTTCGTGACGTGGACCCTGGCCGACACCTCTCCCTTTTATTGTGTCGAACCCTGGATGGGTCCGCCCAATGCCGCGGAACACAAGGTCGGGCTCAAGCTGGTGCAAAAGGGCGAAACCCAGAAATTCACCGTCAGCGTGGGCCTGCGCTGAACGGAACGAATCGCCTTCTTCCTTTTCCTAAGAAAATGCTCACCGCTTTCCCCCTGACCATGGCTGGCAATCTGGTCGCGTTTATCGACGGAGTCGGCGGCCCGGAGATGCTACTCATCTTCGTGATCGTCCTGATGCTGTTCGGTGGGGACAAACTCCCGGAATTCGCCCGTGGCCTCGGCAAGACCATGCGTGAACTCAAGAAAGCCGCCACCGGCGTCGAAGAGGAGTTCAAACGCGCCATGGAAGACGACGAGCGGAAGCGCAACGCGGGCGCGCTCGACACGACCGCCTCCACCCCCGCCCTCACCCCCGGGACCGATTACGACTCGGGCTACAACCCGGAAGACGGCTCGACCGATTACTCCGCCGAAGCCGAGGCCGGACCGGCGGCCCCCGTCGCCGATGCGGCCGCCGCTCCGACCCCGGGCGTGCCGACGGATCCGACCGCCGCCAACCCCGCGACGGACCAACCCGCCAGCAAGACTCCGGCCGTGAGCGCGGTGGCGGTGCCGCCTCCCCCGCCCCCGGTGGTGCCTGAAGACTATCCGTGAACGGTTTGCCGGCGGACCCCGACTTCCCGTCCGACGCCGTGCCGCTGCCGATCACGGGCGAATTGGATCTGCACACCTTTCGACCCGCCGACCTCGGTGAATTGCTGCCGGCCTATTTTGCCGCCTGCCGCGGGCGCGGAATTCGCGAAGTGCGGGTGATTCACGGCAAGGGCACGGGCACCCTGCGGACGACCGTCCATGCCCATTTGCGGACTTCCCCCCACGTGGCGTCGTTCCGCGCCGGTGACGAACACACGGGCTCCTGGGGCGCCACCCTGGTGACCCTGGTCCCATGAGGCTGCGCGCATTTTTTCTGGTGGCCTGCTTCGCGCTGGCCTCCCGCGCTCCGGCAGCCGCGCCCTTGATCCTCATTTCGCTCGATGGATTTCGGTGGGACTACCTGGAAAAATATCCCGCCGCGGCCCCCACGCTGCGGAGTTTGCGTCAGGAGGGCGTAACCGCGCGCGGACTCATCCCGGTTTTCCCCTCCAACACCTTTCCCAACCATTACACGATCGTCACCGGTCTCTACCCCGCGCGGCACGGCATCGTGAACAACGATTTTTTCGATCCGGAACTCGGAACGTTCTTTCACTACTTCCAGCCCGCCGCCGTGCGCGATCCCCGCTGGTGGGGTGGAGAACCCATTTGGGTAACGGTCATCAAGCAGGGCGGGAAGGCCGCGACGTCGTTCTGGGTGGGATCGGAAGCCGCGATCGGCGGAGTGCGTCCGACCTACTGGCAGAGCTTCGACTACCGTATTCCCTTCGCCCGCCGCCTCGACGACGTGGCCGGCTGGCTCGCCCTGCCACCCGCCACCCGGCCCCAATTCATCGCGTTCTACCTGGAGGAGGCCAACAGCGCCGGCCACCGCTTCGGGCCGGATTCCCCCGAGGTCGCCGCCGCCGTCCACCGGCTCGATGGGCACATCGCCGCGCTGCTCACCCGCCTGCGCGGGGCGGGGATCGAGCCCAACCTGATGATCGTTTCCGATCACGGGATGGCTGAGACGAGCCTGGACCGCACCGTGGTGCTCGACGACCTGTTGGATCTCAAGACCGTGCAAGTCGATTCCGACGGCAGCGTCGTGGCCCTGCGCCCGCTGACGGGCAGCGCCGCGGATCTCGTCCGCGCCTTCGCCGGGGTGCCCCACGTGTGGGCCGGCCTGGTGTCGGATCTGCCCGCCCGCCTGCGGCTGGCCGCCAACCCGCGCCTGGCCCCCGTCTGGGTGCTGCCCGACGAAGGCTGGCATGTCGAGACCCGCGCAGGCCGCGAGCGCCTGCGGGCCCGTTATCCGGAAAAAGGATACCTCGGCGGCGATCACGGCTATGATCCGGCCGGGGCAAACATGCACGGCCTCTTCCTCGCGACCGGCCCGGCGTTTCGGCGCGGGATCGAACTGCCCGAGGTTGAGAGCGTGCACCTCTACCCTCTCATGTGCGCGGTGCTGGGCCTGCGGCCGGCGCCCAACGACGGCGACGACCGGCTCGTGCGCTCCGCGCTGCGCGAGTAGGGCGGTCGGCCCCCCTCGCCCCCCGGGTGGCGCAAGAAATTCCCCGGCAATCTGAAACTTTCCGGCGTCCGGCGGGTTCTGGTCGCGTCAACATTAACCAATCCACGCCCATGAAACTCGTATCCATCTTTTCCTTCCTCAGTCTCGCCAGCACCGTCGCCCTCGCCGCCGGCCTCGCCCTCAACCTGGCCATCCTGCCCCTCTTTGCCTTCGCCGCCACGGCGCTCCTGCTGCTCACCTGGGTCGGCGACTACCGGGCGCCGCGCGACTACGCCGCCTGCACCTCCGTCGCGCTGCGTCCCCGCCACCCGCTGCCCCTCGCCGCCTGAACCGCCCCGCGGCTTGAGCTGCCCGCGACCCCACTCTATAGCCTGTTGCCATGAACTCATTTTCCCCTCCCTTCTCGGGCGCCATGCACGAAATCGACTACAAGATCCACGGCGACGACATGCAGTTCGTCGAGATTGAACTCGATCCACAGGAGGCCGTGGTCGCCGAGGCCGGCGGCATGATGTTCATGGACGACGGCATCGCGATGGAGACGATTTTCGGCGACGGCTCGTCGCGCGGCGGCGGCCTGGTGGGCGCGTTGCTGGGCGCGGGCAAGCGCCTGCTCACCGGCGAGTCGCTCTTCATGACCGTCTTTCAAAACCAGACCGCGGGCAAGCGGCGGGTGGCCTTCGGCGCCCCCTTTCCCGGCAAGATCGTGCCCGTGCACCTGCGCGAACTCGGGGGTGAACTGATCGCCCAGAAGGACTCGTTCCTGTGCGCGGCGAAGGGCGTCAGCATCGGCATCGCCTTCCAAAAGCGCCTCGGCGTCGGCCTCTTCGGCGGCGAGGGATTCATCATGCAACGCCTGACGGGCGACGGGTGGACCTTCATCCACGCCGGCGGTACCCTGTATGAAAGAACCCTGGCGCCGGGTGAAATCCTGCGCGTCGACACCGGCTGCCTCGTCGGTTTCCAGCCCACGGTCGACTACGACATTCAACTCGTCGGCGGCATCAAGACGGCCCTCTTCGGGGGCGAGGGGCTTTTCTTCGCCACCCTGCGCGGTCCGGGCCGGATCTGGCTGCAGTCGCTGCCCTTCTCCCGCCTCGCCGGCCGCATCATCGCGGCCGCCCCGCAGACGGGAAAAGGCGGCAAGGGGGAAGGCTCCGTCCTCGGCGGTCTTGGACGCGTGCTCGACGGCGACAATTCCTGAGGCGGCGCGCCGCCCATCCCGGCGGTGAACCGATGGTCACGCCGGCGTTGTCACGGCCCGCGAAGTGGTCAGAATCGCGGCGCATGAAAACCTCGCTCACCTATGCCGCCGCCATGGCCATCGCCGGAGCCGTGCTCACGCTATTGCTCTTTTTCGCCGGTTTCCACGACAGCGTCGAAAAGCTGAAGCTGGCCCAGTGGGTGGGCATGGGCGGGGGTCTCGCGATTGGCGTGGTTTGCCTCGCGCTGGCCATGCGCGACCGACGGGCGGCCTACCCCGCCGATCGCGACTGGGGATATGGCCCCGCACTCGGGACGGGCGTGCTCACCGGCCTGTTCGCCAGCCTCTTCGGCCTGATCACGGCCTATGTCTATTTTACGATCCTCAATCCCGGCTTCAGCGAGGTGGTCTTCCAGGCGCAAGCCCTGGCGATGGAGGAAAAGGGCATGTCCGCCGCCCAAATTGAAAAAATTGAGCCGATCCTGCGAAAGTGGATGAGTCCCGTCGCGATGACGATCCTGCAGGGCTTGTCCGGTTTCGTCTGGTCCACGGTCCTGTCGCTCATCGTCGCGATTTTTCTGCGCCGAAGGATCGAAATCGGCGGCGGCGGCGAGGCCCCACCGATGATGGGTTGAGCAAACTCAAGTTGCGCCGCTCCCTCGATCTCCGGCGTCAATATGTATCGGATTTTCTGCCGCGGTTGTCGCCGCCAAAAAAAAGGGGCCCGGATTGCTCCGGGCCCCGTTGGGAATGCCAGCTTCAGTCGAAGTTAACTTCGACCGAAGAGCCGCTTCCACGTTATGCGGTACTCCAAGGCGGCGACAGCCAGCATCCCGAAGACGCTGATGAAGCCGATTACGGACTCCGCAGTTAAGGGGATACGGAAAGAAAGCACGAGCGCGGCTACAGCCGTGAGGCTGACGGGGACCGCCATTAGTTTGTTCTTGTTCATAGGTTTGTATTATTCATCGAACCGATCTCGGTCCGACGGCCAGACTATAGCCTGTTCACTTCAATAGTTGAAATCGATGCTTCCTATATTATTCATAGCTAAATCCTATGGAGCTACACCAACTTCGCTACTTTGTCGCCGTCGCCGAAACTGAAAATTTCACCCGGGCTTCCGAGCGCTGCCATGTATCTCAACCATCTTTGAGCCAGCAGATTATAAATCTTGAAAAGGAGGTGGAGCACAAATTGTTTCATCGCTTGGGCAAGAAGGTCGTACTGACGGAGGCCGGGGTGGTTTTCCTGGAGCGAGCCAAACGAATCCTGCTCGAAGTGGAGAATGCCACCAAGGAGCTGGGAGACCGCTCCACCCTCGGGCGGCGACTTACGGTGGGGGCGGTGCAAACCGTGATGCCCTACCTCCTGACGGGATTGATTGCGCGCTGTCGCGAAAGCCACCCAAATCTCCTGATCGATGCGCATGAAGACTTTAGGCAAAACCTCGTCGCGGCGGTCGTGGAAGGCGATCTCGATCTCGCCGTGGTGCCGCAGCCCGTGAAGGACCATCGGGTCTCAGTTGAGCTCCTGCTGGTGGAGCCGTTGCTGCTGGTCGTGGGCAAGGCCCATCGTTTCGCCAAACGTTCCGAAATTAGTATTCAGGACGTTGCCAATGAAACGTTTGTGTCCATGGGAGACGCGAGCACGCTTGCCACCCAGATTAGGACCTTTTTCGGCGACCAGCACCTTCAGCCCCGGATGGGATTTCGTTGCGCCCAAGTCTCCACCCTGAAGCTCTTTGTCTCATCGGGTCTTGGCATCACGCTGCTGCCGCAGATGGCGCGTCTGCCCGACGATCGCGACACCCTCGTTTACCTGCGGCTGACGGGCAGTGTGCCGACGCGCGAACTGGCCATCATCCGGCACCTGCAGCGCTACCAGAGCCACGGTGCCGAGCAATTTCTCAAGCTCTTGCGCGAACATGCCCGGCAGCATGTCGCGAACGATGCCACCGAAAAGGCGTGACGGTTGCGATTTTCCCGAAACCGCCGTGTGAGTTGCAGACCCACCGCCCCACTGCCAGCGTCCTCCCCGTGCCGATCGCTCCCAGCCCCGTCTCACCGTCCCCTGCCGCCCCCCGCGAGCGGCCGCTCCCCGAGTTGCTGGCCCCGGCCGGCGACTGGGAATGCGTTCGGGCCGCGATCGAAAACGGGGCCGACGCCGTCTACTTCGGGCTCGAACGCTTCAATGCGCGCATGCGGGCCAAGAATTTCACCCAGGCCGACCTGCCGGCCCTGATGGAGTTTCTCCACCGCCGGGGCGTGCGCGGCTACGTCACGTTCAACACCCTCATCTTCACCAACGAACTGGCGGACGCCGCGGACTACCTGCGCGGCATCATCGCCGCCGGGGTCGACGCCGCGATCGTGCAGGATGTCGGCATTTGCCGGATCATCCGGGCGATCTCGCCGGATTTTCCGATTCACTGCTCGACGCAGATGACGATCACGAGTGAGGCCGGGGTGCGGTTCGCCCGGGAGTTGGGCACGCAACTCGTGGTGCTGGCGCGGGAAAACTCGCTGACAGAAATCGCCCGGATGCGCACCGCCCTTGACGCGGAAGGAACCGCCCTCCCGCTCGAGGTCTTTGTGCACGGGGCGCTCTGCGTCGCCTATTCGGGCCAATGCCTCACGAGCGAGGCCCTGGGCGGCCGTTCCGCCAATCGCGGCGAATGCGCGCAGGCCTGCCGCCTCCCCTACGATCTCATCGCGGATGGCCGGAAGGTGGACCTGGGCGACCGGCGTTACCTGCTCAGCCCGCAGGATCTCGCCGGCATCGAGGTCCTGCCGGATCTGGTGCGCGCGGGAGTCGCCTCCCTGAAGATCGAGGGCCGGCTGAAGTCGCCGGAGTACGTCGCCAGCATCACCCGGGTCTACCGGCAGGCACTGGACCGGACCCGCGCGAGCGACGCGGCGGAGATCCGCGAGCGCGGTGGGCGCGGCGCCGATCCCGCCTCCTACGAATTGCAGATGGCTTTCTCGCGTGGCCTCTTCACCGGCTGGTTTGGCGGGACGGATAATCAGGCGCTGGTACACGCCCGCTTCGGCACCAAACGCGGGGTCTTCCTTGGCACCGTGTCGCGGGTCGAGCAGGCCTCGGTCACCCTCCGTCTGATCGCACCGCTCAAGCCCGGCGACGGGGTGGTCTTCGACGCCGGAAAGCCCGACGAACGCGAGGAGGGCGGCCGCGTTTACCAGGTCGAACCGAGCTGCGAAACGCCCGGCGAGTCCACCCTGCGTTTCGGACACGGCGACATCGACTGGCGGCGGGTGCACGCCGGCCAGCGGATTTGGAAGACCAACGACCCCGCGCTCGACCGGGAATTGCGGACCACGTTCGAAGGCGACCAGATTCGATTTCAGCGACCGATTCGCCTCGAAGTCCACGGCCTCCGCGGCCACCCGCTGACGCTCATCGCCAACGACGGCGAAGGCCATGTGGTCAAGATCGCCTCCACCGTGCCGCTGGCGGTCGCCGCCCGGCAGCCGCTCACGCCCGCCCGACTCCGCGAACAACTCGGCCGGCTCGGCGGCACGCCCTTCAAGCTGGGCGAATTGTCCTCGCAACTTGAGGAAGGAACCATCCTGCCCGTCAGTGAACTCAATCGCCTCCGCCGGGAAGCCGTGGCGGAGCTCGAACGATTGCGCGCGCAGCCCCGGCGCTGGCAACTGACCTCCACCCCGCTGCAACTGGCCGTGGCCGGCCGCGCGGCGCCTCACCCTGCCCCGGCCGACGACACCACGTCACCGGCGACTCCGCCCCCGCCGGATCCGCCTGAGATCATCGCCGTGATCCGCCTGCCGGAACAACTCGACGCCGCGTGGTCTTCCGGTATCCGCACGATCTACTGCGAGTTTGAGAATCCCAAACATTACCGCGAGGTCGTTGCCCGCTTCCGCCGGCTCCAAAACGAAAATCCCACGGCGAAAATCGAAGACTCGAGCATCTGGGTCGCCGCCCCCCGAATCTTCAAGCCCGGCGAGGAATGGATTCTCCAGCAGGTGCGGTCATGCCAGGCCGACGGGTACCTCGTCCGCAATTACGATCACCTCGCCTACTTCGCGGCCGATCGGAAACGCGGCGATTTCTCGCTCAACGTGGCCAACCCCTGGACGGCGGAATACTTCCTGCAGCGCTACCAACTCGAGCGGGTGACGGCCAGTTACGACCTCAACATCACGCAGCTTGAAGCCCTGCTTGCGGCCGCCCCCGGCGAGTGGTTCGACCTCACGATTCATCAGCGCATGCCCCTGTTTCACATGGAGCATTGCGTCTTCTGCGCCTTCCTCTCGACCGGCAAGGACTACCGCGACTGCGGACGACCCTGCGACACCCAGCGCGTCTCCCTGCGGGATCGCGTGGGCGCGGAGTTGCCGATCCGGGCCGATGCCGGCTGCCGCAACACCGTGTTCAACAACCGGGCGCAGACCGGCGCGGAGTATGTGTCCCGGCTGCAGCAGCTCGGCGCCCGCAGTTTCCGGGTCGAATTTGTCAACGAGTCCGCCGGGGAGGTGCAGCACACCCTCTCCCGCTATGCCGCTCTGCTCCGGGGCGAGATTTCCGGCGCCGGACTCTGGCGCGAACTCAAACTACTCAACCAGCTCGGGGTCACGCGCGGCCAGATCGACTCCGCCGCCCCGGTGCTCACACGCAAGACCTGAGCCGACGCCTCCCGGTCAAAGCGGGGGAGGTAATCTTGTCATTTGGGATTTCCATTGGCAACGCATGGGTAGGGCGACGAGTCCCTTCGCCGCCGCAGGATCGTGATGAAGCTCGGTCGGTGAACCCGGCGCGGAGCGGAGTCCGCGCCCTACCAAAACCCAAAGGTGATTGGCGTCATTCTCACGTCCCGCCAGAGCAAAAACAAGGCGGAGCCGCTTGCGCGACTCCGCCAGGTCCAGCTTCAACTGCACAACCCGGCGGGCGTGGCCCACCCGGATTGATCCCCGGATATGACCGCCCCGCCGGGCACGGGTTCCAGCTCGCTCCCGCCCGACGGACCGGGTTCTTGTCGCCGGGTGCCGCTTTCTGGTATCGAACTTGGCTAGGAAACCCGCTAGCCCCTTCCGCAATCCCCGCCATGCCGAATTCTTCCGCTTTGCCTTTGCCGCCCCCACCGCCAACCGCGGTCAAGATTTCCGACCTGGAGATCAAAGATGCCCACCTGATTTTTGGTTCCGTCTGGCAGGATCTCGAAGGCGATGTCGGCCGCGACAACCTGCGGTTTCCCAAGGAAATCATGCTCCTGGGTGGCGCCCCCGGCGCCGGCAAGGGCACCAACACCACCTTCATCAAGAAGACGCGCGGACTCACCTGCCCCCCCATCGTCGTGAGTGCGCTGCTGGATTCACCCGAAGCCCGCGCGCTCAAGGACACCGGCAACATGGTGGGCGATCGCGAAGTCATCGGCCTGCTCCTCCGCCAATTGCTCCGTCCCGAGTACCGCGACGGGGTGATTCTCGACGGGTTCCCCCGCACGAAGGTGCAGGTCGAGTGCCTCAAGCTCCTCGTGGACCAGATGCACGCGCTGCGCCGGGAATTTTACCACACGCCGCTCAGCATCCACTTTCGCCAGCCGACGGTCCACATCATGGTGCTGTTCGTCGACGAGCGGGAGTCGGTGGGTCGCCAGCTGAAGCGGGGCCGCGACACGAGGGTGCACAACGAGGAGGTGACCCGCACCGGCATCGGCGAATTGTGGGAGGACCGGCCGACGGATCATGATGAGAACCTGGCCCGGCGGCGTTACCGGGTCTTCAAGGAACAAACCTGGGACGCCCTGCAGTCACTCAAGGAGATCTTCCACTATCACTTGATCAATGCGGAAGGCCCGATCGCGGAGGTCGAGCAGAACATCCTCCGCGAACTCGAGTACCAGAGCACCCTCGAACTCGACCCGCGCACCGTCGACCGCGTGCGCGGCATTCCCGTGGCAAGCGAAATCATCGTCCACGCGCGGCAGGAGATGGTGAAGCGGCTCGATTCCTACGAGCTGGAGCACCGTGAACTGTTTGCGCAGGTGGTGTCGTTCATCAGCAAGAAAATCATCCCGATCGTGTTGCGCCACGCGATCTCGGGCGTGGCCCACATCAACACCGAGGAGTCGGTGTTGGAGAACCCGATGGCCCTGGCGATGCTGATCGATTTGTTCTCCGAGCGCGGCTATCACGCGGTGGTCGACATCCACCGGATCGAGCTCCCGGAACGGGTCGATCTGGTAACCGGTGAGATCAAGTACCGCACGAAAAAGGTGTTTCGCATCCAGATCCGGTTCCAGGGTTCGGAGATCCGCCGCGGCTGACTGAATTTTGGATCTTCGATTTTCAATTTTCGATTTTGATCGATCGAAAATCGAACTTCCAAAATCGCAAATTTGATCACTCGTAGCGCAGCGACTCGATCGGATCGAGGGCGGCGGCCTTCAGCGCCGGGTAGAGCCCGGCGCCGACGCCGATCACCGTGCAGATCAGCAGGCCAATCCCCGCCCAATCCCACGGAAACACCACGGTCGCCTTCATCCACAAGGCCAGGCCGTTGCCGGCGATCACGCCCAGCAGGATTCCCACCACCCCGCCCGTCAACGAAAGCACGACCGCCTCGATCAGGAACTGGATCAGGATGCTCACCTTCCGGGCGCCGATCGATTTGCGAATCCCGATCTCCTTGGTGCGTTCCGTCACACTCACCAGCATGATGTTCATGATCCCGATGCTGGCCGCGAGCAGGGCGATCCCGCTGATCACGAGCGCGCCGGAACGGACCACGTCGGCGACCTTGGCGAAGGCGGCGATGAGGGAGTCGTTGGAATACATTTCAAAATCATTGTCATCCTCCGCCTGCAGGCTGCGCACGATGCGCATCGCCGTGATCGCCCGGTCGACGGTTTCGTTGTAGAGCTCCTGCGACGGCGCCTGGGTCGCGAGATTGATCGAGAACCGCGTGGAGCCGAAGTCCGACAGGAAGCGGGTGATGGGCGCCAGCAGGATGTCGTCCTGGCTTTCGCCAAAGCTGCTGCCCTTCTCCGCCAGCGTGCCGGTCACCGTATAGGTGCGACCGCCCACCTTGATCATCTTGCCGAGCGGCGACTCCGCCGGGAACAGTTTCTTGACGATGCTTTGCCCGATGATCGCCAACGGCCGACCCAGGTCGATGTCCTCCGCGGTGAAATTCCGGCCGGTCTCGATGCTGAATTGATTGGCCGTCAGAAAGTGTTCGTTGGTGCCGACGAAACTCAGCCCCGGTTCGGTCTTGCGGTTGAGATAGGTGGCCTGCACCGCGCCCCCTCGATAAAAGACTTTCAGGCACACCACCTCGGTGATGTCCTCCATCATCCGCTGGTACCGTTGCGCTTCGGCCAGGGTAATATTGCGGCGCTGCTCGATGCGCCGCCGGGCGTCTCCGCTCATCTGGATGCCGGTTGGATACTTGCTGATCTGAAACATGTTCACCCCCAGGAAACTCAGCCCGGTTTCGATGGAACCGCGCATGGCCGAGACGGTGGTCATGACGCCGATGACCGAAAAGACCCCGATGGTGATACCCGACATCGTCAGGAACGAGCGCAGCTTGTTCACGCCCAGCGAGCCAAACGCCATCCGGATGATTTCGTTGAAGAGCATTCGAAAATAGCCTCACTCGTAGCGGAGCGCGACGACCGGATCGAGGCGCGACGCGCCCCAGGCCGGCGCAAAACCGGAGACGATGCCCGTGGCGATCGAAACGACCATGCTGATCACCATCAACCCGGCGGAAAACTCCACCGGCAGGGCGGGCATCGCGTGGCGGATGCCGAGGCAGGTGCCAAACGTGATGAGCAGCCCGGCCACCCCGCCAATCAGGCAGATGGATACCGCCTCAATCAGGAACTGCAGCAGGATGGTGCGCCGGCGGGCCCCCAGGGCTTTCCGCGTGCCGATCTCCTTGGTGCGCTCCTTCACGCTGACAAACGTGATGTTCATGATGCCGATCGCCCCCACGAACAACGACAGTCCCGTGATGAAGAGCCCCGCGACGGCGATGCCCGTCTTGATCGGGTCGAGCTGATCCTTGAACGCCTGCTGCTGGTTGATCGAGAAATTGTCCCGCTCGGCTGGCAATTGCCCTCGCACCCGGCGCATCGCCCCGGTCAGTTCCTCCTCCGCCTCCTTCATCCGCATCTTGTCCTTCACCTTGACGCGCAGCTGCAGATCAATCCGGCTGCCCCAGAACTTCCGGAGCGCATTGAGCGGCATGATGATTTGATTGTCGAAACTGAACAAGCCGAGGAACTCGCCCTGTTTGGCCAGCACCCCGATCACCGTGAAATGCTGTCCGCGCACGTCGAACTCCTGGTCCAGTGCCGAACGTCCGGGAAAAAGGTTCTCCGCCACCGCGGAACCGAGGACACACACCTGGCGGCCCACGCTGGCCTCGAGTTCGTTGAAGAGCCGTCCTTCCGTCACTTCGGTCGTCACGATCCGTGAGTAGTCCGCCGTGGTGCCAAAGGTCATCACACCACCCAGCTTCACCTCGCCCGCCTTCACCGATGTGCCCCGGGCGGCCACCGGCACGGCGATCTCGAGCAGCGAATCCGGCGTGTCGGCGATGACGCGGTTGAGCCGCTCGGCTGTCTCCACCTGGATGGCCGGGCGGTTGACGTAGTTCCACCAGTCCTCGACCCGGCGCCAGGGCCAGCGTTGCACGTAAAGCACGTCCTCGCCGAGCATCGACAGGCTGTTCTGGAAACCGATGTCGATGCCGTTGATCGCCGTGCCCATGAGGGTCACGGCCACGATGCCGATGATCACGCCGAGCGCGGTCAGGATCGAACGCAGCGTGTTCGCCTTGATCTGGCTGAAGGCGATGCGAAACGCCTCGGTGAACTCGTAAAGCGAGCGCGTCATGGCGCGTTCAGACGACGCGGGTGTCGCTTTCAATGAGGCCGTCGCGCAGGCGGACAATCCGCCGGGCATGGCGGGCAATGTCCTCCTCGTGCGTGACCACGATGATGGTGTGGCCCTGGTCGTAGAGCTGCTCGAACAGCGCCATGATTTCCTCGCCCGTCTTGGAGTCGAGGTTGCCGGTCGGTTCGTCCGCCAGCAGGATCGACGGGTGGTTCACCAGCGCCCGGGCGATGGCCACCCGCTGCCGCTGCCCGCCCGACAATTCATTCGGCTTGTGATGCACCCGGTCGCCCAGCCCGACGTTTTCCAGGGCCTCGAGCGCCCGTTCCCGGCGGGCGTGCCGGGCCATGCCCGCGTAGATCAAAGGGAGCTCCACATTGTGCAGCGCATCCGAGCGGGGCAGCAGGTTGAAGGTCTGAAACACGAAGCCAATCTCCCGGTTGCGGATTTCCGCCAGTTCGTCGTCCACCATGTGGGCGACGTTCTTCCCGTTGAAATCATACTGCCCGTCCGTCGGCGTATCGAGGCAGCCGAGCATGTTCATCAAGGTCGACTTGCCGGAGCCCGAGGGGCCCATGATCGCGAGGTACTCGTTGCGGTGAATCGCCAAGTCGACCCGGCGCAAGGCGTGAATGATCTCCGCCCCCATCTTGTAGAGCTTGGAGACGCCCTCGATCCTGATGACGAGGGCGCCGGGGTCCCGAATCAGGCGGCGGGAGAGATCGGCCGGAGCGGTGGGAGGGATCATGAGGGAAGCCAGGTGAAAATAGTCCGCGGCGGCGCGGCCTTATTTCTTTTCCTCGTCCTTCTTCGGCTTCGCGATCGTCACCGTCATGTCGTCCTTCAGCAGGCGGCTGATGGCGGCGTAGGTTCCGGCCACGACCTCGTCGCCGACCTTCAGGCCCGACTTCACCTCGATGTGCGTGTTGTCGGCGATGCCCACCTCGACCTTTTGCATCTTCACCTTGTCGCCCACCTTGACAAAGACGACCTTGGCCAGGATTTCGCGGTTGCGGCGGGCCTCCCGCTTTTCGGCCGCCGCGTCGAGCACGTTGCCCGACTTGTTCTCGGCGTCCTTCGCCGCCTTCTTCTGCAGTTCCTCGGTGGTCTGTCCTCCCGTGGCCCGGACGGTCACGCTCTGGATGGGCACCGCCACGACATTCTCGACCGTCTTGGTCTCGATGTCCGCCGTGGCGCTCATGCCCGGGCGCAGTTGCAGGCCCGGATCGGTGATGCGGATCTTCACGAGAAAATTGGTGACATCGTCCGACATCGCGGAGATCTGCGAGTTTCCGCCGCCCCCCAAGGCGGAGGAGCTGATCTCGGACACCACCCCGGCGAACTTGCGCGCCGGATACGCGTCGATGCTGAGCACGGCCTTGTCGCCGACCTTGACGTTGACGATGTCGTTTTCGTTGACCCGCACCCGCAGCTCCATGTTCGCCAGATCGGCCACGCGCATGATCTCGGTGCCGGCAAACGAGCCCGTGCCCACCACGCGCTCCCCAATCTCGCTGTTCTGGGAGCTGATGGTGCCGCCCATCGGCGAGTAGATGATGGTCTTGCTCAACTGGTCGCGCGCCTGGCTGAGCGACCCTTCGGTCCGCCGAATCTGCGCCAGGGAGTTTTCGTAATTCGCCTGGGCCACTTCAAGCCCCGTCCGGGCCGCGAGCTGCTCCGATTCGGAAATCAATTTCTTGCCGTAGAGGTCCTCCGAACGCTTGAAATCATCCTGGCTCTTGAGCAGCTGGGCCTTGGCCTGCACGGAACTCGCCTTCGCCGCCGCCAGGTTGGCCTCCTGTTGGTCAAGCTGCGATTGGTAGAAGTCCGGCTTGATCCGCACCAGCAGGTCTCCCTTCCGGACGGAGGCGCCTTCCTTCAGCGGCATTTCGACGATCTCCCCGGCCGCCTCGGTGGAGATCTTGACCTCGACTTCCGGCTGCACCTTGCCGCTGGCGGTCACAATCTGGGTGATCGTCTTGATCACGGCCTTTTCCGTGGTGACCGCCGTCGCCGCACCGGCGGCCTTGTTCTTGAAGTAGGCCCCGGTGCCGAGCCCCACCACGAGGAGAACACCCCCGAGGATATACCAGCCTGCCCGGGATTTCTTCGGGGCAGGCGTGACGGACATGGCGCCTGACTTCGGACTCACAGGCGGGCGATTTACGGGGGAGGTTTGCAAGGTCAGAGAAACGTTCATGGAATTAAATTGGCCACGGCAAGGCAAGCGGGCTGTTTCTCCGGTCGTATTGGGCAAAAGCGTGGCCGGCCCCACAACGAGCCGGCCACGCTCCAACACGATTGACTACGAACGAGAACGGATAATGGGCCCGCCGGCGCGAAAGAAAACGCGGATGCGACGAAGTCGCAGGCCTTCGCGACCAAAGGCCCGGCCCCAACGGTCAAATCCAGCCTCCAAACGACGGCGTGCATGAGGGGAAAACACGCTCCCAGGGCAAAAGTTACAGCCTGCTTGTGCTGAACGGCAGATTGCGGTGGATGAGCGGCCGCGGCGAACTCGGCCAGGAACCGGGCGCTCCCCCCCAGGGCGGTGTCAAAGTCGATTGGCCAATCTTTCTCTTTGCTCTTTATCTTTCTCTTTCGTCAGGGTTTGCCCGCAGAAGAGAAAGATTAAGAGAAAGAAGAAAGAGAAAGACTACGAGGCGAGAGAACGACTTTGACACTGCCCTGCGCTCCCCCCTCTCCCCGCCCACGCGTTTCGCCTCAGCGCACTGCGACCTCCGCGCGCATCATCGGATTGGCCGCAAACACCCCACGGGGGGCGGGCCCGGCCGGCAGTTCGAGCGGCAACACTCGCGCTCTCACCACCTCGCTCCCCTGCACCGCCCGCGCCAGCTGCATCGGATCGCCAGCCAGCGCCCCGGTGAAGGACAGGGGTCGATCCGGTTGCTCGGGATCAACGACCATGACGCGCCCGGAGACTTCATACGCCAGCACCGTGTGACCCTGCCGGCGTACCTTGGATTCGGCGTAGTACGACAACAACCGCGGCGCGCCGATCTCCGCCCCGCGAGCCACGAGTCGACGCAGGCTCGCGTAACTCTCGATAAAACAGCCATTGGGCAGCTCCCCGACCAGGGTCCCATCCTCCGACAGGGACACGTCGTCCGCCATCACCGACCAACGCGCGAAGCCGGGCTCGATGTCGCGCAGCAGGGGCGCGTAATCCGCCTTGTCCTGCTCCAACCGGCCGCGGTACAGCGAAAAACTCTGCGTGCCATCCCCATCCGAGTAGAACCAGAGGATGCCCGCCAATTCAAACACCAGCGCGTGAAGCGTCCGGGGGTACGCCGACGCGCGGGCGCGGTTTTCGATGTGCAGAACCTGCGACCAGACCTCCGCTCCGAGCAGGGCTTGCGCGCGGCGGGCGTGGACCAACGAATCGTCGGCACCGGCGCCGGCGGTGGCACACGCGAGGAAGAGGGGAATCAGGGTTTGGCTTCTCACGCCCCCTATAACGCTGCCCGCACGCCAGCGACGCGGAAATGCGACCAGCGGATCCAATTCTGCGACGAGCCTCCGTACCGGCGCGACGGCGGACCCCTCGCTTGAACATCACCCGTCCGCCCGGGTCGCGCCAGCGGACACGCCGGTCCCAAAATCGAAACCGCCCCGCGCCGGCCGGCTGCGCCGCGTCAGAACGCCGCCTTGAGCAACGCCGCGATCCGGTCGTGGTAACCGCGGCTCAACTTGAGCTTGGTCCCATCCTGCAGGACCACGGCGTACTCCCCCGCAAACGATGGACTCAATTTTCGCAGCCGATCGACATTCACGATCGTCGAGCGGTGGATGCGGATAAAACGCTTGGGGTCCAGCCGGGCCTCAAGCCGCGCCATCGTTTCCCGCATCAGGTGGGCCCGACCGCCGACGTGGAACTTCATGTAGTCCCCTTCCGCCTCAATCCAGTCGATCTCCTCCGCCTTCAGGAAAAAGATCTCGCCCGACGACTTCAGGAGGATGCGCTCCCCGGGAACTTCGGCCGCGTGGGCTCCTCCCCGCCCCGTCGCTTCCAGATAGTCCAGCAATTGCGTCAGCCGGGCGTTCACCGTGTCGGTCTGGCGCCGACGCACCTCCTCTTTCGCGCGCTGCAAGGCGACGCCGAAGCGGGCGTCGTCATAGGGTTTCAGGAGATAATCGACGGCATGGACCTCAAACGCCCGGAGCGCGTATTCGTCGTAGGCGGTCACAAACACCACGGTGGGAGCGTCGGCCGGCGCCACCATCCGGAGGGCCTCAAAGCCATCCGAACCGGGCATCTGCACATCGAGGAACGCGAGATCCGGCTTCTCCCGCCGGATGAGTTCGGCGGCTTCCGTCCCGGTCGCGGCCTCGCCCACGATCTCGACCGCGTGATCGCGCTCCAGCAGCAGGCGCACCCCCCGCCGCGCGGCCGGCTCGTCGTCGACGATGACGGTGCGGAGGCGCGGGGCGGCGCTGGAACGATCGGAAGCAGACATCGATGTTTTCATGGGCGAAAGGGGAGGATGACCTGGACCGAGACGCCCCGGCCCGGTTCGCTGCGCAGCGAGAGCTGGCCCTGCGCGCCATAGATCCGGGCGATGCGCTCGCGGGTGTTGGTGAGACCAATGCCCTCCCGCGTGCGCCGCGGGCCGTCGCCGATGCCGGGGCCGTCGTCCCGCACCTCGAGGTGCAGCCGCCCGCGATCGACGCGGCCGGTGATCTCCACCAGGCCGGGCTCGGACTTCGGCGCGATGCCGTGCAGAATGGCGTTCTCGACCAGCGGCTGGAGCAGCAGATTGGGGATGCGGGCCTCCATCGCCGCCTCGTCGATGCGGATGCTCACCTTCAGGCGGTCCGAGAATCGCGCCTGCTGGATCTCAATGTACCGCCCGATGAAATCCATCTCCTGGCGCAACGTGACCTCGTGGACGCGGGTGGGGTCGAGCGACATGCGCAGCAGGGTGCTGAGCCGCGCGATGAGGTTGACCGCCTCGTCGTGCTTGTTTTCGCGCACCAGCACGGCAATCGTGTTGAGGGTGTTGAAGAGAAAGTGGGGCCGCAATTGCTCCCGCAGGACCTTGAGTTCCGTCTCGACCAACCGGGCCTCGAGTTGGACCGCCTTCAACTCCTCGCTCTTGTAGCGTTGGTGGATCTCGAGGCCATACCCGAACGCCAGCACCGCCCAGTAGAACGCCATGTCGATGATGTTCCGGCCGTAGAAACCCCGGAGCGCGGTCGCCCAGAAAGGCCCCGCCATGTCCTCCCAAAAAAGCGTGTAGGCGAACATCCGACCGAGGTAATACGTCGCCATCACGATGAAACTCATCGCGAGATGAAAACCGACCCCGCCCGCCCAGCGCCCGCGACTGAGCGGCAGCCGGGCCCGCAGCTGGAGAATCAGCGGCGCCATGAGCGCCCACATCACCGCCCGGCCAAACTGGGGCAGGGCCACCTCGACCAGGTCGACCCACTCCGTGCGCATCATCGCCCGGGTGTTGAAGTAGACCTCCAGCGACAGCAGGCACCCGAGGAACATCCAACCGGCGGCGACGACGGCATATCGGATCCACGGATGCTGCATGACCCCGGGGTTCATCGACCCCCGGCCGCGGCAGTTCAAGCGGATAAAGTCCCCGCTGCGACGAACGGCCGGATCTCGGCGACGAAGTCCCCGCGGGCGGCGACGAAGCCTGCGACGAATTTTGACGATCAGCCGCGAACCGGGCGCCTCGCGGGCAACTTCCGGGGATCACGCCGCAAGCCGGGCCCCGCGGCCCCATCTCACCGGGTTTCGGCGGCGCGGACGGCGGCACCCACGATGCCCGCCTGGTTGAGCAGGCGCGCCGGCACCAGGGGGGCCCGGGATCGGATGTATTTGAAGTACTTCTCGTGCTTCGCGCTCACGCCCCCGCCAATGATGATCAACTCCGGCCAGAGCAACCGCTCGAGTTCGGCGATGAATTCCCGCAGCCGCCGCCCCCACTCCTCCCAGGTGAGGTGCTTCCGTTCCCGCACCCCCGAGGACAGGTATTTCTCCGCATCCCGGCCGCCTATCCACGGAAAATGCCCCAGTTCGAGCGGCATGACCACGCCCTCGGAGGCGAGGCAGGTGCCGATGCCGGTGCCGAGCGTCAACAAGAGGGCCTTGCCTTTACAGCGCCGGCCGGCGCCAAACCGCATCTCGGCCAGCGCCGCCGCCGCCGCATCATTGATCATCGCCACGCGGCACCGGGTGGCCTGCCCAAACAGTTTCGCCCCGTCGCACCCGACAAACCGCGGATGCAGGTTGGCCGAGGTCCGGATGATCGCGCCTTCGATGACTCCCGGAAAACCCACCCCGATCGGTCCCCGCCACTGGAAGTGCGCGGTGATTTGCGCCACCACCTTCGCGGTCGCCGCCGGTGTCATGCCCCGGTTCACCTCGATCCGATGCCGTTCCGCGACCAGCTTGCCCGTCTTTGTGTCCACGATTGCGCCCTTGATCGCGGAACCGCCGATATCGATGCCGAGGGTTTTCATGGGGCCCCGCCACGCAAAGCGACCATGCCGCCGTTGGCAACCCATGGCTGCGGCAAAATCGCAGGCCAGCCGGCGGGTTCAGGGTACCGCGACCCCGATTTCCGCAATGCCCGGAGGCGAATCGTCGAGCGCATGCCGGGCGACAAAGCGGATATACCGGGCCGTCGCGGGAGCGGCCAGGGGCACCGTCTGCGCGATCGGATTCGCGCGCATGTTCGCAAACTCTCCCGCCGCGACCTGCTGCCACGCCTGGCGATCGACGCTCGTGAAAAACGCATACTGGTCGACCACGCCGGCGGTGGATCCAGTCGCGGGCGGCAAATACTCGAAGGCGCCGATCGCCATCGCCGCGCCCAGATCAATCGTCACTTCGACGGGGCCGCCCGCCGCCGCCCGCCAGACGGTCGCCGGCGCATCGTCGATCATCTGCCGCGGCGGGTTCTTGCGGCTGGGATCGGTCGCGGGGGCCAGTACCTTCCACCGCGCCTTGTTCACCCCGTAGCTCCGCGTGGCCGGGTCCCCCGCCCGGGTGCCGTCCAGTGAAAAGACCCGCGCCCTGACCGTGCCGCCCCGCTCCAGGGAGAACGGCGCGGCAAAAGCCGGCGAATCCGCCGTGGGTTCGCTGCCATCGGTCGTAAAGCGCACGACCGTCGCAGCCGTGACGGCGTACATCGACACGAGGCCCTGCCGGCTACGGACAATGGCCGGCGCGTCGAGCCGTTCCGGCTCGAGATAGAGCCCCATTTCCGCGATCGCGGGCGCGACAGTGGCCTGGGTGATCCGGAGCCGCACCTTCGTGGTGGTCACGCGCGCGCCGCGCACCAGCCGACGGTTGCCGATGCTCGTGCCCGCCGCGAACTCGACCCACCGGTGGTCGCGCCAGGCGTCGACGGCAAAGGCATCGACCCGCTGCCCCAGCGGGAGGTATTCCCGCAGATCGACCACGTTGAAGGTCGCCGCCCGGCCGAAATCGATCACCAACTCGGGCGTCGTCACCGCGTCGTCAGTCGACCAATAGCTGTTGCGATCGGCGTCGACGGCATTGGCGGCGGCGAAGGTGCGCCCAGTGCCGCCGCCCCGTTCGTTGCTCGCGGTCACCGGCACGCCGCGGACCAGGTTTTGCGCGAAGGTGGCGTCGAGCAGACGGCGAAATCCACGCAGCGATTGCACGTCGTTTTCGTGGATGAGCCCGCGGCGATCCGGGGGCAGGTTGAGGTTGAGGCACGCCCCGCGCCCGACCGACTGGTAGTAGATGTCGAGCAATTGGGCGGCGGACTTCATCCTGGCATCCTCGCTCGCATGATAAAACCAGCCGGGCCGGATGGAGACGTCGCATTCCGGAGGAAGCCATTGCGTGCCCGGGCGTTCACCCGCGTTGAGCCCGGCCGAGCCCCCGCCGGGGTAGCGGTACGGTTTGGTCATGTCGAGGGTCGCCCAGCACGTCTCGCCGGCGAAGCCGTTCTCATTCCCCACCCACCGGAAGTCAGGCCCCGCGTCGCTGAACATCGCGGCCATCGGTTGCAGATCGCGCACGATCTTCCAGGTGTTGGGCCAGTCGTAGTACGTGCGGTTGTCGATGCTGCGTTTCTCGTTCGCTCCGCCGTAAAAACCGTCGCCGCCATTCGCGCCGTCGAACCAGACCGTGAACAGCGGACCATAGTTCGTGAGCAGTTCGCGCAACTGGTTGCGGTAATAGGTGAGGTATTCCGGACGCGCGTAGTCACGGTGATGGCGGTCCCAGGGCGAGAGGTAGAGTCCGTACTTGAGTCCGGCCCGGCGGCAGGCTTCGCCCAATTCGCGCACGACGTCGCCCCGACCGTTCCGCCAGGGCGAGTTCTTCACCGAATGTTCCGTGTACTGCGAGGGCCACAGGCAGAAGCCGTCGTGGTGTTTCGCGGTGAGGATGAGTCCCTTCATGCCGGCCTCCCGCGCCGTGCGGGCAATCTGGTCGGCATCGAAGGCCGTGGGGTTGAAGACCGCTTCCGGCTCGTCCCCGAAGCCCCATTCGCGATCGGTGAAAGTGTTCACCGTGAAGTGCACGAAGCCGTAGAACTCCATCTCGTGCCAGGCGAGTTGCCGCGGGGTCGGCAACGGCCCGAACGGCGCGGGCGCCTCGGTCGCCCACGCCGCCAAGCCAAGCGAAAACAAAAAAACGACACCAGCGAGCCGGGACTTCATGGGAGGGAAGAGTCCAAATCGCCCCGCAGGTTGACAAGCTCCACTTCCATCCTGGGCGACACGGGGCGCACCTCCGGATTGACGGTGCTGCGCTGGTGGCTGGCCTCGCTGAGGCGTAACGATTCAATCGGAGTGCGTTTCAGCCGGGAGCAGGAAACCACTGAACGGTGGGGCGCGTTGACCCCAACGCGCCTTCGGGCGTTCGCTCTCACGTCGAGCGTCTTGGGGTCAAGCCGCTCCACCGCGACTGAATTTCTACGGCTGAGGCCGGCCTACGGGGTCGGCGCCCCCGGCTACATCTTCGCCCATCACCGTCAATCGGCAGATGCGCCCGCGAAACGGCGACCATTCCGAAGCTTTCGCCACCGGCGGGCAAGCAGCCAAATAACCGAAGCAGGTGGCACCAAATTATTGTCATTGCGAAACCACCTCCAAAAACGGCAGGCCCATTCGCCCCACGGCAATGGCCCAACACATCCGACGATCCCAGACCGCCGACTCACAAGTGTGATTCTTTCAAGGCGTGAAACGACTTCAACGCTTCAATCATTTCCGCGACGTCACTATCATGCTTCGGATTATTGTATTTATCCACACTTGCGACCAGACAGAACACTCCCAATTCCGTCCTTACGTCATATCGAATAATTGTCGGGGCTCGGCCGCCCAAATTCCCGCAGGTTCGAATCTGAGCATGAAATTCCTTCATCGTATCCATATAGTATGGCGAAGCGTACATACTCCCGTCGGAATTTACAATCCGCTGATACGCGGAAAGATTATAGTAGGACACAACCATAACGTTCGCATTCCTGACCTCCATCAACGCACCTGGACTCCACGGCCTCCTCCCCCATTCCCGGTATTCCGGATAATTCTGTTTTTCATCATTCGCCATCGACACCAGCTTCATTCCAGCCGGCAGGAGGATTTGAAATCTCTTACCTCCCATACGTTGCACTTCAGATTGCCCGGCGGTCGAATTATAATGCGGATTCGCGCAAGAAGACATCAGCAGCAACGCGAGAAAAACAAGGATATCAATAGATGATTTCATTATATATTAGCGGCTACCATAAATACGAACCCGCCATGCATCCAGGTGCCAACTTGCCGCGACCCTTCCTCATCCTGCTCCTTTGTGATGGTCGGTTTACCATGTTCCACAAAACAATTTCCGCCGCGGTGTGGCGTACTCCTGACCTTTGTGACGGCGAAATGCGATCAGCGCGAAGCCCGTTTTCCCTCCCGGTCAAAGAGGTCTGGCTAACCTGAATCGAAATCCCCCTGACCCATCGCGACAATGGATCGGAAGGAGTTGCGACCACGCCTGATCGACCGTCGCTCACGCGAGCCATGACTCAGACTAACGTTCGCGGAAGCTCACCACGACGCCGTCATCGCGCACGGTGAACGTCAGCCGGCCCGATTTACCCGGCACATAAACCTTGCTCAGGTCCAACGCGGTTACCCGGTGTTTCCCCGCCTCGTCCCACTGCAACTCCGCCTGCGGCGTGATGGGGTGCGGGTAGAAGAGGTAGCTCTTGGTCGCAGCTCGCACCACCCACCCCCATTCGCAGACTTGGCTGCCAAAACGAGCCCCTGTGTTTTCCAAGTCACGGGAAGACTGGTTGACGATCTCCACTTCCATCCTGGGCGACACGGCGACCAGTCCGCTGGACCCACAGCCGGTCAGCAAGACACAAAACAGCCCAAGAAGACCACATTTCGATTTCATGGATGGTAGTAAATTTTGCGCATTCGATTGCCTGCGAATAATTCGACAAATTTATCGTTTATCCAACGCGAGTCGTGGGAATTGCCCACGTAATTTGAATAAATCGCTGGCAACGAGCCAAAAGGCACGTCGTGCGCGCGGCCATCCTGCCACATCATGAACAGGGAGTAGTTGGCGAGCCCCCGGTCATCGTAATAACCACCGCCAACATCCGAATGTGCGGCTCCCGGAACTTCGCTCTCGCGATAATTCGCATTGGGATTGGGCTGATACGGCCCTGAAGCGATGGAAGTAAGCGCAAAGGTCTTCGCCCGACGCTCGCCGCCTGCGGTGAGATGAAACACACTGCCCGTGCCGTCGGGAATCCCGAGTTTGTACCCCATATTCACGTCGTTGGGTAATCCTTCCGAGGCGACGGTGTCGAAGAGGCCGATCCAGCGAATCGAGACGCAGGGAAATTCCTCCTTGAGTTTGTTCGCAAAGGCCCGCGCTTGGGCCGCTCCGCGGCTGAATCCCAGAATATCGGCGATTACATCACCCGTTCGCACGAACTCTCCCGCCTTGGCGAGCATCCCGTTGATCCGTGCCTGCCCACCTGCACCAAACGCCGAACCGAGCGGATTCAGGACGCCGTCGTTGGTGCCAACCCCGGGAGCGTAGGCCGAATTGGCACCCTTATAGTACTTATATAGCACAAACACGTTCGTCTCCTGCCCACTCGCTTCGTCCCGGTACCCATCGTTATTCGTTCCGTCGAAGGCGTAGAGGGCGAGGCCGAAGGGATCGACCGTGGTCGTCGGGGCGTTGGCCACGTAACCATACACGTTCACCCCGCCTTCTTCCCCAATCGGATCCCGGTTGAGCCAGCGGCCCGTCGCCGGGTTGTAGTATCTGAACCCAAAATACAACAGCCCGGTTTCCGTGTCGGTAAACTTCGTGGAAAAACGGAACGGGTTGACCGCGCCGAACGCCCCCTCCTGCCGCACCGTTTCACCAAATGCCGTGTAGTCGTAGCGACCCGACCAAGTCCCGTCGCCCGACTGGACCAAGCCGACGACGTTGCCGTTGCCGTCATAGGTCGCAAAGTGCGTCGTGCCGCCAGCCAACTCGCTGATCCAGAGCAGCCCCCCCACTCCGCCCGCCGTCGCCAGGCCGCCACCGACGTCCAATCCCCAGACATAGGTGCGGACGACGGAATTCACAGTGAGGCCGTTCAACTCGGCGATCATGTTCCAGCCGTCGTACAGGAACCGGGTTTGGCTTGCGAGCAACCAGGCGTCACCATTCCAATTCGACACCTTCTTCTCGACCCGCCGCCCGACGCCGTCATAGCCAAATTCCAGCTTGCGGCGAGACGCCCCGGCCAGAACGAGGTCGGGTGCGGTTTCGAGGCTCACCAGTCGGTTTTCCGCATCCCAGGCATAGCGCCAACGTCCATCAGCGATCAGATTCCCATCCGCGTCGTGACTGAAGCCCTCCGGCGACTTGGGCAGCAGGGCAGAAGTGGCGGTTACCGCTACAACGTCTTCGGCGTTTGGTCCGGCCAGGTTCTTCACCCCGGTAAGCGTGAACCGCCGAAGCTGCGCGGCAACGGCATTGTCGACCGTGACCTGTCGGAAGAAGCGATCGCCCTGCCGCTCGACCGCCTCAGGTGCACCGCCATTCACGGCCACCGTGACAGTCGCGTCGGCGCTGGCCGCCCCGAGCACATCGATGACGCCGGGGATCGTGCGGCGGGCGATTTGGTTGAGCGGGTTGGCGGTGTAGGTCGAGACTGGCCCGTTGGTCATTGCGGTGCGGCGATTGCCGATGTCGTCGAAGGTCCACGCGTAGTCGTGCCCCGGCACGGGCACTCCTCCCGCCAGAAATCTTCCGCCTGCCGTCACCTGCCCCAGCCCGTCGTAGGTGTGGCGCCAATAAGATCCGTCCTCCCGGGTGACGCGCGTGCGTTGGTTGGCCGCATTGTACTCGTAAGCGTAGCCCGGCCCGGTCCCCGCTCCGGCCTGGGAAGTGACGGATGTCACCCGATTCAAGCGATCATGTACGCGGTGGGTGACGAGCCGATCCGCCCCGCCGTGCCGGAAGGTCAGAGCCTCGACCCGGGACGAATCGGCAAGGTAGCCGTAGCTGGCGATCTCGGGGCCGGCACTCACCGTCGCCAGGCGGGAGGCGGCATCGTAGGCATACGTGACGGCCAGCACCGCGGGCACCGTGAGACTGTCGGGACGTTGCCAGGCATCATAACTGCGATGGATGGCGCGCCCGTTGAGGGGGCCCGAGGTGTACGCCTCATCCTGGAGCAGTCCGGCCACATGGTAGGTGAGGACCCGCGTGCCGGCGCCGTCCGTGATGGTTCCAGGGCGGCCGGCGCGGTCCCGCGTCGTGGCAAAGTCGGGCGTCGCGTCGGAGTAGTTCGTCCCCCACCAGTCGCCGGCTCCATCATAAGAGTAGGTGGTCGTGACAACCGGCGTCCGCGCCCAGGTGCGGGTTAACAGCCGGCCGGACGGCTGGTACGTGAAGGTGGGGCCGGTCCCGTCGGCATAGCGCTTGCCGGTCAGAAATCCCCGCACGGGATCGTAGCTCCACGTCGTCACCGCGCGGCCCGAGTCGGCAGCGAGATTCTGCCAGGTCGTGAGCGTCTCCACCCGGCCTTGTGCGTCGTAGGTGTATTCGACCGGATACGTCCGAGCTCCCGTGACGCGCCGCATCGCACCGGTGGGCCAATAGGTCGTGGTGACAATTCCACCATCAGGCTCCGTGACGGTCTGCAAGCGACCCGCCGCATCGTAAACGTAGGTGGTCGTTAGGGGGTCGTAACCCGGGCCCGAGCGGTTCGTGTCGGGATCGGGGGTGGCGACCGTCTTGATCCGATCGTCGGCGTAATAAGCATAGGTCGTGGTGCCGGTGCGCGCGTCGGTGGCGGTCAACCTCCGGCCTTGCGAATCATAGGTGAACGTCGAGCCCGACAACGGGGCATCCGTCGCCGTCGTCACCGCGGTGGAGATCAGCCGTTCGCCGGAAAACACCTGCGTGGTCTTCAGCCCTTCGGAACTCACGGTGGTCACCGTGCACCCACCCGAACCGTCCAGCACGGTCGTGCTCGAAGTCGTGAGCCCGCGCACCGTCTGCCAGGAACGAAGTCCGTTGGCGCTTTGTTCGGCGATCGCGATCACCACCGGGGTGTCGGCTCCGGTGGTTTCCCAGGATTCGGTGAGGGTGCGTTGCACGACCTCGGCAACGGAGCCGACCATCCGCGTGGCCACCCCGATCGTGGTTCGCACGATCCGATCGTCGCCCGCGAAATCGATCACGGCGTTGCCATTAAGATCAACCGCGCGGATCTCCTGCTCACCGCGGCGGTTGTACGCCAGAAGGGTCGTCACCCCGTCGGGGTCGACCTCCCGGGCAAGTTGTCCGGACGCGTTGTAAAAGGATCGGCTCGTCGCTCCATCGGCAAAAACGGATTGGAGCGGACGGCCGGCGAAATCGGTGTAATGCCTGATCCACTGGGTCGCGGTCGGCTGGCCACCGGATCCGATCCCCACGGCGACGTCCGTGACAAAGACTCCCGTGGCGTCGGCGCCATACTCGAAGGTGTGCGGCGCCGCGGCGGTGCCCCGGATACTCAACCGCGAGCCATCCCGCGCGCTGATTTCGATGATGGTCCCGCCATCGGGATGGGTCGTCGTCCGCGTGGTCTCGCCCGACGCCGCGTTGAATGTTTCCGCGAAGGTGGTGGTCCGCCCGAGGGCATCACGCTGGGCACTGATCCGGCCGGCGCGATCGTAGGTCGTGGCTTCCCGGATGATCTCGGATCCATCGGTGCCGACCCGGGTGACCGAGGTCAGGCGTCCGGCGGCATCGTAAAGGGTCCGAGTCGTGATTCCGAACCGGGTCGTGGCGGTCACCCGGCCCAGCGCGTCGTACGCAAAGGTGGTCGTGACTCCCATCCGATTCCGCTCCGTCGCGACACCGCAGCAGGAATAACTCCGCCCCACCAAGGTGCCGTCGTCGAATTCGAGACGCGTGGGGCGCCCGAGCGCATCCCGCTGCGTGGCGACCCATGAACTCAGCGAAAGCCCACTGCGAATATCGATGATCTGCTCCTGCGCGATCTGGCTCTGGGCGTCGGCGACTGTGACGGTGCGCCGGCCGTCCACGATTCCGAGGAACCCCACCCCCGGTTGTCCGGACTCGACCGTTGTGGTCAACACCCCATTCGCGGAAACGTCGTAACGCGTAATCGTGGCGGTGCCGTCGGGCCGCACGACGCGACGCACCCGCTCCGCAAAGGGACCGGAAGCGAGGCGCAGCGTCGTCGTGACCAGGTTGCTCGCCGCCTCCCAGGCTGCCCCCGGCACAATGCATGTGATGGAGGAGCGGCGCTTGCAGGTGTCCGCTCCAAGCACGACCGGCAGCGACCAATCGATCTCGTACCGTCGCGCCGTCTCCTGACCCAGGGTGCGCTCGATCGTCGTGCGGCGCTCCTCGGCGCGACCGTCGCCATCCGCATCCACCACGGTGTCGTACACCTGCTCCGTGACCCGACAGAGGGCTTCGTCAGTGGTGAGCGGCGAGGCGTTGAGGAAGGGTCGCACGCTCCGCACGACACGTCCGCTGCCATCGTAGGTGTATCGCTCCCAATTGCCGTCGGCATCGGTGCGTTGCCGCCGCCGCCGGTAATTGGGATCGGTGGTCGCGACCGTGTCGTAATAGTCATAGGTAGTCGTGAGCGCGGCCCCGTCGGGATCGAGGGTTTCACCGATTAATTCCTCGCCCCACGGGAATACCCGATAGGTGCGTGCGACCTTGCTCACGACTTCGTTGGACTGATTCCACACCGTTCGGGTTTTCACGCGCCCGCCCGCCACCGCCGTCACGAGTTCCGACTCCCGCCGCAGGCCGTTGCCGGTGCTGAGGGACCAGGCGCCCGCCGCAGCATCAAAACCATACTCCGCCACCCGCGCGACCATGCCGCGGGTTTCCGTAATCCGCAGCCGCGAGGCCCCGCCGGAGGCCGCGTCCGGGTTTTCCAGCCGGTAGATCACAAACGGTGAGCCAACGACGCCGTGGATCTTCGTGGTTTCAGCCTGGGAGCCCACCTGCCCGGGCGCGTAGAACCGCACCTCGTAGGTCGAGGCGTCGAGCGCCACGACATCGGCCAGCGCCTGCGGCGCCTGCACCTGCCGCACATGGCCCGCGGGATCTCGCACGAGGTCGATTCCGGTCGACTCCGGCAGACCCGCGAGGAGCGCCGCCGGGGTATAGAGTTGCGCGGAGAATACGTCCGCCTCGATCAGGAGCGCCCCCGCGGAGACCCCCGTTGCTTCGCGCCCGAGGCCGAATCGCACCCGCACGCTGCCGAGATCGAAACTCCCGGCGCCGGGATTCTCGTCTCCGCAGGGCAATTGGGCCTCGACGCTTTCGACGGTGTAATCGAGATCCTTTTCTTTCGGTTCGACCTCGCCCGAAATCGTCTGTGCCCCCACTTCGAAATGCCGGCGCACCACCACCACCCGGGCCTCGCCCGGGCCGGTCGCATCGTGGGGTTTCACCGCATAGCGGACCTTGACGAGGTAGTCGCCCGGACACTTGACGTCGAACCTGGCCGTGTAGGTGACGAGACAGGAACTCCAGGAAAAACCCTGGCCGCGGCTGGTGCGAAAGGCGGTGGCGTGGTTGCCGAGGGTGACCAGGGCGCGGCTCTCCGCCGCCTCCTCGGTGTCCTCCGCCGACAGCGTTTCCCGGTAGGTCCCCTTGACCCGGGTGGCACCGCCGGGGCCGGAGACACAGGAATCCGTACCGTTGATTTCCCGCCGGCTGCGCGTGAGGGTCTCGGCGACCAAGCCGGCATAGGTCGCGATCGCGGGGGCGCCCGCCGCCTCGCCTCCGCCCGCGGTCGGAAACGCAAAGACCCGGCTGACGTAGCGGACGCTGGCATTGTTGTCGGCCAACAGGCGCGTGCCGTTGGGATCGCTGCCGTCGTACTCGCGCACGCTCTGCCATTCGTCGCGATACTGCAGGGAGGAGCGCGGCACGAACTCCGCCCACGCATCGGTCAGCGACGCGCCCCATCCCGCCAACTGGGGACACACCGCCACCCCCAGGAAAGGTGGGCTGTTGGAGAAAGGATCGAGGTACTTCTCCTCGCCATTCTCAAACGAGACCGTCGCCGAGTTGCCCAGGCCGACCACGATGCGCAGGGACATCGGCTCGGGCCCTTGGATTTGGGTCACAGCCCGGTAGAGGATCAAACCGGACTCCGTGGTGCCGGCGGGAGTCAGCGAGGCGGACCAGGAAATCGCTCCATACGGATATCCGTACGGGATGTCGTGGGTGCGACTTCTCTCCCACGAGAACGAAACGTCGGGCGGATTGCAGTCTCCATCCGCGCGCAAGCCCCAATACATCGTGCCGGTGATTTCGCGTCGCCGGTATTTCTTGGGCGGTGACGACGGATCGGTGAGCTCGCTGAATCCGATCAACGACGCCGTCGTCTCCCGCGAGACAAAGGTTAGCTCGGTGGGTTTGAGGGTGTCGCCCGGACCGCACGATTGGGCGCCCAGCGACGGCGCCGCCACCGCCAGGAGCAATGCGGCCACGAGCAGGGTGGACTTTGGGGTCTTCATGGAGGAAACGGCTCAGGGGAGCGGAGAAAAGAGGCGCAGATTCACCACTCCCGTGGGGTCGGGCAGCGCTCCCTTGGTGGGGTTGCGGCCCAGTTGGTACTCCCGGAGATTGCTCACGCCGTCGCCGTCCGGGTCGGTGTTCGCGTCGGGCGCCAGGGGATTCAGGCCGTAACGCACCTCCCAGGCATCGGGCAAGCCGTCGCCGTCGCTGTCGGCCGCGTTGGCCCGCAGCCCCAATTGGAATTCGCGGAGGTTGCTCAGCCCGTCGCCATCCGCATCGCCCGCCCGATCGTTCGCGGTGAGGCTGAGCCCGTTCTGGATTTCCCAAGCATCGTCGAGACCATCCCGGTCCACATCGGCGAAAAGCGGGTGCTCGAAGCCGGCGTACAGATCATCAAATCCGCCTTCCCGCCCCTGGCCTCCGGCGAGGGTGATCCGCGCGAGACGGTTCGCCGTCCCATCCGCGAAACCCAACCCGGCCGCGATCATGCTTCCGTTGACGTAGAGATCCCAGCGGTGGGTCGCGAAGTCCTCGCGCACCGTCACCCGCAACCAGGTCGCGGGCCGCAGGTCGGAACCGAGCGTGACTTTGCTTCCCGTCGCCTGCCAGCGACCGGCCCCAACGCCGTCGCCATCGAACACATACAGCTCCCCCACCCCGCCGGATCCGGCCAGCGCCACGCGGGACGCGTCCGTGCGCACAAAGGATCCCGCCTCCGGACCGGAAGCTGCGGCCGGCCTCGCCCAAAAATCGACCAGCGCCACCGACTCGCCGGCGTAGCTCGGAAAGCCATGCGTGGCCTCCCCACCCCCGACCGCTCCGCCTACGCTCAGAGCCCGGGTACCGCGAAACGCCGGCGCCTCCGCCACGCTGACGACCCCGGTCGTACTCCACCCCACCTGCCCGGCCAGGCCACCCACCGTGTATCCGTCGGCGGCTTCGAAGCTGGTAAAATACGGCAGGCCCACCTGCACGACCACTTGCCGCGGGGTCGAGGTCGTGGTGGCCCCGCGGTTGTCGACCGCCCGCGCCGACAACGCATAGGCGCCCGGCGGCACGCCTGACCAACGAACCTCGAACGGCACCCGCACACTCTCGCCGAGTTTCGTGGCTCCCTGAAAAAACTCGACCCGGTCCACCGTGCCATCGGAATCGCTTGCCACCGCGGCCAGCAGGATCGACGCCGGCGCCGTGAACAACGTGCCCTCGGCCGGAGAGGCCAGCGTCACGAGCGGTGGTTGGTTGGGCCCCGCGGTCTCGACCAGTCGCAGCACCGCGTTGCCGTTCATGACGAGTCGGTCGCACATGACCCCGCCCACCAACCGGGCATGACCGGCGAGCGACACGGTCCCCGCCGGGGCTTCGACGAAGGCATGGGCGAGGTCGTTGCCTTGGAGCGAAAGTCCACCCTTCGCGATGCGCAGGGTGAGCCATTCGGGATGATCGGCCCGCCCGATTGTTCCCGCGGCCTCCACTTCGCCGACCGTCACGATCACCGGGCCCGCGATCATCAGCGCCTTGTCGCCCTTCAAGGCCAGCTGCTGGAAGGCGTAGTGCGCCGGCTGGGTCGCTCCGGGCACTCCCAGGATGAAGGCGCTGTTGCCCTCGGCGACAAACTCACCGTAGGCGCCCGCCGGCACCGCCAGGGCCCCCGCGCGGCCGGCGAGTTCCAGATCTCTGAGCGTTGCAAAGTTGACCGGAGTTGGGAGGGGCGCGGTGATCTTAACGGCCCGCGACCCCGGCGGCGGCGGCGGCAGGGCGACCGCGGCGAGCATCCGGGGCTCCGTCCGCCGGATCACATGGCGCAGCGCGGCACCACCGTTGAGCGTGATCGTGTGGCTGGTCGGCGTCGGTGCGCCGGGGCCATCGATGGTGCCGAGGTAATGCGGCCGGCCGTTGAGCCGCACGGCCGGTGTCCCGGGCACCAGCAAATCACCGGTGACCACGGTGCCGCCGGGGAGCGCCGTACTTTCAGCGAGCATCTGCTGGACCGAGCCTTCGAGCGTGCCGCCGAGTTGGGGGGCATGCCGGACCAGGGCGGTGCCCGGAGTCTGGGAGCGGGCCGCGGCCATCAGGATCAGGGCAAGACCGAACACGGTTGAGGGCCGGACGCAGCGGGCGGATGATTTCATCGGGGAAGGGGTGGCAAATCGACGACGCCATGCCCGCCCTTCGCGACACCGGGATCAACGCCTCGCTGTACCCGAAATTGGGTACAAGAAAGTCCCCACGTTATCGACCTGACATAGTCACTTTCCCGTGAAATCCCGCGCAAAATGCGCAAGATTTTGAAATTCGAAGTACGAATGCCGAAATTCGAAACAAACTCGAAGGGCAAAAGCAGAAAACTCCAAACGCAGAGCCGGCGTTGCACCGGTTTTCGGTTCCTCGGGTTTGGGATTTGTTTCGAACTTCGAGCTTCGGATTTCGAGTTTCCCGGTGA
>JBBRWR010000024.1:0-76944 GCA_038249085.1 Opitutales bacterium
GCCAGTCGAAGACTGGCGCGACGGGCAGGAACGTGCTCAACGCCACCGTCTACGGGGAGATGCGCCGACGGTCCGCACGGCGGATTTTTGCACGGTCGGTCGCGCTGTAGGAGCGGCTTTATGCCGCGATGGAATTTCGCACGCGCTGAATCGCGGCATAAAGCCGCTCCTACAAGAGGGATAAGACAAGTCATTTTCGGGCCGGTTCGCCGTGCAAAAATCCGCCGTGCCACGGTCCGACTTCCCCGGAATGGCGGCTTGCCAGTCGGCATGCCGACCCGCCATTTTGGCGGTTTTGCCATGCCCACACTCAAGTTTGCCGTTCTGGCTGGAGACTACATCGGACCCGAGGTCATGACCGAGGCCCTGCGCGTGCTGGAGCACGTCGCGCAGCAGGAGGACCTCACCCTTGCCTATACCCAGGCCGACGTCGGCGGCGCCGGCATCGACCACCATGGCAAGGCCCTGCCCGACTCCACGGTGAAGGTCTGCGAACAGTCCGACGCGATCCTCTTCGGCTCGGTCGGCGGCCCCAAGTGGGAGAAACTCCCGCCCAAGGAGCAGCCCGAACGCGCCGCCCTGCTGCCCCTGCGAAAGCACTTCACCCTCTTCGCCAACATCCGGCCGGGCCTCCTCTACCGCGAACTCACCGACGCCTCCCCGCTCAAGACCGAGCGCATCCCCGACGGCATCGACATCGTCTGCATTCGCGAACTCACCGGCGGGGTCTATTTCGGCCAGCCCAAGATCACCACGACGTTGCCGGACGGCGACATCCAGGCGATCGACACGATGGTTTACAAGAAGTCGGAGATTGAGCGCATCCTCCAGGTCGCCATCACCACCGCCCGGGCCCGGAAGAACAAACTCTGCTCCGTCGACAAGGCCAACGTGCTCGAGACCTCCGTGCTCTGGCGGAAGACCGTGACCGATTACATGGCGCAACACGCACCCGACATCGCCCTGTCACACATGTACGTGGACAACGCCGCGATGCAGCTCGCCCGCGACCCGAACCAATTCGACGTGTTTGTCACGGAAAACATGTTCGGCGACATCCTCTCCGACGAGATGGCCGTCATCTGCGGCTCGCTCGGCATGCTCTCGTCCGCCTCCCTCGGCGCCGGCAGGAATTCGCTCGGCCATCCCTTCGGCCTCTACGAACCCGCCGGCGGCACGGCCCCCGACATCGCGGGCAAGGGCGTCGCCAACCCCTGCGCGCAAATCCTCTCGGGCGCCCTCATGCTGCGCTTCAGTTTCGGCCTCGACGCCGTCGCGAAGCGGATCGAGGCCGCCGTCCGCCGCGCCGTCACCGGCGGCACCCGCACCGGCGACATCGCCTTCGGCCAGCCCTCCGTCGGCACCCGCGCGATGACCGACGCCATCATCGCCCAGCTTTGATCCCTTCTTTTCCGCGCGCCCTTCCCCCCGCCGCAACGTGGTTGCGGCCCCGTTACCTTCCCTCATGACCTCCGCTGAGTTCCGCCAGAGCTTCCTCGATTTCTTCGCCCGCCAGGGCCACACGCTCGTGCCATCGGCGTCACTGCTGCCCGATTCCCCCGGACTGCTCTTCACCAACGCCGGCATGAACCAGTTCGTGCCCATCTTCCTGGGTGACCGCGCGCCCGACGTGGCGAAGTGGGCCGGCGCGCGCCCGGGCCTGAACACCCGCGCGGCCGACACCCAGAAATGCATCCGCGCCGGCGGCAAGCACAACGACCTCGAGGACGTCGGCTTCGACACGTACCACCACACGATGTTCGAGATGCTCGGCAACTGGTCGTTCGGCGACTACTTCAAGCGCGAGGCCATCGAGTGGGGCTGGGAGCTGACCACCAAGGTCTGGGGCATCCCCGCCAAGCGGCTCTTCGCCACCATCTATGCGCCGGACCGCAGCAAGGGCGATCCGTCCGACTTCGACCAGGAAGCCCACGACATCTGGGCCGCCCTCTTCCGCCGCGAAGGCCTCGATCCCGCCGTGCACATCGTCAACGGCAACAAGAAGGACAATTTCTGGATGATGGGCGACACCGGACCCTGCGGCCCGTGCTCGGAATTTCACTTCAACCTGCTGCCCACCGACGACGAGGCTGCCGGCCGCGCCCTGGTCAACACCGGCAGCGCGCGCTGCATCGAGATCTGGAACCTCGTGTTCATCCAGTTCAACGCCAACGCCGACGGAACCTTCTCCCCGCTCGCCGCGAAACACGTCGACACCGGCATGGGCTTCGAGCGCGTCGCGGGCATCCATGCCACGACAAATGGATTCACGAGCTTTGAGAAGGATCCGTCGAATTACGCCGCTGATGTCTTTGCGCAGCTTTTCGCCTGCGTCGAAAAGCTAAGTGGCAAGCGCTATGCGGGCACGGTCCCAAAATCGCGCGAAGGACTCAGTGAGCAGGAAAACGCGGATGTGGCCTTTCGCGTGCTGGCCGACCACGCGCGCTGTGTCTCGTGTGCGATCGCCGACGGCATCCTGCCCGGCAATGAAGGTCGCAATTACGTCATCCGCCGCATCCTGCGCCGCGGCATCCTGTACGGCAAGAAGCTCGGACTTCCGACCGGTTTCTTCGAGCAATTGGTCGCACCCGTGGTGGAGTCGCTCGGCAGCGTCTTCCCGGAACTGCCCCAACAGCAGGACACCGTGCGCCGCGTGATCCGCGCCGAGGAGGAAAGCTTCGGCCGCACGCTGGACAAGGGCCTCAGTCTCTTTGAAGCCGCCGTCGCCCAGGATCCGTCCTCCAAGGTGTTGCCCGGGGCGCAGGCCTTCCTCCTTTACGACAGCTACGGCTTCCCGCTCGACATGACCCAACTGCTCGCCACCGAGCGCGGGCTCACGGTCGACACGGCCGGCTTTGAGACCGAAATGGAAAAGCAGCGCCAACGGGGCCGCGCGGCGTTGAAGAAGGAGATTCTCGTTGCCGCCACCGCCGGCGAAGAGGCCCCCGACCTCCAGCCCACGAAGTTCCTCGGCTACGACCGTCTCACCGCCGACGCCACCCTCATCGACGTCGTCGAGTCCGGCAAGGACACCTACCTTGTCTTCGACCAATCGCCCTTCTACGCGGAAATGGGCGGCCAGGCCGGTGACCACGGCGCCGCGAAAATCGGCGGACAGAATTTCGCGGTCCTCGACACCCTCAAGGACAAGGCGGGACGACACCTCCACCAGCTCGCCCCGGCTTGCGCGCTCGATATCTCGAAGCTCTCGCTCATCGGCCAACCCGCGCAGCTCGGCGTCTCACCCCTCACCCGCCGCGCCATCTCGCGGCACCATAGCGCCGCCCACTTGATCCATTGGGCGCTGCGCAAGGTGCTGGGCACCCACGTCCGCCAGGCGGGTACCTCCAAGACGAAGGAACGCCTGCGTTTCGATTTCTCCCACTTCGAGCAGCTCAAACCGGAGGAACTCCGCGAGATCGAACACCTCGTCAACGAACGCGTGATCGACAACGCCAGGGTCGACACCTACGAGACCGAGTTCGATCAAAAGCCCGAGGGCACCCTCGCTTTCTTCGGTGACAAGTACGGCAGGATTGTCCGCGTCGTCGACATCGGCGGCTACAGCCGCGAGCTCTGCGGTGGCACGCACGTGACCACCACGGGCGAGATCGGCCCGATCAAGATTGTGGCCGAGATGGCCATCGCCGCCGGCACCCGCCGCATCGAGGCCGTGGCCGGCTCCGCCGCCTTTGACTTCATCGCCACCCGCGAGGCCGCCCTCGCCGCCGTCAACGCCCGCCTCAACGCCGGGCCGCACGACGTCGCGCAGAAACTCGAGTCGCTCTTCGCGTACCAAAAGGAGCTCGAAAAGAAACTCAAGGCCCACGAGCAGCGCGCCGCGGCCGGGCTCTCCGACGAACTCGCCGCCCAGGCCGTCACCCGCGACGGTCTCAAGTTCGTCTCGGCCGTCGTCAGTGCCGACACGCCCGAGGCGCTGCGCTCCCTCGGTTCCCAGGTGCTCGCCAAGCTCGGTGAAGGCGTGGTGCAACTCGGCGCCGTGGTGGGCGACAAGGCCAGCCTCGTGGCCTTTTGCTCGCCGGCCGCGATCAAGGCCGGCCATCAGGCCGGCAAGCTGGTGGCGGCGCTATGCCAGACGATCGGTGGCAAGGGTGGCGGCAAACCCGACTTCGCCATGGGTGGCGGCAAGGACGTCTCCAAACTGGCGGAGGCGCTCCGGTCCTGAACCGGCGCGGCCCTGCGCGAACCGGCGGTGGTCGCCACGGCGCGCAGGGCGGATTTTTGCACGGTGAACAGGCCTGAAAATGACCGGTCGGATCTCTCCGGTAGGAGCGGGTTTATCCCGCGATTCAGCGCGTGCGGATTTCCATCGCGGGATAAACCCGATCCTACAGCGTGGCCGACCGTGCAAAAATCCGCCCTGCCACTGCGCGGCGTTGCTGAAATTTGAGCCTGATTTTCCGCGGAAGATCAGCGAAAGTTCGCGCATGATCCCCGCGTTTCCCTTCGCCCGGTTGTTCCGGTGGCAAACTTTTCCCGTCCGCATGGCCGCCCTCGCCCTGCTCGCGGGTTGCAGCGGCCTGGACACAGTCGCCGCCCCCGCTCCCCGGCCCAACATCATTCTCTTTATCGCGGATGACGTCAGCTGGAACGACTACGGTTGCTACGGCAGCCGCTCGGCGCGCACGCCCCACATCGATCAACTCGCCGCCACCGGGATCCGTTTTACCGAAGCGTACCTGACGGCGAGCAGTTGCAGCCCCAGCCGCTCCAGCATCATCACCGGCCGCTATCCCCACAACAACGGCCACGCCGCCGAACTGCATCGCGCAATGCCGTGGCACCTCGTGCCCTTTCCCGCCGTGCTCCGCGACGCCGGCTATTACACCGTGCTTTCCGGCAAGAACCACATGACGTGGGATCCCACCCCCGCCGGCCAGCCCAAGCTCACCCCGCCCTGGCACCACACCAGCGACAAAAAAGGCAACGGCAACAGCGGCGGCCACTCCGAATGGATCCGCGAACTCAAGGAGCGCCCGAAGGACCAACCCTTCTTTTTCTGGTTCGCCTCGCACGACGCCCACCGCGCCTGGGACGGTGACCTCGAATGGGACGCCGCCAAGTACGGCCCGAAGCACCAGCCCGCCGACATCGTCGTGCCACCATTTCTGGCCGACGATCTGCCCACCCGCCAGGACCTCGCCTCGTACCAAAACGAAGTCACCCGCTTCGACCATTTCATCGGCGAAGTCGTCAAGGAGTTGAAGGTTCAAAACGTCTTCGAAAATACGCTGATCTTCGTGCTGGCCGACAACGGCCGGCCCTTCCCCCGGGCCAAGACCCGCGTCCACGACAGCGGGATGAAGACGGCGCTGATCGCCCATTGGCCCGCGGGCATTTCCCAGCCCGGCCGGACCAGCGACCGCCTCGTGAGCACCATCGATCTCGCGCCCACCTGCCTGCTCGTCGCCGGTGCCACAGTGCCCGCCAGTGTCCAGGGCCTTCCCCTGCTGCCGTTGCTGAAGGATCCCGCCGCCATCACCCGTCGGATCGCCTTCTCCGAACACAATTGGCACGACTACGAGGCCTACGGGCGCTCCGTTCGCGCCGATGGCTTGCTCTACCTTATTAACCGCCGCCCCAACCTGCCCTGGCAGGGCCCGGCGGACTCCGTCGCGTCCCCCTCTTTTCAATCCCTGCGCGGCGTGCGCGATGCCCACCAATTGACGCCAGCCCAGGCCGACGTCTTTCTGAACCCGCGACCCGAGGAGGAGCTGTACGAGACCGCGGCCGATCCCAACCAATTGCACAACCTTGCGGGCGATCCGCGCTATGCGGCTCAGAAGCAGCGACTCGCCGCCCTGCTCGCGCAATGGCAGGAGGAGACAGCCGACTCCGTGCCCGCGCATCTCTCTCCTGACACCTTCGACCGTGAAACCGGCAAGCGGCTGAAGGGCAAATCATCCTACGGCACGACCCCCGGCGAGGATCGCGACGCCCCGAAGGTCAACCGACCCGGCCCGCGGTAAACCCACTCCTCCAGTCGCCGGGAATCGTTTCCCCAGTTGTTCTCCGACTCAGCCGTAACGATTCAATCGAAGTGCGTTTCAGTCGTGAGAAGGAAACCACTGAACGGTGGGGCGCGTTGACCCCAACGCGCCTGCGGGCGTTCGCTCTCACGTCGAGCGTCTTGGGGTCAAGCCGCTCCACCTCGACTGAATTTCTACGGCTCAGGCGGGGCCGGGGCTTCCGGTTGCCGCCCGGCGAGGCCTCACTGGCCGCTGGTCCGAATCACAATCCGGCGTCGCTCCGCCTCTTCGAGGCGTTGGAGCAGCCGTCTGCGGGCTTCGTAGCTTTCGTAGTCGAGGTATCCGGCCTGTTCCTTCAGGTCGCAGGTGAAGATCACGCCCTCACCCTCCCGGCGGTAGCGCAGCTTGCCCGTCGCTTTGCCCATCTTTTCCTCGTGGTCTTCCGGCAGTTCTTCGACCGCCGCGCCGGGCGGCAGCGTGATGCGCACCTCCTTGTGGAGGCTGCTCGCCGGGAACCACACCGCCCCGCTCTGTTTCGTCTGCCACGGGAGCAGGCGCGGGCTCGCCCAAAAAACCTGCGGGCTGACGAGCAGGAGGCCTCTTCCGGCGCGACGGGCATAGCCGGGCGCACGAAAGGCAAACTCCAGTCGCCACGCGGTCTGCGTTGGTTCCCACCCGCTCCGCCACTGCAGATCGCTGAACACGGAAAGGGTATCGTGGACGCGCCGCTCCAAATCGGACCGAAACTCCGCTTCGCCCAACCTCTCGTGCTGCGCCTGCCGGCCGATTCCCCGGCTACCACTCGTCGTCTCGATGACTTTGACGGCGGCATCGCCTCCGGCGTCCAACCCGACTTGCATCCGGAGTTCATGGCGATTGGAGTCGGCTGACGCCACCGGCAACGCCACCAGGCCTGCGGTCTGGCCCGAAACCACCAAGCCAATACCGCCCTGGTCGCCGGCGGCTAGGAATCCCAGTGGGGTGCGCGAATCGGTCGGATCGAACAACACCACCGTGCCCGCGGCCCCGGCCTCCACCACCGGCCAACCATTCGGCGCGGGCTCCGTCGTTTTAATCGCGGCGATCGCGTGGTTGAAACGCGCGGCCGGCCACTCGGGGTCAAGCGCCCGGAGATTGCCGGACGCCACGCACATGACGAAGCCCTCCTCGCCCACCGCCCGCAGCATTGCGACCAGCAGCGCCGCCTTGTCTTTGCAGTCGCCATAGCGGTTGCGCAGCACCTCGGCCGGCAGGTGCGGACGGTAGCCGGCCAGATAATCCGTGTCCGCCTTGATCCCCACGTAAACGATCTCGCGCTGGACAAACTCCGTCAGGGCCCGGATCCGCTCCCAGTGACCGACCACGGCGGCGGTGAGCGCAACCGCTTTGGCCTTCACCTCCGGCGACCCCACCAGCCTGGGCTCGACCACGGCGGCGAAGAGCCGGGCGAGTCCGGCCCACGTGCGTGGCGCAGCGGCTGCGACCGGTACCGCTCGCACGGATACCCGACGCAGCCGCGGAATAAAGCCCGGCGGCGCCTCGGCCATTTTCACCACCGGCAGATTTCGCCACTCCCAGCCCAAGGCACCCGTGGTCGCGTCGGCTTCCGGGACCCCGAGGGATTTTTCCGTCGTGTGCCATTCGAGTCTTGCGCCGGGCGGTGGCGTTACGACGAAACGCGAGACCAGCGTCGGCTGTGGCGCCATCGCCAACCAGTCCGAATTCCAGAGGCCCGCCATCGATTCGACTTCAAACTCCCAGGCGAACACCCCGCCGAGCTCAATCTCCTTGGCCGCGCTGCAGCCGATCACCCGCGTTCGATCCCAATAGACATCGCCGAGCTTGGTCACCGTGTCGGCAAAGGCGCGGATGGCATACGTCTTCACCAACCGCCCGTCGCGGGCCAGGAGCCAGGCGCGCGCCGCAACCACCTTTTCGGTGTCGGCATTATAGGCGTAGCCGCAGGCCGCCGCGGTCCGACCCGTATGCGTGAGCGCCCGCACCGCCCCGCGATAAACGGCCCGCACCCGGTCGATGCTCTGGTAACGCACCTCGCCGCTATCGAGCAGGCGCACCGCGGGGGCGCCTTGGCCGAATCCCTGCGCCTCGGCGGTCAACCGCGGTTGCAACCAGTCGGGCGGCGCGGCGCGCGCGGCCGGCGCGACCGCGACCGCAAGCCAAACGAGTTGCCGCAATCGGATTCGCATCGAGCCCCCGCGCCTAGTCGTTGCCGCCGCTGGCCCGGGCGGAGCCACTCCGGACGAACACCATCTCATGCTGATCGCCGCGCGCGACGTGATCGTAGCAAGCCTTCAGCCTGGCGTACTCCTCCGGCGCCACGTCGATCACGTTGGAGGTAAAGTCCCGCTCCACGCGCAACGTCTGCTGGCCGGGTTCAAACCTCGCCCGCACGCCATACGCCAACGCCGCGCCCGCGAGCGGCGGCGGCGTGGTCGCGCTCTCCGGCGAAAAACCCGCCGGCAGCCGGATCGCCAGCCGGTCGTGGCTCTGCCAGCAAAAGGGAAACTGCACGGGATGGCGGCGCTCGGTCGCGGGAAACGGCGTGGCGTCGTCACCCTGCAGGACCGCTCCGCGCAGGATCAGGCGATCCTTGGTGAGTGCGGCATAGCCCGGCCACCGCACCTGGCAGGTGTATGCGAGCGGCACTTCGGCATCTTCGACGCCGCTCACCTTGTCCACCGTCACGGTCACGACCTTCGGGTTGAGGCCGAGGTTTTCCGCGACCACTGCGGCCCGTTTCTGCTTGGTGTTGGCGCTGCGGAGCCGGGAACGCAGCCCCACGGCCGTGTGGCCGGTAAACGTCCGGCGCACTTCGCCCGTGAGCGTGCCGTCGTCCGTCACCGCAAAATTCCCGTCGGTCTTCGCCACCGACTCGCCCGGAGGCGGCGGCGGCACCGGGATGAACTGCGCGCTGCGTTCAATGCCCAGCAGCGCCACCTCGCCCTCGTTCTCCCACGGCAGCAGGCCGAAGGGCAGCGCCCGGCTGTCTTGCGGGCAGGAGAATCGCCACTCTCCGCCGATTCGCACCACGGCCGCGCGATCCGGCAGAAACGTCCGACCCACCTCCCGTTGATCGAAACGTACCTGCGAGCGGTCCGGCAGCATCACGGCGCGGCACTCGAATCCAGCCGCCCGATACAAGGCGATCGCCAGGCTCAGAAACTCTTCCGGGGGACGCTTGATGGTGGGCTTGGTCTCGACGTCGAGCACGTCGTCGAGCGACTCGGCCGACTCGGTCGCTTTCGGATGGGGACCGGGCCGGCGACGGTATTTCTGTGACATCATGGTGACGTGCCGGTGAACGGCGCGCGCCCTGGCCAAATCGTCCGCGGCGTCCCTGGTGATTTCGGCGGCCAATTTCCTGGTCCGCGCGGTCAGCACCGTGTGGTCCGTGAAATACCAGTCGAGCACCGTCGCATGCGACGCCCACGGTCCGACCGTCGGATCGATCGTGATGGGCGCGGAGTACCGCCCGCCGCGCAGCGGCACGATGCGGTGCACGCGTTCGTAGCAGCTCTTGATGATGAGCGAGCTGTCGGCCAGCGGGCCGAGAAAGGGTTCCCGGCGCAGGGTCGGCAGGTCCGCCACGCTGAGGGTCACCTGCCTGCGCCCGTCATCGCGTTGGAATTGGGCCCCGCGCACGTTGAAACCGAAGAGGCGATTGATCCACTGCGGGTCCTCAAACGTGCGGTTGACGAAGTGGAAGCGCCGGATCGGCACCCCCGCATTCTGCGGCGCGAAGGTTTCCACCGCATCCGGATCGCTGGTCGTCCACATGGCCCGGTAGTCCAGCACGGCGCCGGGCTCGACGCCGCTGATCGCGAGGAATTTCTCCCGGAGTTCGGGCGGCGGGCCCAGCAACCACTCGAGCACCCGGGGTCCACCACCCGGACGAGCCACGGTTTGCTCCCGAATCGACTCCCGGCCAAACTCCTGCGTCCTCCCATCCGGGAGCACCAACCGGGCGGAGAGCTCGGTGCGCCGCGACGAGGCCGTCGATTCCACCAACAGGGTCCGGGTAATCGACTCGGCCTGACTCGGCACGAAGATTTTATACCGGCAATACTGGGTGACCTTGCGCGCGTTCGGGAAACCCCGGTCGTCCACCTCGAGGTCGACAAAAACAATCTCCGCCGGCGCATTGGGCTCCAGGCGCGGTGTCTTCTCCGCGAGTTCTGCGGGCGAAACTGATCTCCACTTCTCCGCCGCCGGCGCCGGCCACGATCCCGCGACACTCATCGCGCCAAGCACCAGCAACGACAACTTCCGGCGGACTGGGGAGGTGCGACCCGGGGCGGTGGACGCGGTCGGTAGCATGGGAATGCGCCGCCGATTGGGGTTTTGCGGACCACTCCAGTCAACGGACAAATCGCCCTTCCAATCGCCCCTCCCCTCCGAACCCACCCCCGCGCTTCTACCGATTTTTGTCACAGGTAGGACAAAAAACTGTAAGTCGGGCGGCGCTGACGCAGGCGCTGACGCAGGCGCTGACGCAGGCGCTGACGCAGGCGCTGACGCGGGCGCTGACGCGGGCGCGGGCGCAGGCGCAGGCGCGGGAGACGGTGGAGGGGACAGGCGGCGGTGGGACGGCATGCGCGGGACGGCGTGCGCTTGTCTCTGCAGAGGGAACTCGCACCCCACCCCATCACGGTGGGGGTAGTTCCGCCGGTGGCCCGAATACTTTTCGCATCGCCACGCCTTGCGTAGGTGTGGCCTGATCGCGCCATGCCGCTTGCGTTCTGGGTGCACCATCTCGATCCGTTCCTGATCCGGTTCTCGGAAAACTTCGGGATTCGCTACTACGGCCTGGCTTACCTCGCGGGTTTCCTCGCCGGCGCCGGCCTGCTGTTGCTCTACCACCGTCGCGGCCGCTCCCCGTTTGGTTTCAACGCCATCACGGACCTGATGACCGCCATCGTGTTCGGCGTCCTACTGGGGGGGCGCCTCGGGTATTTTCTGCTGTACCGGTTCGACAGCATCCTGCGCGACCCGCTCGAAATCCTGCGCGTGTGGGAAGGCGGGATGGCGAGCCATGGCGGCTTCGTCGGCGTACTCGTGGCCTTGTGGTGGTGGAGTCGCCGCCACCGGGTCTCCCTGCTGCAGGTCGGCGACCTGATTGTGACCGCGGCTCCGGCCGGCCTTTTCTTCGGACGCCTGGCCAACTTCATCAACGGCGAACTCGTCGGCCGGATGACAACCGTGCCTTGGGCGGTGATTTTCCCCGACAATGAAATCGATCGCGGCCTGCTCCGGGCCTTTCCGCGCCACCCGTCGCAACTCTACCAGGCCGCCCTCGAAGGCGCCCTCCTGCTGGCCTACATGCAGTGGCGCTTCTGGCGCAGCGACGCCGCGCCACGCCAACCCGGCCGCCTGAGCGGTGAATTCCTCATCGGTTACGCGGGACTCCGGATGCTCGGGGAGCACTTCCGCGAACCGGACGCACCCCTGATGTTCGGCCTGAGCCGCGGGACCTTTTATTCGATCTTTCTCGTCATCGCCGGCGCGATTCTGATCGCCCGCGCGCGGCGCCGAGCGGCGCCGGGCGGTCCCCCGGGCTAGCGCGGTCGGTCTGACCGCGTGGCCCGCCCGATACCCGCCCGCGGAAAACCCCGGTCCGAGTCGGCCAGGCGGCTAGCACCAGCCGCCAAGCCAGAGCGTCAGCGTGAAGAGCACGCCGCTCACATAGAGACCGCCGAAGATCAGCTTGTTGTGCCGGGCGAGCCACTCGGGCAGGAAAATATCGAAATTGGCCCGCCGGTCCGCGGTGTAGCGGGCGGCCATCGCCGTCAAGGGGCAGCGTCGTTCATTCAGGGCCAGGATGATGACTTCGACGAAGACCAGGCCGATGAAGAGAGCCGCGCCGCGGTAATTCGCGCGCAGCGCGCAAACCGGGATGGCGCCAATGCACAGGACAAAGAAAACCCATACGATGGTGTGCAGGGTCCGGATGGCGCACAGGGCCTGGGCGGGGGTGATCGAGGGCACGGACTCGGGCGATCGATTTGGCCAGCGAAAGGGGAGCCGCGACGGGAACCCGACCGGAGGGCGACCGGGTCCTGCGCCGTGGCCTAGACCACCGTGCCGGCCGGCACCGCGATGTTCTTGCCGACCACGAGCACCCCGTCGCGCACGACCACGCGGCCGTCCGCGTAGGTGCCGTCCGCCTTGCCCTGCGCGGACAGGACGCAGCCGTCGCCAATGCGGGTGTTCTTGTCGATGATCGCGCCAAAAATCCGGCAACCCTTGCCAATCCCCAGGTGCGGCCGGCCCTCCGCGCGATTCCCGGCGAACTGCGCCTCGGACTCATAGTAGTCGGAGCCCATGACGATCGTGTCCTCGAGCACCGAGCCCTCACCGATGTAGGAGCGGATGCCCAACACGCAGTGTTTCAGGCTGGAGTCCGTCAGGATCGAGCCGTCGCCAATCACGACGTGATCAATGTGGCACTTGTTCAGTTTCGAAGCCGGCAGGAACCGCGGGTGGGTGTAAATCGGCGCCGACGGTTCGAAGAAGTTGAAGGGGGGCAGCGGCTGCGCGAGCGCCAGGTTGGCCTCGAAGAAGGCGCGCACCGTTCCGATGTCCTCCCAATAGCCCTCGAAGATGTGCGCAAACAGCTTCTTCTGGCCCAGCAGGCCCGGGATGACCTCCTTGCCGAAATCGGTCATCGTGTTCTCCAGCGCCGCCTCCAGTACGTCCCGGTTGAATACGTAGATACCCATCGAGGCGAGACAGCGTTTCTCGGCACAGGGGGAGAGAGTTTTTTCCAACGCCGCGCTCAGGGTCAGGCTGTCGATCACGGCGGGGTCCTTCGGCTTCTCCACGAAGCGAGCGATGGACCGGTCATCGTTGACCTGCATCAGCCCCAACCCGGCCACCTTCGACACGGGGAACGGAATCGCCGCGATCGTGACATCCGCCTGGTTCGCGACGTGCTCGTCGATAATCTTCCGAAAATCCATCCGGTAGAGTTGGTCGCCGGAAAGAATCAGGATGAGGTCGTGCGAAAAACTCCGGAAGTGGACGAGATTGCGGCGGACGGCGTCGGCGGTGCCCTGGTACCAGTCGGAGCCCTTCTCGGTCTGCTCGGCGGCGAGGATATCGACGAACCCTCCCCCAAACGGATCGAAGTGGTAGGTGCTCTGCACATGCCGGTGCAGCGACTGCGTCTGAAACTGGGTCAGCAGGAACATGCGGTTGATGTCGCTGTTGAGGCAATTGCTGATCGGGATGTCGACCAGGCGGTACTTGCCGGCGAGCGGCACCGCGGGTTTGCAGCGCTCGAGGGTCAGAGGGTGGAGGCGGGTGCCACGGCCGCCACCCATGATGACGGCGAGGACGCGTTTCTGGGTACTCATGATGAATTCGTAGGTGGAAGTTTCGGGTAAAGCCTTGCTCCAGATTTGCGCCCGGCCCACTTTTCGCCAGCAATTTCTCCGCCAACCGCTCCCATGGCTCACATTCTCATCACCGGTGCCGCCGGTTTCATCGGCAGCCATACCGTCGACCAATTGCTGGCGGCGGGCCACGTCGTGACCGGGGTGGACAATTTTCGTACCGGCCGGCGCGAGAATCTCGCGGCCGCGCTGGCGGCGAGGAGTTTCACCCTCTGCGAACTGGATGTCTCCGCCCCCGGCGCGCTCGCCCCCGTGGTGCTGGCCGCCCGCCCCGAGGCCATCATCCATCTCGCCGCCCTCGTGAGTGTGCAGGAAAGCATCACCGACCCCACGCTGAACTTCACCCTCAATGTCGCGGCCACCCACTTCGTGGCCGAAGCCGCCCGGTCCGCGGGGGTCCGGCGGATCGTCTTCGCTTCGTCGGCGGCGATCTATGGCGATACCACCGACCTGCCGATTGGCGAGATGTCGGCCAAGTATCCCATCAGTCCCTACGGCGCCGCCAAGCTCGCCAGCGAGGCCCTGCTCCTGGGGCACGGGGCGGCGTTTGGCCTGACGGTGCGCTGCCAGCGGTACTTCAACGTCTTTGGCCCGCGGCAGGATCCGGCGTCGCCCTATTCCGGCGTGATTTCGATCTTCGACCGCCGCTACCGCGAGGGCCGGCCTGTCACCCTTTATGGCGACGGGGCGCAGACGCGCGACTTCATCTCCGTGCATGACGTGGCCCGGGCCAACGTCCTCGCCGCCACCGCCCCCAACCTGCGTTCCGGTGCCGCCAACATCTGCACCGGGCGCGCCACCTCGCTGTTGGAAGTGGTCGGCGTGTTTCGTCAGGAGTACCCGACGCTACCCGCCCCCGTCCACGCCGCGCCCCGATCCGGCGACATCATCCACTCCCGCGGCGCCCCCGAGGAGGCAGCCACGGCGCTGGGCTTTCGCGCGGCGGTGGGCGTCGAGGACGGCCTGCGCGAGTTGATCCGGCAAGGATGAAGCGCCGCCGGCAGACGACCCTTGGCCTGATGGGGTGGCTTCTGGGCGGTCTGGGGATCCACGCCGCCGAGCCGATGGCTTTCTACGTCAATTACTCCGCCAAGGTCCCCACCGCACCTCTGGTGGCGCACGCGCTTTCGATCGTGCATCCCGACGCCACCGTCGATCTCGCCGCCGCCCATCGCGCCGGCGCCACGGTGCTGGCCTACCTGAGTATCGGCGAGGTCGCGGGCGACGCTCCCTACCGAACCGAGGTCGTTAGGCGCCGCCTGCCCTTCGCCGGCCACAACCCGGTTTGGAATTCCGATCTGATCGATCTCACCGATCCCCGTTGGGGCGAATATCTGGTGGATGAACTGGCGGCGACCGCCGCCCGCCGCGGTTTCGATGGCTTCTTCCTTGATACCCTTGATTCGGTGGACCTGGTCGCCCCGGGAGACGCGCCCCGTACCGCCGCCCTCCGGCAGGGGCTCGTGGCCGTGGTCCAGCGCCTGCACGCCGCTTTCCCCCAAAAGCGCATCATCGTCAACCGCGGTTTCTTCGCCTTCGCCGCCCTCCGCGAGGTGATCGACGGCGTCCTCGCGGAGTCGCTCTTCGCGACCCACGATTCGGCGGGCGGCGTTTATGGCGCCGTCGCCCCCGCGACCACCGCGGCGCTACTGGTGGAATTGCGCAAGATCGCGGCCGCGGGTCGCCCCGTCTATGTCATCGACTATGCCGATCCGGCTTCGCCGCCGGCGCATCCGCGGGAGGTCGCGCGCCAGATCCGTGCCCTGGGGTTCCACGCCTTCGTATCCACGCCGGCCCTCGACGGGACGATGCTGGCCCCGCTGCGTCTGGTCCCCCGGCGCATCTGTTCGTTCTATGGCAACCTCAGCACCGAGCAGTCCGATCAGGTCAAGTGGCCGGCAGAATCGTTCACGGCCACGAAACTGCAGTTGCCGCTGGAATGGCTCGGGTACGAGGTCGACTACTATAAGGTCGCATCGCGGGCGGACCTGCCGCGGCTGGGCGCCGAATGCCACGCCATCGTGCTGCCCCGGCTCTGGCAAATTCCGCCCGCGGTCGAAGCCCCGCTGGTCGACTGGCTCGTGGAACAGCGCGCCGCGGGGCGGCGCATCGTGGTGTTGGGCAGCCTGCCGTTCCGCGACCGGGAGCAGCGGGCGCGGTTCCTCGAAGCCCTTGATCTCGGCGGTTCCGGCGCTCCGGCGATTCGACCCGCCGCGCTCGAGGTGATCAGCAAGGAAACCGGAACGTACGACTTCGAGGTCGAGCTGCCCCTCAATCCCGTGTCCTACGTCGAATTGCGCGCCCCGGCCGACGCCCGGCGGATTCTGGCGCTGCGGGCCCGGCCGACCGCGGGACCGGCGGTGGACTTCGACCCCGTCTTCACCTGCAGTTGGGGCGGAATCGCCCTGGACCCGTTCCTGTTGTTCCGCCGCGCCGACTTTCGGGAGTTCTGGCGCGTGGATCCGTTTGTCTTTCTCCAGCGCGCCCTCGGCGCCAGTCCCGCCCCGGCCCCCGACACCACCACCCGCGATGGCCGGCGGGTCTTCCTCAGCCACATCGACGGCGACGGCTTTTCCAACTTCAGCCGCGTCGAGCCCGGCCAGCGTTCCGCCGAGATCATCCGCGATCGCATCCTGAAAAAATTTCCGCTGCCGGTCACCGTCTCCATCATCGAGGCGGAATTACGCGCCCTCATCCGGACGCAGCGCGCGGCCGACGCTCCCGTCCTCGAGGCCATCGCCCGCGACATCTTCGCGCTGCCCCAGGTCGAACTGGCCTCCCACACGTTTTCCCACCCGTTCTTCTGGATCGAGGGGGATCGGACCGAGGGTTTTTACGACGCCGCCAAACTCGATCTCAAGCAGGTGTACGACCACCTCGACCTCACCCGCGAAATCGTGGACTCCGTCCGGTACATCAACGAGCTACTGGCCCCGCCGGGACGCACGGTCCGCGTCTTCCAATGGAGCGGCAATTGCCGCCCGCCGCCCGCGGCGCTGGCCCTCACCCGCGAGCTCGGCCTCGAGAACATCAACGGCGGCGATACGCTCATCACCGCCCGCAACCGCACGCTCACCGCCGTGGCCCCGCGGTCCATGCCCTGGGACGGCGAACTGCAGATCCTCGCCCCGAATCAAAACGAGAATGTGTACACCAACAATTGGCGCGGTCCGCTCTTCGGCACCTTTTCCCAGGTGCTCGAGACGTTCGCGCTGACGGAGTCGCCCCGCCGCCTCAAGCCGGTCAACCTCTACTATCACTTCTACAGCGGCGATTATCCCGCCTCACTCCATGCGCTCGAGACGATCTACCAATGGGTGATGGCCCAGCCCCTGCACCCCGTCACGGTTTCGCAGTACGCGCGCACGGTGCGCGACGCGCGTGACACCACGATCTTCTCCGTCGGCGACGAGCACTGGGTCATCGTCAACCAGGGCGAGGCGCGGACCTTCCGGCTCCCGGCGCAGCTGGCCGACCGGATTGACCTGGCGCGCTCGCCCGGTGTGACCGGTTGGAAGATCGAAAGCGACCAGGGCTACATCCATACCGACGGCGCTCCCGTGGTCACCGTGTCCCTGGCACCGCGGCCGGTGCCGCACCAGCCACGACTCGAGACGAGCTCGGGCGAAATCAGCTTCACCGCGCACGGCCCGGCCGGGTGGCGTCTGGCCGTGAGCGACCCGCGACCGGTCGAGCTCGTCTTCGCCGGTTGCACCCCGGGAGCCACGGTGCGCGTCGTGACCGCGGGGGCGGCCGCGGTCCAGCCCGCCGATGCCACCGGCCGGCTGCGACTCACGGCCCCCCCGCAGAGCCGGCTGGAACTCGAATTCGCCGCGCCGTGAGCGCCACCCTCCAGCCGAAACCCATCCTGCCGCGTTGGGCCCTCGCCCTGCTGCTGCTCAGCTGCGGGGCCGGCCTGTATCTGCTTTTACCGGACGATGCCCGTTTGATCGAGGATCTGTTGCGCGATGGGAAAATCCCGGAGGCCCGCCGCCAATGGGACCGCGTCGCACCCTCGGATCGCGCCCGGGAGCCCGACCGCTACCGGCGGCTGGCGTTGCAACTGACCCGCCGCGAACTGCCCGCCGGCGCGGGCGCGGCGCTCGTGGCCTATTGGGACCAGGCGGTGGCGGCCTGGCGCGATTCCGGTTTTGCCGAGGAGATTTTTGCCGAATTGGCGCCGGTGATGGCGTCGCTGCTGGACGTGGCTCCGGCCTGGGCACTCGTCGCCCCGGACTTTCCCCGCGTCCCACCCGGCCAGCGGCACCGCCTGGCGGCCGGGTTGGTGCGCGCGGCGCTGGCGGCCAACCAGCCCGCCGTCGCTGCCACCGTCTTTGCCGCCGACCACCCGCCGACCGACCGCACCGAAACGGCCGCCCTGGAACTGGCCCGCTTGTGGCAATTGGCCGGCCAGCCGGAAACGGCGCTGGCGGCGCTGGGTGAGGATCCGGCCCCCGCCGTGGCGGCGCGACGACTGGAGCTGTTGCGCGCGCTGAATCGCAACCGCGAGGTCCTCGCCTTGCTCCGCGCGCGCGCCGACTCCGCACCGGGCAGTGAGCTCGCTCCGGCTGAACTCGAGGAATTGGTGACGGTCGCGTTGCAGGCCGGCCAACCCGCCGAGGCAGTCCCCTACCTCCAGCATCGGGTCGCCACCCATTCCGATGACCTGGCGGCCTGGCGCCGGCTGCGCGATCTGCTGGTGTCCGCCGGCACCCCGCACGCCGCGATCGAAGCGGCGGCCCAGGCGACCGCCCTCGGCGGCAAGGCGGCAGAAGACGTGCGCGCCCAGGGCCGGATCCTCGAGTGGGCGGGGGCACCCGCTGCGGCGTTTGACGCCTGGTTGGATCTCGCGCTCCGCGGCGATCTCGAGGCGATCGACCGGCTGATTGCCCTGAATCCCGGCCTCTATCGGGATGGGGATCTGATGCAGGCGCTGACCCGCCTCGTGCCGCTGGCCGGCCACCCCGACTATACTCTGCTCCTGGCCCGCCTCGAGGTCATCCAAGGGCGCTACGACGCGGCGCTGGATCACTTTGACCGCTACCTCGCCGACCACGGCGACGACGCCGACACCCTGGTGGAAGTCGCCCGCGTTCACATCGCCTTGAATCGCTTCGCCGCGGCGGAGGACCACCTCCGGCGGGCGGAGCGGCTCCGTCCCACCGACGCCGTCATTCAGGGCGAACTCGCCGCCACGCTCGTCTTTGAGGGCAGGAACAGCGACGCGTTGGCGTTGTACGCCCGACTCGCGGAGCAGGCGCCCACGGAGGAGGTCCTCGATCCGTACACGCGACTCGCCGAGTCGCTCGGGCGCTACGACGAACTGGCCCGCGGCATCCGCCGGCGCATCGAGTTGGCCGCCACTCCGGTGCCGCGCGACTACCTCATGCTGGCCTACGCCTATGAACTGGGGGCGAATGCCGCCGCCCGGCGTGCGACCCTGGCGGAGGGCCTCCGGCGCCTGCCCGACAGCGACGAGGTGCGGCTGCAATTGGCCAGCGCCCTGTCCGATGAACGCAACTACGTCGAGGCCCAGACCGTCCTGGCTGACCATCGTCGCCTGCACGACGAGCCCATCGCGGCCGCCCTGTATCTCGAATTGATGCGACTGAACAACGACACCGCGGCGGAGCGTCGTTTTCTCGCCGTGCCGTTGACCGGGGCGCTGGCCCTCGACGAGAATGTGCGCGAGCACGTGGCCCAGGCCCACGAGGCGCTGCATGACTACGCCGTCGCGGAGCAGATGCGACGGGACCTGCTGGCGGAGCGTCCCGACGATCCCAGCCGCACGGCCGACCTGGCCCGGGTGCTCCTGCTCCGTGGCCGATCCGCCGAGGCCGCGGCCTTGCTGGCGCCACTCCTGCGGTCGGCCAACCCGCCGCTCCTGCGGCTCGCCGCCGAAATTGCCGTCGCCGCCGGCAAGTCCCGCGACGCGGAGCGATACCAGCGCGCGTACCTGGCCGCCATGCCCGGAGCCCCGGCCTCCGATTGGAGTGCCCTCGGCGACATCTGCCTGTCCCGCGGCGATCGTCACGGGGCGCGCCAGGCTTACACCGAGGCGTTGCGCCGCATGCAGGCGCAACTGGTGTCGAAGGGACGCGGCCCATGAAGGCATCGAAGCTCAGGTGGCGGGTCGGGGTGGCCCGGGTTGGGCTCCTGTTGATCAGTTGGAGCGGGGCGCTGCCGGCCGCCCCGGCGCCGGCCCTCCTGCCGGACGCGGAGGTGATCGCCCGCGCGCAGACCCTCCCAATTGAGGAAAGGCGGCAGTTGGTCTACCTGTATGCCCGCCTGAACAAACCCAAGGTGGCCGAGAGCCTCGCGGGGCAGATCCTCGAACAGAATCCCCGCGATCGCCAGACCTTGCTGGTGCTGGCCTCCATGTATCTGGAGCAGAAGGACGCGACCGCCACCCTGCGCCTCGCGCGGCGCTTTCTGGAGTATTACCCCAACGATCACCAGGGGCTCTATTTCCTTGGTTCCGGCTACTATCTCGCGCGGAACTACGCGGGGGCCAACCAGGTGCTGGGCCACCTGAAACCCGCGCAATTCGCCGGCCGCCGCTACCCCTACGAGACGGATCTCGCCGCCGCCGCCTACGCCGCCGGCGATTGGTATCGCGCGATGCTCTCATACCAGGAATTGCTGCGCCATCACGCGCTGGGCGATGACCTGCGCGCCGAGGTGCGCCAGGTGCTCGACGGCCTTTACCGGGAACATCTGCCCCGGGTTGAGGCAACGATGTCGGAGCTTCGCCTCGCCCGGGCGCGCGTGGAGCGATACGGAGCGCTGAACGCGCAGCACCTCAGCGACCGCCACTGGCTCGAACTCCGGGTCAACCGTGATGTCGTCACGCTCGAAGCCGCCCCCGGCCTGCGCGCCACCCGGGCCGGTCGCGCCGAGGCCGCCGCCACGCTCACAACGACCTACGACCGGCGCTGGCGCACCGACGTATCCGTCGGGGCCGGCCGCGAGGGCCTGCTCGCCGGGGGCCGCGTGCGCCTCAGCTTTGCGAAGGATCGGGACCTCACCTTCGAGGCCGCCTGGAACGAGCGCGCCACCGACAGCCTCGCGTTCGAGGCGATTGACGGCCGGCAGCACCGCGCCGCCCTCGTGCTCAACTGGCTGATCGAGGCCGACCTCGCCTTCGTCGCCCGCGGCCAAGTCCGCGAGTTAAACGCCGGGGGGGATCGCCTCGGTCGTGGCGCCGGCCTCGATCTCAACCTCGATCAAACGATCTGGCGCCAGGGACCGCGGATCGTGGCCGGCTACCGCGGCAGCCTGGCCACCTTCTCCGCCACCGACCCCGCCAGCATCGATTCCACCATCGTCGCGCCGATCGCCGATCCGGCGGGCGGGCGACCGGCCCGGGAAGGCCTCCTGGCCAACCTGATCAGCCGGCGCATCAATCGCCACGGTCTGGGCCTGCTCGCCACCGACCACCTGGCCGACGCCTGGGCGTACCGCCTCACCGCCGGCGTTGACTACGATTTCGAGCTGGAATCCACTGGCTGGAGCGCCGGTCTCGGGCTGTCCTTCTTCCCCCGCAAGAGCATCGAGATCTCGCTGGAGGCGGGGCACACCACGAGTGCCGGCGCCAGCAATGCCGGCACGGCCGCGACGTTGCTCAGCTTTTTTGTCCGCACTCTCTATTGAAATCATCATGACTTCCCCTCTCTGCCTCGTCCGCCTCCTCGGGGCGTCCCTTGCGCTGTTCGTGGCCGGCTGTGCCACCGTCGTCCACCAGGGTGGCACCGGCCGGGCGGCGATTACGGTGCCGCGGCTGTTGCTGCCGCCGTTCGTCAACGCCACCGATGACGAGCACGCGGGGCGCGCCCTCACCGAAATGACCGGCAGCGCGCTGGTCGAGGCCGGCATCGCGTTGTACCAGACCGAGGAAACCCTGCTCAAATCCGCCGCCGACAAGGCCCAGGGGCCCGACGGGCGCTACGCCGAGCTCGCGCGCACCGTCAACGCGACGCACCTGCTCATCGGCACGGTGCATGAATATCGTTACAAGACCGATCTCGACGGCGACCCCGCCGTGGGCATCACGCTGCGCCTCGTGGACGCCGCCACCGGCCAGACCCTCTGGCAGGGCACGAGCGGCAACGTGGGATACGCGTTCGCTTCCGTGACCTCAGCCGGAGCCCGGGCGGTGCAGTCGCTGGTGCGCGACCTGCCCATCAGCGGCAATCGCCTGCGCCGCGGCGCCAACGACGCCCCGGGTCGCTGAGCGGAGCGGTCCTTCCTCCTCCGGATCCGGCATGACTTGGCGCGACCACCTCCGCCCAAAATCCGTGGCCCTCGACGCCGCGGTCCTGGCGGCCTCCGTGCTTGGGGCCAACTTGCTGTTCGATCGCGCCCATCCCGGCTGGACCAACCTCAACCCCTGTCCCTACCTCCTGCTGCCGCTCCTGCTCGGCGGCCGCTATGGTTTTACCGTCGGCGTGCTCAGCGGCGCCCTCACCAGCGCGCTGGTGGCGGGCCTCGAAGTCTACGGCGGAAGCGGCTCGATCCGGTCCGCCTTCGCCGCGGCACCCTACCTTCACCTCGGCCTCGTCTTCCTCGGCGGTCTCTCCGGCGAATTGTTCGGCTGGATACGCCGCGAACGCGTCAGCGCCGAAGCCCAGCTGGAGAAACTGGGGATTTCCGTGCGCCGGCTCGACTCCGAGGTGCGGTACCTGCGCGGGGTGAAGGACGAACTCGACCGCGCCGTCGCCGCCCGCGACGGGGAGGTAAGCACCCTCGATGCCGAATTGCGCCGGCTCTACGCCAGCCCGCCGGACGATCTCCCGGAAACCATTCTCCACTTCCTGAAACGCCAGGTGCGCCTCGCGGACGCCGCCCTCTATGCCGTCGGCGGCGATGACGAACCGCTGCAGCGCCTCAGCCTCATTGGGCAGGACACGTTTTTGCCGGCGACGCTGCCGGTGGAGCAGGCGGCCATCGTCCGCCTCGCCCTCACCCGCCGGTCCCTGGTGACGTTGCCCGAGTTGCTCCGGCAGGAAGATCCCCCGACCGAGGAACGCATCCTGCTCGCGGCGCCGCTGCCCGACGCCGACGGCCTCGTGCGCACGCTGCTGCTGGTCACCGGTCTGCCGTTCATCACCTTCACGCCGCAGACCGCCAACCTGATCGCGCTCATCTGCGAGTGGGGCGGCGAGGTGCTCGATCTCGCCTCGGGGGCGACCGGTCGTTACCGCATTGTGGCCGGGACGGAAGCACAGCGGATCTTCACGCGCGAACACCTGGTGCACCTGCTGCAGCTCACGCTGGACGCCTATCAAAGGCACCATCTGCCCACGTCGGTCGTGGTCTTCGAACTGCCCGGCGTCCCGGGCTCGGAACAGGCCCGCTTCGAGCAGGCGCTCCTCGGCGCGGTGCGCGGCGGCGACTTCGCGGCAGAAATGGGCTGGGACCACCCGCACCTCGTGGTCCTGCTGCCGCTGACCGGGGAACGCGGGGCCCAGATCTTCATCGAACGCTGCCGGCAATTCCTCCGCCACGGTGGGCCCTGGCCGGTTGAGGTGGCCTGCCGGCGCGTGGAATTCGGCCGCGCCGCGGACCTTCCTGAACTGCTGGCCGAGATCGAGGGCTCGGCTGAACCTGTCTCTGCGTGAGTTCCTTCCGCCTGCATCGTCGCCCGGCGGTCCCGGCCGCCTCAACATGAACCGACTCCGTCCCGTCGCGCTCCTCGTCGGTGCCTGCCTTCACCTCGTCGCTCTCGAGGGTCTCTGGCACGGTCGCGGGACCAGCTGGGTATTGTTGGCCCACGTGGCGGGCGCCGCCGCATGGGGTTTCGGCGCTTCGTCCTGGCTCCCGGGCAACCGGCCGGCGTCGATCCTGCTGCCCGCCGGCTGCGCCCTCGTGTTTCCTCTCCTGGGCCCCCTCGCCTCCCTGGTCCTCTTCCAGGGGCTCCGCGCGCGTGGCGCCGACGAGAACGATCGCCGCTACCTGATCTGGAATCAACAGCCGCAGGAGGATCAGACCGCCCTGCCCGCCGGCGCGTCGGTCCAGTCAATCGCCGAAATCCTGCAGAGCCCGCGCACACAATTGCGACGCAACGCGATTCTGGCGCTGCGCGAGCTCGAAGCCCCGCTGGCGATTCCGCTCCTGCGGAAGGGACTCCAGGACAGCGACGAGCAGGTGCGCATTTACGCCCAGAACATCCTCAGTGCGATGCTCGAGGGCTTTGAGGAGCGCATCAAGGATCTCGAGGGGAAGTTGCGCGCCGACCCCGGGGCCGTGGCCACCGCCCACCGCCTGGCGGAGCAATTCTTCGAACTGGTGTACCTCGATGTCGCCGGCGATGACGAGACGGCGGCCCACTATCTTGCCAAGGCCATCGCCCTGCTGGAAACGGCGATCACGATTGCGCCGGCCTCCCCCGAACTGTCCTTCCTCGGGCTCAAGTATGCCCTGCGCGCCCGCGACCCCGCCGGCGCACGCCGCTGGTGCGCGCGGCTGCCCGCGGCCTCCCTCCACGCCCAGCATGTGCTGCCGTGGCGCATGGAACTCGCCTTCCTCGAGGGCGATTGGGCGGAATTGCGCCGCCTCCTCACCGCCTTTGCGCGCGCCGGGTTCATCAACCCGCGCCTCGAAGAAATCGTCGACTTCTGGCTGGGCCCCCGCGCCGTCTCGGCGTAAGGAACCCCGAAGCAAGCTCCAGGGCATTCAACCAAATCAACATGCGCGTATTCTCACCACCGGTTGTGGGAGCGGCTTTTCGCCGCGATTCAGCGCGTGCGGATTTCCATCGCGGCATAAAGCCGCTCCTCCACCCAACCAAGCTGGAGCAAGCTCCGCGCGGTCCGACCCATCGCGCATGAACCCACCCGATCCCGGTCGACCGGCCGATGTCTGCCTGCTCCTCGAGGGCACCTATCCCTATGTGCAGGGCGGGGTCTCCTCGTGGATGCACCAGATCGTCACCGAGCTGCCGGAGGTCACCTTTGCGCTGTTCTTCCTGGGCAGCACCCGCGATCAGGCCCGGGAAAAAAAGTACCAGCCGCCGCCCAACGTCATCTCCCTCACGGAGGTGTTCCTCTTCGAGCAACTCCCGCTGGAGGAACTCGCGCCGGCACCGGTGAGTGACACCGATCCGAGGCGAGTCTACGGGGCCCTGCAGGCGTTCTACTTTGCCGCCGCCGACGACGCACGCTTGGCCGCCTTTTGGGGCGTGCTCGACGCGCTCGACCGTGTCGAGGCAACCGGCGGCCGCTTCACCTTTGGCAATCTTCTCCACGACGAGGCCGCCTGGAACCTCCTGGCGCGCGCCACGGAAGAATACGCTCCCGACCAATCATTCATCGATTTTTTCTGGGCCACGCGCTTTGTGCACCTGCCGGTGTGGATCGCCCTGCAGGCCCGCCGCCGGCTTCCGGCCGCCCGACTTTACCACAGCGTGTCGACGGGCTACGCCGGCATGCTCGGCGCCGTCGCCGCCCGGCGGCACGGGGCGCCCTACCTGATCACCGAGCACGGCATCTACACCAAGGAGCGCATCGCCGAGATCAGCCAGGCCACGTGGATCTACGACCCGCCCAGCCGGTACTTCGACGTGACCGAGGGACTCGGCGCGTTCAAACAACTCTGGATCGACCTGTTCATGTTCCTCGGCGAAGTGTCGTATGCGGGCGCGGGGCGCATCATCTCGCTCTTTGAGGGCAACACGCATCTGCAGGTCGAATACGGCGCCGAGGCCCGGCGTCTCGAGGTCATCCCCAATGGCATCGACCCGGCGAAGTTCGACGCCGCGCTGGCGAAACGAAACGCCCGCCTCGCCCGGGGCCTGGGCGACGAAATCGTCATCGGTTTCATCGGCCGCGTCGTGCCCATCAAGGATGTCAAAACCCTCATCCGGGCCGCCCGCACGGTGATCGCCCGCGAACCCCGCGCCGTCTTTCAACTCATCGGGCCGACCGACGAGGACCCCGACTACTTTGAGGAATGCCGGCAAATGGTCACCCTCATGGGCCTCGGGCAGAAGGTCCGTTTTCTCGGCCCGCAGAATGTCCGTGAGATCATGTCCGGCCTCGATGTCTGCCTGCTCACCAGCATCAGCGAGGGCCTGCCCTTGATCATCCTCGAGGCGTTCGCCGGCGGAGTGCCGTGTGTCGCCACCGACGTCGGGGCCTGCCGCGAGCTCATTTTCGGTCGCACCGCCGCGGACAAGGCGATCGGCCGCGCCGGCCTGCTGACCAAGATCTGCTCGCCCATCGACACCGCCGAAGCCGTCCTCCGCGTGATCGCGTCCGCGGAAAACCTCCTGACCATGGGCCAGGTCGGGCGCACCCGGGCCGAGCGGCACTATCGGCAGACGGAAATCATCGGACGGTACCGGCAATTCTACACCGATCACCGCTGGAACCAGGACCACGCGACCGCCGCCGGGAAGGAAGGAAGCTGAGATGGCTGGCATCGGCTTTCAACTCACGCGGCTGATGCAGAAGCGGACGTTTGCCGGCGGCCTGCAGGCCTACGGCTATGCCGCGCTGATCGGCAGCGGACCCTGGGTGCTATCCATGGTCACGCTCGCCGTGCTCGGCACCGTGCTGGCCCGCGCGGGCCGGGCCGGTGACCTCGATGTTTTTTTCGTGGCGGTGACCCACATCTTTGCCTTCTCCCTCATCGCCACCGGACCGCTCCAGCTCATCCTCTCCCGCTATGCGGCGGATGCGGTCTTTGCCCGGAAACCGGAGCTCGTCTTCCCTTCCCTGCTGGCGGGCCTGGCGCTCGTGCTCGGCCTCGGCGCGGCCGGCGGCCTGACCTTCTTCATCGGGTTCGTGCCGGCGCCCCCGCTCTTTCAATTCGCCGCCGCCGGCGTCCTCATGGTCGTATCCGCGATCTGGGTCGGAGCCGTGTACCTGACCGCCGTGCGCGACTACTCCGCGGTGCTCCGGTGCTTCGCCCTGGGCTACGGGGTCAGCTTCCTGGCGGCCTGGGCCCTGTCGCGCGGGTGGGGCATCGGGGGGACGATGGCCGGCTTCCTGCTCGGCCAGCTGGTGCTGCTGCTCGCGATCGTGCGCGTCATCTTTGCCGAATTCGGCCGCGCCGCGGCGCCCAGCTTTGCCTTTCTCGCCTACTTCAAGCAGCACCGCGCCCTCGCCGGCTGCGGCCTCGCCTACAATCTCGGCATCTGGATCGACAAGCCCCTCCATTGGTGGTTTTCCCCCCACAGTCATCGTGTCGCCGGGGCCCTGTGGGCGTCGCCGCTCTATGATCAGGCGGTCTTCCTCAGCTTCCTTTCCGTCGCTCCTGGCATGGCCGTGTTCCTCCTGACGCTCGAGACCACCTTTGCCGGCCGCTACACGGAGTTCTTCCGCCTCGTCGTCGAGAAAGGCACGCTCGGGGAGATCAAACGCACCAAGCTGGAGATGGCCGCGGCGCTCCGGGCGGGCCTGGTGCAGTTGCTCAAGTTTCAGGGCGCCACGACGCTCGCCCTCGTCTTCGCCGCCGCGCCGTTGTTGGAAGCGCTCGGGCTGGGCGCGGTGCAAACCCTGGTTTTCCAGGTGACCTTGATCGGGGTGTTCCTGCTCGTCCTCTTCCTGGCCCTGCTCACGGTGCTGTTCTATCTCAACCGGATCACCGACGCCCTGATCTGCTGCACCGCCTTCGCCGTCGTGAACCTGGCCGTGACCGTCGCAGGCCTGATGCTCGACGAACGCTGGTACGGCCTCGGCTTCACCGCCGCCGCCGCAACCGCGATCGTGATCGCCACCGGTTTCGTCAACCGCGCGATGCACCGGCTCGAATACGAAACCTTCACCAGCCAGCCGCTCTACCCTTGATTGGGCGCGCTTCCCGTTCACCCTGATCGTCCTTCATCCTTTTCCCATCTCCCTTATCACCATGTGCGGCATCGTTGGCTACGTCGGCAAACAAAAGGCGGCTCCCCTCATCATCGAGGGACTCAAGCGGCTCGAATACCGCGGCTATGACTCGGCCGGCGTCGCGATCATGCAACAGGGGCGGTTCGCCATCGCGAAGAAGATCGGCCGGGTCGCCAACCTGGAAAAGGAGGCCGCCCAGCACGTCCTGTCCGGCACCTTCGGAATTGGACACACCCGGTGGGCGACCCACGGCGGGGTGACCGACGCCAACGCCCACCCCCATGTGAGCAGCGACGGCGCCATCGCGCTGATCCACAACGGGGTCATCGAGAACTACACCAAGATCAAAAAATTCCTCCTGACCAAGGACTACACCTTCCAGTCGGAGACCGACACCGAAGTGCTGTGCAACCTGATCGCGTACCACTATGCGAAGGAACCGGCGGCCGTGAACGGCGAGAGCCGCTTCGTCGAGAGCGTGCGCAAGACCCTGCACCACGTCGAGGGGACCTACGGCATCGTCGTGATGGCACTCGACGCCCCGGGCGAGTTGGTCACCGCCCGCCAGGGCTCGCCGCTGATCCTGGGCCTGGGCGACGGTGAAAGCCTCGTGGCCAGCGATGTCGCGGCCATCGTGGGCCGCACCCAGAACGTCGTTTATCTCAACGACGGGGAAATCGCCCACCTCACGCCCTCGGCGTTTTCGATCACCACGCTCGCCTCCACCCTGGTCGAGCCGGTGATCGACAAGGTCACCTGGTCCATCGCCGATTCAGAGCTCGGGGACAACGCCCACTTCATGGAGAAGGAGATCTTCGAGCAGCCCGTCGCGCTCGAAAACGCGATGCGCGGCCGTTTCTCCGCGGATGGCAGCACGGCGCAGTTCGGCGGCCTCAACATCACGGCCGGCGAATTTCGCACCATCGAGCGCTTCATGTTCTGCGCCTGCGGCACCGCCCTGCACGCCTGCATGGTCACCGAGCACCTGATCGAGAGCTTCGCCCGGATGCCGGTCGAATGCGACTACGCCTCGGAGTTCCGCTACCGGAACGCGCCGCTCTTCCGCAACACCCTCTTCTTCGTCATGAGCCAGTCAGGCGAAACCATCGACACGCTCGCGGCCCTGCGCGAAGCGAAGCGCAAGGGCTACAAGGTGCTCGCCGTGAACAATGTCGTGGGTTCGACCATCGCGCGCGAGGCGGATGGCGGCATCTACCAGCACGTCGGCCCCGAGGTGGGCGTCGCCTCGACCAAGGCGTTCACGTCCCAGTTGCTGATTGGCGCCATGCTGGCCCTCTACATCGGCCGCATGCGGGATCTGAGCTTTGGCGCTGGAGTGCGCTACGTCACCGCCCTGAAGGGCGCGCCCGATCTCGTGCGCACCGCCCTGCTTCAGGCCCCGCACATCAAGGCGATCGCCAAACGCATCGCCCATCACCACGACATGCTGTTCCTCGGCCGCCTCTCGCTCTTCCCCATCGCCCTCGAGGGCGCGCTGAAGATGAAGGAGATCTCCTACATCCACGCCGAGGGTTATCCCGCCGCCGAGATGAAGCACGGCCCGATCGCGCTCGTCAGCGAGGGGTGCCCGAGCGTCTTCCTCGTGCCCCAGGGTGAGATCGTGAACAAGATCATCTCCTCGATGCAGGAGATCAAGGCCCGCAAGGGCCCGGTGATCGCCATCGTCACCGAGGGCGTCGAACTCCCGCCCGGCCTGGCCGACGAAGTCATCACCATCCCTGAGTGTCACGACGCCGTGCTGCCCATCGTCGCCTCCATTCCCGTGCAATTGCTCAGCTACTACGTCGCCGTCGAGCGCGGCTGCGACGTCGACAAGCCGCGCAACCTCGCGAAATCCGTCACGGTGGAATGAAACCCGTCATGTCCCGACGCCTTCCGCTCCTCTTCCTCGCCCTGTTCCCCTGGCTGGGCGCCGCCGCAGCTCCGGCGTCCGCCCCGGCGGACCGGCCCAACCTCATCCTCATCCTCGCCGACGATCTCGGCTACGCGGACATCGGTTGTTTCGGCAACACCTTCAACGAGACCCCGCGCCTCGACCGCCTCGCGCGCGAGGGCCTGCGCTTCACGCAGTTTTACGCCGGTCCGGTGTGCTCGCCCACCCGCACCAATCTCCAGTCGGGCCAGGACCAGGCCCGCTTCGGCATCACGCAGCACATCCCCGGGCACCGCCGGCCCTATGCGAAGCTGATCGATCCCGTCGTGCCTTCGCACCTCCCCCTCGAGGTCGTCACCTTCGCCGAGTGCCTGCGGGCCGCCGGCTACGCCACCGGCTACTTCGGCAAATGGCATCTGGGCGGCCAGGGCTTCGGCCCGGCGGACCAGGGCTGGACCACCGCCCTCGAGTTCCAGGGCAACACCCTCCCGCCCAAGGTCACCGGCTCGCCCGCCACTCGCCGGACCGCGGAATTTGTCGCCGATCAGGGCGTCGCCTTCATCACCGCCCACAAAGACGAACCCTTTCTCCTCCAACTCTCCCACTTCGCCGTCCACATCCCGCTGTCCACCCGGCCGGAGTTGCTCGCCAAATATCAGGCCCGGCCGCCGCGGCCCGGTTATCCGAGCCGCGCCGAATACGCCGGCCTGCTCGAGGAACTCGATCAGAGCGTGGGGCGCATCGTCGACACCGTGGACCGCCTCGGCCTCGCGGAGAAAACCCTCATCCTCTTCCTCTCCGACAACGGAGGTTTGGAGCACGAACAAGGCGGTGCCGTCGTCACCTCGAACGCCCCGCTGCGCGCCGGCAAGGGCACGCTTTATGAGGGCGGCATCCGCATTCCTGCCATCGCCCGCTGGCCCGGCTCGGTCCCGGCCGGCGTCACCTGCCCCGTGCCCGCCACCACCATCGATGTTCACCCCACCTTCGTCGAACTGGGTCGCGCCGCGACCCCCGCCGGCCAACCCCGCGACGGGGCCAGCCTCGCGACGCTGCTGCGCGACCCACGGGCCGCGCCCGCCCGCGACACGTTTCTCTGGCACCTGCCCCATTATCATCACAGCACCCCCGCCAGCGCGATTCGCCGCGGCGATTGGAAGCTGCTCGAGTTCTTCGAGGACCATGCCCTCGAGCTCTACAATCTCCGCACCGACCCCGGTGAAACCACCAACCTCGCCGCCCAGGAGGCCGACCGCGCCCGGGAATTGCAGGCCGCCCTCGTCGCTTGGCGGCACGACGTCGGCGCGCTGATGCCCCGCCCCAATCCCGCCTATGACCCCGCCCGGGCGACCGAGCTCGCCACGGGCCGGGACCGCAAAGCGCGGGAGTAGCCGGCCGCCGCCCCGGCGGCGCCGATCCTATTTCGACTTCATCACCCAGACGCCGTCCCACGCGTCGCCGGGCGGATGCGCCAGCAGGTATTCGCAACGCTGGATGTAATTCTGACTCAGCTTGTCCCCCGGGTGCAGGGCCAGCGCCTCGCGGAACTGCGCGATGGCCCGCTTGAATTCACCCTTCCGGTAATAGCCGAGTCCACCCCGGAACTGGTTGATGACCTCCGGCATGTTGGGAAAGCTCTCCTCGGTGTGATAATCGAGAATCTCGTACACGCCGACCGGCTCGGTCTTGCCCTTCACCACCACCCGATCGATCTCCCGCGAGCGGTAGGTCCCCTTCAATTTGCGATAGGTGAACTCGCTCGCCAGAATCTGCGCGCTGTACTCCTTGCACGCGCTCTCCAGCCGCGACGCCAGGTTCACGCCGTCGCCAATCACCGTGTAGTCCATCCGTTTTGGTGAGCCGATGTTGCCCGAGACGATGGTGTCGGTGTTGAGCCCCACCCCCATCAGCACCGGCTTCTGGCCCCGCTCCTGCCGGTGTTTGTTGAAGACGCGCAGCTCGTTGATCATGCTGATGGCCGCGCGCATCGCCCGATCGGCGTCGTCGCCGTGCGCCACGGGAATGCCAAACTCCGCCATGATCGCGTCGCCGATGAACTTGTCGAGCATCCCGCCTTCCTGGGTGATGCAGTTCACCATGATCGTGAAATACTCGTTGAGCAGGGCCACCGTGCCCTGCGCGCCCAACTCCTCGGTCAGCGTCGTGAACGACCGGATGTCCGAGAACAGCACCGTAGCCTCGACGCTCGCCCCGCCGAGCAACTCGCCGCCGCCGGCCAGCAACTTGTCGGCCAGGCCCGGATCCATGTAGCGCGCCATCGTCGACTTCATGCGCTTCTCGTTGCTGATGTTTTCAATCATCAGCATCGAGCCCAGCCGCTTGACCTTGAGACTGACGAGCGGGAGGAGGGTGACGTTGACGCTCAACTTCTCGCCCCGCACCTCCATGTTGGCATCCATCAGAACCGCGCTCTGGCCCGACTCGGCCACCCCGGCCAGCCGCTCCGCGATCCAGGCGTTGGGGCCAATGAAAAATTCCGCGGCCGGCTGGTTGATGATGTCGCCCTCGCGCACGCGCAGCAGGCGGAAGCCCGCCGCATTGCAGGTGTGCACGCGGTTCTCCTCATCCAGGGTGATGACGCCACTCGACATGCTCTCCAGCACCGACTGGTTGTAGTTGCGCATGTTCTGGACGTCCTCAAACAGCTTGGCGTTCTCGAGGGCGATCGACACCTGCGCGGTGAAGGCCTTGAGCCGGGCCTCGTCCTCCGCCGTAAACGGCCCGCCGCGCCGGTTCAGCGCCTGGGTCACCCCGATGATCTTGCCGTGCTTGTTTACGACCGGCACACAGAGGATCGAGCGCGTGAAGTACCCGGTCTTCTGGTCGAACGCCGGATTGAAGCGCAGATCGGCGTACGCGTGGGGGATGTTGATCGTCTGGCCCGATTGAAACACCGCCCCGGCGATCCCCACATGGTTCGGCAGCCGGATCTGCACCGCCTTAAGCCCCTCCCCCACCTCGGACCAGAGTTCCTTGGTCTTTTCGTTGTGCAGGAAAAGCGTGGAGCGATCCGCCTTCAGCAGGCGCGTCGCCTCGCTCATCACCCGCCGCAGCAGCACGGAAAGATCCAGCGAGCTCGTGATGTCGGCCACCAGATCAAGGAACTCCATCTCGGCCTGGCGCGTCTTCTTCATGCGCTCCACGTATTGCGTGTTCTGCAGCGCCGCGGCCGCCTGCGTCGCCATGGCCGAGAGCAGCGCCATGTCGTCCGCGGTAAAGCCGCCCTCCCGCTTGTTCAGGGTCTGCACCACGCCGATCAGATCGCCGCGGGCGGTCTGGACCGGGACGCACAGGATCGAACGGGTGGTGAAGCCGGTCTTGCGATCGACCTCGCGGTTGAAGCGCTCGTCCGCATACGCGTCGTTGACAATTTCGCCGCGACCGGACTGGAAGACCGAGCCGGCGACCCCCGTGGTGTTGAGGATGCGAATCTCCCGGTTGAGCGTGCCCTGCGCGATGCGGGAGTAGAGTTCCCCGGTCGCGGCATCATTGAGGAACAGCGTGCCGCGTTCGGCGTTGGTCTCGTCGGCCACAATCTCCACCAGCGTCGCGAGCAAATCGTCGAGCTTTTCAATGGCCGCCACGCGATGCGACAGCTGCAACAGCATCTCGGTGCGGCGCAGGCGCGCCTGCAGCTCCGCCCGCGTTTCCTGCGGCGGCCGCTTTGCCCGCCGGGTCGGGCGTTTTTCGTCAACGACCATGCGGGGCCTCCCATTCGTCCCGCAACGCGACGATGGTCTGGCGCAGCTGCCGCTGTTCGTCGTCGCTGGCGCGGACCAGCGCCTCCCGGTCCGCCTGCGCCTGAGCCAGGGCCGTCTCCAGCGCGGAGCGCAGCGCGGCGATCGTCTGCTGTAATTGCCGTCCTGCGTCGGAACCCGTGGCCACCGCCACCTGCACCGCCCTATCCTTTTCCGCCTGCAGGGTCTGCATTTCCTCCCGCAGCGTCCTCACCGTGTCCCGCAATTGCCTGATTTCATCGTGCGCCCCCGCCACGGCATCCTGCACCGCCTGGTCCCGGCCGGCCTGCGCCTCCTCGAGTTTCAGGCGGAGCGCGAGCACGGTCTCCTTCAGTTGCCGGACGTCCTGTTCCAGGCGCAGCACGGCGTCGGATCCAATCGCCGGATTCGAGGCAGGGGAGTTGGCAATCGCGCTCTTCACCACGGCGCAGCTTCGCGAATGCGTCCCGGCACCCGCAAGCCGAATTAACCCGACTCGCAGCGTGGGGGCGCATCTGCCGGTTGGCGGTGATGCCTCCGGGAGTAGCGCCGCGTCTCTGACCGGCGGGCGCCAGTCGAAGACCGGCGCTACCGGAAGGATCGAGCTCAACGCCACCGTCAACCTGGAGATCCGCTCGCCGCGCATCCCGCCGGACCTCACTCCAGCAGCTACGTCGCCGCGCTCGCCTCCGTCTGCGCCGCCGGTCCCGTAAAGACACTGAGGCGGTCCGCCTGCCCGGCCGCGCGATAGGCCTTGACCGGCAGGGACGGATCGGCCCCCTCGCCCGCCAACCAGAGCGGCTGCGGCGCCCCCAACGCGAGCAGCCCGGGCACATCGAGGTACTTCGCCCCGCCGGGCAGAAAGTCCGGACTCCGGTAGTTGAGCAGTTGGCCAAAACGAAACCCGCCCGTGTCCAACGCCGCCCGGTCGATGGCCCCGCCGGCCACGGCGCGCGCCGCCGCCGCCAGTGGACCCATGCGGCCGAAGCCCGCCACCGCCACGCTGGCTGGGACTGCCGCCGCTCCCACCCTCGCCGTGTGCGCGAGTTTCACCAACGTCAGCACATCGTGCGCCCGGCGCGCGAAAAGCGCGTGGTTGTAGCCAAACGTGTAGCCGGCAAACTCCCGTTTGTTTTCGACCACGCGGGTTTCACGCCGCGGCTGGCCGTCGGCCAGAAACTCACCCTGGTACAACAGGTCCGCCCCGAGCACCGTCACCCCGCCTTCGACGAGCCGGCGCACCGCGGGCTTGAGCGTGCCGTCGGCCGCGTACAGCCCGGACTTGCCGGACTCATCCAGCCAGATGACCACGCGCCCCCGTCCCTGCTTCGGCTCCAACCGCACCGCCGGCAACTCCTCGTGCCGCGTCGGGTTTCGCACCAGGCCCGTCATTTCCACATAGGAACCGAGGTCGCGCTGGCCCTTGGCCTGCCACTTGACCTCTCCCACCTCGGCGTAGGTGCGGCCGATGAGCACCTCGACGGCCGCGCCCGCCACTGCGCGAAAACGATCGGGTTGGGAGAGCAGCGCGCGGAGTTGGGATTCTGTATCCGTGGCAAACCACCGCAGCAGCTGCCGCTCAAAGTCAGGGTCCTCCGCCTTGGGCGCCGGATGGGCCGCGTCCCAGACCGTCAGCGCTTCGCGGGTGAGCGGGGAATAGTCGCGTTCGACCACCGGTGCGGGGAAGCCGAGTTTGAATTGCTGGTTAAGCCAGGTGAAGAAGGCCGAGCGCGAAACCGCGTTGTAATTGTGCGGAAAATGCTCACCGCGCTGCAGCATCACGTTTTCCGGGGCGCCCAGGAGCTGGTAGAGTTGCTTCAACTCCGGAAACCCCTTCGTCGCCATCTCCTTCGTCCAATCATTCGCGTTGGTCATGCCTTGCGGTTTCGGGGCGAACAGCCCGGCAAACTCCACGTTGCCAGTGTTGATCCGCAGCAGTGAGGTGTTCTCGCACGTGCAGCCGCCCTGCATCGCGGTGCTGACCATCACCGCGGGAAACGAGAGCTTCACGCGGGGATCGATCGCCGCCAGCAGCATGGTCTGCGTGCCGCCGCCACTGGCCCCCGTGATCGCGGTGCGCTCCGGATCGACCTCGGGCAGACTCAGGAGAAAATCCAGCGAGCGGATCGCGTTCCACGTCTGCAGTCCCATGATGCTCTGCAGGTGCGCCTCCGCCTGCGGGCTGTAGAGCCCCCAATCCGCGGTCGTGTTCATCTCGGGCCGCTGCACCGCGAACTTGTGCACGACGGCCGCCGAGAATTGCCGCGAGTCGGAGTCGCTCAACATGTCCCATTGCCAGACCACGCAGCCCATGCGGGCGAGTTGCACGCACATCGACTGGAAGCGACTGCGGCCGCCCGACTCGAAACGTTCCTGCCCGGTGGCGAGTTCCACCCGCAGCTTTGCCGCCGTCTCCTCGAAGAACCGCGCATCCTTCCAGTGCCCGTGGGTGAACAGCACCCCGGGCACCTTGCCCTTCACGTTTTTCGGGCGGTAGAGGTTGCCGGTGACGAAGAACCCGGGCGCGCTTTGGAAATAAACCTTCTCCACCGAGTACTCCGGCAGCTCGATCCGGCCGTGGATCACGGTGTGGAGCGGAGTCTTCGTGGGCATGGGCCAGAGCCCCTCCGCCACGAGGATCTGCCGGCGCACGGCCGCCGCGCGCTCCGTCCACTCCGCCGTAGACTGCGGCGGCGTGAACGGGAAATAGCCGTTCAGATCCTTCAACGGTTGCAGCCTGAGATCATCGGGGCTCGTTCCCGCCGGCAGGACCCGGGGACCGCCGGCCACGGTGAGAGCGGGCGCACTCAGGAGGAGAACGGCCAGCGCGACGAGCAGTGATTTCGGTTTCATGGGTTCTTGCTTTCGGGGAGGAGCGGTCAGGGCGGGCGCAGTCAGGCCCGGCACCCCTGGCCCGCGATGTTCGCGGACCGGCCGCTCAGGTCAATCCACGGCACGCCGGCATTATTTGGAAAGAGGGATTGAATACACGTTGCGGCGCCCCCGCAGGCGAGCCACCGTCGCCGCCATGAGTGGCCGTACGACGCTTCTCGCGGACAAAGTCATCGTGATCATCGGTGGCACCACCGGGCTCGGCCTCTCCGCCGCCCTCGCCTGCCGGCACGCCGGCGCCCGCGTCGTCGTCACCGGACGGAACCCGGAGAGTGTCAGCGCCGCGGCCGCCAGCCTGGGCGAAGCCGGCGCCTCTCTGGTTGGGGACGCCACCGATCTGGCTCATGCCCCGGTGGCCATTGCCCGGGCCTGCGAACGTTTTGGCGGCTGCCACGGGCTCTACCACGTCGCCGGCGGCAGCGGCCGGCGCCACGGTGACGGGCCGCTCCACGAGCTCACCGACGAGGGCTTGCGGGCCACGCTCGATCTCAACCTGCATTCCGTCATCCTCTCGAACCGCGCAGCGGTGCGGCACTTCCTCGCCCAGGGCTCCGGCGGTTCGATCCTCAACCTGGGCTCCGTGCTCGGCTGGTCACCGTCGCCCGGCTTCTTCGCCACCCACGCCTACACCGCGGCCAAGGCCGCCATCGTCGGCTTCACCAAGGCCGTGGCCTCCTACTACGCCCCGCGCGACATCCGCTGCAACGTCCTGGCCCCCGGACTCGTCGAGACCCCGATGGCGCGACGCGCCGCCGACGATCCGGCGATCCGACAGTTCACCGCCACCAAACAACCGCTCGACGGCGGCCGCATCGGCCAGCCCACGGACTGCGACGCCGCCGTGGTGTATTTTCTCTCCGACGCCGCGCGCTTCGTCACCGGCCAGGTCCTCGCCGTCGACGGCGGCTGGTCGGTCACCGAGGGCCAGCTCCCGGCGCGCGAAAACCAAGAAACCAATTGACCGCGGGTCCCCGGCCCGTCTCCCCGAAAAAGCCTCCGCTCGCTCCACCCGGTTTGCCCCGAGTCCGTCTCTCCCTCTCTCCTTTCATGAGTGCCGCCACCGACTATTACGATCAAACCCTCGAATTGCTGACGCGGCTGCGCGCCACCCAATTGCCCGCCCTCGAACGCGCCGCGGAACTGTGCGCCGAGCGCATCGCCCGCGGCGGCTTGATCTTCATGTTCGGCGCCGGCCATTCGCGCATGATGTGCGAGGAGATGGCCCCGCGGCAGGGCTGCTTCGTGGGTTTCTACTCGTGGGCCGAGCAGGCCGTCTCGCAGCATTGCGCCACCATCGGGATGAACGGCCTGCGCGGCCCCCTCTTCCTCGAGAAGATCGAGGGCTACGCCGAACAATTGCTCAGCGGTTTCAAGTTCGGCCCGCACGACGCCTTCATCGTCATCTCCACTTCCGGCATTCGTCCGCTGATCGTCGAGATGGCCCTCGGCGCCAAGGCGCGCGGCCTGCCCGTCATCGGCGTCACCTCGGTCGCACATTGCTCGCAGTCGCAGCCCACCCACTCCTCCGGCCAGAAGTTGATCGATGTGGCCGACATCGTCCTCGACAACCTCTGCCCGCCGGGCGACTGCGTCGTCGAGCTGCCCGGACTCGCCTGGCGCACCGGCCCGACCTCGACCGTCACCGGCGCCATGTTGATCAACATGCTGCGCTGTGAAACCGCCGCGCGTCTCCTGCAGCATGGTCACACCCCGGTGATGCTCCCGAGCCACCAATTCACCGGCACCCCCACGGCCCACGCCGCCGAAGCGCAACTCGAGGCCTACTACGAGGGCTATCGGCGCAGCGTGGCCCACCTCTACCAATGAACCTAAAAGGAGCAGTTGGAACCACGGCGACCCAGAGGGCACAGAGAGAAATTAGGTCGCCGAACAGATTCATCCCCAGGGGTGATGCCGCCTTTGAGGCGGAGTTTCCCCAACTGTCTTTCTTTGTGATCGCTGTGTCTCTGTGGTCAATTCACCTGCGGAATTTGGAATGAACTGGACGGCCGGCATCGATGTCGGGGGCACCAACCTCAAGGCCGTGGCCGTGGCCGATGATGGCACGGTCTTGGAGCGGGAGTCGCGCACCACGGCCGACGGCACCGCCCCGGCCGCTGACTGGGGGCACCACGGCCGCGCAGCCTTGGCCGAATTTTCCCGCCGTCGGGGCCAGGCCCCCACCACGGTCGGCGTCTGCGCCCCCGGGCTCGCCGCCGCCGACGGCCGCAGCATCGCCCACCTGCCCGGCAAACTGGCGGGCCTCGCGGGACTCGACTGGACGGTGGCACTCGGGCGCACCTCCGCCGTGCCCGTGCTCAACGACGCTCACGCCGCCCTGCTTGGCGAAGCCTGGGTTGGCGCGGCGCGCGGCCGGCAGCACGTCGTAATGCTCACCCTCGGTACCGGCGTGGGCGGCGCCGTGATGAGCGACGGTCGCCTCCTGCGCGGCGCCATCGGCCGGGCGGGTCACATCGGGCACCTGTCGCTCGATCCCGATGGGCCGGCGAGCATCGTCGGCATGCCCGGCGCGGTCGAGGTCATGGTAGGCGACGGCACGGTCGCGGCCCGCAGCGGCGGCCGCTTCGCCAGCACCACCGCGTTGGTGGCGGCGCACCGCGCGGGCGATGCCGAGGCCACCCGGATTTGGCTGCGCTCCGTCCGCGCCCTCGCGTTTGCCCTCGGCTCGTGCATCAACCTCTTCGACCCTGAGATCATCGTGCTCGGCGGCGGCATTGCCCAGGCCGGCGCGACGCTGTTTGATCCGCTCGCCACGGAATTGGCGCGCATCGAATGGCGCCCCGGCGGCCACCAGGTGCCGGTCATCCCCGCCACCCTCGGAGAATGGTCCGGCGCGATCGGCGCCGCCTGGCAAGCCCGGCAACCGCCCCTGGCCCCGGCCCCATGACCTCGCGCGAACGCATCCGCGCCGCCATCCATCGGGAACCCGTCGATCGGGTGCCGATCGATTTCGGCGGCACCCGGCAGAGCGGGATTTCGGTTTTTGCCTACGCGCGGCTGCGCGAATATCTGGCCCGCGCCCTCTCCGGCGGCGAACCGGTCACCTCTTCCCCTCCCCGTGTGTTCGATCTCTTCCAGATGCTCGCCGAGGTGGAACCGGACATCGCCAGGCGCTTCGGCGCCGATTGTGTCGGGCTCAACCGCCGCGCGGTCGCGTTTGGCCTCCTGAATGCCGGGTGGAAGCCGTGGCCTCTGCGCGACGGCACCGTCGTCGAGGTCCCGGGCGGCTTCCAACCGGAGACGCTGCCCGGCGGCGACCTCGTGCTGCGGCGCGGCGGCGAAGTAATCGCCCAGATGCCGGCGCGCGGCTTCTACTTCGACCGGCTGGAGAAATATCCCGGCGCCCTCCACCCCGAGCTGGATTCATGGGAGGCACCGCGCCTTTCTTCCGCGGACCTCGATCATTATCGCGCCGAGGCGGAACGCCTTGATTGCACGACCGACCAGGCGGTGATCGCGGCGCTGGGACCGCCCTACGAACTCTTCAACGGGATCGGCCAGGGCGGCTTCGAGGACTGGATGATCACCTTCGGCAGCGAACCCGAGTACGTGACCGCGCTCTACCGCAAGCTCACCGATGCCTGGCTCGAGAACCTCGAGGCGTTTCACGGCGCCGTCGGTGACCGTATCCAGATTCTGCAGATCGCGGACGATTTCGGCACCCAGGCCGGGCCGTTTCTTTCGGTGCGCGCCTTTCGCGAACTGCTCCTGCCCGCGTACAAGCGCGGGCTCGACTGGATCCACGCCCGCACTCCCTGGAAGGTCATGCTGCATTCCGACGGGGCGCTCGTGCCGCTGCTCCCCTCGATCATCGAGATGGGCGTCGACCTGCTCAATCCCGTGCAGACCACCGCCGCCGGCATGGATCCCCGGCGACTCAAGGCCGACTTCGGCGACCACCTCATTTTCTGGGGCGGCAGCTGCGATTGCCAGGGCACGCTCACCCGCAGCACCCCGGCACAGGTGGCGGCGGAGGCGCGCGCGCACCTTGCCGCGCTGGCCTCCGACGGCGGGCACGTCTTCGCGCCGGTGCACAACATCCAGGCCGACGTGCCGCCCGCCAACATCGTTGCGCTCTTCGACACCGCGCTGAACCATCCCCTCTCCGCATGACCCCTGCCGAATCGTACCTCGCCGGTGCCCGCACCCTCATCGACGCCGTCGAGGGCCAATTGCCCGCCATTGCCACCGCCGCCGATTGGTTTGCCGCCACGATTCTCGCGGGCCGCATGGTCCACGTCTTCGGTTCCGGCCACTCCCGCATCATGGTGGAGGAAATGTGGCCGCGCTACGGTTCGTTCCCCGGCTTCAACCCGATCGTCGAACTGTCGCTCTCGTTTCACAACCTCGTCGTCGGCGCCAACGGCCAGCGCCAGGCGATGTTTCTCGAAAACGTGCCGGGCCTCGCGGAGCGGATCCTGCGCAACTACGCCCTCGATCCCCGCGACACCGCCCTCGTCGTCTCCTCGAGCGGCGCCAACATCGTGCCCATCGAGATGGCGGAGGAGTTCCGCCGCCGCCACGTCCGGGTCGTCGCACTTGTAAGCCGCGCCCATGCCGACGCCTCGGCCTCGCGCCGGCCCGATGGCCGCAAACTCACCGACTTCGCCGACCTCGTGCTCGACACCGGCGCGCCGGTCGGCGACGCGATGGTGCGCATCGAGGGTCTGGATACTCCCGTGGCGCCCGGATCGACCGTCGGCGGCTGCCTGGTGGTCAACGCCCTCAAGGCCGAAGTTGCGGCCCGTCTCACCGCCGCTGGCTCGCCGCCCACGGTGCTCACCGCCGGCGTCCTGGTGGGGGCGGTCCGCGCCACCGCCCTGTTCGAGGCGGCTTACGATGAACACGCGCACCGCCTCGCCCGGTTATACGCCACGGCCGGCGCACCCGAGGCCCCGCCGGCATGAACCCGCCCTCGTCCTCGACCGCGTCTACCCCGGCGTCACCGAGCGCGACGACTGGTCACGGCGGATTTTTGCACGGTCGGTCGCGCGGTAGGAGCGGCTTTATGGCGCGATGGAATTTCGCACGCGCTTAATCGCGGCATAAAGCCGCTCCTACATGAGGTATAAGACAAGTCATTTTCGAGGCTGTTCGCCGTGCAAAAATCCGCCGTGGACGACTGGTGCCGCCCCTCACTTCAGGATTCCCGCCCGGGTGTGCGCCGCTATGATCGCCCGGGTTATTCCGCCCTTTACCGTCTCATTCCCCTGACCGCCAGCAACGAAACCTCCCAAAAATCATGCATCCGACTGTCCCCTCCGTTCCTTCCCGTCGTCGCTTCCTCGCCCAGGCCGGCCTGGGCCTCGCGGCCGTTTCGACCTTGAGCCGCGCCACCGCGCAGGGCTCCGCCGCCAACACCCGCCTGCGCCTCGGCCTCGTCGGCTGCGGCGGTCGCGGCCAGTGGATCCTCGATCTGTTCCAGGCCCACGGCGGCTACGAGATCGTCGCCATCGCCGACTACTTTCAAGCGCGCCTCGATGAAGCCATCGCAAAGTGCAAGCTGTCCTCCGTCCGCACCTTCACCGGCCTGCAATGCGCCGAGAAGATGATCGCGGCCGGCGGCCTCGACGCCGTGGCCATCATCAGTCCGCCGTATTTTCATCCGACCCAGGCCCGGGCCGCCGTCGCCGCGGGCCTCCAGGTTTACCTGGCCAAGCCGACCGCCGTCGACGTGCCCGGGTGCCACTCGATCGCGGAGAGCGGCCAGATCGCGCGGCGCAAGGGCCAGGTTTTTCTCGTGGATTTTCAGACCCGCGCGAACGAGTTCTTTGTCGAGGCCGTCCGCCGCATGCACGCGGGCGCCATTGGCGACAATTGTTTCGGCGAAGCCAGCTATCACGCGAACCGGCTCGCGAGCAAGACACCGCCCGGCACCCCGGAGGCCCGGCTGCAGAACTGGGTCTTCGATCAGGCCCTCTCGGGCGACATCATCGTGGAACAGAATATTCACGCCCTCGACGTCATGAGTTGGACGATGAAGGACTCACCGCCCCTGCGTTGCACCGGCACCGGCGGCCGCCGCGTGCGCATCGACGTCGGGGATTGCTGGGATCACTTTGCCCTGCTGTACGAGTACCCCGGCAACGTCGGCATCACTTTCAGTTCCCGCCAATTCAACGCGCAAGGCGAGCCGGGCGGGATCAACAACCGCATGTTCGGCACCAAGGGCGTCTACCTCAGCAAGTACGGCGGCCAGGTGATGATTCGGGGCGGCAAGGAGGACTACTACAAGGGCGGCATGACGACCTCGATCTACAAGGACGGAGCCGTCGCCAACATCAAGGCCTTCCATGCGCAAGTCCTGGCGCGCGATGCCTCGAACTCCACGGTCGAGCCGAGCGTGACGAGCAACCTCGTTGCCATCATGGGCCGCACCGCCGCCTACGAACACCGCACCGTGACGTGGGCCGAACTCGCTTCCTCCAAAAAGAAAGTTCAGGCCGACCTCTCCGGCCTGACCGCCTGAATCCTTCCCGCGCCGCTCCCCGGCCACTCTGCCCATGATCCCGATTCCCCGGCGAACGTTTCTCCAGCACACCCTCGCCACTGTCAGCAGCGCCGCCCTCACCCGTCTCACCGGGGCCGCGGAAAAACCGCCTGCGCGCCCCGCCCCCGACGGCTTCCGCATCTTCGCCTGCGACTGGACGCTCAAGAAATCCTGCAGTCCCGACGTCTTTGCACTGGCTGCACACATCGGTCTCGACGGCGTGCAGGTGGATTTCGGCCGGGTGGCCGCGGGCTCCGCGCAGCTGCCCCTCTTCGACGAGGGTCTGCAGGATCGAATTCTGTCCGCGGCGGCCGAGCACAAGGTGGCCGTGTCGTCGCTCGCCCTGGGTGTGCTCAACACGGTGCCCTACAAGAGCGATGCCGGCGCCGAACAATGGGTGCTCGACAGCGTCCGCGTCATGCAACGCCTGCAGGCCCGCGTCACCCTGCTGGCGTTTTTCACCAAGGGAGATCTGGTCGACGATGCGGCGGGCGTGACCGAGGTCATCCGCCGACTGAAGAAACTCGCGCCCCGTGCGGAGGCCGCGGGCGTGGTCTACGGCTTCGAGTCCTGGCTGAAGGCCCCGGAGTTGGAGCGAATCCTTGATGCCGTGAACTCGCCCGCGATCCGGGTCTACTACGACGTCGGCAACATGCAGAAAGTCGGCGAGGACGTCGGCGGCGCCATCCGCCGCCTCGGGCGCGAACGCATCTGCGAGGTCCACCTCAAGGACTACGACGACCTCTACGGCAAGGGCTCGATGAACTTCCCGGCGGTCCGCAGCGCCCTCGACGCCGCCGGTTATCGCGGCTGGGTCGGCATCGAGGGCGTCAAGACGCCCCTCGGCGTCGAGCCCAGCATCAAGTACGACCTCGACTACCTGCGCCCCCTCTTCCCGGCCAAGGTGCCAGGAGGGACAGGGGATTGAGAGACTCGGTGGGTCGTCCCCCGAGCCACTCCTCGTTCCACGGCCATGGCCAACATGAACATGATCATCCACGACATGGAGGGCCAGATCGAGATCGGCGACACCTTCAAGAACCCCAAATTCCGCCAGAACGGAAAACTCCGCACCTTCGACCGCGTCATCGCCAACCCCATGTGGAACCAGAGCTGGTTCACCGAGGCCGACTACGACGCCGACGAACTCGGGCGCTTCCCCGCCGGGGCCGGTTTTCCCGGCAAATCTTCCGCCGACTGGGGTTGGGTCCAGCACATGCACGCCAGCCTTAACGCCAAAGGCCGCGCCGCCGTCGTCCTCGACACCGGGGCCGCCTCCCGCGGCTCGGGCAATGCCGGCATCAACAAGGAGAAACCTGTCCGCCAGTGGTTCGTGGACCACGACCTCATCGAGAGTGTGCTCTACCTGCCCGAAAACCTTTTCTACAACACGACCGCCCCCGGCATCGCCCGCATCGCGGAAAAACTGCTCGAGTGGAAGGAAGAGGGGAAACTCAGCCGCATCGTGGACCACGCGGAGCTGAAGAAAAACGACTACAACCTCTCCCCCAGCCACACCATCCACACCCGCGACGCCGACTTGTCCGCCGTAGCCTTGGCGAAGGTGGAGACCTACCGGCCGATTGCCGAGATCGTGGACGAGCTGGATGTCATCGAGGCCGAGGCCCGGGAGACGGACAAGGCGCTGCGGAAAATCCTCAACCAACTCGGAGTTTAACCGCAGATTTCGCAGATGAACGCAGATTTAACGAGAGACCCGGAAACTTACGCCATCATTGGGGCGGCGATGGAGGTTCATGGTGAACTGGGCAATGGGTTTCTTGAGGGCGTGTATCACGACGCTCTGGAGATTGAGTTCGCGCGCTTGGGCATTCCCTTCACCCGCGAACATCCGATTCCCGTTACCGACAAAGGCCAGATTCTGAGCACTCCCTACCGAGCCGATTTCGTCTGTCACGGCGCGATCATCGTCGAGCTCAAAGCGATCAAGGCCCTTACCGACAACGAGGCTGCCCAAGTCCTGCACTACCTAAAGGCCACCGGATTTGAGCGCGCTCTCCTGGTCAATTTCGGCACGCCTCGCCTCGACTACAAACGCTTCATCCATTCCGAAAAGCATCTGCGCCCATCTGCGCCATCTGCGGTTAACCTTCAGTCAGGGGTGGGCGCATGAGGATCTTCGTCAGCAGCGCGCCAAAGGAATTCGCCAAAGAGCGCAAAGCCCTCGGCGAATACCTGGGCACTGGCATCCGCGACCTGATCCGGCGCTGCCGAGACGCCGGACTTCCCGAGCCGGCAATCCGGCTGGATGGAGGTTCCTTTGTGTTGACGATCCGGAGGAGAATCACCGCTGCGGGCATCCCGTCCCGACCCAGTCACCGAACCTGTGACCGATTCAGTCACCGGACAAGTCCGTCGGCCATCGTGCACGAGCTGCTGCACCTCGTGGTGCCCAACCACGGCAAGCTCTGGCAGAGCCTCATGCGGGCCCAGCTCGGCGATTACGAGCAACTGGAGCAACGCCTCAGGGCCGCGAGCTGAAACCGGTTGCCCGCCGACGTCCAAAACACGACCGCTCCCCCTCACTTCAACGCCCTCACTTCCCTCTCCTCATGCAATCCTGCCCTCTCCGCAGCTCCGTCATCGGCAGTTATCCGTTTCCCAGCTGGCTCGAGTTCGCGAGCCAGCATCTCGACGTATTCGGCCGCGCTGATCTCAGCGAGATCCAGGATGACGCGGTCGTGGCCGCGGTGCACGATCAAGTCGACGCCGGCCTCGACGTCATCACGGACGGCGAGCAAACCCGCCTCGACTTCAATCTCTCATTCTACGGCTACCTCACCGGCATCGAACTGGAAACGGCTTCGCCACGCCGCTTCGGTCCACCCGCCCACGACCAGCGCGGCAAACACCCCATCACGGGCGAATTGACGGCGCCGCGCGGACTCGGCGTCGTGGAGGAATTCAAGCGCCTCGCGCGCCTCGCCCCGGCCGGCCCCACGCTTAAGGCCAGCGTGCCGGGCCCCTACACGTTGAGCGGACGCCTGGGGCCCAACGCGCACTATCCTGATCGCTGGGCGATCACCGAGGCCCTGCTGCCCATCGTCCGGCGCGAGCTCGAGGCCCTCGTCGCCGCGGGCTGCCGCGAGATCAGCGTCGATGAACCGTCGATGAGCTGTTACGCCTACAAGGAGGATCCGCGGCGCTTCGTAAACATCTTCAACCGCACCGTGGAATCGGTGGTCGGCCGCGCCCGCATCTGCACCCACCTCTGCTTCGGCAACTACAAGGCCCGCGCCGTCGGGCCGCGTCGCCTCGCCCCGATGTTCCCCGCCTTCCTCGATTTCAAGGCCGATGAGATGCACGTGGAGATGGCGAGCCGCGAGTTCGCGGAAATCGAGGTCCTCGCCGCGATCGCCGGGCGCATGGACGCCGCCGTCGGCATCATCGACGTGAAGAGCTATTACCTCGAGACCCCCGAGGATGTCGCGAACCGGATTCGCCTGTGCCTCCAGCACGCGCCCGCCGACCGCCTGGTCTTCGCCCCCGACTGCGGCCTCAGCCAGACCGCGCGCTGGGCGGCGCAGCCGAAACTGCGGAACCTCGTTGCCGGGGTCCGACAGGTAAAGCAGGAGTTGGGCCTCCCGTAGACCACTCCGGCCGCCGCTGAATGCCAATCCCGATCAACCCTCCCGCTCCGCCCCGCCCTTCCGCATGATCACTCCCCTTCTCCAGAACGACGCATTTCTCGCCGACGTGGCCGTGGCCCGAGCCGCTGCGACCCCCGATCACCTCGATTTCTGGTGGCTCGGCCAGAGCGGATTTCTCGTCTGCCACGCGGGCGATTGCCTCGTCTTCGATCCCTACCTCAGCGACTCCCTCACCCGCAAGTACCACGGGACGGACAAACCCCACGTGCAGATGACCGCCCGCGTCGTCGACCCGGCACGACTCGACTTCGTGCACGCCGTCACGTCGTCGCACAACCACACCGACCATCTCGACGCGGCCAGCCTTGTCCCCCTCCTCGCCGCCGCCCCGTTCGCCCGCCTCGTGCTGCCCGCCGCCAACGTCGACTTCGCCGCGCAGCAACTGGGGGAGGAATGGCGGGCGCGTTTCGCCCCCCTCGCCGACGGGGAACGTGCGACGATCGGCCCTTTCACCCTCGAGGCCGTGCCGGCCGCGCACGAGGAACTGTCGCCGGCCTATGCCGGCTTTGTTGTCAGCGTCGGCCCGTTCCGCCTCTATCATAGCGGCGACACCGTGCTGTTCCCCGGCATGGCGGAGCGGTTGCGTCCCTGCGAGGTCGATCTCGCGTTCCTGCCGATCAACGGCCGTGCGCCCGAGCGCCGCGTGGCGGGCAATCTCGACGCGCTCGAAGCCGCCCACCTGGCCCGTTTCATCGGCGCGCATTGCGCCGTGCCCTGCCATTACGAGATGTTCGAGTTCAACACCACCTCACCTGTCGCCTTCGCCGCCGAGTGCGCCCTGCTTGGCCAGAAGTGTGTCGTCCCGCGCGCCGGGGAGCGTGTGACGATCCGCGTCCGGCGATGAGCGCAGCATCCCCGGAGCAGGCCCCGGAAAATTTGAACAAACCACCATGAGTATATTTTCACCACCCGTCGCAGGAGCGGCTTCACGCCGCGAAGATCGCACGAATCGCGGCGTAAAGCCGCTCCTACGCCCATCCAAGCCACAGCACGCTCCGGCGGATCGGACCCATTGCGCATGAAAAAACTAAAAGTTGTCGGCTTGAACTTCGATCACATGCACATGGGCGATCTCCTGCGCCTGTGCCACGAGCACCCCGACGTCGAGATTGCCGGCATCTGCGACGCCAACCCGGAGCGCATGCAGACCGCCATCGCCAGTCTGGGCCTTCCGCCGGAACGCGTGTTCACCGATCCGCACCGCTGCCTCGCGGCGACCGAGCCGGACTTCGCCGTGCTCTGCCCCTCGACCGCGCAGCACGCCGACTACGTCGAGATGGTCGCACCCTATCGCGTGCACCTCTTCGTCGAGAAGCCCTTTGCGGCCACGCTCGCCGAGGCCGATCGCATGATCGCGGCGGCCCGAAAAGCGAAACGTCTGCTCGCCATCAACTGGCCGCTGCGCTGGGTGCCCAGTCATGTCACCGCGCACCGCCTGGTGCAGGAAGGCCGGATTGGCGCGCTCCAGGAAGTGCATTTTTACGATGGCAATCGGGGCCCACTCTGGCACGCCGCGGACAAACTCGCCCTGACGCCGACATCCGCGATGAAGCGCCGGAGTTGGTTCTACAAAAGAGCGCGGGGCGGCGGTTCCCTGCTCGACTACCTCGGGTACGGCACGACCCTCGGCACGTGGTACCACAGCGGCCGCAAGCCGATCGAGGTCACCACCGTCGTCAACCGCCCCGGCGGGCTCGAGGTCGACGAACACAGCATCACCGTGGCGCGCTACGCCAGCGGTCTCTCGAAGTTTGAGACGCGCTGGGGCACATTTACGGATCCCTGGACCCACCAGCCGCAGCCCAAGTGCGGCTTCGTGCTCAAGGGCGAGGACGGTACCATCAGCTCCTACGACTACGAAGCCACGATTCGCGTGCAGACCCGCGCGCAGCCCCAGGGAGAGACCATCGCCGTCGACGTCCCCGTCCCGCCGTTTCAGAACCCGATCCAATACTTCGTCGATTGCCTCCGGAACCAGCGCCCGATCGAGGGCCCGCTCTCGCCGAAGATCGCACGCATCGGCCAGCAGATTATCGACTCCGCCGTGCTGAGCGCCAAGCTCGGCCGCACCGTCAAGCTCCTCGCCTGAGTCATGAGCGAGCCCGACACCAGTGGCACGTACGGGAAGAGTGCGGCCGCCGCGGATACCGCCGTCCCCGGCCCCGTCCTGCCCTACCGGCCTCCCCGCCCGCGTCATTACCGGCCGCGCCTCGGCCTCATCGGCTGCGGCGGCATCTCGGAGCATCACCTCCGCGCCTACCGGGCGATGGATCTGGAGGTTGTCGCGCTGTGCGATCGCGACGAACCGCGGGCGCAACACCGCCGCGTGGAGTTCTATCCCGCCGCGACGGTCTGCACGGATTACCGCGAACTGCTGCGCCGGGATGATATCGCGGTGGTGGATGTGGCGCTGCACCCCGCCGATCGCGTCGCGGTGATCGAGGCGGCGCTGCGGGCGCGCAAGCATGTGCTCAGCCAGAAACCCTTCGTGCTCGATCTCGACGTCGGCGCGCGGCTCGCCGATCTCGCGGATGCGATGGGCGTGAGGCTCGCCGTGAACCAGAACGGCCGCTGGGCCCCCCACTTCGCCTACCTGACCGCCGCGATCCAGGCCGGCCTGGTCGGCGACGTGGCCAGCGTCGATTTCACCCTGCAGTGGGATCACACGTGGACCGCCGGCACCCCGTTTGAGGCCATCCATCACCTCGTCCTGTTCGATTTCGGCATCCACTGGTTCGACCTGGCGGCGCAATTCACCCGCGACCGGCCGGCGACCCGGGTCTGGGCTTCCGTCGCCCGCGCGTCCTATCAAAAGATGCGGCCGCCGATCCTGGCCCAGGTGGCCATCGATTGTCCCGGCACGCAGGTGCGGCTGAACTTCAACGGCCACGTGCGCCACGGCCAGGAGGACCGCACGGTCGTGTGCGGTCGGGACGGCACGCTGCGGAGCCACGGCCCCACTCTCTCTGAGCAGACCGTGACCCTGCACCGCGCGGGCGGACACGCCACCCCCGCCCTGGAGGGCACGTGGTTCACCAGCGGCTTCCAGGGCGCGATGGGGGAACTCCTCTGTGCCATCGAGGAGAACCGCGAGCCCACGCACAGCGCGCGAAACAACCTGGCCAGCCTGGCCCTCTGTTTCGCCGCCCTCGCCAGCGCCGACACCGGCCGGCCCCAGACTCCGGGCGCCGTCCGGCAGGTGGCCGATCCGCACGCCACGTGAAAATCCATCCACCTCGATCTTCAATCCCGGGCCGGGGTATCATACCCGTTGCCGTTCAACCCGACCGCCATGCCTGAGCGAGTTTCACCCATGCGTTTCTTCACCGCCGCAACTCTCCACTTTATCCTGCTCTTGCCCTTGGGATTTCCGCCGCGGCGGCGGAAAATCGCCCCAACCTTCTCTTCATCCTCACGGATGACGAGGGCTGGACCACGCTGAGTTGCTACGGCTCGAGCTAGGTGCCCACGCCGAACCTCGACCGCCTCGCACGCGAAGGCACGCGCTTCACCGACGCCTATGTGATGCCGCAATGCACGCCGACGCGTGCGGCCCTGCTCACCGGCCAGCACACCGCGCGCAACGGAATGTGGCATGTCATCCCCTGGTACGGCACGCCGTGGGCGCCCGTACGGGAACCCGCCTACGTCGAGCAACTCTCCCGCGACACCTTCACGCTGCCCAAGGGCCTGCGCGCCGCCGGCTACGCCACCGGCACCGCCGGGAAGTGGCACCTCACCAACAATGCCGACGGCAATTACGTCTCGCTCAAGGCCGCCGCCGCGACCCACTACGGTTTCGACTTCAGCGCGCCGCCCGGACCCGGTTCCCAAAACGAAGGCGACAAACACGTCGACTACCTCACCGATCAGGCGATCGGCTTCATCACCGCGCATCGTGCCCAACCCTGGTTTTTCTACCTCGCGCACCATACGTTGCATGGCAAGGTCAGCGCTCCACCGGACCTGGTCGCCAAACACCGCGCCGCCGGCGCCCCCGCCCTCGGGCTGCACAACGCCACGTACCTCGCCGCCATCGAACACCTCGACGCCTCGATCGGCCGGCTCATGCAGGCTCTCGACGATCTGCGGCTGCGCGAGCGCACGATGGTGGTCTTCCTGTCCGACAACGGCGGCGTCTACCAAGCCTACGACGTCAAGCCGTACACCGAGGGTCCCGGCACGGCCACCCAACTCAACGTGAACACCGAGGAGTTCAGCAATGCCCCGTTGCGCGCGGGCAAGGGCTCCCCGTACGAGGGCGGCGTGCGCGTGCCCTGCATCGTGCGCTGGCCCGGCGTCGTCGCGCCCGGCACCGTCAACGCCACGCCCATCCACGTCGTCGACTGGGCTCCGACCCTGCTCGCCGCCGCCGGCGCGCCGGCCCCACCCGATCATCCGCTGGACGGCACCAGCCTCCTGCCGCTGCTCCGCGGTGAATCGCTGCCCGCCCGCGCCTTGTTCTGGCACCTGCCGCTCTACGATCTGCGGTGGGGCGCCACCCCGTGCACCGTGATCCGCGACGACGACTGGAAGCTGATCGAGTACTACGGTGACTCCTTCGACTCCGGCGGCCGCTACCGCCCCGGCGCGCGCCTCGAACTCTTCAACCTGCGCACCGACCGCGGGGAAACGACCGACCTCGCCGCGCGTGAACCCGCCCGCGCCCAAGCCCTGCAGGCCGCGTTGCGACGCTGGCTCGACTCGCTTCACGCCGAAATTCCCGGCCCCAATCCCCACCACGATCCCGCCCGCTCCCTCAAGGAAACCCGCACCAAGCCTCCGTTTCTCGCCGCGGATTCCACCGGTCGGCGATCGCTCCCCCGAAAGTAGCGCCGCGTCTTTGACCGGCGCCCGGGGCCAACCAAGCCCCGTGCCACCGTCGTTCTTGCCATACTTTGAAATCAAAATAAGGGTCCAGGCGTCGCCTGATGAACCTCGATCGCCGCAGCCTGCCCGAGACCCGGGTCCAACCCCTGCCCTCATGAAGTCCCGCGGCATCAAAACCAAGCACCGCCTCGTCGCCCGCCTCGAAGGCGAGATCCTCAAGCACATCCGCCACCACCACGGCCTCGCCCGCATCGAGCTGGCGCGCGAACTTCACCTCGCGCCGTCGACGGTCGGAATCTACGTGGACCGCCTGGTGCAGGAGGGTGTGCTCCTCGAGACCGCCCGGACGAGCCGCGGCCGCGGCCGCCCGTCCCAATTGCTCGCGCCCAACCCGCGCGCCGGTCAGTTCGTCGGCGTCGACTTCGAGGCGCGCAGCGTGATGGCCACCAGCGTGGATTTTTCGCAGCAACCGCTCCGGCGCTCCCACCGCACCCTGCGCCGCGGCGACGGCGTCGAGCGCGTCCTGGAAAATATCACCGCCGCGATCACCGAACTGCTCGCGGCGGACCGGCGACCCGTGCTCGGCATCGGCGTCGGTGTCCCCGGCCCGATCGATCCCGCGGGCGGCATCGCACTCGCCTACGAACACATTCCCGGCTGGCGCGGCATCCCGCTCGCCGCGCGGCTGCGCGAGCATTTCGGTGTGCCGGTGCACTTGGAGAACAATATCCGCTCCATCGCGCTGGCCGAACTGTGGTTCGGGCTCGGCCGCGGCGTGCGCGATTTCATTTGTCTCGGGGTCCGCAGCGGCCTCGGTGCCGGCATCGTGGCCAACGGACAATTGCTGCACGGGCACCACTTTCAGGCGGGTGAAATCGGCCGCTGGCTGGGCTCGCCTTCCCTTGGCGGCGTACCCGCCACCTCGCTCGAAGACACCGCGTCCCTCTCCTCCCTGCTCCGCAGCCTGCGCACCCCCGGCCAACGCACCGAGCCGACGATCGATCACCTGCTCCGCGCCTGTCGCGCCGGCGATGCCCGCGCGGTCGAGTCGGTCACCCGCGCCGCCTGCGTGCACGGCTGGGCGGCGCATCAACTGCTCCGTCTGCTTGATCCGGAAAAAATCATTCTCGCCGGCCCCCTGACGGCGCTGGGCGACGCCTACGTCGCCCCCCTCAAGCAGACCTTGCGCGAACTGGCCGCCGACGGCCCGTTGCCCGTCGTGGTGGCTTCGACGCTCGGCGAATACAACGGCGCCCTCGGCGCGGCCGCGCTCGCCCTGCACCAATGGGAACCCGTGCGCACCCCTGCCTGACCGCCCCTGGCATGTCGTCAATTCTGCCCATCTGCATCCTCGCCAGCGCCGGACTCCTCCAGGGCCTGACCGGCTTCGGCTTCGGCTTGGTGACGATGGCGCTGCTCCCGCTGCTGCTGCCTTACAAGGATGCGCTCGTCGTCGTCGCCGTGCTCGTGGTGCCGGTCAGCGCCCTGACCCTGTTCGCGACCCGCCAGCACCTTTGCTGGCGCCGCGGCGCCACCCTCGCCCTGGGTTCCTGCCTGGGCGTGCCAATCGGTTTTTACGCCCTCGTCCGCCTCGACGCCCACTTCCTGCTCCGCGCCCTCGGCGCCCTGCTCTGTCTCTTCGCCGCCCATGAACTCTTCCTGTCGCGGCGCTTCCGGCTGCGGTTTCCCGCCTGGACCGGACTGCCCATCGGCATCATCAGCGGCAGTCTCGCCGGCGCCTTCAATGTCGGCGGGCCACCCATCATCGCCTACACCTACTCGCAACCCTGGGCGAAGGAGGAAATCGTCGCGGTCCTGCAACTGGTCTTCGGCGTCAGCGCTGTGCTCCGCCTCGCCCTCGTCGGCCAGTCCGGCCTCCTGCACGCCAACCTGCTCCACCTGACCCTGCTGGCCCTCGGGCCGCTGCTCGCCGGCATCATCGTGGGCAACCGCTTCCTCCGGCGCGTCCCCCAGGCAAAGCTGAAACTCATCGTTTTCGTTTTCCTCTTCGTAATGGGCCTCAAATACCTCGTCCTCCCCTGAAACCTCCGACCATGAAACTGTTCATCGACACCGCCGACGTCGCGCAAATCAAGGATGCCTGGAGCTGGGGCATCGTTGACGGCGTCACCACCAACCCGACCCACGTCATGAAAACCGGCCGCCAGCCGGAAGACGTCTATCGCGAGATTCTGGAGATCGTCAGCGGCCCGGTCAGCCTCGAGACGATTGCCACCGACGCCCCCACCATCGTCCGGGAGGGCCGCGCCCTCGCCAGGCTCGGCCCCAACGTGGTGGTGAAGGTCCCCGTGATCCGCGAGGGCCTCAAGGCCGTGAAGGAACTCTCGGCCGACGGCATCAAGACCAACGTCACGCTGAACTTCTCCCCGCTCCAGGCCCTGCTCGCCGCCAAATGCGGCGCGACCTACATCAGCCCGTTTGTCGGCCGGCTCGATTCCGTCGGGCACATCGGCATGGATCTCGTGCGCCAGATCCGCACCATCTACGACAACTACGGTTTTGAAACCCAGATCCTCACCGCCGCCGTCCGGCACCCCGAGCACGTCCTCCAGGCGGCCCTCGCCGGCTCCGACGGCTGCACGATGTTCTACGACTTCCTGAAGATGCTCTACGACCATCCGCTCACCGACATCGGCCTCGACATTTTCCTCCAGGACTGGGCCAAGGCGACCGGCCAGAAAAAATGAAAACGCACCCCCTCTACCTCAACGGCGAGTTTGTCACCCCCGGCGACTCCCGCCCCGTCCTCGATCCGGCCACGGGCCAGGCCTTCGCGCACATGTCCGTCTGCGGGCGGGAGACCGTGGCCGCCGCGATCACCGCGGCCCATGCCGCGTTCGCGACGTGGCGCACCGTCACGGGCCGCACCCGCGGCGACTACCTCCTGAAGATTGCAGTCGAGGTGGAGCGCCGCCGGGACGAGATCGCCCGGGTCATCACCGCGGAGAACGGCAAGCCCCTGGCCCAGAGCCAGGGCGAGGTCGCCATGTCCGTCGATCATCTGCGCTGGTTCGCCGAGGAGGCGCGCCGCGGCTACGGGCGCATCATCCCGCCCCAGGTCGAGGGCAAGCGCCACCTCGTCATCAAGACGCCCCTCGGGGTCGTCGCCGCCATCAGCCCGTGGAACTTTCCCCTCGTGCTGGCGGTGCGCAAGATCGCCCCCGCGCTGGCGGCGGGCTGCACGGTCGTGCTCAAGCCGGCCAGCGCCACGCCGGTGTGCGCCGCGCTCTTTGCCGAATGTGTGCACGCCGCGGGCCTGCCCCCGGGCGTGTTTCAGCTCGTGGCCGGCCCGGCCGCCGCGATCGGCGCCGAGTTCCTGGAAAACCCGCGCTGCCGCAAGATCACCTTCACCGGTTCCACCGCGGTCGGGCGCACCCTCATCACCGGGGCCGCGGCGCAGGTGAAACCGCTCTCCCTCGAACTCGGCGGCCACTCCCCCGTGCTCGTGTTTGACGACGCCGACTTCGCCCGCGCGCTGGAGGGCACCCTGATCGCCAAGTTCCGCAACAGCGGCCAGTCCTGCATCGCGGCCAACCGCATCTATGTGCAGCGCGGCATCGCGGCGCGCTTCATCCCCGCCCTGGTCGAGCGCGTGCAACACCTCAAGGTGGGCCCGGGCCTCGAGCCGGGCGTCGAGATCGGCCCCCTCATCAACGCGGCTGCGGTCGACGCCGCGCTCCACCACCTCGCCAACGCCCAGGCACTGGGCGCGCGCCTGCGGTGCGGCGGCCAGCGGCTCGGCACCCCGGACTCCGCCTTCCTTGCCCCGACGGTCCTGACCGACGTCCCCGGCGCCGCCCTCGGCATGTGCGACGAGACCTTCGCCCCCGTCGCGTATGTGAACATCTTCGACACCGAGGCGGAGGCGATCGCCCGCGCGAACGACACGACTTACGGCCTCGCCGCCTATGTCTTCACGCGCGACCTCGACCGCGCCTTCCGGCTGATGGAGACGCTCGAGGCCGGCATGATCGGCATCAACGATGGCGTGCCCACCACCAGCAACGCCCCCTTTGGCGGCGTCAAGCAGAGCGGCTGGGGCCGCGAACTGGGTATCGAGGGCATGGATGCATTCCTCGAGACCAAGCACGCCTCACTGGTGATCGCCTGACCCCGCCGTGAACTTCGCCTCCTCCGTTTCGACCCTGCGTCCCGGCCTGCTGGTCATCGGTCGCCGTCGGCCCGGTTTCGACCCGGCCTGGGGCGCCCAAATCGAGGCCGAGTCGATCGCCACCCTCCACGCCCTCTGCCACGGCGCCGTGCCGACCGCCCGCGCCATCGACCCCGCCTCGCTGCCGTCGGCGCTGGCCGCCCTCCGTGCCGCCGGGGTGAATACGCTGGTCGTGGGTCAGCCCACGATGGGCGACGGCCGCCTCGCCCCCGCCCTCGCCCAGCTCTGGCCGGAGCCGGTCGTGCTCTGGGCCACTCCCGAACGCCCCGGAGCCGACAAGGTCACGGCCTGCGCCCTGGTCGGGCAGCATCTCTTCGCCTCCATCCTGCGGCAACTGCAACACCCCTTCGAAATCGTGTACGGTCCGCCGGGCGCCCCCCTGACCCGCGCCGCGCTCACGGACGCCGCCCGGCTCGTCCATGCCGCCGGCGCCTGCCGCCGCGCCACCGTCGGGCTGATCGGTTCGCCCGCGCCTGGTTTTTCCAACCTGCAGGTCGATCCGGCGCGCCTCACCGCCGCTCTTGGGGCGCGACTCGTCACCCTGGGCCTGCCCGAGTTCCTCGCAGGCTTCGACGCGCTCGACGAGTCGCGCGTGGGCGCCGAGGTGGAAAAGATCCGCGCGCTCCACCTCCCGGCAGAGGAGGGCCTCGGCGACGCCAGATTGGCCCTCGACGCCCGCTACTCGCTCGCGCTGGAGGACCTCATGCACACCCACGCCCTCGCCGCCGTGGCCCTGCGCTGCTGGCCGGAGCTGCCCGAGACGCTGGGCCAGTGGCCCTACCTCGCCCTCGCCCGGCTCACGTCCGCCCATGTTGCCGTCGCCCTCGAGGGGGATGCCGACGCCGCGCTCGCCGCCTATCTCGCCGAATTGATCGGCCTGGGACCCTCCTTCCTCACCGATTGGCTGGCGCACGACGCGCACAGCATCACGGCGTGGCACCCCGGCATGGCGCCTTTCCCACTTTGCCCACCCATCGGCGCGCCCGGCGGCCCCCGCCTCACGCGCCACTTCAACAACGGCAAGCCGCTCTGCGTCGACGCCGAGTTGCGCTCCGGCCTGGACGTGACGCTCTTCCGCCTGTGGTCGTGCGACGGCCGCTATCATCTCACCGCCGCCGAGGCGCGGACCGAGCGGCCCGTCCCGGCCCTCGCGGGCAACTCCTCCCGCCTCCACCTCCCGGATCGCGACGTCCCGCGCTGGTTCGATGATCTCTGCCATGCCGGCATGCCGCACCACTTCGCCATCGCCGAGGGCCGGCACGCCGATCGGCTGCGGCGTTTCGCCCGCCTGATGAACCTCTCCTTCCTTCCCTGAATGCGCGACTACCTGGCCGTCAGCGCCGCTGACTTGGGCCGCGGCACCCCCGTGAAGATCCGCGTGCTGGGCGACCTGGCGTCCGTCGCGCTCGATCTCGCCACGGCGATGCGGGACGAGATTCGGCGCGGGCAAAACCACGGCTCCGCGGCCACGCTCATCGTCCCGGTCGGTCCCGTGGATCAATTTCCCCTGCTCGCCCGGATGATCAACGAGGCCCGCCTCGACTGCCGCGACGTCGTCCTGATCAACATGGACGAGTACCTGACCGACGATGACCAATTCGTCCCGGTCGCTCACCCCCTGAGTTTCCGCGGCTACATGGATCGCGCCTTTTACGACCTCCTGGATCCCGCCCTCGCGCCCCGCCCGGAGAACCGCCTGTTTCCCACCCCGCACGATGACGGAGCGTTGCAGCGCCGGATCGCCGCCCGCGGAGGGGTCGACGCGTGCTTTGGCGGCATCGGCATCAACGGCCACCTCGCCTTCAACGAACCGCCCGAGCCGCACGAGACGATGTCCCTCGAGGCCTTCGCGGATCTGCCCACCCGGGCCCTCACGCTCTCCCGCGAAACCCGCACGATCAATTCGGTCACCGTCGGCGGCGAAATCGGGATCGTGCCCCGCCGCGCGGTGACGGTGGGCATGAGGGAAATCCTCGCGGCGCGCCGCCTCCGTTTCTATTGCAACCGCCCGTGGCAGAGCGCCGTGATCCGCCGCGTCCTGCACGGCCCCCTCACGCCCGCCTGTCCCGCCTCCCTGCTCCGCCGGCATCCCGATGCGATAATCACCGTCGCCGACTATGTGGCGGCGCCACCCCAGATCCAGTTGCGCTGACTACGCACCCTCGAAATGACGTTAAAGCGCGGCTTTTCACCGACCACTGTGGCAGGATCGGCTTTACGCCGCGACCGAACTTCGATCGCAGATAATCGCGGCGTAAAGCCGCTCCTACACCCAACCAAACCGGAGCAAGCTCCGGGATATCGGACCCATTACGCATGAAACTGCATTTTGACCACGAACGAGTCCTGGCGGTTGTCGCCCACCCGGATGACGCGGAAATGCTCTGCGCCGGCACGTTGGCGCGCGCCCGGGCGGACGGCGCGGTCATCGGCGTCTGCGTGTTGTGCCGTGGTGACAAGGGCCAACCGGCCCGCCCGGTGAAGAACCTCGCCGCGCGCCGGCGCACGGAAATGCGGGCCGCGGCCCGGCTGCTCGGGGCCGAGTTGTTCCTGGCCGGTTTCGACGACGGGCAATTGATGGACGGACCCGATCCCCGCCGCCAATTGCTCGAAGTCTACCGCCGCTTTCGCCCCACGTTGGTGCTGGCGCATTCCCCGGAGGATTACCACGCCGATCACCGGGCGGCCGGCGCCTTGGCGGAAGCCGCCTCGTGGTCGTGCGCATCGCATGGATACCGCACCAAGTCGCCGCCGCTGGTCACCGCGCCGGCCCTGTGGTGGATGGATACACTGCAGATGCACCACTTCACGCCGGGTTTCTACGTGGACGTCAGCGCCTTCACGGAGTTGAAGGAGCGCATGCTGGCGTGTCACCGCAGCCAACTGGCCCGCGCCCAGGATGGCGACTTCTCGCCCCTGCTGGATCTGCTGCGCCTGCAAAGCCAGGCGCGGGGAGCCCAGGCTGGCGTGCCGGCCGCCGAGGCCTTCCGCATCCACGCCGCCTTCAAGCGGGCGCGCGCCTGGTAAGCGCGCCGTCACCCCAGCGCCGTCGCCACGCCCGGGACCAGGAAACCCTAGTGGAGGGTGACGGTTTGCGGTTGGCCACCGACTTTAGCCGCTTTTGAAACCAGGGTGTCAGGAGCATTTTTGCCGGCTTTGACGAGGAAGGTTTTGCCTGGGGGAGCTCCCGGGGAGAATGATTTCCCTCTGGCCCGCACGGTATATAAGATTTCGCCGGTGGCGGTGTCGATGAGCTGGATAACCGGATTTTCGACATCGAAAGTCAGTTCACCGAGCCGGCCCCAGGACGGAGGATTGTAATTGTCGAATTGTGAAATGGTGCGCGGCCAGCCGGGATATTGCCTCGAGGCGGGATTGGTAATGTCGACATTGCGCGGCCAGCATTCCATGGTGATCGCACGGGTTTTGGTGTTGAAGCGAACGATGCCGAAGCCGGCCGCGCGCGTGTTGAGCAGATTGCCCACCGGCTGTTTCTCGGGATTGGCGGCCGCGTAGAGGGTGACTTTATTATTGAAGCCATCGCGGTAGTCGCCGGTGTAGGTGGGAGAGCCCGGCTCGCGATTGCCCCCCGCCTCCAGGGGGTCCCACCAGCGAAGATAGAGGTTGGCGATGGACGGGACGCAAAAGGACCAGATGGCGTCGCGGTATTCGTCGATGCCGTGGTGGAAAATCGTGGCGAGATGCTGGTCGCCCGCGTAGTGAAAGGCGAAGCCTTTGCGGAGAGCCGCCAGCGCCCGGTTGCGGCCGGCTTGCGGCCAGCCGTTGGAATCCATGTCCGCGTGGAGTCGGCCGTTGGCGCTGCCATGGATGTGGGCGCCGCCGCAAAAGATCGTCTGCGAGAGGGCAACTTTCATCCCGGCATGGCGCCAGTCCTGCGCCCAGTCGTCGATGAACTTGAGCTGGCGTTTCCCCATGAGAATGGCACCGGCTATATCAACACTGGCCGGATCATAGTTGGGATCGGTAATATGATCCGGACGCGGTCCCTGCTTGGGCACACGACCGGCGGGGCCGGTCTTGAATTTGCGGTCTTCGAGGATGGCGAAATCGATATTGCCCCAGTTGAGGTTGGTGAACCACACCCCGATGCCCTGGCCGATTTTATGCGGATCCACGGGATCGGGAAAGTGGCTGGTCTGGGCGCGTTCGACTTCCTGCACATAGGGGCCGGGCTGAACGTAGCCGCCGTCGGCCGCTCCGCTGAGCGTGGAAACTTTGCCGCTTTCGCCCCAGAGATTGGGTTGGCCGACGTCGTGGTCGTCCGGCAGGCAAAGGGTGGGCCGGTCCTTGATGATAGGGCCGAAGTCGCGGCCGAACTTGAGCCAGGCGGCATAGTGTTTGTAATGGTCGTAAACCTGGTCGCCGGAGAAGAAGAGCACGTCGGCATCGATTTTATTGATATTGTCGACGATGTCATGCCGGGAGATATCGCCGCCATGCGCCGGCTGGATGGAGTTCCCGGTGAAGCCGGCCACGATGATTTCGTCCTTGTCGATGGGGTTCTTGCGAATGATGCCTTCGTAGGTGGCGGCGGTGCCGTGCGCCACCCGGTATTTATACGCTTTGGAGTCATCCCAGTGATTGACGCGAAAGGGGGCCGTCCAGCCCGGTTCGATGACGGTCGTCCTGGCGGCTTCGACCCACTTGCCGTCCCGCTGGATTTCGAGACGGACCGTCTTGGTGTCCCCTGGGGGGATGGGATAGAGCTGGGCGGTCAGTTTGAGGGTCTTTTCGTGGACGGTGTAGAGGGCGAAACAAATGATGTCCTTTTTCTCCACCTCAGGGATGGTCAGGATCGGGCGACCTTTTTTCCCTTGATTACCCGGTTGGGCGACTGAAGCACTGACGATCAAAAGGGCGGCGCAGCCGGTGGTGAGACTTTTCCAGAGGTTCATGATCTTGGGGTAGGGACGGAATTGGGATTTGTCAGTAAAATGGTGCGGGCGACGGGCGGCAGGGGCGCCGAGTCCGCCGGCTCGGGTCGGGGTGCAGGTGCCGGGATCACGTCCTGCCGCGGTTGAGACCAGAGGAAAAAAAGGTAAAGGGGGATGAGGACATGCGGGGCCCGAAACACGGCTTCCTGGAGAAATTGATCGGCGCCCCAATAATTGAGGCTCAAGGACATGCCGGCAACCGGTCGAGCGATGGCGGTCAGGAAACCCCAGGCCGCGGCATAAAGCGCCACCGGACGGCGCAGGCCGGGAATTAAAATTCCGATACAGACGACAAAGTCGAGGACGCCGACGAGGTGGAGGATCGCTTTAGTCGTTACGTAATCGACTCGGAGAATCATGGAGGTCATGGCATGGAAATTCCCCGGGATGGGCCAAAATCCCACCGCGTAGCTGCCGTGGCCGGCAAAGGTCGTGATGACCGCGACGATGGCGGTGGCAACCGTCAGGCGGTGGCGGACGCCCAGAGCGAGCGCCATGACCAGGAGGACGGGAATCAACACCTGACCGCCATGCTCGATCAACATCGGGAGTTGGCGGCGAGAGGCGACGTACTTGGCGTAGGCCAGAATGGTGACGAGACCGCCACCGCCCACAAGAGCTGCCATCTGCACCCACGATTTTTTCCGGACCGTGATGGTCAGGACGGTACACGCGAGGTAGAGCCAACCCGTATGGGCGAGCCATTTTTGGACGAAACCAGCCTCCGCACCCGTACCGACAAACTCCTCCCAGTAGATGCCGAATTTGTTGGCGAGCCGGTAGGTATCCTCCTGCCAGAGGAGGATGCCGTAGGGACCTTCCCAATATAAATGCACCCACGTCCACCCGGCGAAACAAAGGAAGGCGCCGAGGCGGAGGCAGAGGAGCAGCGCCGCGTCGAAGTCAGGTTTTTCCCAGCGGGGCATATTTCTCATCGGAGGTACTTGCTCGGCGGCGTTTCCATTTTGCCCTTCCATGGTAGTGGCCGGTTCTTGATTCTGGCGAGATGGCGGAAGGCGGGAGATCCTGGCCTTGGTCCGGGTGCTACCCACGCAAAATCTCGGCCGCCGGCAAATGCAGGAGCCTCCGGGTTGGCAGGTGGGCCGCGAGTGCGCCCGCCAACAGGCTCACCCCGAACGTGACGAAGAACGTCACATACGGCATCGTGAAGACCACCGGCACCTCGATTAACGCCGCGGCCTGCAGCACAAACAGATAGGCCAGCGTAAAACCGATCGCGCCCCCCACCACCCCGGCCGAAAGGGTCAGCACCACCGCCTCGCCCAGGAACATGCGGAAGAGCTGCCCCCGTCGCAGGCCCAGCGCCTTGAGCACCCCCACCTCCCAGCGCCGCTCAATCACCGCCGTGGCCATCGAGGCGATGAGCGCGAAGACCGCGATCACGATCGCCACCACGAGCAGGAGGCCGAACAGCACCTGGGTGGCCCAGTAGAGTTTCCGCGCCTCGCTCTTTCTCTCCTCGGTCGACCGCACGCCCAAGCGGTAGCGAATATCAAAACCGTCCCGGATCTTTTGCGCCACCTCGCGCTGGGCCTCATCCCCCGCCGCCGTCTTCAAAAAGAAACGCGACTGCATCGCCTCTGCCGGCGCCGCCTCCGTCATCGCTTGGAAGCTCGCCGCCGACAACAGCACGCCCGAGCCCACCGCATGCGCCACGCGCCCGCGGAAGTTCTCAAAGCCCGGCACGGCGCCGCACACCGCCGCCACGCGAAAGCGCCGATCCTTGCGCGTCGAACCCATGCGGAAGGAGAGCCGCACGAGATCGCCCCGCTGCACCTCGAGAAACCGCGCGACCGACAGGCTCAGGATCAGCGGCGCGATCTCGTCGGCCAGGACCGGTGGCGGCGCGGCGACCGGCGCGGCATAGGTCGCGCTTTCCATCACCACCGCGCTGCGATCTTCCGCCGGGATCGCCTTCGCCGGAGCCGGCGCGGACGCCGGCTCCCGCCCGAACGCCGCGAGCCGCGCGAGATCGTCGGGACCGCCTTCGTCGTACTGGATCCGGTCAAGGTAGAGCACGCCCGGGAGCGCAGCATCCACGCCGAACGGCACCACCCAGAGCTGCTTGAGACCGACGAGATCGCTGATGACCACATCGTAGGCGACGCCACTTTGCGTGCGGCTCCGCAGGTATTTCACCTCCGACACCGCTTTCGCCCCTTCGACCTTGGCGAGGTCGTCCCGGATGGTCGCCGAGGAGGATCCATCGGCCTGAATCCGGATATCGGCACCGTTGAAGTGCTCCACCATCGCCATCGAAGTCCGACTGAAGAGGGCCGCCAGGCTGGCGATGAAGATCACCCAGGAAATCGAGAGGATGAACATGACCGCGGTCGTGGTGTTGCGCCGCCGGTGGCGGGTCAGGTTCCGGGCCGCCAGTTCCGCCGCCGGTCCGAAAAAGCCGCCGACCGCCGCCATCATGAAGCGTTCGACCCAGGGCAACGCCCCCAGCGCGACCAGCGTGAACCCGAGCAGGATCGTGAGCAGCAGGCAGAGCACGATCGTGCCGATGAGCGACGGGTTCCCCGACAGGAACGCCGTCGGCAGCACAAAGAAGACCACGACCGAAAGCGTCGAAAGCGCGATTCCGATCACGAGCAGGGGCCGGCTAAAGGCTCCCTCCGCCGGGGCGCTGGCGGCAATCTGACCGCGTCGAAACGGGTCGAGGGCGTCGACAATCCGCCACCGCACGGCTTGCAGCGCGGGCAACAGCGCGCTGCCGAGGGCCAGCACCAGTCCGGCAGCGAGGGCCAGCCACAGCGTCCCCGGGGAAACCTGCAGGGCGATCACCCCACCCTCCGCCCGCATCACCCGCTCCACCACCTTCACCCCCACCTTGGCCAGCACGACGCCCGCCAGCACTCCGGGCACCACGCCCGCCAGGCCGAGCAGCAGCGATTCGCCCAACACCAGCCGGATGATGTCGCGCCGTTTCCCCCCGAGCGTCCGGAGGATCGCGTACTCGCGAATCCGCTCCTCCACCGCCACCGACACGATCGAATAGATGAGCAGCGCGGTGATGAACAGGGCCAGCACCGCGAACACCCCGAAGAAGGCCCGGATCGGCGACGTGAAATACTGGAAGGTCGCGATCGCCGCCGCCTTCGGCAGGCGCACGTCGTAACCCACGCCCAGGTCGCCCGCAATCGCCTGCCCCGCCTGCTTGAGTTGCCGCACACTCGCGTTGAGGTCACGGGCATCGTAGTAGCGCGCCGGATCGCGCAACGCGCCGGCCAGCGCATGGATCATCGCGGGCTCGTCGAGCAGGGTCCGCGCCGCTGACTCATTGACGACCGCGTAGTCCTTGACCTCCTGGGGCAGGAGCAATTGCCGATCCAGGATCGCCTCCAGCCGCAGCGTGAGCGTCTCGCCGGTCGTGGTGGATTTCATCTCCACCTCGCTCCCGGTCCGCAACTGCAGCTTCCTGGCCAGGGTGCGCGAGACCGCGCAGGTCCCAGCACGCAGCATCGGCTCCGGCACCAGCCCGGAGATATCGAGTTCCCGCTCGCGGGCCGGATCCACCCCGATCAACACAGCGTAGTGGCTCGCCGCCGATGTCCCCGCCTGCACCACCCCCACCAACCGCGGCGCGACGCCTCGCACGTGGGCATTGCCCTCGAGTTTTCGCCGCACGTCCGCCTCGGCGAAGGGCTCCGGTTTCAGCAGGCTGCCGCCTTCGGCCGTGACGACGATGTCCGCCTTGCCCGCCTGCAGGGCGGCCAGGTCGGTGTAGGAACCCGAGACGGATTCCAGCCCGATCTGGATCGCCGTAAGCAACGAGATCGTGAGAAAAATCCCGCCGATGCCGAGCACAGTGCGCGTGCGCCGGCGGCCGAGATTCCGCACCACGTAATGCACCGACGCCTTCATGTCGTGGGCGTATCGCTCTCAATCCGCCCATCGCGCAGTCGTACGATGCGCGAACTCTGCTCCGCGATCGAGGCGTCATGCGTGGCGATGACGAGCGTGACCCGCTCCCGGGTGTTGAGATCCCGCAGCAGGGCGATGATCTCCCGCCCCGTTGCGCTGTCGAGGTCGCCCGTCGGCTCGTCCAGCAGCACGAGCGCCGGCTGGTTGGCGAGCGCCCGCGCAATCGACACGCGTTGCTGTTCGCCACCGGAAAGCTCGGCGGGTTTGTGCTCGGCCCGGTCCTTGAGGCCGACCCGATCCAGCAGGGCCAGGGCCCGCCGCTGACGCTCGGCCGGCGGGGTGCCTTTGAATTGCAACGGCAATTCGACGTTCTCCCGCGCCGTCAGGGTCGGGATCAGGTTGTAGAACTGAAAGACAATCCCAAGCCGGTCGCGACGCAGGTCGGCGAGTTGGTCGTCCGTGAGGCCCGCGAGATCGATGCCATCCACGCGCAGGCGGCCCCGAGAGGGCAGGTCGGTGGCGCCGATCAGGTTGAGCAGCGTCGTCTTGCCGCAGCCGGAGGGGCCCATCAGGGCGACAAATTCGCCGCGCCGAACCGTGAGGTCGACACCCCGCAACGCGCCAATCGCCGTCGCCCCCATCAGATAACTCTTGTGCAGGTTCTCAGCTTGGACCGCCATTTCAGGCGCAATTTCCGCATCAGACAGGGTGGCCATGGTTTTAGGCTACCGACGCGAACGGACGCACGGAAGCACGGGGAGTGACGGCGCGGCTCGTTGGGTGTTACGCGAAAGCGACTTGAACCGGCTGACCTATTGCGCGTGGTCCCTTCCTCTCCTTAGGGCGCTTCCGGCGCAGCCTCCCCCCGTTCCTTTAGTCTCCCACGCTTCCCCTGACTTGACCCTTCCGGCGCCACCCGCGACCCGGTGCCGGAATAACCTGTCCCTAACGCCGTCCGGAGGGAGGCCGTTTAACTTCGATTCCTGCCCCTTTGCCCAACCCGGCGACCACCAGGCGGTCGTAGTCAGGCTACGTCGAAGCGATCCGCATTCATCACCTTGTTCCAGGCCGCCACGAAGTCGTGCACGAACTTCGCCTGCGCGTCGCTGGAGCCGTAGACTTCGGCGAGGGCGCGCAGTTGGGAGTTCGAACCGAAGACGAGGTCCACCCGGGTGGCGGTCCATTTCACGTCGCCGGTGGCGCGGTCGCGGAGTTCGAACAAGTCTTCCGATTCCGAGGTCGCCTTCACCACGTTGCCCATGTCCAGCAGGTTGACGAAGAAGTCGTTGGTGAGCGTCTCCGGCCGCTGCGTGAAGACGCCGTGCTGGGACTTGCCGCAGTTGGCGTTCAAAACACGCAAGCCACCGACGAGCACCGTCATCTCCGGCGCGGTCAGCGTGAGCAACTGCGCCTTGTCGACCAAGAGCTGTTCGGCCGGGAGGGTGTATTTTGTCTTGAGGTAGTTGCGGAACCCGTCGGCAACCGGCTCGAGCACGGCGAAGGACTCGACATCGGTCTTCGCCTGCGTTGCGTCGGTGCGGCCCGGCGTGAAGGGAACCTTCACGTTGTGCCCCGCCTGCTTCGCCGCCTGTTCGATGGCGGCGCAACCACCGAGGACGATCAGGTCGGCCAGCGACACCTTCTTGCCGCCGGACTGCGCCGCGTTGAACTCCTTTTGAATGGCCGTGAGGGTCTTGAGCACCTTGGCGAGACGAGCGGGCTGGTTGACCTCCCAGCCCTTCTGTGGCGCAAGGCGCAGGCGGGCCCCGTTGGCCCCCCCGCGCTTATCGGAGGCACGGAAGGTCGAGGCCGAAGCCCAGGCGGTCGAGACGAGGTCCGCGATCGAGCGACCCGAGGCGAGGATCACGCCCTTGAGCCCGGCGATGTCCTTGGCGTTAACCAGCCGATGGTCGACCCTGGGGATCGGGTCCTGCCAGATCAGGTCTTCCGCCGGAACTTCCGCGCCGAGGTAGCGCGACTTTGGACCCATGTCGCGGTGGGTCAGCTTGAACCACGCACGGGCGAAGGCGTCGGCCAATTGATCCGGGTTGGCGAGGAAGCGCCGGGAGATCTTCTCGTAGGCTGGATCCAATCGCAGGGAGAGATCCGTGGTCAGCATGGTCGGAAGCCGTTTCTTCGACGAATCAAACGCATCCGGAATCGTCGCCTGGTCGGTCTTGGCGACCCACTGGTGCGCGCCCGCCGGGCTCTTGACCAGCTCCCATTCGTAGCCGAACAGGTTTTCGAGGAAGTTATTGCTCCACTTGGTCGGCGTCATGGTCCAGGTGACTTCGATGCCGCTGCTGATCGTATCAGCACCCTGGCCGCGGCCGTAGCTGCTCTTCCAGCCGAGACCCTGCTCCGCGATCGCGGCCGCCTCGGGTTCAGGCCCGACATGCGAGGCCGGAGCCGCGCCGTGGGTCTTGCCGAAGGAATGGCCGCCGGCAATGAGGGCAACCGTCTCCTCGTCGTTCATCGCCATGCGCGCGAAGGTCTCGCGAATGTCTCTGGCCGCGGCGACCGGGTCGGGATGGCCGTTCGGTCCTTCCGGATTCACATAGATCAGGCCCATTTGGACGGCGGCGAGGGGATTCTCAAGCGCCCGGTCGCCCGCGTAGCGCTGGTCGCCCAGCCACTTTTCCTCGGAGCCCCAATAAACGTCTTCCCCGGGTTCCCAAACATCCGCGCGACCACCGCCGAAGCCGAAGGTCTTGAAGCCCATCGACTCGAGCGCGCAGTTGCCAGCGAGGATCATCAGGTCGGCCCAGGAGATCTGCCTGCCGTATTGCTGCTTGATCGGCCATAGCAGCCGGCGGGCCTTGTCCAGATTGACGTTGTCGGGCCAACTGTTGAGGGGAGCAAAGCGCTGCTCGCCAGCCCCCGCGCCGCCGCGGCCATCGCCGGTGCGGTAGGTGCCCGCGCCATGCCAGGCCATGCGGATGAAGAACGGCCCATAGTGTCCAAAGTCCGCCGGCCACCACGCCTGCGAGTCCGTCATCAAGGCGTAGAGGTCCCTCTTCAGCGCCGGGAGGTCGAGTTTCTTGAACGCTTTCGCGTAATCGAAGTCCCCTCCCATGGGATTCGACAAGGAGGAGTTCTGGTGAAGCATTTTTAGATTCAGCTGGTTCGGCCACCAGTCGCGGTTGGACCTGACGCCAACACTCGTGCGCCGGGGTGAGAACGGGCATTTGCCGCCGCTCGTTTCAGTATGTGAGTCGTCCATAATTCTCTCCAATTGGGTTCTGTAACTTGGGTTAAAAGCGGCCCCGGGTGGCGCCGGCGATGGTGGAAATAGGTTTCATGGAAAAGCTGGAGCGCAGGACGGGATGACAGGGATGAAAGGCTCCGAATGCATCGGGTGAAGGTTATGGCCAGGAACACCCAGCTTTGGCGAGGACTTCTCGGATCTGATTGTTTTCATGCGGTCGTCGTGGTGCGAGCCCAGTCGACGACCGCGAGCGCACCGGCGCTCAAGAAGAGCCGCACGCCCACGGTGATCCCAAGGTTTACTTTGGTGGTCCCCTTGCGGAAATTGACGATTGGCTTGGTGCGGTTTTGTGGAACCAGTCGGCGGCGACTTCCAGGAACATTAGGTTCTCGAATTTTGTCGGGTACGCGGCTGGCAAACGCCACTGATCCTTTGGGATTCAGCATCAGGCGCGACCACTACGCGCCCGGGTCTCGAAGAGATGTTGACGCAGGTGCGCGCCAGCGGCGTTCAGCGATCCGTCCGCCACCACGCGCCGCCTCAGCTCGGGGTCACGTACCACGGCGAAGCGCCACGGCTGCATGTTGCAGGCGGACGGCGCGAGCCGGGCGGCCTCGATGATTTGTCTGACGTGGTCGTCCGGCACCGGATCCGAATTGAAGGCCCGGCAGCTCACCCGACGAGCGATGACGCTCGCGACACCCGGCCGCACCGATTCGGTCTTCAATTCCGTGCTGCTCACCCGCGGCGATCCAGCCCCTGGGCAACAGTGAACGCAATCAGGGAACGAGCGAACCGCACGCGATCGGGGTCGCGCTTTCGGGCCAGGAGTCGATGGGTAAAGGTCGAACAACGCGCTGGGCCTTTCCCTTGGGCGATCAGGAATTTCAGTGTGCCGGTCCGGGCACGACAATGAATCCGCTTTCCGCGTCGCCGTACTTCTTGATTGAGTTGGCCGCGAGGTAAACAGCCGCGCGGGCGCGGAGGGCGGCGGCGATCGGATCGAGGCCCGGATTTGGACCGAGGCTGATGCCGCAGTCCGTCACCATGGGCCCCCGATCACGGCGCATTTTTTTTTACCGGGACGACGCGACCAAGCCGAGAGCAGGTGCCCGCAGGAGGAATGGTCTCGAAGCGGGTCGGCTGTGGCGGGGAGCATGGATCCCCGGCGAACCAACCGAGCCGGCGCTACAACGCCGTTTCCCCGCGCTCATCCGTGCGGATGCGCACGATCTCATCCAGCGGGGTCACGAAGATCTTGCCGTCGCCGATCTTCCCGGTCCGGGCCGAAGCCACGATGGCGTCGATAGCCCTGGCCACGATCGCGTCGGCCAGGGCGACTTCGAGCTTCACCTTCGGGAGGAAATCGACCGTGTATTCGCTGCCGCGGTACACTTCGGTGTGCCCCTTCTGGCGGCCGAAGCCCTTGACCTCGGTGACGGTCATGCCGTCGACGCCGACCTCGGCGAGCGCGGATTTCACTTCCTCGAGTTTGAAGGGTTTGATGATGGCGGTGATGAGTTTCATGGCAATGAGGTCAGGCGGACGGGTGGGTGGGGATCAGGATTTGGCCTCGAAGATGTAGCCTTCCTCCCCGTGGTCGCCGAGGTCCAGGCCTTCCTGTTCGGATTCAACCGTCGGACGCAGGCCCACGAGCGACTTCACCAGGAAGCCGATGACGACGGTGGCCACCACCGCCAGGGCGATCGTGACGGCCATCGCCTTGAGTTGTTCCAGCCAGAGCGAGTTGCCCACGAGGGCCTTGAGGTTGGTGGCGAGGTTTCCGTTCGCCGAGCTATTGGCCATGAAGCCCGAGAGGAGGGCTCCGAGCGTCCCGCCCACGGCGTGGACGCCGAAGGTGTCGAGGGCGTCGTCGTACTTGAGCCAGCCCTTCAGCTTGGTGCAGGCGAAGAACGGAAACAGGCCGGCGAGCACACCCAACGGCATGGCGGCGCTGGGCGTGATGAAACCACAGGCCGGCGTGACAACCACCAACCCGGCCACCGCGCCTGAACAGAAACCCAGCACGCTGGCCTTGCCCCGCGTGATGTATTCCAGGGCCGCCCAGGTGAAGGAGGCGACGCCGGTCGCCAGGGTCGTGGTGGTAAAGGCGTTGGCCGCGATGCCATCGGCCGCGACCGCGGAGCCCGCGTTAAAACCGTACCAGCCCACCCAGAGCATGCCGGTGCCGATCATGCACAACACGAGGCTGTGGGGAGGCATCGGCGTCTTGCCAAAGCCGAGGCGGGGGCCGACGAGCAGGCACAAGATCAGGGCCGACCAACCGGACGACATGTGGACCACGGTGCCGCCCGCAAAGTCGATCGCCTTGATCGAAGCGTCGGCATTCCAGACGCCGTTCATCATGCCATTGGCGCCCCAGACCATGTGCGCCAGCGGGAAATAGACCACGAACATCCAGACGGCCGTGAAGACCAGCACCGCCGAAAACTTCATGCGCTCGGCAATCGCGCCGACCATGAGCGCGGGGGTGATGATCGCAAACATCAGCTGGTACATTGAGAAGACGTTTTGCGAGACCCAGGCGGAATAGTCGGTGTTGGGCGCGCTATCCACTCCCTTCATAAAGAAGAACTCACTGCCGCCCAGCACCCCGCTTTGGAAGCTCTTGCCGAACACCAGACTGTAGCCAAACGCCCACCAGAGAATCGTGACCAGACCGGCAATGCCCAGGCATTGGGCCATGACGGACAGCACGTTCTTCGTGCGAACCAGGCCGCCGTAGAACAAGGCCAACCCCGGCAGCGTCATGAAGAGCACCAGCGCGGCACAGATCATCATGAAGCCGTTGTGCCCCGGGCCGGCCACTCCCACCGCGGGGGTGGTCAAGCCGGCGGGGACCTCGCCCTTCGCGTTCTTGAGCGAGGCGGAGGGATCACCGTTGTTTAGGTAGGCTTCGAGACCGGCGATACGCTGCTCCAAGGTCGGCACGGGCGCTGCAGGCGCGGGGACCGCCGGAGTCTGGGCGAATCCAGAAACCAGGCCGGCAGCCAAAATGGCGCCAGCGGCTAAAAACGATCGGAGGGTATTTGGGCGAAGGATTTTCATGCGCTGGGCCCTCCATGAGCAAAATCGATGCCTACTTTGCATCGCATGCATGATTTATTGAGAAAAAGCGCAGAATCTTAAGGTCGAAAACCGATCCAGGCACGGATCGGCTGCGGGATACCAACATCCCTTGGCATTTGGACTTTCCGTCGGCGGAGCATACCAGGGGCGGCGAGTCCCTTCGCCGCCGCAGGATCGGGATGAAACTCGGTCGGTGACCTCGGCGCGGAGCGGAGTCCGCGCCCGACCAAAGGTCCAAAATCCAAGGGCGCCTGGTGTGACGCGGCGGGAGGTGGCGGCGTCGCCCAAGAAAAAGCCGGGCCCGCGCAGGGCCCGGCTGAAAACTACAGGAGCCTTCTAAACCGCGCGACTACACCGCCGATTCGCCGCGTTCGTCGGTCCGGATGCGGACGATCTCGTCCAGCGGAACCACGAAGACTTTGCCGTCACCGATCTTGCCGGTCTTGGCCGCTTTGACGATGGTGTCCACGGCCTTGCCGGCGCTTTCATCGCTCACGGCAACCTCGATTTTCACCTTGGGGAGGAAATCGACGGTGTACTCGCTGCCGCGATAGATCTCGGTGTGGCCCTTTTGCCGGCCAAAGCCTTTGACCTCGGTGACCGTCATGCCCTCGATGCCGGCGGCGGCGAGTGCTTCCTTCACTTCCTCGAGTTTGAACGGCTTGATGATGGCGATAATGAGTTTCATGCGAAATGTGTGCTTAGGAGATTAGGGGGGAGTTTGGACGGTGCCGCCCGCAGGGCAAGAAATCGTTCGTGCCCGGGGGCGACACCGGTCGGATTATTTGTGGGCGGCGGTGAAGTCGGGATAGGCCTCGTTGCCATGCTCGCCGATGTCGAGCCCCTCGATTTCCTCCTCGGCGGTGACCCGCATGCCGAAGACGGCCTTGATGGCATACCAAAGCACCAACGAAGCCACGAAGACAAACAGACCCACCATCACGACCCCCTTGAGTTGCACCATGAATTGCGCGCCCCGGGTGAGACCCGTGTCGAGGGCGGCCACGGTGTTGGCGATGGCGCCGTCACCGTATTCCGCCTTGCCATGATAGAACAGACCAAGCGCCAGCGTGCCCCACACGCCGTTGATCAAATGCACGGAGAGCGCCCCGACCGGGTCGTCGAGCTTGAGTCGGTCAAACATCACGACGGCCAGCACCACGATGACCCCGGCGATCAAGCCGATGATGGCCCCGGAGGTAATCGTGACAAAGGCGCACGGCGCGGTGATGGCCACCAACCCCGCCAGACAGCCATTGAGCACCATGGAAAGATCAGGCTTCTTCAGGAGCACCCAGGCGGTGAGCAGGGCCCCGAGCGTGCCGGTGGCGGCCGCGATATTTGTGTTCACGAGGATGTGGGCGATCGCGCTGCCATCCATCGCCGCCATCGTCGAACCCGGGTTGAAGCCGAACCAACCCAGCCAGAGAATCAGCACCCCGAGGGCGGCCGACGTCATGTTGTGCCCGGGAATCGGATGCACCTTGCCATCCTTGCCGAACTTTCCAAGCCGCGGCCCCAGGACGATGACACCCGCGAGCGCCGCCCAACCGCCGACCGAATGCACCACCGTCGAACCGGCAAAGTCCCGGAAGTTGCCCGAACCGAGATAACCGCCGCCCCAGATCCAGTGGCCGGAAATCGGATAAATCAGGCCGACGAGCACGAGGCTGAAGACGATGAATGAGCCAAACTTGATCCGTTCCGCCACCGCGCCGGAGACAATCGTCGCGGCCGTGCCGGCGAAGACCAGCTGGAAGAAGAATTTTGCCCAGAGCGGGGTCGGCGTCCAGTTGATGGCCGAATACACGCCCTCGTACTTCGTGGTCGAGAACGGATTCATCGCCATGTAGGCATCGCCGAGGGCGGGCGAATTATCGGCGCCGCCCACGAACCAGAGTCCGCTGGTGCCAAACCACGAATTGCCGTCACCGAACATCAGGCCCCAGCCGATAATCCAGAACGACAGCGTCGACAGCGCGAAGACGACGAAGTTCTTCGCCAGAATGTTGACGCAGTTCTTGGACTGGCAGAGTCCCGACTCCACGAGGGCAAAGCCCGCGTTCATCCAGAACACGAGCATGCCGGCCACGAGCACCCAGATGGTGTCGATGCCGACCCGCAGGCTGGCGTAGTCGGCGAGTTTCGGCGTCGCCACGGCCGCGGCCGCGGTGGCGGCCGCCGCCATCGGCGGAGCCGAATCGGCGGCGAAGGCCGGTAGGAGGGCGATCGCACACGCGAACACGGCGGTCGCGGTGAATCGCAGGCGGGTCCATTCCCCGTGGCTTGCCACGTTCGCTCCTGCGATTCCACGAGCCCGATCCGCGCTGCGGTCGCTTGGCCATGATGCCCCAGAGCTTGCTCTGGGGAGCCGAGGCGAAGGGCGAGTGTTCATTTTCCCGGGCACAGACAATAGCCAGTTTTTCATGATGGATTCGGAGGAATGAGCGGGCGGTTGATCAGGTGAACGCCTGCGCCGCGATGACGGGCAGACAGCCGCCTATAGCACGCGCTGTGCCAAGGCTCCGCCCATGATTGCCCGGAGCCCAATTCGCCACCCGTGCGCGGCGATTCCACCGCGCGATCCTTCCGCAAACCGGGCCGGCACGGCCTCGGCCCGCCCCCGTTGCCTGCTCCCCCACCCCGGCCTTACACCGCGGACTCGCCCTGTTCGTCGGTGCGAATGCGCACGATGCCCTCGAGCGGCACCACAAAGATTTTTCCGTCGCCGATCTTCCCGGTCTTCGCGCCCTTCACGATCGCGTCGATGACCGCGCCCACCACTTCATCGCTCACGGCGATTTCCAACTTCACCTTGGGCAGGAAATCGACGGTGTACTCACTCCCGCGGTAAATCTCGGTGTGTCCCTTCTGCCGGCCAAAGCCCTTGACGTCGGTCACCGTCATGCCCTCGATGCCGGCGGTGGCGAGGGATTCTTTAACGTCGTTGAGTTTGAAGGGCTTGATGATGGCGATGATGAGTTTCATGTGAGGGAGAGGGTTTGGGCGGCGGCGGGTTCAGGATTTTTCGTCGAAAATGTAGGCCTCTTCGCCGTGGTGGTTGAGATCGAGACCTTCGGTTTCGGCTTCGATGGACGGCCGCAGCCCGAACACCCGCTTCACGAACAGCGCGATGAGAGCCGTGCCCAGCGTCGTCCAAAGCAGCGTAAGGGCAATTCCTTTCAGCTGCTCGCGCCAGAGCGTCTGGCCCACCACCGCGGTCAGGTTGGTGGCCAGGTTGGGATTGACTGCGACCGTGGCAAACACGCCGGTTAACAGCATACCCACCAAGCCGCCGACTCCGTGCACGCCCAGCACATCGAGGGCATCGTCGTAGCCCAGCCAGGCCTTGACCTTGGTGACCGCGAAGAAGGGAACCGCCCCACCCAACACCCCTACCACCATCGCCCCGGTGGCATCCACGAACCCGCAGGCCGGCGTGATGGTCACGAGCCCGGCCACGGCGCCGGAGCAGAAACCGAGCACACTGGCCTTGCCGCGCACGAGGTATTCAAATCCTGCCCACGTGCCCGCCGCCACGGCCGCGGCCAGCGTCGTCGTCATGAAGGCGTTGGCGGCGATGCCGTCGGAGCCCAGCGCCGAGCCGGCGTTGAATCCGTACCAACCGATCCAGAGCATGCCCGTGCCCACGACCGCGAGGATCAGGCTGTGGGGAGGCATCGGGGTCTTGCCGTAGCCCAGGCGCGGACCGACGAACAGGCACAGGATCAACGCCGAGAAGCCCGACGCCATCTCCACCACCATGCCGCCCGCGAAGTCGATCGCCTGGATGCCCGCCCCCGCGTTCCAGACGCCGTTCATGTAACCGTTCGACCCCCACACCATGTGGGCCAGCGGGCAATAGACCGCCAGCAGCCAGAGGGTCACCACCACCAGGACCGAGGAAAATTTCATGCGCTCGACCACCGACCCAATCAACACCGCCGGGGTGATGATGGCGAAGGCGAGTTCGTACACCGCGAAGACGTTGTGGGAAACCCAGAAAGAGTAGTCGGGATTCGGCGCGCTCCCGACCCCGCGGAAAAAGAAATACTCCGTGCCGCCGAGGAACGGACTCTGAAAGCTCCGGCCGAATACCAGGCTGTACCCCACCGCCCACCAGATCACCGTCACGAGGCTCGTGATCCCAAAACACCACGCGACGACCGACAGCGCATTCTTCGTCCGCACGAGCCCGCCATAGAACAACGACAGGCCCGGCAGGGTCATGAACAACACCAGGGCCGCGCTCACCATCATCCACGTATTGTGTCCCGGTCCCGGCAGCCCGCTCACCGCAGTCTTGAGTCCCGGCGGCACCTGTCCGTCCTTGCCCTTCAGCGCCATCGACGGATCGGAGTTGCCAATGTAAGCCTCCAGGCTCGCCAACCGCTGTTCGATGCTCGGGGCGAGGGCGGGCGCGTCGCTTCCGGCCGCAGCCGTCGACTGCGCGTCCATTGGAAGGGCCGCAATTCCGGCAAACCAGAGGGCAAGCAGGAAGCCACGGAGAAAACGGCGAAAGGGGTGCATGCTGAAGGGCAGAGATGAGAAAGATTAATTGGGAACAATCAATCCATGAGCGAAGCGGCGGCCCAATTTGACCGCCCCGCGCTCTCTCTTTCCCGCCCGGCCTCCCCGCTGCGACCGCACAGACGGCCGATTGACCGTGACCGCGCCCTCTCCTTTCTCGGCCGGAATCGCGTCCCGGCGAGGGGATTACTCGGGCAGCACCGTCCGAATGTGGAGTTCCTTCAGTTGGCGCTCGGTTACCGGCGTCGGGCTCTGGGCCATGAGGTCCTGCCCTTTCTGCGTCTTCGGAAACGCAATCACATCCCGGATACTCGTCGTGCCGCACAGGAGCGCCACCATGCGATCCAGGCCGAACGCGATGCCCCCATGCGGCGGCGCCCCATAGGTGAACGCCTTCAACATATACCCGAAGCGGCTTTCCACCACATCGGCCGGGATCTTCAGGACGTCCTCAAAGACTTTCTTCTGCAGGGCCGGTTGGTGGATGCGGATGGAACCGCCGCCCAATTCCATGCCGTTGAGCACGACGTCGTAATGCTGCCCCCGCACCGCCTTGGGATTGCTGTCGAGCAACCCGGCATCCTCCGGCACCGGGGCGGTGAAAGGATGATGCGTGGCCACGTAGCGGTTTTCCGCTTCGTCGTGGCTCATCAACGGGAAATCGATCACCCAGAGAAACTTCCAGTCGTCGGCGCGAATGGTCAGCCGCCCCCGCTTCTGCAGCAGCGCGGCGGCCTCGAGCCGCAGGCGACCGAGAATCGCACACGCTTTCTCCCACGGTGCCGCCGCAAAAAAGACGATGTCCCCATCCTCGATGTTGAGCTGCGCCGCCAGCGCGGCCTTCTCCTCCGCCGAGAAGAACTTCACGATGGGCGATTTCCACTCCCCGCTCTCGGCCTTGATGAAGGCGAGCCCCTTCGCGCCCAGCGATTTTGCGATGTCCTCGAGGTTCTTGAGTTCACCCTGCGTGATGTCGGCGAGCCCCTTCGCGTTGAGCGCCTTGACGGCCCCACCCCCCGCCACCGTGGCCTGAAACACCTTGAACGACGACTGCCGAAACGTCTCCGACAGGTCGACCAGCTCGAGACCGAAACGCAGATCGGGCTTGTCGACGCCGAAGCGATTCATCGCGTCGTGAAACGGCAACCGGGCGAAGGGCGTCGGGATTTCCACCCCGAGCACGTCCCGCCAGAGTTTCTTCAGCATGCCCTCGAACAGCGCGTAAATATCCTCGCGCGTCACGAAGGACGCCTCGACGTCCACCTGCGTGAACTCCATCTGGCGATCGGCCCGCAAATCCTCGTCCCGGAAACACCGGGCAATCTGGAAATATTTTTCCACGCCCGCCACCATGAGGATCTGCTTGAATTGCTGGGGCGACTGCGAGAGCGCGTAGAAGTGGCCGGGGTGGATACGCGAGGGCACGAGGTACTCGCGGGCCCCCTCCGGCGTGCTCTTGAACAGGGCCGGCGTCTCCACCTCGATGAACTCCTGGGAGTCGAAGTAATCGCGGATCGACTTGGAGGCGCGATGGCGGACCAGCAGGTTCTTGCGCATCTTTGGCCGGCGCAGATCGAGATATCGATAGGTCAGGCGCAGGTCCTCGTTGACCTTGTCGCCACCCGCATCGTCGAGCGGAAACGGCGGCGTGTCCGAAATGTTGTGGATCTCGAGCGCCGTCGCGTTGACCTCCACTTCGCCGGTGGGCAGGGCCGGGTTCTCCGTGCCGGCCGGGCGCCGCACGACCTTGCCCGTCACCCCGATGACCGACTCCGGCTTCAGGTGCTTCAGTTGTTCCCCCAGCGTGGCGTTTTCGTGCGGTTCGAGCTGGATTTGGGTGACCCCCTTGCGGTCCCGCAGGTCGAGGAAGATGATGCCCCCCTGGTCACGGATGGTGTCGACCCAACCGAGGAGCGAGACCGTCGCTTCGAGGTCGGCCGTGGTGATCTGGGCACAATGATGAGTCCGGTGCATGGGAAAGTTTTTGGGCGTAAACCGGCAAACTAAGCGGTCCGTCACACCCGCCGGCAAACAGAAAGTTCCGTAATCCCGCGGCGGGGGGCAACGGTCGGTTGGCGGTGATGCCTCCGGGAGTAGCGCCGCGTCTCTGACCGGCGGGCGCCAGTCGAATTCAGGCGCTACGGGGAGGACCGGGCTCAACGCCACCGTCAAGCGGGAGATGCGCCCCCCCGGGGGGGGGCTAATCTCACTTTTGCGGGTGTTGTTCCCCCGGCCCCTCCCGGTCGCCCATTTTTTGGAGGGGCCCCCGCCGGTCAGAGACGCGGCGCTACTCCCGGAGGCATCAC
>JBBRWR010000025.1:0-76728 GCA_038249085.1 Opitutales bacterium
AAAAAAAACTTCTGGTGCGACGTGGGAACAGACGCTGCGCGCGATCCAGCCGTGGCTGGTGAGATCGACCGGCTGTTGCTTCTGCTGCGGCAGCAAATTTGATGATATTGTCGTGGTTACCACTTAACGTAGTAATACTAGTAGGGCAGCTCACTTGGCCAAAGTGTTTTACACCACCGTCGTCTCCCTCGGTTCCGCTCCCTGCTCCCCAGGGTGGCGGATCGGGCCGGGCCGCTGCGCCCGCCCGGAAGCGGAGCGACCCGGAGACCCGCCGGCGGGCATCACCCCTGCAGCAGCTTCAACACCGATTGAGGGGAGAGGTTGGCCTGGGCCAGCATGGCGGTGCCGGATTGCACCAGGATGTTGAACTTGGCGTACTGGGTGGACTCCTCGGCCACGTCGACATCCCGAATCCGGGAAATGGCCGAGGACAGGTTTTCGAACTCGACCTGCAGAGTCGTGGCGGCCAATTCCAGCCGCGACTGGGAGGCGCCCAGTCCGGCCCGCTCGTTGGCGACATCCTGGATCGCGCCGGTGATCGCCGCCGTGGCCGAGTCGTCCGTTAGGGTAAGGGTGAAATTGCCGGTGCTGTCCTGATGGATGATGGCGCCCATCGCGCCGTCCCGCAGGTTGATTTGCGGAATGTTCATGTTCTGGCCCACCGCCTGCCCCACGGTCACGGAAAGACCGGACGTCGGCGGCAAAATATCCGCCGACACATGGGTGCCGGGGGGAATAGGGGTGTCGCTCGAGATGCGGACGCCGGGATCGATGGTGACGTTGTCGCCGATAATCGAACCGGGGGCGATGTAGGCGCCGGCGCCAATGGTGACGTTGCTGCCGATCAGCGCATGGTCGCCAATCGTTGCGCCAGAATTTAGGGTGCTGCCGGAGCCGAGCGCGACCCCGTCGCCAATGGTGGGCAGGGTGCCGGGATTATCCGCCACCACATCGAGATAATTCCCGTCCGCCACGGCGCCATTCGCCTCACCCGCGAGGTAGACTCCGGCCCCGCGCAGGAAGGACGCGCCGGCGGTCACCGTGCCATCGGCTGCGACCACGCTGGTGATGGTCGGCAGCGGCAGATCGACATCCGCGCCGAAGAGCCTGATCCCATTGAACTGGCCGAGCGGTGTGTCGACGGCCGTGCCGCCAATCTGGACCGCGGTGCCGCCCACCGACTGGCGGAGCTGTTCCTGCAACGAGGTAAATTCCTTCTGGTACAGCGCGATGTCGGACGCGTTCTTGGTGACATCCTTGCCCAGAATGGCGAGCTCGCTGAGCCGGGAGAGAATCTTCGTCATGCCGCTCATGAAGCCGTCGGCGGTCTGCACATAGGAGATGGCGTTTTGGACGTTGGTCGTGGCGGCCTTCACCCGGAGACCCTGGGCATCCAGTTTCTCGGAGACGGCGAGTCCGGCGGCATCATCCGAGGGGTTGACAATCTTGGAGCCGGACGAGAGGCGGTTGAGGGAGCGCCCGAGCATCTCCTGGCTGCGGTTCAAGTTACGGGCGCTGGCGATCGCCTGGATGTTGGTATTGATGACACTCATGGTGAAGGATGGAAGCGGGTTGAAGGTTGGCAGGATGCGGGGGACAGAGGGGAGGTCTCAGACTTGGGCGACGACCGGGGCCCGAAGGACGGGTTTGGCCGGAAGAGCCGGCAACTGACCCAGCCGGGGGCCGTGCACCGCGGCCGCCTGATTGCTCGCGGCAATGGCGGAGAGGACCTCCTTGCGGAAGATGGCGATGTCGCGGGGGGCCGAAATTCCGATCTTCACCATATCCCCCTCGATGCGGGTGATGCGAATCTCGATGGAGTCGCCGATGACGATCGACTCGTTAACTTTACGGGAGAGAACAAGCATGGGAGGAGAGAGGCTGGAGGATCAAGTACCCGGGGCGCGGAGGCGGAAAGGCAGGGACCGCCCGGGGCGCTCAGAACGATTCAGGCGGTGCGGACGAGAGCGGGCACCTGCGCATTCTCGACGAGGGCGTAGTGCGCGCTGTAGCAAGAGTAGTTGGAGACCACGAGTTGGCGCCCCAGCCGGGTACGGCGGTTGACCACAATCGGCCCGATGAGATTTACGGTGGCCTCGACCGGATCCTGGCTCCGGAGCGTGACGATGTTGAGAATCATTGCCTCCGCGGAGCCCCGGAGATCGAGCACCTCGGCATCGCCATCGAAGAGTTCGGGCTGATAATCCGGCACGATGCCACCCGGTTCAATGACGATGAAAAAAAGCGGGGCGGCCGCGCCGATGAGTTTCATCCACAAGAACGGCAAATGGTCCGGCAGGTAGACCAATTCGGCCCGCCGGTACTGACCAAAGCCGATGATGCCGTGGGGCAGCAGGATTTCGTTTGACGGCGGCGTATCGAGGTCGGTCGGAAAGATATCGGGAATGACTTTCATGGGCATGGTAGTGAACGTTGAGGGATAAGGAAGGTGCGGGAGGCGTGCTATTTGATGTAGTCGAGCAACGAGAGCCGCATAATGCTGGCGGCGGATTGCAGGGCGGCCTGGTACGCGGTCTGAGCCTGCGTCAACTGGACAATGGTCGAAGGCATGTCGGCATCGGTTTCCTGCGAAACGAGCGACTCGAGACTCAGGGCCAGATCGGCCTGCTGCGCCTGGCTCGCTTCGATCCGGGTTTGGATGCCCCCGTTCTCGCCAATGGCCGACACCAGATCATTTTCCGTGGCGAGGAGACTTTCCTGCGCGGCGGCGATGGCCGCGTGATTGCCGGTGGTGAGTCCGTCCCGCAGGGAGACCAGGTGGCCGATGAAGTTTCCGATCGCGACGTTGGTCTCACCGCTGGCGTTGGGAGTGATGTTGGAAGTGGCCGAGAGCGGTACTTCCGCCCGCTCGGCGTTGCCCACATAGGCAATGGCGGCGATGCGGCCCGTGGCGTCGCGCGTGGCGGAAAAAGGCGGCGTGTCGACCGCGGTGCCCGCAAAGAGGTAATCGTTGCCGCGCGTGGCGTTGGCCTGCTGCAACGCCTGCTCGATGAGTTGATCCACCTCCGCCACATAAGCGGCCAGGGCGTCGGTACTGCCAATGCCTCCCCCCAATGTGCCCAGTTCGGTGCCCCGATCTGATATCTTCTTCAGGCCCGACAACCCGGAAAACGTCGCCTGGCTGAGCTCGAGAGCCCGGTCGGCATTGCGGGAATATTGCGCCAGCTGCCGTTGTTCGGTCTGAAGATTGAGCACCCGGCCCACCGCGCTCGGATCGTCCTCGGGCTCAAAGATACGCTGCCCGGTGCCAACTTGATTCTGCAACTTCGCCTGCTGCGCTCCCAATTGCTGGATCTGCCGGACAATTGTATCGGAAATGGAGTGAGTGGCGATGCGCATGGGGAAAAGGTCAGGGACCTGCCGTGGGGTCAGGCGCCGAGTCGGTTCACGACGAGGTCGAGCAGTTCGTCGACTGTTTGAAAGACCCGCGACGAGGCCTGGAAGGCCCGCTGGTATTTCATGAGGTCCGCCATCTCCTCATCGAGCGATACGCCGCTGAGTGAATCGCGTTGCGATCGGACGAGTTTCTCGATGTTGGCCTGGTCATCGACGCGGGCGTTCGCGCCGGCGAGGGCCTGCCCCAGTTTGCCGACCGCCTGGCTGAAAAAGCCGCCGAAGGTGCCATCGATGGAGTCGCCCGCCGCCGTGGAGAATACCGCGGTGCCGAGATGGGCGATGGCGAGGGCCACGGAATTGTTCCCGGCCGCGCCGCCATCGCTGGCCTTCAGGTTCCCCACCGACAGCAAACCGGCCAGGGTGATCGTACCGGCGGAATTGCTGGCCGCATCGAAGAAGTCGCCGGTTGCTCCGCTGGGATTGTAGGCAAGATTGACCCTTGTCACCAATTGTCGCACCAGCAGATCGAGGTCACTGCGCAGTGTCGCCACCCCGCCGTCGCGCGCGGCCAGGGCCCCCTTGATCAGTCCGGCAGCCGGCGCCAGCGCCGTCGGCGGATTCCCGGCCACCACGTGCGTCCCATCGAAACTGGCCGCACCCGGCACCTGCGTCCGATCAACCAGCACGAGGTCGTCGCCGTTGCCGTCCCGGGCCAGAACCCGCACCTGGCCCCCATCCATGTCCGCGAGTTCGATCGGGAGCTTGGTCGCCAGTTCCTCGAGCCGGGCCTGGCGTTGGTCGCGCAGATCGACCGCGGATCCCGGCGCGTTGACCTCGAAGCGACCAATCTGGCCGTTGAGCTCGGCGATGGTGGTCAGGAGGCGGTTGACATCGGCGACACTGTTGACGACCTGCGCATCGAGATCCGACTGGACCTGCGCGAGCCGCTGGTCGGTGAGACTGATCCGATCCGTGAGAATGGCCGCCTTCTGCAATAGCGACTGGCGTTCCCCGGCGTCGGTGGGACGGATAGCGAAACTCTGGAAGGCGTTAAAAAATCCGTCGAGGGCGGCGGCAATGCCGTTGCCCTCTCCGCTCTCCGATGTGCTCGTGCGGTTGATGCTCTGGCCCAACGCCGCCTGGGCGCGCTGGTAGCCGCCTTGTTCCGCGGTGAACGCGGCGGAGAGGGCCGATTCACGCATGACCTGACGATCGAGCAACGCATCCCTCAGCTGCTCAACCCCGAGCGCCTCCAGGCCGAGGCTTTGGGCTCCGTCCGGGGTCACCACCGTGCCGCGGTCACCGTACACCACCCGCTGGCGCGCGTAGCTCGCGTTATTGACATTAGCGAGATTTTTACCCGCGGTTTCGATCGCCCGGCCGTGGGCGTTGAGCGCCATGACCGTGGAGTTGAGACTGCCGAAGAGGCCGGACATCGGGGGAGCGGGTTGAGGGCAGGGCTTCAGCCCGCCGCCCGCAGGGTGGAAGCGGGGCCGGTGGCGGCAACGGAAACGTAACCCGTGGGTGAATACGTGCGGGTGAACGCATTGGGGCGGAGCACCTGGAGGGTTTCCCGGTGGGTTTCGACCGCGCGGGCCAGGAGCGAATGATTGTGACGGCTCGTGCGCCGGACGCGATGCAGGAGCAGATTGACCTCGCCGATGAGGGCCTCGAGCAACGGGCGCGCCGCCGGCTCGATGAGTGGCAGCAGGGCGCGGAGGGAGGTCGCCCCGGGGAGACGGTGCGATTCCGCCAGATCGGAGACGGCCTGCTCGCGCCGGAGGCGCGACGCACCCACCGCGCGAGCCTGGCTTTCAATCGCGTTGCCCGAGTGCAGCACCGCCGTGGCGTTGCGGTCGAAGAGTTGCTGCTGCTGCAATTCGAAGAGTCGGAGGAGATCGCCGTAATTGGCCAGCTCTTCGCGCAGGCAGTCGGCGACGAATTCCCAGTCGATGGTTGTCATGGGTGCGGCGGGAGTGAGTCGACGCCGCCGGCGTCGGTTGCCGGCTCCGCCGGCTGACCGCGCGGCGTGAGTTGGCGTTCAATGATGCGGCCGAGTCCGAGACCCGGACCAGACGACAGTTGGGTGGCAACGGTGTCGGTCAGCAAGTCGCCGTAGATGCTGGCGGCGACCCCGTCCCCGGAGCCAAGCAGTTTGGTGAGGGTCGGCCCCAGGAACTGGCGCACCAGAATCGCCTCGAATTGCGCCGACACCGCCGCGCGCTGTTCGGCGGGGCTGGCGGCGCGCAGGGACTCTCCGCGCAATGGCACGGCGTGATCGCGCGCGACGGGACTGAGGGCGCTGAGGGCGGTGGGGTTCATTTCAGTTGATCACCAATTCGGCCTGCAGGGCGCCGGAACGTTTGAGCGACTGGAAAATCGCCATCATGTCGCGGGTGGAAACGCCCAGGGCGTTGAGCGCCGCGGCGAGACGATCGATCGAGGGTTGTTCCGTCACGATCGTGAAACCGCCCTTGCCCTCGTTGACGGCGGTCTGCGTGCTTTGCACCTGGGTGGTCTGGCCGCCGCGGCTGAAAGCGCTGGGCTGGCTCACGCCCTGATTGTTACTCACCGTAATCGTAAGCGAACCGTGTGCGATGGCCACCTGGGAGAGCCGCACGGTCGAGGTCGCGACGATGGTGCCGGTGCGCTCGTTAATCACGATGCGCGCCAAGGTGTCGGTGGTGGTTTCGATTTGTCCGAGATCGGCGACAAACGCGACATCACGGCCGTGGTATGCCCCGGGCACCACGACGCGCAGCGTCGCCGCATCCACCGCCAGCGCCGACTCCGGCCACTTCACGTTGATGGCATCGGCCATGTAGGCGGCCGAGGCGAAGTCGGGATTGTGCAGCAGCAAGCGCACGGTGTTGTCGCGCACGAAGACGGCCGGGATTTCGCGCTCGACGATGGCTCCGCTACTGATGACCCCGACCGTGGGATGGTTCTTTTGCACGGTGGCGCCCCCGGCTCCCCCACTGCCCCCCATGAAACCGCCAATGGCAACCGGGCCCTGGGCCACCGCATAGACCCGGCCATCGCCCCCAAGCAACGGCGTCTGCAGGAGCACCCCACCCTGCAGCGTCTTGGCATCACCCATCGAGGCCACGTTGACGTCGAGCCGCGAGCCGGGCTTGAGGAAGGCGCCGATCTCCGAGGTGATCATGACCGCCGCCGTATTCTTGGCCTTGATGTCCTGGGGGTTGAGCGTGAGTCCGTAGCGCTGGAGGGCGTTGGCGACCGACCGCAGCGTGGCGGCAGCATTGCTGTCGCCGTCACCCGCGAGACCGACCACCAAGCCATAGCCGACCAGCTGATTGTCGCGCCCGCCCTCCACCTGCGCGAGGTCCTTCACCCGCGACGCGGGCAGCGTCAGCGGAGCGAGGACGAGGCAGCAGAGAAACTGGGGCAACATCCGTGTCATGGGCGCGGTTCAGAGGGGTCGGAGTTTTTCGTAGACCTTCGCCAGCCAGCCGCGCTTTTGCGCCTCCGTGAGCGCCCCCTCGGCGTGGAATTCGACGCGCGCGTCAGCGATATTGGTCGAAATGACGCTGTTGTCGCGGGCGATGTCGTCGGGCCGGACGAGACCGTGCAGCACCACATACTGGGTCTCACCGGAGAAGCTGACCACGCGCACGCCTTCGATGACCAAATTGCCGTTGGGCAGGACATCGGTCACGAGCACGGCGGCGCGGGCGGAGAGGCTTTGGGAATTGCTGATGTCGCCGCCACCGGAGTAGCCGGAGCTGCCCGACGCACTCGTGCCCGGCAACTCGCCCTTCTTCCGGCCAAACCCGCTATAGATGAAGCGCGAGATGGCATCATCGAGGCTCGAATCGCGCGACGACTTCGTGCTCTGGGAACTGGAGGCCACGGCCGATTCGGCGATGACGATGGTGAGGATGTCCCCGCGCCGCGCCGCCTTGCGATCGGCATACATGCTGGAAGCGGCCACCGTGCCGGCGGTCGGCCAGAGCGAGTCGGCCCGGGTCAGCGACGCCCCGAGGAGAACAACAAGGACGAGTTTAGAAGCGAACCTGGACTCGGTTTTCATCGACGACGACAGCGGCAAACGATTTTTGCGACTCGGGGTTGCGAACGGTCACGGTGTCTCCCTCGGCGCCGTTTTCCATGGCGAGCGCCTTCAACGTGACCACGAGCAGGCCGTCGGCCGCCGACACCTCGACCAAGTGGCCTTTCTTCACCAGCGGCCGGCGGCCAATGTCGCGCCAGGTGAGCAGGCGCCCGGCGGGCACGGCGCGGGCGTAAACAAACGATCGATCCCCCACGGTGACCGGCACCACGTCACGTTCCCGGAAGAGATCGACCCGGCGGGACTCCAATTGGGCGGGATCGAAGATCGCACCCGAGGCCAACGGGCTCCGCGTCACCCAAGCATCGCGCCAACGCGCGGCCCGGAGCAGCAGGGAAGTGTCGGCCACCTCGCCGGTATCCGCCGCCACGCGACAGCGGACCAGCATCGAGGAGGAAGGAAGGGACGGGTATTCGAGGACGGAGACAATCCACCGGCCGGCCACCCGGGCGGGCGAGGTCCACGGGCGCTGCAGCTCGAGTTCGAGGTCGCCGTCGAGATTGAAGTGGTTCGCGAGATCCCCCGCCAGGAAGGCCAGCAGGCGATCGCGGGTCAACGGCGCGGGGACCGCGACTGCGGCCGGCCCACCGGCGGGAATCGCGGGCACCACGGTCGCAATCTGCGCGGAAAGGCAGGACGTGACGGTCACAAGAAGGAGACGGAGGAGGAGGAGGCGGCGGTGCATCGGCATCAACGCTTCATGTTTGCGACGTTCTGCAGCATCTCGTCGGAGGTCTGAATCGACTTGGAGTTAATCTCGTAAGCGCGCTGTGCGACGATGAGCGCGACCATCTCCTCGACGATGTTGACATTCGACGCTTCGACATAGCCCTGGATCGTGCTGCCAAACCCCTGTTCCCCGGGTTGGCCGGTCTCGGGCGTGCCGCTCGCGGCGGTTTCCTCGTAAAGATTGCCGCCGAGCGATCGCAGTCCGGCCGGATTGGCGAAACGCATCAGCGTAAGGCGAAACGATTGCTGGCCCCCTGCGCCCTGCACGGTGACCTGGCCGTTCTCCGCGATGCTGACCGAGTTTGTGCCGGGGGGAATCGGCTGGAAACCGCTGAGAACGGGCAAGCCGTCGACATTAACAACCTGGCCCTGGGCGTTCAACTTGAAGGAGCCATCGCGGGTATAGCCAATCGTGCCATCCGCCCGCTGCACCTCGAAAAACCCGTCGCCCTGAATCGCGAGATCAAGCTTCTCGCCGGTCTGCGTGAGCTGGCCCTGGGTGAAGACTTTGGAAGTCGCCGCCACCCGGGATCCGTTGCCCACTTCGGTTCCGGTCGGCACAAGATTGCCACCGCCGGAATCGCTGCCGGAAGCCCGGGTCGGCTTTTGATACAGCAAATCCTGAAACTCGATCTTGCTGCGCTTGAAGCCCGGGGTGTTCACATTCGCGAGATTGTTCGCGATGGTGTTGAGGTTCAGCTGCTGCGCCTCCATGCCGGTGGCCGCGGAGTAAAGGGACAGATTCATGGCAAAAAGGGGTTGGGATAACCAGCGAGAGTCCCGCCCCGCCGAGGGCGCCGGCCGCCAGTCCCGCCCGCGGCAGTTGCCAGGGCGCGAGACCGCCAGTCCCCCGCCACGACTGGGGCCGGCCCGGCCCCATACCGGGCGCGGCCATGCAGTCGTGATTGCGGTTGTCTGTCTGGGGAATTCATGGAGCGGGTGCGCAACGGATCAGCCCAGGGCATCGAGGACTTTTTGCATCTGCTGATCCACCGTACTGATCACCTTCTGGTTGGCCTCGTACGCCCGGGAGATGAGCACGAGGTCGACCATTTCGCGGAGCGGCGAGACATTGCTCGCCTCAAGATAACCTTGGAGCAGCTCCGGGTTATCGACGGTCTCCGGCTTGGGGCTGCCCTCGGCCGGAACGAAGAAGCCGCCGGCAATCGGTCGCAGCACCGAATTGTCAGCGAATTTTCGGACCGCCAGCTTGCCCAACGGAGTGCTGCCCTGAAAGAGCGTGCCGTCCTGGTTAATCACCACTTTGCCGCCATTCGGCAGCAGGATGATGGGCAGACCGGCTTCGCTCAGCACGGCGTCACCGCTGGAGGTCACGAGGGTGCGATCCGGCCGCATGCGGAATTCACCGGACCGGCTGTAGACCCGCGATTCATCAGGTCGCTGAATCTCGAAAAATCCCTCGCCCTGGATCGCCGCATCCAGCTCGCGCCGGGTCGGCTGCGTCTCGCCGTTGCTGAAGCTGATGCCCGAGACCATGCGGGGAAACAACATCGCGACACTGTTTTCACTCCCGCTGCGCGCGTGGGTGTCGGGCTGCAACTCGCCCGCCGTCTCCGAGGCAAAATTCACCGTCCGCTTCCGGTAACCGGAGGTCTGGCTCGAGGTGATGTTTTGCGAAACAGTCTCCTGCCACCGCTCGAGAGCCGAGAGGGCGGAAGCGCTTTGGTAGAGACCGACATTCATGACTGCCGGTGATAAAGCCAACGCCGTGCCGGCCTAACTCCTGATCGTGCAACCACATGGTTTCTCGTGCAATATACTTTTATAAACCCACTCTTACCGAATGGGACGGCTCCTACCGTCGCGCCGTGCGGCCCAATCGGCAGGAATTGCCGTGCACCGCAACCCCGGCAATCGCGGGGGCGCCGCCACCCGCAAAGCCGTCACACCGCCCCCCCCTCGAGCCGCGCGTTCACGTCCCCGCGGAATAGAGGCACTCGATCTCGGTGCGTTCACCGCACCTGCAGGTGATCACAAGGCGCACTATCTTGTCTCCCTCCTTGACGACCTCCACCTGTGCTTCCCCATGGTGACCGGCTTCCTTCAGATTTTTGTCGTTGGCGAACGCCCCGGTTTGGCGCTCCTCCGGGCGGTGTGCCAAGAGAGAGCTCATTCCGGCGGGAGCCCGGAGCGCTATCGATGGAAGAGCTTTTCTGCCCTGTAGATACGACTTCATTGCGCGGGCCCGGGACGAGCAGCCTCGGAAGCCGCCGCCCTCGCCAGGGGCTTGCTCACCAATTTGCCGTCCTTGAACCTGGGTTTCGAACTCAAGGCGAGGGCGAGGGTGATCCGCTGGTTCGATTCCGACTCCGGCTTTTCCCCGTCCAGCGTCTTGGTATCGGCATATCCCGTCACCCGTTCAATCAGCGCCGGAGCCACGGCATAATGCACGAGCTTCCGGCGGGCGGCGTTGGCACGATCCGCCGAAAGTTCCCAACTGGAATAGTCTCCTTGGGCGGGGAGACCGGTCCGCGTGTGACCGTCGATCGCAACCCGCAAGGTGTGCCGATCGATGGTCCAGGCGAGGCTCTGCATGACAAATTGCCCCCATTCCGTGAATGCGGCGGTGTCGCCGACAAAGAGCCGGCGCTGGGCGCGATCGAAGAGCGTGACCCGCAGACCATCGCTGGTGACCTGAATGTCGATCGGCTTGTCCTGGAAATTTTCATCGAGGTGCAGGAGGCGCGAAAAGTCCGCCGCCACCGAATTGAGAAAGGTCAGTTCGATCTTCTTGGACTTCACCGACTCCTTCTCGGTGCCCGTATCCTTGCCCGAGCTGGTCGTCGACTTGTTGCTGTTGAACGGCATCACGCCCGACGTGGCCTGCATCGCCGACTGAAAAGGGTTCTGAAAATAGCGGGAGGTGGCGATCAAGATGACCTCGTTCTGGGCCGAGATCCACAGCACCATGAACAACGCCATCATGGCGGTCACGAAGTCGGCATACGCCACTTTCCATGCTCCTCCAGCCATGGTGATGTCGCGGCTACTTCACGGGCGCGAGGCCCTTGAGGGTCGCCTCGAGTTCGTTGCCGCCCGGTTGCACCGAGCTGTCGAGTGAGCGACGCGCCACTTCGACCGCGGTGAGCGGGGCCAGCCCTTTGGCGAACCCTGCGATGGCCTGCATGATGCACTTCAGGAACTGAGCATCCGCGGCGTTGTTGAATTGCACCCGGTTCGCGATCGGATTCACGAAGCCGTAGGCGACGAAGATGCCCAACAGGGTGCCGGTGAGGGCCGCCGCGACCTTCGCCCCGACCTTTTCCGGGCCTTCGGCGATGGCCGCCATCGTGTTGATGATGCCCAGCACCGCCGCGACGATGCCGATGCCCGGCAGCGAATCACCGACCAGATGCAGGACGTGCACCGGATGGTTCGCCTCGGTGTTTTTCGCCTCGAGCTCGGCCCGCATGAGATCCTCGAGCTGGTCCGGCTTGATCTTGCCATCGATGACCGGCTTGAGGCCATTGCAGATGAACTCCAGTCGCTCCGGGTGCCCGAGCACGGACGGATACCGCTGGAAAATCGAACTTTGCTGCGGATTGATGACATGCTCCTCCAGCGCGATGAGGCCGTTGCGCCGTCCGACCATGAAGATCTCATAAAGCAGCGTGAGCAGTTCTGTGAATTCCTTCTCCCCCAGCCCCTTCCCCGTGACGCATTCCATCACCTTGTGCACGATATGCTTCAGTACGTGGCCGGGACTCGCAATGATCAGCACCCCCGCGCCGACACCGAGAATCACCACGAACTCCGACACATGCAGCAAAACCAGCGGGTTCCCGCCCGCGAGCATGAAACCACCCAGGGTCGATGCCAGGACAATGAAGGAACCGAGAAGGATGAGCATGGCGATACCGCGGATGCGAGGTCGCCGTCAGCGCTCTCGCATCCGCTGGAGATAGGCCCGTAAACCGAGGATGGTGTGTGCGTGGATTTGGCAGATGCGCGATTCAGTCAGGCCAAAAACGGCCGCAATCTCGGCCAGCCGCATGTTTTCGAAGTAGTACATCGCAAGGATCTTCTTCGGTATATCGGGCAATTCCGCGATCCGTTGAGTGAGAAGTTCGATCAGCTCCGCCTTTTCGAGATGGTCGCGACCCGTCGTATCGTGCTCATCGGCCAAAAGTTCGTGCAGGGACGCGCCCTCCCCTTCCGCGCCGTCGGCATGTTGGTCGATGGCGAGAAACGTGACCGGTTTCGACTCCTCAACCCATTTGGCGTACTCCTTGGAGTCGAGGCCGAGCGAAGCGCGCACCTCCTCGTCGGTCGCCGCCCGACCCAGTTTCTGCTCCACGTCATCGATCGCTCCCTTGAGCTTGCGGGCCCGGGCCCGGGTCCGCCGTGGGCACCAGTCCAGCCGGCGGAGTTCATCGAGAATCGCACCCCGAATCCGCATCGCAGCATAGCTGGCAAAGGTGCTGCCCTGTTCCGGATCAAACCGGCGGACCGCCGCGATGAGTCCGGTGATCCCCACGCTGTAGAGATCGTCGGCATCGACGTGCGCGGGAACAGTGAGTTTGATCCGGTCAACAACATTGCGGACCAGGGGAAGAAAGCGCACGATCAAATCCTTTTCATCGATCGCGCTCGGCGAGACTCCCTGGTACGCACGCCAAGCGGTGGCGGGCGAAGCATCCGTGCTGGGAATCGTGGCAGTGGCGGTGTTCATCATAGGAGGGGGACGTTAAACTATTTCTGCGGCGCGACGGCGCGCCTGGCGGATACCGCGTGCCGCTGCAGGATGGCTTCACGCATCCCTTGCACGAGCACCGTCCAGAACCAGCGGAAGAGCAGGGCCGCGACCAGGCAGCCCACCGCGGCATCGAAGAGCACGCGGTCGGCGGCGTGGCCGGCGAACCAGCTCGCAAAAGCGGTGAGGGCGAAACCGGTGGCACCACCGAGAAGAAAGACGTATTTCATGGGTGAAAAAACTTTAGGTTTCGTCGGCTGGCAGCGTGCGTCGGGCAATGGCGGCCGGCACATCCTCCTCACAATCGCCCGTAAGCGATGGGCCCACGGCGAGAAACAGCGGTTCAATATCCTCGTCGAAGAGATAGTCCCAGAGTTTGCCCCATTGCGGGACTTCATCGAGGTGGGTGAAGACCAAATGGGTCGCTCCGAGTTCGCGACCGGCGGCATAAGCCGCGCGCAACGAGGACCGATCGTAAGCGGCGTTGAGGACCAGGACGCGCTCGGCAATTTCCTCCGCATCGAGCCACGCCCGCAGGGTGCGATTATCGGGTGATCGCGTGCCGGAGACGGCCGGCACGTCGAAATACACAAAGCCGCCCGGAACGGCGGGTCGGGTCTCGCAGGGGAAGTGGGCCAGGGGCACGCCCAGGGCCTCGGTGAAAACCGGCAGGGCACCGAGTGGATTGGGGCGATCGAACTCCACGCTGACAACGTGTCCCCGGCGCGCGCGACGGAATACATCCTGGGCGAGCCATTTGCAGAGCGCGGTGGTACGGCCCACGCCGGCGGCGCCGAGAAACGCCGCCCGCGAAAGCGACAGCCGGGCGGGCCGGGCGCCGGCCTGTGCGCGCAACAAACGCGAAGTCTCCACCAGCGCGCGGTGCAACGGCAGGGTGTTCAGCTGCTCCCAACCCGCCTCGGTCTGGAGCCGGTTCAGCGCCCCTTCGGTGAGGCCGGAACGTCGCAGCAGTCCCGCGAGACCCAACGCCGGAGGAATCGGGGTGAGCCGCGATGCTGGCGAAGGTGGGAGCGTACGGGCGGCGGCAGTCGCGGGCCCGGGTTCAGTAATATCCCCGGCCGGAGCAGCCGGAACAGCGGACACCGCTTCGAGGGCGCGCACGGGCGCATCGACCTGCGCAATCACCTCGAGTTGCGGGGCACAAAAGAACCGCTTGAACCCGGTGGCCTCGACGGAGCGAACCGACAGCACGCGGGCCGAGGATCCCAATCGCTCGCGCACCAAGGCGACCGCTTCCGCGGTGGACTTCACCACGAATTTGTAGGCACCCGGCGCGAGCATTTCAGGGGAGGAGGACATCGGGGCTCAGGCGGCTGCCTTGAGGGGCATCTCCGCGCGCGTCAGATGGGCCGGCGGAGTGATGATCCCGGCGTTTTCGATTTCCGTGGCCGCCGGCAATTCCTGGTAGGCCAACACGGTCACGCGCGGGAACGATGATTCGAAGAAACGCTTTAACGGCAACCGAATCTCGGCCGAGACCACCATCACCCCCGGCTGGCCCGCCGCCACCATCTCACCGGAACGGCGCCCGATCTCGTCGACCAGGTGCCGCGCTGTGGCGGGGTCGAGGGCGAGACCGACTTCGGTGGGAGAACGGTGGATCTTCTGCGCCAGCCATTGCTCAAGCCGCGGATCAAGCGTGAGGGCCCGCACGACCCCCGGCCGGCTCTCGAATTCCGGCACGAAGTAGAGCCCCAAACGGCGGCGCACCAACTCACTGAGGTCGTCGGGATTCTTCGACAACGGGGCAAAGTCCGCAATGCCTTCCAGGATCAGCACCTGGTTGACGATGGCGACGTTCTCGCGGAGGAGATTCTGCAGCACCCGTTGGATGATGCCGAGCGTGACCAGGTCGGGCAGCAGTTCCGCAATCAGCGCAGGCTGGGACTGCTTGAGGTGATCCACCATCTGCTGTACCTCCTGGCGGCCGAGCAGATGGTGGGCCTGGAGCTTGAGCGTCTCGGAGAGGTGCGTGATCAACACCGAAGCCGGATCAACGACGGTGAAGCCGTTCAACTCGGCCGTCTTCTTTTCCGCGTCGTCGATCCAGGTCGCATCCAGATTGAACACCGGCTCGCAGGTCGGGACGCCCTTGAGACGAATCTTGCTGCCGGAAACATTCATGGCGAGCCACCGGCCCGACATCAACTGGCCGCGGGCGACCGGCTTGCCGCGCAGCAGGAAGCGGTAGTCGTTGGATTCGAGTTCGAGATTGTCGCGCACCGATACGGGTGGAACCACGATCCCCTTCTCGCGGGCCAGCGTCTTGCGCACCCCGGTGACGCGGGCGAGCAACTCGCCCCCCGACTTCGCCTCGGCCAGTCCCAGCAGACCGTACCCGATTTCAATCGCGAACACTTCAACCTCGATCAGCTTGCGTACATCCTCGGCCGCGCCGGCCGTGCTGGCGGCGACTGAAGTCGATGCGACGGCGGTCGGATCGTTCTTCTTCCCTGTCTTGGCCGGCCCGCCCGCGCGGACGCTGCCCGGGGCCACCGCCGCGCTGCGCTCATCGTCGTCCTCTTGCGTCTGCAGGATCCGGGCGGCAAACGCCGCCAGACCAGCCAAACCGAAAAACGGCAGCATCGGCATGCCGGGCATCAAGCCGAAGACTCCGAGCATGCCCGCCGCGATCCGGAGCGCCCGGGGATAGCGAAACAGCTGGCCGGCCAGCTGCGTGCCGAGATTGGTGCTGCCCGACGCACGGGTGACCAGCAGGCCGGCGCCGACCGAGAGGATCAGGGCCGGAATCTGCGAGACCAAACCGTCACCGATGGAGAGCAGGGTGAACTTCTGCAGGGACTCGCCGAGGGACATTCCCATCTGGAGCACGCCGATGGCAAAGCCGCCGACAATGTTGATCAACGTGATGATGATTCCCGCCACCGCGTCGCCCCGGACAAACTTGGAGGCACCGTCCATCGCCCCGTAAAAGTCCGCCTCCTTCTGCACCTTGACGCGGCGACTCGTGGCCGTGACTTCGTCAATTATCCCGGCGTTCAACTCGGCATCGATTGCCATTTGTTTGCCGGGCAACGCGTCCAGGGTGAAACGCGCGCTCACCTCGGCGATCCGGCCCGCGCCCTTGGTGATGACGACGAAGTTGATGATGACGAGAATCAGGAACACCACCGCGCCGACGATGTAGTTGCCCTGAATCACGAAATGCCCGAACGCGTCGATGACATGCCCGGCATAGCCGTGCACGAGCACCTGGCGCGTGGAACTGATGTTAAGCGCGAGGCGGAAAAGGGTCAGCGCGAGCAGCAGCGTCGGAAAGGCCGAAAACTCCGGCGGATCCTTGACGTAGATGATGGCCAGCAGAACCAAGAGCGAGAGCCCGAGATTGAGGGCCAGGAACGTATCGAGCAGGAAGGCCGGGATCGGCACGATCAGCAGCAACACGGTGACAAAGAGACCACTCGTGAAGAGCAGATCCGCGCGTTTCAGCAGCAGACTCACCGGGTTCGACTGTTCCGGAGCGGCGGCCATAGCTTAGGCAGATGCCTCCATCCGGCGCGACTTCAGTCGGTGGAAATAGTAGCGATGCGTCCGGTAAACGACCGCGAGGATCTCGGCGACCGCCTGATAGAGGTCACCGGGAATCGCCTCGCCCACCTTGCCCAACGCGAAAAGGAGTCGGGCCACGGGCTTGTTTTCGACGGTTGGCACCCCATGCTCCGCGGCGATTGCCTTGATGCGCTGCGCGAAGCGCGCCTCCCCCTTCGCCAGTACCACGGGCGCCCGATCGAGTCCGCGCTCATACTTTAGCGCCACAGCAAAGTGAGTGGGATTGGTCACCACGACATCCGCCGTCGGCACAGACTGCAGCATCTGGCGCTGCATCAACCGACGGGCCATGCGCCGCATGGCCGCCTTGGAGCGCAGGTCACCCTCTGACTGTCGGCTCTCCTCTTTGACCTCCTCCCGCGTCATCATGAGCTCGCGGGAAGTCTTGAATTTCTCCCAGCCATAACTCACCGCCACCACGACCCCCAAGGCAAGAATCAACCGGCTAATGAAGAGCAGGGTGGCGTAGTTGAGGAACTGCCCGAGATAGGCCGCCTCCACCGGCGCGCTGAACATGGGATCATAGAACAAGCCGCGGGCGCCGAACCAAAGGGCGCTGCCGATCGCGAAGAGCTTGAGCAAATCGATCCCCGCTTTGACCAGGACCGTCTTGGAAAACATCCGCTGGAAGCCGGCGACCACATCCAGCTGATCGAGTTTGAATCTCGCCACTTTCGGAGTGAGCCGAAATCCGCTCTGCACCCCACCCGCCAGCAACACGGCTCCCACCGTCGCCACGAGCAAGGGGAGCAGCGCCCGCACGACAACCAGAAGGGCCTCTCCGATCTGGAGGTTAATCGTGTCGCGCTGCACCGGCATGAAGGCGAAACGTGTAAAGATCCCGACGGAATATTCCGCGATGTCCCGCGACGCCTCCCGCGTCGTGAATCCGAGCACTCCGAGGACCGCCACCAGGACGAACACCAGCGTGAGTTCCGGCGACCTCGCAAACTGGCCGCGGTCGTGGGATTCAGAGAGTCTCTTCTCAGTCGGTTGCTCGGTTTTCTGATCCTGATCGTGGGTGTCCGCCATGCTGGTTAAACCGCTGTCGCAGCACCGATGCCAACGCCGGCAACGCTTCCTCTACGAGTTGCATAACAATCAATTAAACTTGTCACAGCCGGCGGCGTAGCCGTTTCCTCTCCGGCTCGAATTTTGCGTAAGAAGTCTCGGCAAAAATTGCCGCCTGGAAAGGGCGGCCGAGTTTCCGCACGTTCCACCCCGGTTCCGGGGAGGAGGGATCCGGCTGAGGTCGTTCCCGGTCGCCCTCTCCCGCTCCCGCGTCGGGCCAATGCTGATCCGCCCCACCGGCCACCGGCGCGATGGCCGAACCGCCTCGCGCTTCAACGCGGCGGCAGGAGCAGCAGCATCCGCAGCGGAGTATCGGCAAATTCGATGGAGAGATATCGGGCAATCAGGGCACACGCCGAAGCCAGCAGGCCGAGCCCCAAGAGGGATCGGGCAGGGAGACTGAGAATGAAGACGTTCGTCTTTGGCACCGCCCGGGCCATAACGGCGAAGGCCAGGGTCACGAGAAAATTGAGCGCGATGAAAGGCGCAGCGATGCGCAATCCCACCTCGATCAGCAGGGCCGTACGCCGAATCAAAACCTCCGCCGCCCCGGAATCAAATATCGCCTGACCGGCGGAGGCGTGCCGAAAACTGACCGCGAAAGCCGTCAGGACGCCACGATGCGCGCCGGACAAGAAGAACAGCACCACCGCGAACGCCGACAGCAGGGCAGCGAGCGGCTCATGCGCCGGTTCCGGCACCCCCATGCCCGGTTGCGCATGCAGGCCCACCTCCGTCGAGATCGCCCGGCCCGCCATTTCCACGGCGCCAAAGGCGAGCCGCACCACAAACCCTAGAGCCAGGCCGATGATGATCTCTCCCGCCGCCGCGACGATCAACGGCCACGCCGCCAACACGAATGGCCCGGCCGGCACCACGCCCGCCAGCACCACCGTGAGGCAGACGCAAAGTCCCAGGCGTAGCGGAATCGGAATCGCCCGTCCCGCGATCATCGGAAGCTGAAGCACCACGCCCAGTGAGCGCAGGAAAATCATCATCCCACCCACCAGATATGCCAGGGACATGAGGTTGGCCGCGTGAGCCGGGGGCGGTTAGCTCCGTTGCCCACCCCGAGTGAATCCAGCGAGGCGGTTCAATGCGCCAGCGTCCCCATGCGGGTGATGATCGTGATCGCGAACTCCGAAAGAACCCGCAATAACCAGGGTGCCAGCATGATCGCGAGGCCCGCCAGTCCCACGAGCTTCGGAATGAAGGTAAGGGTCTGTTCCTGCATGGAAGTGACGGATTGGAGAATGCTGGCCAGCAGCCCCACCACGAGCGTCAGGCCGAGGAATGGCGCGACAACGTAGAGCGCAAAAGTCACGGTGGACTTGAAGAAATCGACAGCGAGATCTGGAGTCATAACAGGTTGGCAAGTTCGGCGGTCATCAGGAAAAACTCTGGACCAGGGACCGCACAACCAGATGCCAGCCGTCGACGAGCACGAACAGCAGCAGCTTGAGCGGGAGCGCGATGGTCATGGGTGGCATCATCATCATCCCCAACGCCATCAGTACGCTCGAGACGAGGAAGTCGATGACCAGAAACGGGAGGAAAAGCATGAAGCCCATCTGGAAAGCGGTCTGCAGCTCGCTGATCACGAACGCCGGGATCACAATCCGCATCGGCAAATCCTTCACCGCGGTCGGCCCGAGGCCCCCCAGCTCGAGAAAATATTCCAGATCCCGCGTGCGGGTCTGCTTCAGCATGAACTGCCGGAGTGGTCCGCTCGCCCGATCGATGGCATCCAGCGATGAAATCTTTCCCTCCAGGTACGGACGGATCGCCTCGCTGTTAACGCGATCAATCACGGGGCCCATGAGAAAAAGGGTCAGGAACAACGAAAGACCGACGACAATCTGGTTGGAAGGGGCACTCGGGGTGCCGAGCGCGGTGCGGACAAAACCCAGTACGATCACGATCCGGGTAAACGAAGTCATGAGCAACACGACCGACGGCGCCACGGAAAGCAGCGTCATGATGAAGACAATCTGGAGCGCCACGCTCACCTCGCCCGGAGCGCCCCCGCCTTCGAGACCGATGTTCAGCCGATAGGGTGCGCTGGCACCGGGCACTGCCCCACTCGCAGACGAAGGGGCCGGCGTGGCGGTCGCCGCCGGAGCCACCGCGGTCGGGCCCGGCCGCAGTACGCTGGCGGGTCCGTTCTGCGCCGTTGCCTTCGATCCGATGCCCGCGGCCAGGCACCCGAGCAAAAGATATCGACGCCAGAATTTCATGACTGGGGGCGTTCGTTGTGCAGGGGCGCCAGCATCTCGATGCGATCCGGACAGATCCCCAGGAGGAATTTTTTATTCTCGTACGCCGCCACCACCAGGTACTGCCGATTACCCAGTGATCGCGTTTCCGACACCACCAGCGACTGCAGACCGACCTGACCGGGCCGGCTCCGGCGCCCCCGCCACACCAGCCAGCCACCGATCACGGCAAGCGCCAGCCCAAGCGCGAGCGAGAGCGAGCCGAATCCACCGCCGGCCGCAATCTCGGCGGGCACGACCGGGCTGGGATAGAGCACCTTGCTGTCGTCCACCGCCCGCAGCGTCCACGCCAGCAGGGGGAAGCCCGGCAGCAGCCGGAGGCAACGCAGCCGGAAAATCATGGGGTGGAGCTACCGACCAACTCGGTGACCTTGATGCCAAAATTGTCCTCGACCACCACGACTTCCCCGTAGGCGACAAGCTTGTCGTTTACAAAAAGACCCACGGGGTCGCTCGCGTGCTGGGCGAGCTGGACGATCGAGCCGGGGCCGAGTTCGAGCACATCGCGCATGGGCAATTGAATCGAACCGAGTTGCACGGTGACCTTCAGTTTGACGTCGAGAACAATATCAAGGGACTTTTCTTCCATCAGGTTTGGCATGCGTGGGTTCCTCCGTCTGGAGTTTGCGGGTTATCTGGATCGCGACGTGGTCGGTATCGAGGCCGACCGTGCCGATAAATTTGGGTTCACCATTGAGCAGCAGATGCGTCTCGCGGCAAAGGGAGGAGGGCAGCTCGATCACATCCCCCACGCGCAAACTCGTGATTTCGCGCATCGGCAGCTCAATCGTCTGCCACTCCGCCCGCACGGGCACGCTGATATCATTGTACGCGGTCTGCCACTCCGCCCGCTTCACGGTTGAGGTGACCGCGGCATCCTTTTGGCGCCGCACCTGCATCCGCTTCACCACGGGTTCGATGGTGTAATAGGGCACCCCAATCTGCATCTGCTCGGAGCAGTCGCCGAAATTACACTCGAGGGTCAGCGCCAGCACGATCGCATCCTTGGGGGAGGTCTGGAGGAACCGGCCGCTGTTCTCGTGCCCGATGAGCAGCGGGCGCAGTTCCTGTTCCGTCTTCCACTGGGCGCACCACTCTTCCAAGAGGAGAATGAGGACATCCTCGATCAGCGCGATTTCGATTTCAGTCAGGTACCGCTCGGCCTTGACCGAGTGCCCCCGCCCGCCCAGCAGACGATCGGCAATGGTGAGCGCCAGACGGGGATTGATGTCCAGAATTCCCACGCCCACGAGCGGTTCGACCTTGAAGAGCGACAAATGCGTCGGATTGGGCAACGCATCGCAGAATTTTGTATACGTGAGCGTGTTGAGCTTGGACATCTTCAGGCCAAACTCCATGCGCAAAAACAACGACAGGCGGGCGCTGAGGTAGCGGATGAAATCCTCATGCAGCAGCCGGAGCCGGCGCAACTCGTGCTCGGACAGGAAGACGGGATTGCGAAAGTCGTAACTTTCGACCTTCGGGGCCTCCATCCTCCTGGCGCCGGCACTGAAGACGAGCGGCTTGGCAACCTCCGCCGAGACCGCCTGGGCGAGCAACTTGTCGATCTCGGACTGATCGAGCACCTCGGCTGAAAACCCCTGATTGTCGTCGGCCATGGCTCAATTTGCACCGGCCGCGATTCGATCCGGCGGGCGCCTTTCCGGCCCCGACCACGCAAGCCGTGGGAGGTCGGTCACGTTCATTGGATGACGAAGTCGGAGAAATACACCTGCTCCGCGACCCGCTTGCCGAGTGCCTGATTGTAGGCGCCGACCAGTTTTTCGCGAATGACATTCTTCGCGCCCGGCTCTTCGAGATCCGCCAGGGTCAGCGAAGACAGCACGTTCAACGTGACATCCGTCAGGCGCGGCTTGGCCTCCTCGAAGGCCGGCTTGATTTCGATGCCCGTGGCTCCGGTCACCAGGAAACTCGTCTTGAGGTAACGCGTGCCCATCGTCCCGGCGAGATTTACGACCACGTTTTGAAACTCGTAGGTACTGGGGTCGGTGCGGTTCCCTTCCTTGCCCCCATGCGCACCCGACGCGCCGTGGCCACCACTCGGGGCGGCAGCGGGCGCAGCAACGTGTCCGGGATTCGCTGCCGCCGCGATTTTCTTCTGCAGACGCGGCAACAACACAAACTCGACCGTCGCCCACGTGGCGGCCGGAGCAACGAGCACGGCGACGAGCACCGGCAACCACGCGCGCAGGCCGCCACCCGCGGCGGGAGCCGGAGCGGGCACGACAGGAGCTTCCTTGCCGGCAGCGGCGGGAGGTTCGGTTTTCGCAGCCATAGTTGGGTTCGATTGGGCGCCAGGAGGCGGAATGTTTCCGGCGCGAGGCGCGGCCCGATTGCCCGGGTGGCCCGCCCCGCCGCCGGGCACAGGAACTTAGTTGCGCTTCAAGTTGACGATGTCCTCCAGGATGGTGTCTGAGACCGTCACGAGCCGGGAACCCGCCTGAAAGCTGCGCTGGGTGGTGATGAGATTGGCAAACTGATCGGTGAGATCGACGTTGGACAGTTCGAGCGTGCCGGACTGAATAGCGCCCAGACCGTTGGTCCCAGGGGCGTTTCCCGTGACATCAAGATTAAACGAACCGCCGGCGGCACCCACTGGTCCCGCGGCCAGCAGGCCCGAATAGAGGTTGTTGCCCTCGCGCACCAGCGCGCTCGGATCGTTGAAGTTCTGTAGTAGCACGCGATTGGTGGCGGCCGACGTGCCGTCGGAATAGAATTCGACGATGCTGCCGAGCTTGTCGATCGACACGGACTGGCGCTGCGTGCCGGTGGGCGGCGTGCCGAGCTTGATGTCGCCCACCGCACCGAGACCGCTGCCGGTTGCACCCTGCACCCGGAAACCCTGCGCGGTGACCAGATAGCCTTGATCGTCCCAACGGAAATCACCGGCGCGGGAGGCGTACTCGCTGCCATCGATGCCATTCTTCACGTGGAAGAACCCGTTTCCGGAAATGCCCAGATCGGTGATCTTGCCCGTGCTGGCCAGGGCGCCCTGGTTGAAATTACTGTTGATCCCAGTCAGGGTCACGCCGGTGCCCACGCCGATCGACGGACTGTTCGCCCCACCCGAAACGGATGGCGCCGAACGCTGGAGAATGTTGCTGAAGTTGTCGGCGTACTTGGCTTCCGAAGCCTTGTAGCCGGTCGTATTCACGTTGGCGATATTGTCGCCGATGACTTCGAGCCCCTTCATGAACGTCCGCAATGCGCTGACGCCGCTGCCCATTGTACCGATGAGTGACATGGTGATTTTGCTGAGTTGAGGTTTAGGCGCCGCCGGCTGCGGCCGGCTGCGGAACGGAAACAACGCCGGGCTCCACCCGGAGCACGGCGTAAAGGGGATAGGAGGTTTCGCCCACCACGATGAGCGGTTCGCTGCCCGTGCTGTCGATCGCGGTGACATCGCCCACCCGACTCTGACCATCACCCGTATCCACCGTCACCCGCTGACCCAGGTAGGAATTCGCGGTCACGCGCAACTGGTCCGCCCGCAGGGCGGCGATATCCTTCGACATCGCACTGGCTTGTTCGAGGGAGGAAAATTGCGCCATCTGAGCGATGAAGGCGGTATCCTCGACCGGCTTCATGGGATCCTGGGTCTTGAACTGCGTGGCGAGCAGCTTAAGAAAGTCGTTTTGCCCCAAAACCTTTTGGGGGATTCGCGATGTCGCGCCGCTGCCAACATCGGCCAGGGCGGGGTTGCTGACTGACGAAATTTCAGAAATTGCAGACATGATTTTCAGGCGTGAGTGTGGAGGTGGCGCGAAGTGGAAGCCCCGACCAGGGATGGGCTCGGTCGCGGGACGGCGGCGGCGGCCGGGGTGGCAGTGGAAAGGCCCCGTCCGGGGCCAGCTTCCTCGCCGATGAATTCCGACGGGGGGGCGTGATGTTGCCGTGAGGGAGTGTCACCCGCAAAGGTCCCGGCAGCGTCACCCGACCCACTGGAAATTGCCGGCGGTTCGAAGCGCACGAATCGTTCCGGCGCAGCGACGGAACAGGCTTGCCACTCACGCGCCAGCGCAGTGCACACCTCCGATGAGTCGGAGCGAAAGAAGGTGTGCACGTGGTGACCGCGCATTTCGACTCGCACGACCAACTCGGCGCCACCCAGTGAAAATTGCAGGTTGACGGATTGCCGATCGCGCCCCGTGAGCCAATCGGCCGCCACCAGGACCGTCTCAACCGCGCGTTGCGCCGTCGTCGACGTACCGGACGGTGCCATCGGATCGTCCGCCGAAGACCCGGCCCGCGCCGCAGCTTCCACCATGGGGTCCACTTCTCGCGAAAGGACGGCACTGGCCGATTCGGAGTGAGGATTGAGCGTGGCAGACGACATGGGCGGAGCCGAATTAGCAGCAGCGGTGCCAATGCTGGGCACCATGTTTGTATCACCTTTGGCGGAAGCTGTTTGAAATAGTTTAAGTGGGCGCTCCGCCGGCAAACTTTTCCCGACACTCCCATCGAACGCTCGGGCGGCAAATTTTTCCTGCGACGAAAGTTCAAACTGCGCCTGATCCCAAACCCGTGCGGCGTAGGCCGGCATTTCCCCTCTTTCCGGGTCGTTGGGCGCAGGTGCGCCAAGGGCACGTTCTGCGGCCACCTGCTGCGGAACTTGAAGCGCCGTCGCAACCGGAATCGATGGCACGGCGGAACCGCCGCCAAACGGAAGCTCCGCTGCGACTCGGGGGGCCGCGCTCGCAGGCGACGCGGTCATCTCAGCCCGGCGCGCCACGCCGGAAGCACCCGAAAGCACCTCGGACTCCACCCTTGGCTCTGCTGGGCGGACTCGACCCGTTTCGGTGCCGAAGGGGCGACCCGACCGAACCATCGCATCGTTCGCCAAACCACCGGCAATCGGACCCAGGGCAGCAGACTCACGGTTCGGCCCCGAAGACACTGGCCCGGTGGCCGTCACGGGCGATTCCGATTCCGCGGCTTCGAGCGGCGTATCCGCAGAAAACGGCCCGGGAACGGGGTGAGAAAGTGACGGTCCCCTCCTCAAATCCGGGCTGCCGTCCGGCGAACCCGGCGCGATCCGGCCACCAAGTTCGAGCACGGCACCCGTTTCGGGACGCGCCACCCTTTGGCGAATACCCGTTGGAGCAAGATCGTTCGCCACCACTGCTGCCGATGGACGAGCCGTGATATTTCCCGAACCAAGGGAACGTCGGGGGGACTCCACTTGGGAAGGAAGACTCGCTGGCACGTCCTCCCCCATAGCCCCAGCGAGCGCTGCGTCCGGTGGAACGGCACCAGCAACGATCGACGTTGGGAGAGGGCCGGGCGGCGGGCAGATGACAGACTGGGATGGGTCGGAAGAGAACGCACCCCCGTTTCCGGGCGGCGCCGGAATAGGCTCCGGGGCAGGGCTCCGTCCGCGGCTCAACGGGTCGGGCGACTGCGAGGAGAACGGTAGCCACGCCTCCTCGGGAAGATCCGCGGGTTTTGGGGCCACTAACCTGCTCCCTCTCCGCGGGCCGTGGGCCGCATTCCCTCCAGTCGGGCTGCCGGATTGCGCTTCCGTCGCCGTCACGAGGACTCCGGGGCGCTGCGGAGCCATGGCTGCGCCGCGCGGCACGTTCGTCCGGGTGGCATCCGACGGGGCCCAGGTGCCCACCACGCCACCCGCGCTGGCATCGGGCAGACCGGACCCACCAAGGTCCGGAACCGAGAAGGACGGCGAACCCGGCGCCTCGTCTGCGGCCGCAAGACCGGGCTCGGCCGCGCCGGAAAGCTGCGCGCCAGTGCCCGGGTCGCTGGGAACGAGTGAAATTGTCGGGACGGGCTGAGCTGGCGGAAGCGGGCTCGCGGTAAAGTTAGCTCCTCCGGCAATCAGCGCGATCACCGAGGGACCCGAGCCAGAATCCAGCTTCAAGCCGGGTGAACCGGTCCAGGTCGCACCCCTCGCCGCTGAGGCGCTGGACGGCGCAACCGCCGCGCGGGCGGCGGAATCCGGGACGAGCAGGGCGAAATCCACCGCGGCGGGACTCGGTCCTTTGGCTGGCTGACCGGGTGCGGCGAAAGAAGCGAGAAAGGGCTCGGCAGATAGAGAGTCGGAGAGTTGCATGATTATCAGCCCTCCATGGCGGAATAACCGCGCCGGTCCGTGGCGCGGGGTAAGGAATTCAGGTCGATCCGGCAGGCTTGCTGGATTTTATCAGGCGGAGCTTTTCCGAGAGCAGGGCCGCCCGGCCGGCGAGAGATGAACTGGTCCCGGTTCCCTTCGTCATCTCCTCAAAGATGGGACCGATGCTTTCCGCCTTCATCAATGAAAGGACCTTCACGACGGTGGTGTCGTCCAATTCCTTGAAGATCGCGACGACCGCGCGCGGGGTGAGGTTGCTGTAGGTCTGCGAGAGCATGCGCACGTTCTTCGCCTCATCGGCCCCGATTTCGATCACGCGGCTCGCAATCTCCCGGTGCAAGCGATCGATCTCCGCGCGGAGCTTCGCCAGTTCCTTTTCCTCCGCGGTCACCCGCGCCGCCCGGAGATCGAGCAACTCGACCTGCTTGCGCATCCGGGCGCGCTCCTCCTTCAACGCATTGGACAGATTGTCGATTTCGATGGTCCAGAAGTCCCATCCACGCTGTTTCAGTTCCACCGGCGCCTTCTCCTCCGCGACGATCAGGCTCTTTTCGATCAGGGGAACCAGCGCCCGCGCGCTGAAGTACAATCCGACTCCGACACTGAGCAGGAGGCCGACCCCGGCGGCGATCAGCGGACTTTGGAGCTTGGCGATCATGGGGCAATGGTCGTTCCGCGGTGGCGGGCGTGGCGCAGGGAAAAATCATCAAACTCGGCCTGCTCCTCCCGGCCCAGCGCGATCCGATAGTGGGATCGCGCCTTGGCTTCCAGCCGGTGAACGACCTCGAGTTGGCGGTGGGCCTCGAGATAGTCGTTGCGTCGCTGTGCCATCGTGGCGTTGGCGGCGAACAGCGCGCGTTCGGCCGCCACTTCCTCCGCGGCTTCGCGCCGGTAGCCGGCAAGATTGTGGGCCTCCTCCGCCGCCTGGAAACGGCCCTCCCGATGCGCAAACAGGGCGGCCTCGAAATCCGCGACCCGTCGCCGGGTCGACTCCAGCGCCGCGGCCGCCTGGACATAGTCATGCACCGCCGTCGCAAAGACTTCACGGGCGCGGGACTCGCGGTGGGCCCGCAGGACGGCCACCGGACGGAGGGGAAAGCGGAATCGTTTCATGAGATGATACTCCGGAGTTGGGTAAAAGACTGTTCCCGTGGGGTGTAATCGAGCACCCCCTGGCGCAGAAACGCCCGCAACGGATCGTGCAGGGCGATCGCCCGATCAAGGACCGCGTTGACCCCTTTCTGATGGGCACCGATGACGATGAGGTCCTCGTTCTTCCGATACAGTGCCAGGTGTTCCCGGGCGCGACCGACCAAGGCGACCTCATCCGGCGTACACACGTCACGCGTCAGACGCGACACACTCTCGAGCACGTCGATGGCAGGATAATGGTTGAAGTGGGCCAGGGTACGCGACAGCACGATATGGCCGTCGAGGATGCCGCGGACCGCATCGGCCACCGGCTCGTTCATGTCGTCTCCTTCGACCAGCACGGTATAGAGGGCCGTGATGGTGCCGGTTTCCCCGGCTCCCGCCCGCTCGAGCAATCGAGGCAACATCGCAAACACGGAAGGGGTATAGCCTCGCGTGGCCGGCGGCTCACCGATGGCGAGGCCAATTTCACGCTGGGCCATCGCAAACCGGGTGACCGAATCCATCATCAACAGGACATTGCGCCCGGCGTCCCGCCAGGCCTCGGCGATGGCGGTGGCGGTGAAGGCTGCGCGCAGCCGCAGGGGCGCCGGGGTGTCCGAGGTCGCCACCACCACCACGGCTCGCCGCATGCCCTCCGCGCCGAGATCCTTCTCGATGAACTCGCGCACTTCGCGACCGCGTTCACCCACGAGGGCGATGACCACGACGTCGGCCTCCGAAGCGCGGGCAATCATGCCCATCAAGGTCGACTTGCCGACCCCGGATCCGGCAAAGAGGCCGAGACGCTGACCGCGCCCGAACGGCATGAAGGTATCGATCGCCCGAACGCCGGTGGCAAACGCGGTCTTGATCCGTTGCCGACGCAGCGGGTGTGGCGGAGCCGTCGTTGGCTTCGCCAGACGGTCAAGCGGCAACAGACCGAGACCGTCGTACGGCCGTCCGAGCGCGTCGAGCACGCGGCCCAGCATCTCGGGGGTCGTGCGCGGCAGCGGGGGGCGATCCGCGGCGGCGACCTCACACCCGACGTGCAGGCCGGCCGTCTCCCCCAGCGGCATCAGCAGCACCCGATGTTCGCGAAAGCCCACCACCTCGGCGCGAACGCTGAAGTCGTCGCGCACCGAGCGCACATGGCAGAGTTCGCCGAGACCGACATTGGGACCGTCGGATTCGATGATCAGCCCGGCGACGCCCGTGACCGTGCCAACCCGTTGCACGGGCGGGAGGTGGCGGACCTGCGTGCGCAGCGTTTCAATCAGGGGGGCGACGACGGACACGGAGAGGATCCTCAGGGGCGAGCGGGCGGTTGCCGGCGGGTTTCGACCGCCCGGAAAGTCCGGGCCGGGAAGAGGGGAATGACCGGGGCCAGCGTAATCACCGCGGCCAGGGACCCTTCGAGGCGCAACCAGCTGCCGGCAAACTGGGTCCGCGGGAAACGGCAGAGGGAGGACACGGTGGCAAGATGGCTACTCATGTCGCGGCCGAGGTGAGATTGTGTTCCAGTGCGGCCAACTTGGTCACCAGGCGGGCATCGGTGAGCCCAAACCGGCTGCGCACCTGGCAATCGCCAGCGGCAAAGGAGGGCTCGGATCGGAGCCGAAGTCCCGGATAGCGGTCGAACCAGGCGGGCTTCAACTCCTCGAGCAAGGTGGCATCGCGGGCGGAGACGACCAATTCGAGATTCTCCCGCTCGGGGTATAGCTCACCCAAGGCCTCCTCGCAGAGCCGCGAGATGACTGCCGGCGACGGTTCGAAGCCGGCCAGCAGGCGGCGGGAGATTTCGAGCGCGAGCTCGGGCAAGGCCTCGCGTAATTGTGCCAGCAACAGGGGCTCGAACTCGGCCATCTTGCGAAAGACCCCGTCGCCCAGCTGCTGCATGTCCGCGCGCAGTTCCACGATTTGCTGATCGACTTTGGCCCGGGCGGCATCGGCCCCGCGCCGATACGCCTCCTCCTCGCGCGCGGAAAGTTCCACGTCGTTATAATATCGTCCCTGCTGGTTCGGCGCCACCGCCCCGGTCAAGGGTCGATCGAATGCGACGAGTTTGGAGTAGGCCATGGGAATGGTTGCCGCAGGGTGCGATGGCTGGGGGCTCAGGCGACCACGCTGGCGGCCCCCTCGTTTTCGAGGCTGATTTGGCCTTCCTCCTCCAAACGGCGCACCACCTGGATGATGGCGTCTTGCGCGGCCTCGACATCCTTGAGCCGCACCGGACCAAGCATCTCGAGCTCTTCCTTGAGGCTCTCGGCGGCGCGCTTGGAGATGGAGGCGTAGAATTTCCCCCGGAGCGTGTCGCTCGCCGACTTCATCGAAATCGCGAGATTGGCCGAGTCGACCTCGCGCAGCACCCGCTGCAGATCCGCCGGCTGCAGGCGGTTGAGATCCTCGAAGCTGAAGAGCTTCTTGCGAATCGCGGCGGACAGCGTGGCGTTGCGATCCTCGAGCCGCGCCAGCAGGTTCTTGGAGGTCTCCTTGTCGAGTTGGTTGAGCAAGTCGGCCACGGCCCGGACTCCCCCGCTGCGATGGAAGGACGGACGCGCCTTGGTATCGTAGTGCTTGCCGAGCGACCGGGCAATCTTGCCGACCAGATCGAGCGACGTACTTTCGATCGTACCCAACCGCTCCAGCACCTCCTCCCGCAAGTCCGGGCTCAGCAGCCCGAAGACTTCGGCGGATTTGGCACAGTCCAGATACGACAGCAGGAAGGAAATCGTCTGCGGTTGCTCGTGCTTCACGAGGTTGAAGATTTGCCGGCCCTCCATTTCGGAAATATCCTTGATGACATCGACCGAGGTTCCCACGGGACCCACGCGCCCCATGATGGCGGACGCCTTGTAGTCTCCTTTCGCGAGGGCGAGGGTGCGCTGCGCGTAGCCGAGCCCGCCCAGGGCGGAACCCGCCCCGGCGGCGACCAGCATGGAGAATTCCTCCACCGCCTGCTTCTGCGCCGCCGCCGGAATGATCGAAAACGTCGACATCTCGCGGCAGAGCAGCTCGATTTCGGCATCTTCAAACTGCCGCAGGATCTCCGCCGCCGCCTCGGGGCCGACGACGATCAGAAACAGGGCGAGCTTCTGCTGCCGATTGAGTTTCGCGTAGTCGAGGTCCGCCATGGTTCAGCAACGGTTGGGCAGGAATACTGCAGTCGAGGTCATCGTCAGTTCTTGCTTGCGGTGGCCGCGGTTCCGGCGGCGGCCCAATCGCGCAAAGCGACCCCCACGTTGGCAGGTTTCTGCCGGATGAGTTCGTTCAGCAGTTCCGGGGTGACGGTGCTCGGCGAATTCAAGGCCCTCGTCTGGGCATCCGGCGGCAGCGAAAGCACCTCCACGGGAATCGGCTCCGGCTTTTGTCGCGACAGGACGCGCCAGAAGACCAGGAACACCAACCCGGCTCCGGCCATGGCGGCCCAGCGGCTGCCATGTTCGAGCCAGCGCTGGAGTTGCGCCTCCCCCACCACGGCGGCGGTGAACTCGGACGACGGTGCCACCGACTGGAAGGGCGTTTCCTGCAACGACACCAGAGCTTCGAGCGGTTGGCCGGCGGCCGGCTTGAGGCCGAGCGCGTTGACCACGATCTGTCTCAACGCATCCAGCTCCGGCGCCGAACGCTTTTGCGCCTGCGGCTCGGCCGGCTTGCCATCGGCACCCGGAACCGCCGGCGCCAGCCGGGGAGCGACAAAGACAGCGGCGGTGACATTTTTCACGGAGCCGGGATTGCGCGTCGTGTTGGTGGTGATCTTGTTGATCTCGTAAGTGATCGTCTTGTTCTTGCGGTTCTGCTCCGAAAGATTGACCGGCCGGGAGTCCCCCGCGCTGCCCTGGACCCTCTCCGGCACATTGGCGCTCACCCCGGTGGCCCCGCCGGCGCTCCGCGACTCGCTCGAGTTGATGACGTCGTCGGTCTCCGTCTGATTGCGAACCACCTGACTTTCGGGATCGAACTTCTCCGAGACGAGGATGGTCGCCTCGGTCTCGATCTCGGCGGAAACCCGGACGACCGCGTTGCCCGGCCCGATGACTGCCGCGAGCATCGTCTCGACCTTGCGGGCCAGATAATCCTCGACCTGCTGGCGATAGCGCATCTGGGAAGAGGCGGTGCCCAGAGTCGGATCCTGCTTGAGATCTTCCGATGGCGTACGGCCACGATTGTCGACCACCGCCACCTGATCCGGCGCCAGGCCCTGCACGGCGTTGGCCACCAGGTGCCGGATGGCATTGACCTGATCGAGTTCGAGCCGGCCGCCACCGACATCGATAAAAACGGAAGCGGTGGACTTGACTCCTTGGTCCGTGAGCAGGAGCCGGCTCTCCGGCTGCACAATCATGACCCGGGCCCCGCGCACCCCCTGCAATTGCATGATGGTCCGGGCCAGCTCACCCTGGACGGCCCGCAGGTAATTGGTGCGCTGCATGAAATCCGAAAGCCCGAACTGGCTCTTGTCGAAGATCTCGAAACCCACGCCTTCGCCGCTGGGCACTCCCTTGCCGGCCAGATCCATGCGCAGCTTGTAAACCTGGTTGGACGGCACCAGCACAGCCGTACCACCGGAGGACACCTGATAGGCGACACCAGCCGACTGCAGATGACTGACGACCGCCGCAATATCCTTCTCACCGAGGCGCGCATAGAGCAGCTGCAGGTCCGGCCGCTGCGACCAGAGGACCACTCCGACCAGGCCGCCGGCGACCGCAAGGCAGGCAACGAGCAGGGACACCCGCTGGTTGAGACCCAGCTGCTTCCACAATTCCAAAAGGGAGACGGCAAATTTTTTCATCGGACGGAAGGACGAGGCGCTCGGTTCAAACCTGCATGCGCATCAACTCCTGGTAGGATTCCACGAGTTTGTTGCGGACCTCGACCATGAGAGAAAAGGCCACGCCTGCTTCCTGCATCGCGATCACACTCTGGTGGAGTTGATCGCCGTTCCCGAGCAACACTTCCCGGGTGAGCACATCGGCGCTTTGTTGCTTCGACTCCACCGTGGAGACGAGGCCGTCGAGCATCTGGCTGAAACTGTCCGGCCGCACGCTCGTCGACGGCGTCGCTCCCAGGCCGATCTTCGGCAGCGGGGCGTCGATGCGCTCGATTGCGCCCGGGAAGATGGGATTGATGGAGCCGAGGGGGGACATCGGGGAGCTCGTTGCGACGTTGTGGCGGGGCGCGATCGTTTACTTTCCGAGTTCCAATGCCCTCATCGCCATCTGCCGGGCGTTTTTCACCACGGCCAGATTGGCCTCATAAGCCCGGGAAGCGGTGATCAGGTCCACCATTTCGTACGAGAGGTTGACGTTGGGCATTGTGACCATGCCGTCGGGGCTGGCGTCGGGATGCTGCGGGTTGTACACCTGCTCGCCCGGAGTACGGTCACTGGAGATTTCCCCGATCCGCACGCTCTGCAGGGACGGACCACCGTTCGCCACCCGCCGAATGAGTTCGGTCTCAAACGAGACCACCTGCCGTTGGTAGGGACCTCCGTTCGGCGTGCGCGTGGTCTGCGCGTTGGCGATGTTTTGGGCGACGATGTCAAGACGGGTCTTGGTGGCGTTGAGCGCACCTGCGGTGATGTCGATGCCAGCTATTAGGTTCATGGTCGGCGGGACAGGGTAATCAAGTGACGCGTCCCGTAATGGCCATCTTGAGCCGCTTCAAACTGTCGGAAACGACCTCACCCAGAAATTGGTACTCGACGGCGTTGCGGTTCATCGCGAGGAGCTCACGCTCAAGTTCGACCGTGTTGCCGTCCGGCCGAATACTGCGCGCAGTGGGATCCACCATGAGTTGCGGCCGCAGGTTGGCGGCATTCCGCGCAAAGTCTCCTGCCGCCAGACGCGTCTTCAACTGGGCGGCAAAGTCCGGCGTAACGTCAAGCCGGCGGAAACCCGGAGTCTCCACGTTGGCCACGTTGGTGGCGATGGCTTCCTGTCGGAGCGCAGCGGCGTCGAGAAGTTTCTGTGCCAGCTGGAAATTGTCGGAATGAAAAATCGGATCAATCACACTCCCGGCCCTAAGCAGAGCCGGTGCCACGACCGGGCGATGCCGCGGAAACCGTTCTCTTGCCGGGAAATATAATTTCACTTACGACTGGACCCCCTCAAGAAATCATCGCGGACGCCGGCAGGAGGAATTTTTTGCCGCCTCCAGACGGCAACTCCGATCGCCCGGATCCTCCCGCCACGGCGGCCTCCCGTCACAAATGCGGCCGCTCGTTGCTTCATTTCCGGCCCAACGCGCCGATGAAGTGGAGTTGAACCACGTATGAGAGACAGCGAGTTCGAATTCATCCGCACCCTTGTTTACGAACACAGCCGAATCAGCCTCGGCCCGGACAAGCGTGAGCTGGTCTCGGCGCGGCTGGGCAAACGCCTCCGCGCCACCCAGGCCGGCAACATCGGCGAATACTGCGCGCTGCTGCAATCATCGGAGGCCGCCGCGGAAATGGGGCACCTGATCGACGCCATCTCGACCAATCACACCTTTTTCTATCGCGAGGCCGCCCATTTCGAGTTTCTGCAGAAGACCATTGTCCCGGAGATGGCGGCGCGCGCGCGGACGGAGCGGTGGACCAGATTCCAGGTATGGAGCGCCGCCTGTTCGTCCGGCGAAGAACCCTACTCCATCGCCATGACCCTGGCCCGTGCCCTGCCCACGTGGCCATGGCAGATCGCGGCCACGGATATTTCCCGGCGCATTCTGGCCCGGGCGGAGGCGGCGATTTACTCCCAAGAAGCGGTGGAACGACTGCCCGCGGAGGTCATCAAGGCGAATTTTCAGCGCGGCTTCGGCCCCCAGGAAGGCCTCTACCGCGTGCGATCATCCCTGCGCGAACGCGTGGGGTTTCACCACCTCAACCTCCTCGAAGGCGAGCCTCCGTTTCGCGACCCGTTTCAGGTCATCTTCTGTCGCAACGTCATGATCTATTTTGATCGACCCACCCAGGAGGAGCTCGTGGGCAGGCTCGCCCGCCATCTCGTTCCCGGCGGTTACCTGCTGGTCGGCCATTCGGAAAGCCTGTCCCACATCCGCCACCAGCTGCGGATGATTCGTCCGGCGACCTATCAACGGCCGTTCGACTCCTAATCGGCCATGCCCGCCCGTCCCATTCGTGTCCTCATCGTCGACGATTCCGCCGTCGTCCGAAAACTCGTCAGCGATGCGCTCCGCAACGATCCGGAAATCGAGGTGGTGGGCACCGCGACGGATCCCTTTGTCGCTCGCGATCGGATCCAGCAGCTCAACCCCGACGTGATCACCCTGGATCTTGAGATGCCTCGCATGGACGGCCTGACGTTTCTGAAGATTATCATGCAGCAACGACCGTTGCCGGTGATCATCATGAGTTCGCTGAGCAAGCAGGGATCGGAACATGCCCTCGAAGCTCTCCGCCACGGCGCGGTGGACGTGCTGGCCAAACCGGGAGGACCGTACTCTTTCGGTGACTTGGGGCCGCAGCTGATTGCCCGGATCAAAGCGGCCGTGGGGGCCAAACTCACCGGACGCCATCCGCCTCCCGCCATCCCCGTGCCACGCCCCCTTGCCCCTCGCCCCCCTCACCCGCACCTCCGTGTCACCTCGCCCCGCAAGGTCATTCTGCTCGGAGCCTCGACCGGCGGGACCGAGGCACTGCGCGAGGTGTTGACCGCCCTGCCCGATGGACTTCCCGGTATCGCGATCGTGCAACACATTCCACCGGTATTCTCCCGTCACTTCGCAGCGCGGCTCAATCAATTGTGCGCCTTCGAGGTCCGCGAAGCCGCCGACGGAGACTGGCTGCAGCCGGGTCTCGCACTCGTGGCTCCCGGCAACTTCCACCTCCTGCTGACTCGCCGGGGCGAGCAGTTTGGGGTCCGGGTCGTGGAGGGCCCGCCGGTGTGGCATCAACGCCCCGCCGTCGATTTGCTGTTCAAATCCGCCGGCGACTGCGGCGCCGGCCCCCGGGCGGTTGCCGGGGTCTTCACCGGCATGGGCAAGGATGGCGCCAACGGACTGCTGCAGCTGCGGCAACTTGGCGCCGTCACGTTTGCGCAGGACGAAGCCAGCAGCGTAGTGTATGGGATGCCCCGGGCCGCGTGGGAAAACGGGGGAGCTCAGCATCAGGTGCCGTTGGATCGCGCCGCCGACTTCATCCTCCGCCAAATCGAAACTCCCTACTCCGCCGTTCCGACCGCGGCACTTCAGGCATGAGCGTCTCCGACCTTTCCGAAGTTCCGGCGGCTGCCGATACGCCCACGATTCTCATCGTCGATGACGAAGCCCTCGTCCTGAAGGCGCTGAAATTCACCCTCGAGCGGGAAGGTTTTCACATCGTCACCTGTCCCAGTCCGCTGAAGGCGCTGGAACTGCTGCGGGAGCGGGACTTTGCCGTGATCATCAGCGATCAGCGCATGCCGGAAATGCTGGGGTTGGATTTCCTGATCGAAAGCCGCCGGATCCGGCCGCAGGCGTCACGCATCCTCATTACCGCGGTCCTCGCCCTGCCCACGATCGTCAGCGCGATTAACAAGGGCGAAATCTTCCGGTTTGTCGCCAAGCCCTGGTTGCGCGAGGAACTCGTTGCGACCGTGCGCAACGCGATCCAGCGCCACGAACTCGTCACGTACAACGAGGCGCTGCAAAAGGAAACCCAGGGGCTCAATTCCCGCCTGCATGAGGCCAACGCCGCGCTGGAACACAAGGTTCACGATCTCGAACTCCAGCGGCAGCGACTCGACGCCGCGAACCGCGATCTCGCCGCCAACTACGAAAACTCCATCGAGCTTTGCCGGCGCATCCTCACCACCTATGATCCCATCCTGGGCGGCCAGGCCAGGACGCTCGTCGATTTCGCGACGCAAATGGCGGCGACCGATCAGTTCACGGACGCCGAGCGCCACGCGCTGCGCTCCGCCGCCTGGCTCTGCGATCTGGGTTTGATCGGCGTTCCCCGCGAGATGCTCCGCGCCTTCCGCGGCAACGTCGATCACCTGACCGAGCGGGAAACCGCCATGCTTCATCACCACCCCATCTACAGCCAGACGCTCGCTGCCTTTGTGGACAATCGACCGGAAGTGGGCGAAGTCGTCCGGGCGCATCACGAGCGCTATGACGGCAAAGGCTATCCCGACGGACTCGCGGGCGAGGCGATTCCGTGGCCAGCTCGCTGCCTGGCCGTCGCGGTCGGCTTTGTCGAGTCGGGCCTGGCCAAGAACGCGGCCATCGACACCATTCTCGCCAAATCGGGCCACGCGTACGACCCCGAAGGCGTGCGCCTCTTTCTGAAGGTCAGCAACCTCGTGCAACTTCCACGGCAGGTGCGTGAAATCATGATGTATGAGCTCGAGCCCGGGATGATTCTCGCCAACGGGATTTACAGCCCCCACGGCCTGCTGCTCATCGGCGAGGGGCAGTCTCTCAGCCCCGGAGTCATCGCAAAGATTCGCAGCCACAACCAGATTACACCGATCAGCCAGCGGCTCCTGGTCTACTCATGACCTTGCCTCCGCACCCGCGCCGCAAATCGAACCGAAACGCCTCCCTTCCATGCCCGCCACCCTTTCCTCCCGATCCGGCCCTCGCCCCGTGCCCGGGCCGTCACCCTCATGGCCGGCTCACCATCCATAGCCTCAATCTTCGCGCAGCGCGTCGTCGTCGGCGTCGGGGACATGAGCGTCTCGAACAACGTGGCGATAACGATTAGCACCTACGCCCTCGGTTCGTGTATCGGCATCGTGGCCTACGATCCCGTGGTGCGCGCCGGGGGACTGCTGCATTTCATGCTGCCCGAATCCAAGCTCTCCCCCGAAAAGGCCAGAATGCAGCCCGCCATGTTCGCCGACAGCGGGTTGCCGCTGTTTTTCCGATCGCTCGCGAGTCTGCGCGCGGATCGTTGTCGCCTGCGCATCTTCGTCGCCGGCGGTGCCAACGTACTGGGCTCCGGGGTCGACAACTTCAAAATCGGGGAGCGCAACATCCGGGCGACCGCCGCCTACCTCACTCAAAACGGTCTTGGCCTCAGCCACGGTGAGGTCGGCGGCACCATTAACCGCACGCTTCACCTCGATATCGGTTCCGGTGAGATCAAGTTGAAGACCCCCCAAGGCCTCGAATCCTACTCGCTCGCCGCCTGAGCCGCGGTGCCGCGGCAAATCACCTTATCAGGGCCGGCGGCCAGGCGGGCTCCCCCCGGTTTCGACGGTCTGGTCCGCGGCGGCCACACCATCCCGGCCCGCGACGCCACCTCTTACTGGCGCGCCCCGGATCGAGGAGCAACCAAACAGGGGCGCCGCCACTCGACGGAGCCAGCGCCGCGAACCATCCCAAGCTAGAAGGCCAGGACGCCGTGCGAGAGCTTGTCCTGCAATCGCGCTTGGGCGCGATCGTGGACGACGGTCATCGCCTGCTCGAGCAACTCCGGCGTAAAGCCCCACTCGAGCAGGAACGCCCCGTCGAGTTCGAACAGGAAGCCCTCCTCCGCGACCCCAGGGCCGAAGGAAGTGGCCACGTATTTGGCCGCGTGGAGGTGCGCCAGCAGAAGCAAAGAATCAGCCGGCGCGCGGGCCGGAGTTTCGCAGTACTCAGCCGCCGCCACGAGCGGCGGGGGAAAATTCCAAGACCGGAGCAACTCGGCGGCGACATCAGAGTGAGTATACCCGAGGATTTCGCGTTCCGCCGCCGACCAGGTGCACTTGCGCTCCGCGCAGGTGGCCAGCAGGGCGGGAAAATAGGCCGCACAGGCATGACCGACGGCCAGTTTGCCCAGATCGCAAACGAGTCCCGCCGTATAGGCGGCCTGGGGATCGATCCGTTCGCTCTTCTCCGCCAGGACCTCGGCCGCGAGGGCCGTGCACAAGGCATGACGGCAGAAATCGCCCGGCCCACCTCGTCCACCCGCCCCGGTCTCCCACCGGCTGACCAGCGCCAGCGCGGCCAGACGGTAGAGTTCACGCTGGCCCAGGCGCATGACCGCGTCCGCCACCGTCGCGATGGTGGAGCCGGAATTGAAATAGGCGGAATTGGCGAGGCGTAGGGTGGCCGCCGCCAGCGACGCATCGACCATGATGAGCTGGGCAATTTCATCCGACGAGCTGTCCGGCGCGGAAAGGACCGCCACCAAGCGCGGCAGCAGCGCCGGCGAACACGGCAGGCGCAACGCGCTCTCGCAGACCTGGCGGAGAGAGGGGCACGGAGGTTGGTCGGCGTTCACGGTGACCACAGAATGGGATTCAAGCGGCTTGCAAGAGGGTGCCCGGATCGAGGATGAGGGCAATGTTGCCGTCGCCGAGAATGGCCCCGCCTGCTACGCCCGGCAAATTCTGCATGAAGGCGCCGAGGTTCTTGATCACCACCTCCTGCTTGCTCATCATCTCGTCGACGAGCATCGCGGACGCCTTGCCGGAGTGCTCGACGACAACGACGATGCCTTCCCACGGCTGTGTCGCATCGCCCGGAATGCCAAAGTGGCGGTGCAGGCGATACAGGGGCAACAGGCGACCTCGCACGTCGATCACCTCCCCACGGCCCTGAATGCTGGTGATATGCTCCCGCGCGGGTCGCAGCGCCATCTGGACGGACGTGCTCGGCAGGATGAAGCGATCCTCCCCCACCCGCACCACGAGGCCGTCGATGATTGCCATGGTCAAAGGCAGCTTGATCTTGAATGTGGAGCCCTGCCCTACTTCGGAGGCAATCTCAATCGTGCCGCGCAATTTCTCGATGTTGCGCCGGACCACATCCATCCCAACGCCCCGGCCGGAAACGGCCGTGACTTTCTCCGCCGTGGAGAAACCAGGCATGAAAAGCAGGTTGAAGATCTCTTCGCGGGTCAGAGTGGCGTTTTCCGTCACGAGGTTCTGCCGGCGCGCCTTGACCAGCACCTTTTCCGGATCAATCCCGCGGCCATCGTCGCGGAGTTCAATCACGATGTTACTGCCCTGATGGTAGGCATTGAGATGCAGCGTGCCGGTTTCCGGCTTGCCGGCACCCTGGCGATCGGCGGTGCCCTCCAGACCATGATCGAGGGCGTTGCGCACCATGTGCACCAGCGGATCACCAATCTCCTCCACGACGGTGCGATCAAGTTCGGTGTCCTCCCCACTCGTCACGAAATTGACCTTCTTCCCAAAATCACGGGCCAAGTCGCGCGACAGTCGCTCCATCTTCTGAAAGGTCGGTTTGATTGGAATCATGCGCAACGACATGGCGGTATGCTGCAGCTCCTTGGTGATACGCGTGAGCTGACCCACGTTGCGCTGGAGCGTGGCATTGATTCCTCCGGAAACCCGCGATGTCTCCAAGAGTTGGCTTTGGACAATCACGAGTTCGCCGACGACATTCATGAGCGAATCAAGCTTCTCAGTGTTGACGCGCACCGTCTGGTTCACATCCGCAGTCTTCACCCTGGCCATCGGTTCAACCGGATTGGCCAGGCCGGCGGGATTGCCGCCCGCGGCCCCGGCCGGCACCGCCGGAGGGGTCGACACTCCCTCGCTGGGATCACCCACCGCAAGGCCGACCGCGACCACCGGGACCGGCGGGGACTGCGCCGGGTTTTCGCGTGATCCAGCGGCCAGTACCCGGACGGCGCAGATCAGGTGGCTCACGGGAATGATCCGATCCGGCGCCACGCCCTGCTCAATGCCAGCCGCGACCTGTTGGGTGAGCGCCGCGAGGGCATCGCGACTGCGCAGGATTTCCGTGATGATCGGCGCGGTCAGTACCAGTTGGTGATTGCGAGCAAGGTCGAGCAGCGACTCGACTTCGTGGGCCAGGATGTGCATGGGCACCAACCCGAGAAATCCGGCGTTGCCCTTGATGGTGTGAAACGAACGGAAGATGGAATTCAGCGCCTCGGGACCTTCCGGTTCATGATCCAAAGCGAGCAAGGCCGCCTCAATCTGCTGCAAATGTTCAACGGTCTCGCCCAGAAACTCCGTGAGCAATTCGCGATTCTCCCCGAGATTCAGCTCGAGCATCCCATCAGACGGGGCCGGTTTCTCCTCCCGACACTCCGGGGCGTTTCCGGTCCCACCTCCGTCCGGTTCCGGCGGCACCGGCGCTGCCCGGCCAACCTGCTCACTTGCAATCGCCCGCGGCATCCACTCCACCAGGCGGCGCAGTTCGCCCAGAGTCTCGGCGTCGAAGGGGTGGGCGGTGTCCAGCAGGACTTCCAGCTTGGCATGGGTCGCGGCCACCGATTGGCGGAGGACCGGGAAGAGGCCGCATAATTCACGCAATTCCCCCAACAGGCTGTACGATGGCACCAGACCATCATCACGGCCGACCTGCGCGAGCACACACTCGGTCGTCAGGTGATTCAGGGACTCTTCGAGGGCAGCAAGTTGATCCGATGGAATGGGCATAATGCGGTTGCGCGATCGCAACCAAGGACATCGGAACAGCCGGGAGAAAGTTTACCCCTATCTTTATGCTAAACTACCGCGAGACGGTGCCGTAGTACGAACGAGACCCGAAAACTCAATCCCTCGCATCCACCATGTCCACCGCCACCGCCCCCGCCAGCAGTACCACCGCCAAACTGGCCGGCAAATACCTCACGGTTGTACTCGAGCAGGAAGCTTACGGCATCGCCGTCTTGAAGGTGCGCGAGATCATCCGCATGCAAAAGATCACCCCGGTCCCGCAGATGCCCGCCTTCGTCAAAGGGGTCATCAATCTCCGCGGACGGGTGATTCCCATCGTGGATCTTCGGACAAAATTCGGCCTCCAAGCCGAATTCGCGGAACGTACCTGCATCGTGGTCGTGCAGGTGAAACTCGCCGAAACCCAGATCGTGCAAATGGGCCTGATCGTGGATTCCGTCGAAGAAGTCGTCACCCTCAACGCCGAAGAGATCGAGCCGACACCCGACTTTGGCACGCGAATTGACACTTCCTATCTCCTCGGTATGGCCAAGGTAAAAGGCCAGGTAAAGACGCTGCTCGACATCGACCGCGTCATCGCACCCGAGACACTGCAGGCGATTCACGCCGTCAGTTGAACAGTTGGGTACCGCGACTCCGGTACCCGCTCATTTCGCCAGCCTTCGCCCGAAGGCTGGCTTCGTCCTGGTCGCGCCCCGCGGTCTGCGCCGAGCGACCGCCCCCCCGATCCATCCCGGTTATACCAACCGCCTTCGTGTCCTGGATTCCCAGCTGGCTGGGGAACCCGCTCTACACCGGGGACAAGGACTGAGTTCCATCACGAATCGATGAAGGCGAAGGGGCTCGCCGGCCTACTCATGCGTCGTCGACGGAAAGTCCAAATGACAAGGTAGACTGGTCTGGGATCGGGAGTGTGAGCGTGGACGCCTCATCCGGTTGGCCCCCGGAACGAATGGCCCCACTGCGAGGACGCAGGAAACGACGCAGGGGCTGACCGCGCAAACCGTCGAAACCAAAGTGCGGTACCGGGGGGCCAAGGCGGAGCGGTCTCCGATGGTGATCCCTTCGCTCGACGCAAGGGTTCGAGCGAAGGTGCGAGACCGCCCCAACCGCCGCCGCTCCCCTCCGGCACAAAAATGCGGGCGGTGCACTGCTCACAGCGCACCGCCCGGCGGTTCAGTCCTGCCTTACCCCCTGAAAACGATTCGGATGGATCCGGATCTCAATCGCCAACCCCGGCCAGCTGCGGCGTTGCCGCCGACTTGCCCAGATTCGCCTTCGCTTCCTCGAGCGTTTCGTAAAACGTCCATCCGCGCGTATCCTCGAAACCCTTGCACTCGGAAATAATTTGCGCGTTACCCACCAGGGCAAAGCACATCGCCAGATCCCGGCAGGTTTGCATCGTCTGAAACAGCAGCTTGATCACCCCCATGTGCAGATTACGCAAATGGTGGATGTCGATGATCACCTTGTTGTGCCCCGCGTCGACCGCTTCGGTCAGCTTCGGCTTCAGGTAGTGCGCCGCCTCGGCCAGGACCGGAGGCGAACACGTCTCCGGCAGCCGCATGACCAGGCATTCCTTTTCGAGGGCAAAATAGCGCTGCGAGGTGTCGAGGTTCATCGCCTTGGCAATCTTCGCCTCAAGTTCGCCGGGATCGATGGGCTTGGTGATGATCGCGCTGAAGCCGATCGTCTGCGCCTGCTGCTGTTGCACGGTCTCGGTTTTCACCACAAGGGCGAAAACCGGGGTGTACTTGGTTTTCACATTCGTGCGCAGGATCCGGAACAGCGCGAAGGCCGCCTCGTCCGGCAGGGAGAGGGACACCACCACCACGTCCGGCGGAGTCTTGATGCAGGCGTCGATCGCTTCGCCCTGCGTGGCCACCCCCCGGACGACCCAGGGAGTGTGCCGGAGACCATCTTGAATCTGCTGGATGATGACCGGCTTGTCCTCCACTACGAGGATGGCCGCGGGATCGAGGATCGACTTGATCTTGGCGGGACCATCCGTGAGCGGCTTGAGATCGATGATCCGGCCGGCCTTTTCGATCAGGATGTCCTCCTTGAACGGCTTCACGAGGTAATCGCGCACGCCAATCTTGGCGATCTTGAGCACGTTATCCCGGCCGCCCTCGGCCGTAAGCATCATGACCGGAATCGCCTTGAGGGCCGGGTCGGCCTTGAGCTTCGTCAGCATTTCGACGCCATCCATGACCGGCATCGTAACGTCGAGCAGGACCAGATCGGGAGACTCCTTGGCCGCCACGGCGAGACCCTCCACGCCGTTGCTCGCTTCGAAGATTTCGACGTCGTAGGCCTTGAACGCCTTTCGCACGATGATCCGGACGGTCTTTGAATCGTCCACCGTTAGAACTTTGTAGCGCATGGGAGGGTATTGGAACTATTCGTCCTTCTGGATGAGAATATCGGCGATGACCCGATGCTCCTGGCAGTCGAAGTAGTAGACGTGGCGGGTCGCGGAGCTGATTGGTTCGATGAAAAAATTAGTCCCGCGCACGATGGACGGGATGGTAAGCCTGCACGGGTACCCGGAATCGCAGAGTCCGTTCTTGAAGCTGCCCACGGTCATGTTGGTCAGCTCGCCGATGGCGTCGTTGATCACATCTTCGCCGGCATCGAGCTCGGCTTCCGTCATTCCCAGCAAATGGCAGGTGCAAATTCGTGCGAACGCCAGGTCGAGATGGAGATAGATCAAGCCGTTCGCATCCCCGATGAAGCCGACCGTGCCGACCACCTGGGGACGTTGATTTTCCGCGGCCGGGGAATTGCCACAGGTGACGCGTTCCGCATGGGAACTGAAAGTCGGTTCGCGCCCCAGCATGGTGCGAAAGACATCACCGACCGCTCGGTTGATGTATGAACGAATAAGTTCCTCGGTAATCTCGGCAATAGCAGGCATGGCAACGGGAGGGTTAAGGTACGATGAGGGTTAATCGGCGCGATTCCGCTCAGGTTTAGCCCGGAACTCCTTTCTTCCCGGTCATTCTTGCCCCGGCCGCAACCGGACCGCCGCCCGGCGCCGACCCGCCCGCTCTTGCCTTACGATTCGATCGACTCGAAACCGGCATCCACCGGATCTCCAGCCACGCGATACTCCTGTAGCTTGTTGCGCAGCGTCCGAATGCTGATCCCGAGAGCCGTCGCGGCGCGGGTCCGATTGCCGTCGGTCTGCCGCAGAGCGGCCATAATCGCCCGCTTTTCCAGTTCCTCGAGTCGCATCACCTGGCCCGAAGCATCGGTGAGCCCCGGCTCCTGCGCCCCCGGCTCCGCCACCAGCGACGCTCCCTCCTCGGGCACTTCCGACTGCGTCCATGGATTGATGGTCCCTGGCTCCACGGGCAACAATTCCATCGGCAAGCCCAACGCCGCGGCCGCGACCGGTCTCCCGGGCTCGGAGAGAATCACCGCCCGTTCCACGGTGTTCTGCAGTTCGCGTACATTGCCCGGCCAGCGATACGCCATCATGTTAACACACGCGGAGTCCGAAAACCCCGTGACCTTGATGCCATGTTTGCGCGAAAAACGGCGAAGGAAACTGTCGGCCAGCACGGGAATGTCCTCGACGCGTTCCCGCAACGGGGGCACGTGGACGGGGAACACGTTAAGGCGGTAGTAGAGATCCTGACGGAAATTTCCTTTCGCCACGTGATTGAGCAGATCGCGGTTGGAAGTGGCCAGGATCCGGACGTTGACCTTGATCGTCCGGGAGCCGCCGACCCGCTCGAACTCGCGTTCCTGCAGGACCCGGAGGAGCTTGGCCTGAAGCGCGGGAGGAATTTCACTGACCTCGTCGAGGAGCAGTGTGCCGTTGTGGGCGAGTTCGAACCGGCCTTCCCGTCGCTCGGTCGCTCCCGTGAAAGCCCCGCGCTCATGGCCGAAGAATTCGCTCTCGATCAGGTTTTCCGACACCGCCGCGCAGTTGACTTTGATAAACGGCTGTCCGCGCCGTGGACTCCGGCGAAAGAATTCCCGGGCGATCATTTCCTTACCCGTGCCGCTCTCGCCGGTGATCAACACCGTCGCGTCCGTGGGCGCGACGCGCTCGATGACCTGCCGCAGCCGGTTCATCGTCAGATCGCGTCCCACCAAAGTACCATCCTCGTCGGCGGCATCGTCGTTGAGCAGCCGGTTCACCCGCACCAATTGCAAGTAGGACTGCGCCTTGCGCACGATCACGTCAATCTGGCTCGCGGCAAAGGGCTTCAGCACATAGTCAAACGCCCCCGCCCGCATGCAGGCCACGGCGGACTCAACCGAGCCGTAACCTGTGACCATGATCGCGAGCGGACGTTCGGGCAGAATGGCAAGCTGTTCGAGCAATTGCAGCCCGTCGCCGTCCGGGAGGCGCAGGTCGAGCATCATCAAATCGAAGGTTTCACGCTGAATCAGCGCCGTCGCCTGCGCCAGGTTCTCCGCCGTGCTCACCTGCACACGATGGCGGGCAAAAATCTGTTTAAGGAGATTTCGGATGATTAAATCGTCTTCGACGATGAGGACCTTTTCGAGTGGCATGGAATCCGCCGGACAGACAGGGCGATGGATCGGGCGGACTTTGATAAAAGGCAGCCGTCGGTAACGCGCAAAAGGAATCGTCTCGCCCGAAGAACTTTCTCCCTCCGCCCCCCTGAAACCGGCGCCGCGACCGCGCCTCCCCTCATCGTCATTGCGGTGCGGCTGCGATCGCGCTCCCCTCGCCCCGCAAATCGTGCGGTTTAATCGCCGGGGGTGGCGGGTAGCACAAAATTTTGCCGCAATCCCCTCAAGTTTTAGCCCCATCGGCCGATCATGTAGGGACCATGCGTCTACTTTCTTTCCTCACCGAGATCGAGAAGGCTCTCCAGGCTGAATCACCCGCGGTTGATGGTGGCGCGTGGGAGGCGGCGCGCATGATCAATTTCCACCAAGGCATGGCCCGGCTGACCCTGAGTCCGCGCCTAGGCAACGACTTTCCCGGTGGCGCGATCTTCCTCCAGTCCTTCCTGCTCGCCGACGGCTCCCAGTGCCTCAAGGCCAATCTGCAATGGCAAGGGGCCACAGGATCACCTGTGTGCGCGGTCTATTCGACTCCCAAGACCCATTGGAAACTCGAGGCCTCCCAGATTGCGAGCAAATGGCTTGAGGGCCCAACTGCGGTGGTTGAAAATACGTCAGGCTACGCTGCGAGCGACCTCCAGCCTCTGGTCGCCGCGATGGGTTGACGGTTCGCGCCGCACTTTGGAGCGACGCCGGGTTCGTCCCTTTTTCCGCGCCGCGCCCGTGCAGGGTGCTGGTTCGCGATGCACCTGGGACCGGTGGTTGATGCGATCGGGAACGCTCTGGTTCGCAACGACACCGGGGATCGACCGTCCTGCTCGCGCGGTAATTCTGAAGTCGGGGCTCGTTTGCGGCTGCCGATGCGCCCTCGCTAAACCGCGACCCGCAGCCGCCGGGAGGTTTCTCGGCGGAGCTGGTAGGCGGGAAGCACGCGCGTCAGACGTCCGCGGTTGGCGCCCAGTTGGTCGAGCCGGGCGCGGGTGGCCGCAATCTGCTCGCCCATCCGTTCGAGCGTACGCCCCCGGCGTTCCAGCCAGAAGGAGAGACGCCTTCGCAGCTCGACATCCGCCACCGCCGGTCCGTGCGTCCCGAGGTAGGCGACGAGCGGGGCGACACGGACCTGCAGGCGGGCAACCGATTCGAAATCACCCGCCGTGACACTCGCCTCCTCCTGCGCGCCGAGATCTTCGAGGGCGCCCATGAGACGAACGCAGGCAGCGAAGGATGTTTCCATGGCAAACCCGGCCGGTGGCAGCTTACGCCACGAAGCACACCCGCTCCACTGCGGTTTCGGCGCCCTGGCTCAGCATCTGGGCCCACGCCTCACGCAGCTCGCGCACGAGTTCCTCCACTTCGATGACCGGCTTTTCGTCCTTGTGCAGATTGGCCTGGAGCAGGCGGCTGACGTGGTAATCGTAAAGCCGGTACATGGTGCGCGCAAACTCCCCACCCGCTTCCAGGTTGAGGCCACCCTGTAATTCGTTGAGAATCGCCTGAGCCTTCAGCAGCTGATCGTTGATGATCGCGAACCTACGGAGATCGTCCTCCGGCCGGGCAAATCCCGACCGCGCCAGGCCAATCGCCTTCAAAGCACCATCATACAGCATCAGCACGAGTTGCCCGGGACTGGCGGTAAGGACCGAATTGGTGCGATACGCACGCGCATAGGCCTGGGTGACCATGGGACAATCAGGACTCGTCGATGGAAAGGTCCGGGGCGGCGAGGATCCGCTCCGCCAACTGCGACACCACGGCCCGCGAAGGATAGCTCGAATCCGCCAGGAGCAGACGCCCACGCGCCACCACCTCCGGGCGAATTTCGGGTTGGCGGATGAGTTCAGACCGCAGAAGCGCCGCGCGCTCCGTGGAAACGGTGTCGCGACCCGCGGTAAAGGAGCGCCGAGCGGACAGGCCGACAGCAGTAACGGACTCCGCACAGGGAGTCCGGTCAGGCATGGAAGCGGAAGGAATCATTTGCGTTTTCGTGGATCGATGAGCGAAACGGTCAGCCGCTGGAGGTCGGTTGCAGGGAACGCCGTTGGATGCTGGCAGATCCTATCGGCACGTCCGGAGGAGAATTTAGCGGGAAATCATCGCCTCACCCTTTTCCCTGGGCCGACGCACCTTCGTGCATCCGCCCGACCGCCGCCCGGGTTATTTCCTTGCGGCAGCTGCTGCTACCGCCTGCGGCGGCACGACGGGAGGCAGCGTGGCGAACATCATGGCCGCCGCGAAACCGGCGAAGCGTCCGGGCGATTGCAGCACCCCCGGGGTCAGGTCAAGCGGCAGACCGCCCCGATCACCCGTGAGGTAGTGGCGCCGGGCGGAATTGGCCACCGCGGGATCGTCGGCCGCAAAGACGTTGTCGAATGACCAAATCAGGCGGGAACCGTCGATGGCCGCCAGCTTCGCGCGCAAGCCCACCACAATCGGGCGATACGCGTCAAAAACGGTGAGATCGACAAGCAGGACGGCGTCGGCGGCAAATTCCTGCCGCAAGCGGCCCAGAAAGCCGTGCGGCAGCGCCCCGGCGGAGCAAAACTCGGCGGCCTGAAACCGACGCTGGCAGTCCTCGCGCGAAAGCGTGATGACCTCAAAACGGTTTTCACCCTGCAAGGCCGTCGCAAAGACGGCGTCGAGACCCGCCGCGACCTCGGGCGACGCCACCGATCCGCCGCAGACTGGCAGCAGCAGGACGCGGCGTACGTTGCCCATGCTCGACTCACCCGTCTGATTTTTCGGCACGAAGAACGGTCCCCGATGTACGGGATCGAGGACGTCGGTCCCCGCACATCCCCCCATCAAAAGGCCGCCCACGAGGCCCAACAGAGCACACGCCCCCGAGCGAGGTCCCCGGGGCGAGCCCGGCTCCCGGCCACCGGTCATCCATCCGATCAGCCGGGCGCACTGATTCTTGATGGTTTGGTTCATGTTACTGGGCAGCATCACTCCGCTAATTGGAGTTATTCTTGAAGAAAGAGTTCGTGAGGTAGGTGCTCTGAGTCTGCGCCAGCGATTGCGAATCCAGCATGCGAATAAATGCATTGGTCAGGGTTTCCCGTTCGGCGTCGAGGCGCGATTGCAGTGTCGCGATCTGTTCGTCCAAATGTTGATTCGCCTGACCAAGCAGATCCTGCTGCGACCGGCCCGACGAGGTTACCGTCGTCATGTAGTCGAAAAACTGCCCGACCAACCCCGCATCGGCGTCGAGGAAAAGCGCTCCGACCTCGTCCGGTTTGTCTCCGAGCGTCGTCGCCATCTTGCCCGCGTCCTTGATGAGCAGATGATTCGTCGTCCCGTCGAAGTCGATGCCGATGTGTTCCAGGCGGTTGATGTCGCCCGACAATCCGCTGACGGCGTCGAAAGCCATCGAACGTAATCGGGACGCCCATGATTGGATTTCCCGGTTCTTCGACAGCACCGCCGTGGTGACGTTCGCCCCCGTGACACTGATCTTGGTAATTTCCTCGATGAAATCCTGCACCGAGTTGAATTTCTCGATGAAGTTCTGGATCCCCTCCTGCATCACCGCGGCATCGCTTTCCACCTGCAAGGTCTGCTTGGTTTCGGAATTAACGGTCACGCTCAATCCCGCGATGCCGTGGGCTGAGGAGTCCAACGTGTTGCTCGTACTCGTCAAGACGTTGGCGCCATTGACCGCAAACCTGGCATTCTTGCCGTGCACCAAGGCGCCGCCAACCGTCGAACTCAACCCGAGGGCATCCAGCAGGCCACCGGCACCTTCCTTCAGGTTGATACCGACATCACCCGTGGACTTGTTCCTCAGCACCACCCGGTCCAGGGTGGAATCGTAGACGGCGGTGACTTTCGCCCCCGACTCGTTAATGCGGTTAAGCACCGAGTTCAGCGTGTCGGTGTTGAGGTTATAGTCGATCGTCACCCCATTGATGGCAAAGGACCCGGCGCCGGTCCCGTCCACCGCGGTAATGGCGCTGCGCAGGCCGGAATCCACGAGCGCGGCGGTCGTCTTCACCACCCCAACGGTGGCTGCACTCGTCGCGGTCCCGCTGCCGTCATTGGCCAGCTTCAGGGCGGAAAGAAAGTTACTGGTGTCGTTGCCCGCCCCCAGCACGAGTTCGCCGCTGCCGGCCGTGAGCGTGATCTGATCGGCGAGATGATCATAAGCGGCCGTCACGCCTCCTCCGGTCGCACTCGCGATGGCATCGAACACATCCTGCAACGAATCCGTCAGGGCCACCGTCACCTGCTGGCCCGCCACCGTGAATGTTCCCGCCGTAACCGCCGTCGCGGTCGGCAAATTGGCGATCGTCAGACCGGAGACGTCGTCCGTCGCCGCCAAACCCGCCCCAATATCCGCCCCCCCGCGCCACTCCGCCTGGGTGGCAAGCTGCGTGACGTCAAACGTGTAACTGCCGATGGCCGCCCCCGTGACCGAGCTGGACTTCCAGGTGGTGTTAGCGAGGTCGGAGGCCACCGTGCGCGCGTCAAAAACGCTCTTCGCCCGCATCGACTGCACCGCATCCTGGAGATCCGTCAGCTTGGTGCCCAACTCGGCCAGGGCACTCGCCTGGGCGGTGTTCCCTTCCTTGTCGGTATTGAGCTTCTTGATGGGGGTGCCGCTCACGGCGACAAGCTGATCGACCACCGATTTCCAGTCGAAAGCGGAATTGGAGAGAAGACCTGAGACTTGAATGCCGGACATGGAGAAAAGTTAAACGGGCACGTCGACTCGTTCCTTCGTATATCGGCACGCGCGCGTTCGGATTAAGCCCCGATTTCTTTAGCGGAAAATGACCCGGGTCTGAAAATTTCCCGGCACTTTTCGCATAAAGTTTCCTCCACCCCGCGACGATAGCTCCCCCTGTCAAGGCCAATGCCAAGACCGGCGCGAATCGGAGCCGCTCCCCCGATTACGAATGTGGCCCGGACGCCACGCTTAGCATCAAGGAAGATCACCATGTCAGTTGTCATCAATACCAACTTTGCGGCCACGACGGCCGCGAACAACCTGGCCCGCTCCAACGAAAGTTTGCAGAAGAGCCTCAATCGGCTCTCGAGCGGCTCCAAAATCGTCAACCCATCGGACGACGCCGGCGGTCTGGCTGTGTCCATGAAGTTATCCTCCGCGGCCCGCCGCTCCGGTGCGGCGGCCATCAATATCGGCAATGCCGTTTCCCTTCTGCAGACGCAGGACGGAGTGCTCAAAGTCGCCAGCAAGGTGCTTGATCGCGTGGGCGAACTCTGGACCCTTTATCAGGATCCGACCAAGAACAGCACCGACAAGGCCAATTACGACGCTGAGTACACGCAACTGCAGAAGCAGCTTTCCGCGCTGGCTTCCGAGTCGTTCAACGGCACCGGTCTCTTCGGATCGACCAGCAGCGCGGTTCCGGTTTCGGAAGACGGAGTCCAGTCAGTGGTGCTTTCGGCCAAGAATCTGGCCACCGACCTCGGGACCCTCGACGACTCCAGCGGGGGAGGCTCCCTCGGCGGAATTACCTTGAACGCCATCAAGGACGCCACGCAGAACGTCGCCTCCTCCCGCGCGACCAACGGTGCCGAACAGAGCCGGCTGGGTTTTGCGGCCGAAGTGCTCGTCGCCAACAAGGCCAACCTCGAAGCGGCCAACAGTCGCATCGTTGATGTCGATGTCGCCGAGGAGTCCACCCAATTGGCCCGCTGGAATGTCCTGGTGCAATCGGGAACCGCGATGCTCTCGCAAGCCAACCAGAGCGCCCAGACTGCATTGAAGCTTCTCCAGTAGGCTAACGGCCATGACCCGCCCGCGCGCCAGGAGTGATTGCCTGGTGCGCGGGGCCCGGAAAGTACGCGGTTGTCTGTCCCGGGGCTGGGGCCAAGGCCAGGTTTAGCTACCAGAGATCAGCGATCAGAAGTCAGCGGTCAGGAACGGAAGCGTAGGCGCGGGAGCAGGACGCCAGGCGTCCGGAAGTACCTCCCTCCGTTCGGTTCATTGAGAGATCCATCCCCCATCAGTTTTCGCCCGCTGCGCGGTTGCGGCGGGCGAACACCCTTTGAGGCACTTGCCTCAATCGGCGCGGCCCGCGCCGTCACTCAGGGCCCGTGGTGACTACGGAGTGTCACAGTAAGATCAAGGAAGGTTACTACCATGTCAGTCGTGATTAATACTAACTATGCCGCTACGGTTGCCTCCAACAACCTGGCGTCGTCCAACACCTCGCTTCAACGCAGCCTTAACCGGTTGTCGAGCGGGTCGAAAATCGTGAATCCGTCGGATGATGCCGGCGGTCTGGCGGTGTCCATGAAGTTGTCGGCGGCGGCCAAACGGTCGGCGGCGGCGAACAACAACATCGCCAACACCACGTCCTACCTGCAGACGCAGGATGGCGTGTTGAAGACCACCAGCAAGGTTCTGGATCGCATTTCCGAACTGTGGACGATGCACCAGGATCCCACCAAGAACACCACCGATAAGGAAAACTACGACGCCGAGTTCAAGCAGTTGCAGAAGCAGCTCTCCTCCCTTGCGTCGGAGACCTTCAACGGCGTTGCGTTGTTCGGTTCCGCCGGCACCGCGGGCACGGGGGCGGTTGTCGAATCCGTCAAGGTTTCCGAAGACGCCAATCAGACCGTGGCCATCAGCGCCAAGGATCTGAGCACCGCCCTCGGGACGCTCGACGATTCAAGCGGGGCCGGCTCGCTGGGCAGCATCCAGCTGTCCGAAATCAAGACCGCGATCGATAACGTGGCGACGAACCGCGCGAACAACGGAGCGGAACAAAGCCGCCTCGGCTTCGCGTCGGAAGTCCTGGTGGCCAACAAAGCCAACCTGGAAGCCGCCAATAGCCGCATCGTCGATGTGGATGTCGCCGAGGAGAGTACCCAGCTTGCCCGCTGGAACATCCTCGTGCAGTCCGGCACGGCCATGCTGTCACAGGCCAACCAAAGCGCCCAGAGCGCGCTGCGTCTGATCCAGTAAGGAACACCGCTCAGGGATCGTCCTGATCAGCCCAATCCTGGCCGCCGCTTACCCGGCGGCCAGGCTAAAGCGAACCAGCGCGACACCCTGCGGAGGCCCCGACGGTGGGCCGCCCGCATGCGGCGTTCCTCACCGCCTCAGGCAGAAGGATCGTCGTCATCAACGGTCCGACTACAAGGCCCCGGGGTTCCCCCGGGGCCTTCGCCGTTTTCACGTTCTGCCACCCGCGAACAACGCCGATGAGCAAACGAAGCCCACCGGGGTCGACCAGCGGAGACCCGGGACGCTCAGCCAGATCCGGACGCTCTCGCCCGCCCCACGCGCGCCCTTTACCCCGCCGCCGCGATGGCGTCCGCCACGACCGTCCCAACGGTCTCGTGGCGGTTGAAGTGCTCGTAGATTCGGCGGCGCTCGACCGCTGTCATGGCGAGCGCCTGCTCACACCGGTCCGCCAGCGATTTCAGGTCGCCGTGTGGGTAGCGCAGGATCAGGCCGGCTTGGGCAAGTTCTTCGAGTCGTCCCCCGGTCTGCGAGTCCTCGCTCACCGGTACCAGCCCGAGGCCTCCCGACCAAAACGGTCGGTCCGTATGGGTGCGGCTCATCGCCGGCGTGGTGAATTTCCGGCCTTCCGGACAAAGCCCCACCTTGAAGCGATTGAGGGTCACACGATCGGCGACCGCGACCGAGTGGTCGTGGGAGGCAACGAAGCGGTCCTTGAACTTGTTGCGCAGAAACCGAACCTGCCGCTCACGCTGCGGGGTTAACCCCAGTTGCGAACCGAGAAAAAGGATTTTCTCCTCCGGCGTCTCGTTGAACGGCACGGCATACGGCACGAGGTTGGCGACCCAGCTGCGGTGCAGCTTGCGGCACCTGGACCTGAGCCGGCTGGACGCGGTTGCCTCGAGTGGGGACTCATCGTGCACCAGCACGTCGAGATGCGGCGCAATTTCGCGGAAACATGGCATGAACCGGCTCGCCTCATCGAAGGCGTAGAACAGGTGGCGCACACCTGACTGCGCGAGCAATCCGATCACCCCGCCCGCCGCCGGTCCCAGCGATTGCGGTTGGTGCCCCATGGTGATGAGCCACCGCTCTTCGCCGGGCTCGCGCGCTACCCGGGCAAATTCCAGCAACCCCTGCGGGCCGCTCACCCACGCCGGACGGAACTCCAGATCCGCATGTTGCAGCGATGCAAAACAACGCGTGTTTTCGGCGTACCAGTCACAATCGAGCCGCGCCTGGCGCAGGAGCGCCAGGTCGCGGGGATTGGACACCCGTGGCTTCAGGTTGATCGCTCCGGCTCGCCCGACATAGCAGCCCGCATCCTCAAGCCCGCCAGCCCAGGTGTTGAAGTAACAGATACGGACGCAACCGGATGAAGGAGGCGGAGCCGGCTGGATCCCAGTCCCGGCGGGCAGCGTGGCAACGGACGGCAGGATCATACTTCCGGAGGCCCCCCTGCCTACGCCGCAACGGCCTTGCGAACATACCAGCTGGGAAAGAAATCCCCGGAAGTGGTCTGCATTTCGAGCCCATGCCTTCGGCAAAAATCGTCCACCACGTCCATTGTCGACTTCCAGTCGGGATGATAGTCATGCCCGGCGAAAATGCCTCCCGGTTTTACTCGGGACCACCAGCTCTCCAGCGTCCTGCCGCCGTCCTGACCATCATGCGCGTACCCGTCGAGGTAGATGAAATCAAGCGAGCCGGGCCCAAAATCCTGCACTGCCTCAGCAAAGCTTTTCCGCACGACCGTGCTGCGACCGCCGTGGCGGGCGAGGAGGGCGCGGGCGGCGGAAAACTCTCCGTCGTCATGCCCCCGGTCTCCCGCCCATCGATCGATTGAATAGAGATGAATATCCGACCGCGCCCGCAGTAATTCGTCAGAAAAGGACCCCTTTGCCACCCCCAGTTCGGCGGCGTTGCCGCCAGGAGAAATGAGGCCCGCGAGTTCCACGCGGGTGGCAACCGATGGGAGCGCGTACTCCCCATTTGCCGACGCCAACACCGGCGCGGGCAAACCGGAGACAGCCCGCAGGGGTCCGCTGCTCACGAGTCGCTCCAAGGCCTTCACAACGCATTCGGCGTGATCGTGGCGGACGCCACCCACGACGTCGTCGAGAAACTCTAACACCCGCTGCGGTTGTCGGACCACCCGCAGGGCGGCGGCGCTGATTGCCGCTGGCGAAAAACCATCGGAAATTCCAGGAAAGTGATCGAAGGCGGTCAGTCCGGCATTCGGCAACAACGCGACGGGTTTGCCGAGATAGAGCGCATCAATCAACGAGGTTGCATCGGTCCCCAGCACCAGGTTGCAGTGCTGCAGGAATGTGGTCGTGGACCAGTGGCCGGATTGCGTCAGAATCGGAGGTAGTGGCAGAGTCGGACGGTGGCGGTATCGCTCCGGATAATCCGGATGGTCACGCACGACCAGGGGCAGGCGGAAGTGCTTTTCATACGCCGCCAGGGTCGCATCGATCACCGGCGCTTCCGGGGACCGATGCGCCAGAAACACCCCGTAACCGCCCAGTGTGACCGGGAGATTCCGCAGTCGGTCGAGGTGAGGCAACCCGGCAGCGTAAACAGATGTCCGATGCTTGGACCCCATCCGCGCAACTTGCCGGGCCCCGAAACACAACCACCTGTCCGCATGAAGCTCAGCTGTATCCGGTGGGGCGAGGCAACCCTGTCCGCCGATAATTAATCCGCGGTAGCCAAGCTCCCGAAGCAATCCGGTCATCTGTATCGCGACTGGCGTTTGAGGATCGCAGTGAAAGAAGATATCGGGATCTTCATCGACCACTGCCCGCGCCAGTTCGCGGACCGCGCAGGTCTCCGCTGAGGCGGCAGCAAGACCGGGTGAATTCGCAAGGATTCGAACCGGCAAGCCGGGATCCTCGCGATTTCCGTGCCACTGGCGCGACACCGGAGCCAAGCATATGATTTCACTCTTGCCACCGCGAGCACGGATCAAGCGCAGCGCATTGCCGTAGTTGGCGAATCCCTCGTGGTTAGTTACCAAGGCGATCAAGTGCATGATTTTCCGGTTCTCCTGTTCAATCGCGAATCACCTTATTCCCAAGTTTCCCAACGGAGGGGCGCGTCCCCCACAGCCGCCGACATGTCCCGCATTTCCCGCGCAAAATCCGCGGCCCGGATCCGCGCGGCACCGGGTTGGGTGGCCCCGGTGAGCATCAAGAGGTGGTAGGCTGCCGCCACCGCGCGCGGGTCGGTCTGAAGGACGCGTTGCGCAAAGGGAGTCAACCGACCGGGGGCCAGTCGCGCGGCTCGCAGGGCATGTGCCCGCGCCCGGGCCAGATCGCCCCGGCGACCGGCATTCAGGCAGCCGATGAGATCGGGGATCGGATCATCGGGAGCCAGCGGGCGCGGCACCGGGGTTCCGACAGGAACACCGGGCGATCCGGTCGTAATCGGCGCGCCGGCGAGTGCCGCGCCGGCAAGACCGTAATCAATCGTCGGGATCCCCTGGATCATCGTTCCAGGCGAGCAATTGACAATCTCGGGAAAGTCAGGACCCAACCGCTCGCCCCACCGGTTCAGTACCCGGGGCATGTGGGCGTTGAACAACAAGGTGTCGAGCAGTACGCCGCTGTAGCGCTTTTCCCGGATGAATTCCTCCGCCCCGATGTACGAGGGCAAGGAAATGTCATCATCGCCGAGATAACCGTCGCAGCCAAAAAGGACGATGCGGCGCGGTCCGCTCTGCACCAGCATCCGGAGAAAGATCGTCAGGGAATTTGGATACGGCCACAGGGGCGGTAGCGACTCCAATGCGATCGACTCCCGGAATTTTCCCAACCGGCCCTCGCAGGCCGCCAAGTGATCCGGCCGAGTCACCAGCAGTTTCGGCGCCGACCGTCCCAGGAATGACTCCAAGGCAGGCAACCGCCGCTCCACTTCCCCATCGGCGCAGCAGAAAACCACGGAAAAGTTCTTTCTCGTTGGGAGCAGGAAGCGCTCCTCCAGCAGGCTAAAATGGTTCAATCCCACCCAGACGACGTCGGATGCCGCCTGATCCATCACCTGTGCACTGAGAGCGGCGACACTGGAACCGTGCAGGATGAATCCTACCGTGCGGCCTTGGACATGGCGCGCCAGTCGTCGGATCGACTCCTGATCATGTCTGGCCGTCGGAGATACCTCCGGGAGCGGGGCGCGGGCGGTCTTTCCGCTCACCACCGCCGGAGGCCCGCCTTCGTCCACCCGCGGGAGGGATTGACCCACGGCCGGATTCGCGGCGCAGCGGAAATGCAGCTCCCGGACAAATTCGTTGTCGCCCCATGCCAACGCCTTTTGCGCCTGCACCAGCGCCGCGGCGAACTTTCGCTGACGAAGCAGCAGGCTGGCTGCGGCACATTCCACCACCTGATTGGGTCCGCCAAGGACCGAGAGCAGTTCCGCGGCGGAACTTTGGAAGCAGGGTGCCCCAAACCCCCGAAAGAAAGTCTCCAGTCGCTCAACCTGCTTCCGCAGCCCGGCCGCGGATACTTCGCCGGAGATCCCATCGGCGGTCCGGGGCGCGCACTCGTCCGCGACGCCCTGAAACTCCGCCCATAGTCGCTCCCTCATGTCGGGTTCGGCGGTGACTCCGACCCACCGGGAGGAACACGTTGCACAGTCGTAGCCCCGCTCGAGCAGCCAGATGCCAAATTGCACTTCGATCCGTTCCAAAACCGCCAAGTTCAAGGCCGTCAGGTACGCGCGGGGTGGAGTGTAGCCGCGACCAGCAGATAGAGTGGCGGCGGCCGGATTTTGCTGCAGTTGGTCCAACATCCAATCCGGCGAGGACACCGTCAGCCCCAGGTGCTCCGCCAGCCTCCTCAGCACCGCGACCGGATCGCCAAGGATAGTCTCATGAGAGGCGATCAGGGTCGCAGCAAGCTCCCACCGGGTCGCCTGCTCCGTGATCGTTTGAACCATCCTCGGAGAGGTGGCGACTCCGAGACCACGCTGGCAGGCAACGACCGCGTCCCGCAAGTCCCGCCGAGCAAACAGCACATGGTCCGCCGCGCCCATGAGCGCCGGAAGGCAATCGTTGCTCCGAACGACGCAGTCATCCTCCCCGAAACAACCTCCGGGCAGGTTGTCCGCCCAGCCGCTCCAGAGTGGCCGGGCCGGGGTGGACTCACCCTGTAAAAGAAGCACCGCGGCCCGGGCCAGCCAGCCGGCGGCGGCTCCCGGCATACCCCCGACTATGATGCGGCGGCCGGTTGTAGCAGCGACGTGAGCGTCAGCGACGGTGGCGGGACAGGAGGACATCGATAGACGGGCGTTTTCAGGTCACCACCCGGGTCGCGTTCTGCAACACTCGGGCCAGCAGGATGAGCGCGCACCTGTCGTCGTGATCGACCATCGGATCGTTGACGACTGGATCGGCGAGCAGGGGGAGAAACTCGGGGTGGCGCGGAGGCAGCGGATTCGCGACGTCGCGCGCCCTACCGGCGGGGGACACGCCGTTGCCCCATGCGCGAATTCGGTCTACCCGGAGGCCAACAGCCGCCCAGTCACGGCACAGCTGAAGTAACCGACTCACTTCGTAGAATTTATGTTGCTGCATGACCCTGTTCACTATCGCCCGGCGGATGACTCTGCGCGCTGCCGGGACTCATGCGGAGGAAGCACGCGACCTTGCCCCGCATGGTCTGACATGCCTGCAAGAGACGCTGGAATCCGATTATCAAGACCATCAAATGAATCAACCGCCGACCACGGACGAACCGAATGCTCTTCAACGGCCAGAGATACATCGGAACCTTCCGGCGCAACCGCGCAGCATTCGGGATACAAGTGATCGAAGGGAGTCAACAGCGGCTTCCCCACGGCCAAGGACTGCCAAATCCATTCACCGGCGTCCGCCACGAGGAAACAGGACGCGAAGCGTCGCGCGTTGTGCAGGAACTCCTCCCGGCATCCGCGCGCCGTGATCTCCTCGATCCTTGCCCGGGCCTCGTTGACGTCATATGGCACTGAAATCCCCAGACCGAATCGGCGGACGAAGCGCGCCGCTGCGGTCCACGGGCTGCCGAGCACAAGCATCGGGGTCATCGTCTTGGTGAGAATGAAGACCATGCGGGAAGGCAGGCTCAGACGCGTGAGCCATTCGTTGTCCTCGGTGCCATCGAGGGCGCCGCTGGGCAGGAGGACGAACGGATATCCGGACAGCCGGCGAGCCAGCTCAGCCTCCGGCAAAAAGCCACGGCAATGGATTCCGTCGTCCCGAAGCGCATTCGTGTCCTGGGGTAACCACGCCACCTTCGAGTTGCCGAACCAATCAATCTCGAGCCCGGCTGATCGGCAAAAGCCACGCAACTGTTCAAATTGCTTCGCGGACCAGATATTGCCCACCATGGCACAGCGCCGGGCGGAACCGGCGGTGGGCGTCCACGCATTCGGATGCTCGTCGCCAGCAGTCGTAATGATTGGCGGCAAAAGACCGAATGAACACTGAAACCAAGACGAGTATTCGGTGACCATCTCGGGTGAGATCGCCAGGCGGAGATCGCTGGCGGCAAACAGGCGCCGAGCGAGTTCGGACGGAACGGCCCGGGAGTGCAGGACTTGATCGTCCATCACGTAGGTGCACAAAGGCGCGCCCGTGAACTCGCGCGCCGCAATGCCGTGCACGAAATCCGACGCGAAAAACGGCACACAGAGGATCCGTCGGATTGGATACGGGGCGAGCAACCGCCGGAGCACGTCGCGACGAGCCACCTCCGGTAAGCCCGGCAGATCCAGTGAAAAATGAAGCCCGCCGAAGTCTACCCGGCCCTCGTACAGCGTACGCGACCGCACCGTGAGGAACGAATCCGAGTCCGGAAAGAAGCGCTCCAACAGCACCCCCGTGCCCTGTAACCGCGTGACTTCCACGTGGGAAAGGAGCAGATCACGCGGAGTGTCGTAGTCGCCCCTTTCCACCAACCGCCGCGCCTGTTCCAGCCAGCGTTCCGCCGCCGAGTGTCCCGGTTGCAGCCGCACCGCCTCCGTCAGGGCCTCAACGGCAATCGGCCCGTGCCCCACGGTGAGAGCCATCTCGCCGAGCGCCAGTTGAACCTCGAATTCGGCCGGAGCCAGGGCCGAGGCGGCGAGTAGCGCGGCCAACGCATCGGTCGAACGCCCGCTCCGGCGCAATGCGCAACCGAGTTCACTCCAACGTTCATACCGATCGGGCGCGAGTTGGGCCGCCGCCTGCAGATAGTTAAGCGCCCGCCCCATTTCACCCTGCAGGGCCAGAATTCCGCCGATCAGGGCGTGGGATTCACCCGACTGCCCGTCGGACCTCAACGCCTCGTTGGCCACCTTTATGGCGTCGGTGAATTTGCGCTGCTCGTACAGCGCCTGCGCATCGCGCAAGAGCCGCTGCGGACGGCGGGAGCGAATCATCTCCGGAGTGGCGGAAAGCAGTTGGTGCCGTCGCGGATGGTGCGGAGCCACTACCGCGAGTCGCGCCTGCATGGCGGCCACGACATCCGCCTGCCCCATCTCTTGGGCAATCTCAGCCATCACCAACAGCGCATCCACGGACTTCGGATTCTTCGCCAGTTCCTCCCGCGCGAGCAGGAGCGCATGATTATAGGCTCGCTGTTCAAGTCGCACGAGCGCGACCGCACCCAGGTTCGCATGGGTGTTGATCCGCCGCCGGCTGAAGATCAGCCGGACCGCGTCGACCAGCGTGAAGCCCATGCTCGAGCAGCGTTGCACCAGCGCCACGCGGTCCCCCTCCCCTGCCTCCCAACACCACACGTGGGTTGCGGCGACCAGACTGGAGGCGCCATGGTTCTTTCGCCCGACCACCAAACAATCCACTCTCTCGTCCCGGGCAGGCATTCCCTGTCGGACCTCAATGCGGGGCAGAGTCGCGCACATCCGGGAAAATTCGCCGGGTACGCTGTCGTCAAGTGCAACCGTGACGCGGTCGAGGTTGCGATGCAGTTCCTGCACATACTCGAAACCGGTAGTCAACACGGCAAGGTCCACCGGGACAGATCGACCGGGCGCAGGTCTCCCCCGCCGGGGCAGCGCGAATTCCGGTCGTTCGGTCCCGTCCGCGATCAGTTTTTGAAAGGCCTGCCGCCGCGTGGCCTCGCCGAAATTTGCGTCGAACCACCGGGCGCCCGCCTCCCCAACCGCCCGCGCCTCGTCGGGATTAGAGATGGCGTATTGGGCCCGCTCGATCATCTCGATCTCAGAGGCGTAGGTGATCAGTTCCCTGCCTGGATCCCACACTTCGGCGAGCCCTGCCGCGGGGGAAAGCTCATCCGTAAGCAACATGGATCCCGATGCGAGGATCTCGAAGACGCGAAGATTGAGGTCGCCGTTGAGGGAGGCATTGAAGCCTACGAGCGACGCGCCGTAGTATTTTAGCGCCTCGCGCTGCGAACCCGCTGTCACACCGAGCGGCAAGCCGTGCGTGTTTAGTTGGGAAAGTAGCTTGGTCCGCCGGGTGTGGCAGATACCCACCGTGCCGACGAAGGCGATCCGCGCTTCCCGCACGGCACTCGCCCGTGCCGCCGCGACTGCCGCATCACCGTGGGGAAAGGTCAGTCCCGGAAACCAATGGAGGCCACCGATTCCCGCCGCGTGAAAAAATTCCCAGTGATGGCGATCATAGAGTAAGACCACGCGGTCGAAAGGCTCGCTCTGACCATACCGAATCATGTTCGCTAGTGGCGCGTTCAAGTGGTGCGTGTCCGCCACCAACAGGATCTTCGGCCCGCGAAACGCGCGCAGATTCCGCGGGAGCGACCGCCTGGCTGCATCGACCAGACACACCACGGCATCGGGCTGCTGGTCGGCCGGCAGCCGCGTCAAGACGGTCGCGAGATCGTATTCTCCGAGCGTGGTGCCCAGCGAGGTGACGTGGCCGCCGATATCCCGGTCCAGCCAGTCCGGGCCGCAGTTGATTTGTTCGTCACCCAGCCGGGGCGGCGCCATATAGCGGGCCGAAGACCCAGTGCAAAATAGGATGCGCATCGCCGTACGCGGGAGTTCAGGGTAACAATGCCACGCGAGGATCGTCCGGGGCGATTTCACGTAAAACGGCGACGGCATCCCGGGCGATTTCCACCGCTCCCGCACCCTCCGCGATTTCCAGGAGCATCAGCCACGCCTCAACCTGGCCGCGGTCGAGGCGAAGGGAGGTTTCCAGGGCCTGCAGCGCCTCCGAACCCTGGCGATTCTGCCGTAGGGCGACCGCCAGCGTATACCAGAGTCCGGGATCATCACTGCGGTACTCGACAGCCGCCAACAGATAGGTCACCGCCCGTGCGGTGTCCCCCTCGGCGAGTAGCGCCCGTCCCCGCAGGATTCGAGCGCCGACATTCAGGGCATCCGCGCGAAGCGCCAACCCCGCCTCGAAGGCGGCCCCTTCGTTGTCACCACAGGCAAGCGCCGCTTCGCCGGCGGCCACCATTTCCATCACGACTTCTGACGCCATACATCGCAACGGCTCCCGCTGTGCCCGAAATTGCTCAGGACCCAGTGCCGCCAGTTCATCGAACGCCGTTTCGAGCAACGCGCCGAAAGCGTCACTCGCCGCGAGTTCGTCGCGAAAGCCAGGGTTCACATCGATCGCGGCGCGAATCCGCGCCCCAAGTTCCATGCGCCGACCACGGTCCGCCGCCAATCCGGCGGCCTGGGCTAACCAAGCGGCCGCGTTTGGCGCAATCAACTCATCGAGGGCAAGCGAAGCGAGCAGACCGGAAGCGCCTGGCCATCGCCGAGCCTTGCCCGCAGCCAGCGCCACGACTGGTAGACCCAGAGCAAGAGCCTCGGCCACCCAGGTCGGTTCATCGCTTGATCCCGCCTCCAGACAGACATCCGCCATCCCGAGCAGCATTCGCACATCGTGGCATGCCCCGACCGGCAACGGAAACACCGCGACGCGCTCTGACGCCACGCTCTGCGAGGTCAGGACTCGGCCCAGCGCTTGACAGAAGTGTGTCGTCGCAGCAACCACCTCGGTCGCCTTTTCGTTCGTCTCACGGACTAGCACGAGGCGTGCGCCCGGGCTCTGTGCCAGCAACCGTGCCCAGATCTCGCCGGTCTCCAGCGATATTCCCTCCGCGGTTACGACCGAGAAGAACAGCACCGCATCCGCGGGCATGCCGACCCGCGCACGCAACCCGTCAGCAACCGCTTCGCCGCCCCCGACCGGCAGCGCGATCGGCATCGCCGGCCCGCACACCACACCCAGTCGTTCAGTATACTCGCAGGTCAGTTCCGGCGCGTAGGTCTGCTCCGCCGTGACGAATAGATCAATCTCAGGCAGGCCGGTCGTGAGGCTCGAACGATAATTGACCACCTGTAGCGGGGCAACGCGCTGCGAGGCAAGCTGCGTAATCTCCGTGAGCTGAGCCGCGACATTATCGCAAAACACGACCGCGTCGAGCGCCATGGATCGAAGTTCGGCGATCCGGTCGCCTGGATTCGGTGCCAGCACCACGACCGCCTCAGTCGAGGCCACCCTCTGTTTCGCGAATTCGACATCGTCCTGGGACAGGGATAAGAGAATGGTTTCGAAGCTTCGCGGATCCAAGTGGGAATAAAGGGGCGCCACCGTCCGCAGATCCGCTCCGGGACCAACGCGCGCCTGTACAAAACCTATCCGCAGGCGACGACCGATGCGGGGAAAAAGTGAGACCGGTGGGAGGTTGGTCCCTGATGCATAGAACCGAGAGAGGAATTCCCCTCGCAGTTCGGCGTACCGCCGCACGCTCTTCCGGGCATGCGTCAGGGGTAGCTGCGAGGTCACGCGCACGTAGGCGTCCGCCGCGGCGCGTACCGCCGCTGATCCCGGGTTTCGCCGCTGCCAATGGTTGAGCTCCTCCAGTTGACGCGCGGCCTGCTCGAAATAGGCATCAGCGTCGCCCGGTCGCAAAACCTGCCGGGGTGGGGAGAATAGCCAGGCGGCGTATTCGCCCCACATCCAGTCGGGCACAGCGCCCAACCGGGGGGCGCGTGGCACCTGCCACGCGGAAGTGAGCATCATCATCGCAAGCACCGTCGGCCATTCCCCACCCTCAAGCCCGTGCAGCCAACCGGCATCGTCCACCTCGGTCTCCCAGACCTGCATCCCTGCCCCGGCGAAGCGACCGATTAAAGCGGTGGCGCGGTCCACCAACGGCTTGCGGATCGCGCGCTTGGACAGCTGCACGATGGACTGCGCAGCTGCGCGCCGGGCACGAACGAATGCTTCCCGTGCCGCGACCGACTCATCATGCCGGGAAAATTCGACCAAGGTGGATTCCAACCGATCAAGCGCGGCAACAACCTCGTCACCGGACAGGAGAAGGGTGGTGGGATCAGAGTCATACACAGCTGAAGAGGGCATGGTTGCAAATAGCACAACACGCTCCAGGGATCCGATCACTTGTGCTTCCTGTTTTCTTGCTGACTATTACACGCTTTTTATCGCGCTGCTTTGATAAATTGCACCATGAATCGGCAAGAATTGCCTCCCCGACAGTGCCGCGTCGGCTCAGCAGAGCCCGCGTTCAATATATATCTTTGTTTCCCAATTGCCTGCTTTGCGTCTCCTGCAATCACCCACCGTCTCGAGGGTGCTCCACCTACCTTCACTCGCCTCGCTCAACCAGCGGTTTTCTACACCCGATCACGCGATCCGGTTTCCGACGCCACCCGAACTTTCCAGCACTGCCGCAGCGCGCTCATCCACCGCGCCGCCTGCCCCGCGTGGTCGAGCAATGGTGAGGCCTCCATCTGTCCGCGAAGTCCGGCAGAGGCCGCCGCCAGCGGCGCCGGCTCAAGCGCGAGCGTGGTCGCGATGCGCACGTACTCGCCGGCATCGCGGGCGATCCACTCGGGCCGGCCAACCGCCGTGAGTAGCGACGCCCCCACCCGGGCCGCATGCCGGTCGCCGCAGAGGGTCACCACCGGCCGGCCCATCCACAGGGCTTCACACGTCGTGGTCGTGCCGACGTAGGGAAACGTGTCGAGCGCCACATCGATGTCGCCATATCGCGCCAGATGCGACGCCGTATCGGCTGTGCGGGGCAGCAATGCGACGCGCTCGAGGGGCACACCCGCCGCGCCCATTCGTCGCAGCAGATGCTCCCGCACCTCCGTCTCGTCGAAATCACGCCCCTTCAGCAAGAGCCGGGCGTGCGACAGTCGACCCAGCAACTCGCCCCATGCCTCGAACAGCGCGCCCGTAAACTTGCTCGGGCAGCTGAAGCAGCCAAACGTCACGACCCCTTTGGGTGCCGCGGCGGCCGGCGGTGGCACGACCCTCGGAGCGTCGGCCGGCGGTTGATAGCTCCACGCACAGGGCGCAAACCGCACCAACTGCTCTGTTGCAAGGCGATCGGCCTCGCCCGGCGGATCGGCGATCGCGTCAGTGCACCGGAAATCCATCGCCGACACCCCGGTGGTGTCCGGATATCCGAGGTAGGTGACCTGCACCGGTGCGAGCCTCCTCGCCAGGATCGGCAACCGCACGGTGTTGCCAATGTGACCCGACAAATCGACCAGGACGTCAGGCCGGTCGGCCCGAATCGCGCGCTCCACCGCCGCGTCCGGTTGCCCCACAAAATTGCGCCACACCACCGCGCCCGCCCGCAGACGCGTTGAAACCTCATCCTCGAGAAAGTGATCGTGATAGAGATATAATTCAAATTGTTGCCCATCCAGATGCCGCAGCAGCGGCTCGATAAAATAGGCGCACGAATGCCGGCGCAAATCGGGCGACAGGATGGCAAGTCGCAGGCGACGGTCCGGACTCAAGTCATATCCCGTCAGCGCAGCGGGACCGGCTCCCACGGCCTGGCCGTAAGTCCGGTGCGCCGCGAACAATTGTTCGCGGGTGGTGCTAGCCAGAGTCTGCCGCGCCAACAGCCAGGAACTGCGCGCCGCGTGATGCCGCGGTTCCGCCTGCAGGAACGTTTCGTAGTCAGCGATGGCTTCCTCGATCCGGTAGATTTTGTGCAGCGCCTGGGCTCGCCCATAGCGCGCCTGCGCGTGACGCGGGTCGATCGCCAACGCGCGGTCGTGCTGCTGCAGGGCGAGGAAGTTCTTGCCGGCCGACCCCAGCGTGAGACCGAGCTGACACCGCAGATCGGCCGATTTCGGGGCGAGCGTCACGGCGCGCTCCTGCGCAGCGATCGCCGCCGCCAGCTGCCCCTGCACCTTGAGGGTGAAGCCAAGCGCACCCCACCCTTCGGCACTACCTGGCAGTGTGGCCGTGAGCCGCCGCATCCACTGCTCGGCCTCCACGGCCCGCCCCGCTTTTACCAGCACCGACGCCAGCCGCAGACCACAGCCCACGCCGCGCTCATCAAGCCGGAATGCCTGGGTCAGCAAGCGAATGGCCTCTTCCGTTCGACTCTGCTGCTGCGCCAGCTGCCCCCAACGTTCGAATATCGCCGCCTGCTGTGGCGCCAACGCCGCGAGTTGCCGATACAAAGCCTCCGCCCGCGTCAGCCGGCCGGCCCGATGGTGCGCGACTGCTTCCTGAAGCCATTGCTGGAATTTCGCGGCAGAATTCATGGCGGGAGCCGGATCACGTCCGACCTGCCACCGGGATCATCGGATGGGGGCCTCTTGGTCAACCGGTGCTCCTATGCCACCCGGACACTCTGGCTCCTACCGGCAGCCGCTCCCATGGTAGAATCCAGGGTTCGATGCCACGGCTTTGCCCGCACGCCCGGCTCGTGGTCGCGCCGGCGGCCGGCGGCGGGCCTGCTGGAAATCCTGCAGCTGGCGACCGCGGTTTCCACCATGAACGACCGTCACCCCGCGGTCGGCCGCAACGAATGCCTCCGCTGAAGCCCTCGCGTTCATTACCGCCAGGTTCTCGCGCGCCAACTCATTCTGGGGATCGACGTGCAACACCCGTTCGAGCGCCACCTTCGCCGCCGCCCAATCCCCGGCCCGGTGAAACAACTTCGCCAGCGCCAGCAACACGCCGACATGATCCGGATGTCGGTCCAGCAGTTGCTCGTAGATCCGGGCGGCTTCTCGTGGGCGCCCTTGCTCCCGATAACAATCCGCCAGCAGCATCATGCCAAAGGAATCGCCGGGCTCAAGGCGCAGCACCCGAACCAACACCCCCTCCATCTCGTCGTGCTCGTTGAGTTCCCGGTGGGCAATCGCCAACCGGGTGAGAAGGTCGTAGTCGGCGGAACCGTGTTCCAGCGCCGCGGTGAAAGCCGTGCACGCCTCACGATACTCCTTCAACAGATAGTGCAGATTTCCCAACGTTCCGAGTAACTGAGGCTGATCCGGAGCCAGCCCCAAGGCGATCTGCAGCGAGTCACGGGCGGCCGTCCAATCTTCACGGGCAAACTGGGTGTCGGCCTGACAGAGAATCGAGTTGAGCAGGTTCATTTTGCAGCGGCAGGGGTTGCAGTAACGCCTGGTCTCCTACTAAGCCGATTTCGGACCAGGATGGAGTCGATTCTCTCATGACGCTTCACCACCGCTACTTGCGCGACGAATAAACGCGAGATGAGTCCACTAGCTCGACGCTCCCGCTTAGGAAAGTTCCGGAATGGAAAAATTTTCCCAGCGGAGCAATCACCCTGTGTATCGCCCCACCCGCCAGTTCACAGCGGTGTATACGACGGCCCCCACCCTACCCCTCAGTTTGCAACATCAGGAACAATACCCCTCAACCGCCCCTGCTTCGTGCCGATGACTTCAAAACACCATGCTGCCCGCATCCATCGAATCGGCGTCAACCGCTCTGGCTGGTCCGTATTCCGACGACGAGATCTCCCGCCGCATCCAGGCCTGTCCCAAACTCGCCTCCTTGCAGAGCATCAACCGAGCGCTGGGCGAGTTGGTGCGTTCTGACCAGAGCCTCAATTCGCAGATCGCTGAGGTCATCCGTCGCGACCCCTCTTTGGCCGCCCGGCTGCTGCGCATGGTGAATTCGGTGTATTTCGGCCTCTCGGCCCGCGTAAACAATATCGAGGAGGCGGTGTTCTTTCTTGGGCTGCGGCAAATCCGCGAACTTTCTCTCGCCACCCCGGTGCTCGAAGAGATTGAGCACCTGCAGCAGACCACTCCCCGCTCCTTGCCGTGGAAGGAACTATGGAATCACAGCATCGCCACGGCCGTACTCACCCGCGAAATCCTCGCCGCCACCCCACTGCACATCGACGATGATACCGACTATCTGGTGGGGCTCCTGCACAACGTCGGCAAGGTCGTCATGGCCTACTCGTTTCCCGAAGAACTGCTCACCCTCCTCGAAGTGCCCGCCACCACTCCGACGGACTTCGCCCACCGCGAAAGGGAACTCATTGGCTGGGACCATGCCCGCATCGGCGCCGACTACCTTCGTCGCCACCAGTTGTCGGCTGAAATCATTGACGCCATCGCGTATCACAATGACCCCGAAAAGTCGCCCCAACACCAAATCTTTGCCGCCGCCGTCCAGGTCGCTGATCATCTGGTGCGCTACAGCGAGATCTCCAGCGGATTCGAAAACGGTCTGCCCGTGGCCGACGACTCCTGGATGGAACTAAGTGGCTGGAAAATCCTATACGGCGCCGATGGTCCCGAATCGATGCTCGCCCGGGCGGCCATCGCGAACTCGCTGCATCGTCTTCCCACCATGCTGCGGGGATTGCTGTAACCCGGGGCCAAGCATCGACCGCCACCATCCTGTCTCGTTTCACCCGCCCCCGCGTCGACTCCCAACCCACCGCAGGACTTCCCTCATGACTGCCAGCACCAGTGAATCCACCGCAGAGCCCGCGACGGCCCCCCCCCCAGAAGGCTGGCTGGGAGCATGGGAAAACAGCGCCGACTGCGCGTACTGCCGCGATCCCGAGGGGCGCATCCTTTCCGTCAACCGCTCGTTTGCGCGTAAATTCGGGCGCAGCGCCGCCGCTCTCGAAGGAACCCGCGTGACGGAAATCCTGCACCCGGACGATTTAGCCGGGCTTCAAGCCGCGGTCAGCGAACTCCACCGGCCGCCGCACCGGCTCACCCGCCAGGATCGCTGGCTCACGCCCCAGGGCGTACGCTGGTTCGCCTGGGAAGAGGTGGCCATGTGCAACGAAACCGGAGAAGTGACCGTCATTCGGGCCGTCGGTCACGACATGACCCGGCAACGACTGGCTGAGGAGCAATTCTACCGACTGTCACTGGCCATCGAACAATCGCCCGTTTCCATCGCGATCACCGACATCGACGGCCGGGCCCAGTATGCGAACTCCGAATTCACCGCGGTGACCGGACTCACCCTCGAGGACATCCTCGATCGCGGCATCGAAGTCTTGCGGATCGGCCACCCGGACGACGCGTCGTATGCCAATTTTCTGGCGGTGATCAATTCCGGGGCGGAGTGGCGGGGCGAACTGGCCACGCCCAGCAGCAAGGGCGGTACCGTCTGGGAGTCGGTCAAGGTTTCCTGCCTGCGCAGCGCGACCGGAGAGATCACGAATCTGCTTTGCCTGCGCGAGGATATTTCCGAGCGCAAACTGTTGGAACTCGAACTGCGTCAGGCGCAAAAGATGGAAAGTCTCGGCACGATGGCCGGTGGCATCGCCCATGACTTTAACAACCTGCTTGCGATCATCAACGGCTACGCGGAGTTGTGCCAGCAAAGTTCGCCCGGCGAGGAAATCCTGCAAAAGAGCCTGCGCGAGATTCATCGCGCCGCTCAGCGGGCCAGCGGCCTGGTGCGACAAATCCTCACCTTCAGTCGCAAGACCGCGGTGAAATTCTCGCCCATGGACCTCAATCAGCTGGCCCGCGACATTGTCGCCCTCCTGGCGGAGACCTTTCCGCGGACCATCGCGTTCAACACCCGCCTCCTGGATCGACTGCCGCCGCTCCTCGCCGATCAAAATCAAATTCAACAGATCGTACTCAATTTCTGCGTCAACGCCCGGGATGCCATGCCACAAGGCGGCACGATTACCCTGGTCACCGCACTACACTCCGGTGCCAGTCTGGCTCACCTGGGGGCCGACGCCACGCGCGGTTACGCCCGCCTTTCGGTAAGCGATACCGGCACCGGCATGACGCCGGAGGTGCGGGCGCGCATCTTCGAACCGTTCTACACGACCAAGGCCGTCAACCAAGGCACCGGACTGGGCCTTGCGGTGGTCTATGGCATCGTCGTGGCCCACCACGGAGTCATCGATGTCGAGAGCTCGCCTGACCGCGGCAGCACCTTCAACGTTTACCTTCCCCTGGCGGATTCAACCGAAGCGGTCCCCGCGATGACCAGTCGCGGCGAGTGGTTTCCCGGCGGCACGGAAACCATTCTCATCGTGGATGACGAAGAAGCTCTGCGCTCTCTCCTGAATCGAGCGTTGCGCTGGAAGGGTTACCAAACGGTCTCCGCCGCCACCGGCCTGGAGGCCATCGAGATCCTGGCGGATGGCGCGCGTCGAATCGACGCCGTCCTGCTCGACCTCAACCTCCCGGGGGCCTCCGGAATTGAGGTGCTTCGGGTGGCCCGCGCCACTCGCCCCGAGGTCCCGGTGCTGGTCGTCAGCGGACATGTCAGCCCCACCGCCCGCCTGGAATTTGAGAAGCTCGGGCAGCAGGATTTCGTGCAAAAACCTTACAAGCTCGAAGAGTTGGGCCGCCGCCTGCGCGAAGTGATCGACCGGGCCCCAACTGGCTAACGGGCCCGGGCGGGAGCTCTGCGACCGCACTCGGCGGGAAAAAATTTGCCGCCTTTCTGGTTCAGTACCGAGGGGACTGTGCCGATAGAGACAACGGGCAAACTCAGGACCATCCAAAACCATGGACCGTCTTATCATAAATGAATTACAGCGAACCGCCGCACATGCCGGTCGGGATTCGCCGGGTGTTGAATTGCTTGTCTCTTCTAATCATCCCGGCCCTCGCTCCCACGGCTGCGCACTCTCTCCCCCGCTCGCGCCCTACGGCCGAGCCGGCGCTGGGTCCGCGTGCTCCCAGGAGTTTGCCCTACCTGACCGTAATCGGAGCTCCCACGCTCCGTTTTCAGCGTCCCACTCCACCTCCGGATCTAGTCACTCGACCGACCCCCGCCGCGCCGCCGATTCCCAAGCTTACTCCGACGGAAATCGTGGTCGCCCAAAACAACATTGCGGCAGCCCATTCGACCGTCGAACCGCTGGCGCCACCAGTTCCTTCGCCGGAAACCATCGCCAACACCTCGCCCGATGCCCCGGACGCCCCCGCCGCGCCACCCGAGAAGCCGTCGATCCTGCCCGACGAAACCCGTCGTCCCATTCGCCCTGAGGATTTTCTGCCTTACTTTCAAATTCCAGGCGCCGCAAATGCGCCGGCTGGCAGCAACGTGATGGGCCCTGCGCCCGTTCCAACTGGCTCCAATTCATCCCTGCCGCCGAGCTCCGCGACCTATACTCAGACACCTAAATGACCCGTCCGAGTTTTCCGCCGTCATCCCTGCCGATCATCTGCCTGATTTTCGTCTGCGGGATTCACTCGCACGCGGTCGCCGCTTCGGCTCCTGCCCTCATTCCCACCGACACCCACCCTGCGACCGGCCCGGAAGGTGACGCAGAACATGAACCGACTGCGGCACCTCCCCCGGCCGCAGAAGAAGCTCCCGCGTCCCCGTCAGCCCTCACAACTCCAGCCGACCCTCCCAATAAGAAGGCGCCGGCGCCTAAACCCGGATCAACCGAACCCGGCCCTTCCGCCCCGGCTCGCCCCAACGATCCGGCCGCCGCAAAGTCGCACGCCACGGAGGAGGTCCAAAGTCTGCTCCGCCTGGGTCCCACCCTGACCGACCGCGGTGACTACCAGGCGGCCGAGATCGCGTTCCATCAGGTTCTGCGCCATCCGGTCGCCCAGGAGGCGGACATCAAGGGCGCGCTCCTCGGGTTGGCCCGAATGCATCGCAAACAAGGATCCTTCACCAAAGCGGTCGCCGTCTACGAACGTTTCCTCAAGGACTACCCGAACGACGAGCGCCTGCCCGACGCACTCCTCGATCTGGGACGCACCTTTCGCGACCTCGGCATTCACAAACTTGCCTTGGGCCGCTTCTACAGCGTGCTCAACTCGACCCTGAAGGTTTCCGGGGGGAACTTCGAGCACTACCAGTTGATCGCCCGCACCGCCCAATTCGAAATTGCCCAAACCCACCTCGACGCCGGCGAATACGCCGAAGCCAACAAATTCTTCACGCGCCTGCGGCTCCTCGATCTGGCCCCGGCGGATCGCGCCCGTGCCCACTTCATGTCGGCCTACGCTCTCCGGTTGCAAGGGGACCGGGAAAACGCCGTGACCACCCTGCGCTCGTTCATCGAGCAGTCCCCTGACGACGAGAACATCCCGGAGGCTCGCTATCTGCTCGCGATTACACTCCGGGAATTGAACCGCCCCCAGGAAGCCTTCGCCGCCACCCTCGAATTGTTGCGCCGTGAACAGGACCGCAACGCCACGAATTCAAAACGCTGGGCCTACTGGCAGCGGCGCACCGGCAACCAGCTGGCCAACGAATTCTTCGAGACGGGCGACTTGATGAGCGCTCACTCCATCTACACGAGTCTCGTCCAACTCTCGCCCGAACCCGCCTGGCGCCTGCCGCTGCTCTACCAGATCGGACTCTGCCAGGAACGACTCGGCTCGATCGAACAGGCTCGCGGTTCCTATCAGAGCGTGGTCGAGGCTGCCAGCGCCTCGCCCACCTCCGAGTTCGCCGAACTGGCCAAAATGGCTGCGTGGCGCCTTGAACACCTCAATTGGCGCGAACGGGTCGACCAGCAGCTCACGACGTTCTTTTCCACCACCACCGGCAAACAGGCGGCGACCTCGACTCCCTCCTCGGACGCCGCCGCCACTCCATGACCTCCCTCGCCACTCTGCAGCAACACTATCAGGTCTGCGACGATCTGCACCAGCTCGCATTGGAAGAGAACCGTTTCTTGCGCCAGCACCAGCGCCCCCCGTCCCCCCCTGTCCTGGAGCGCAAGCGCAGTCTGCTGGAGAAGCTCGAAGCCAGCCTGGTGGTGTTGCGATCGCTCCCCGCCGCGTCCGTGCGAGATCCCGACACCCGCCGGCAACTTGAGGATTCTCGTGCCCGGATTCTGCAGATTCTGCAATTGGACAAGGAAAACGAACAACTGCTGCTCCGCTGCAGCCTCACCGGCGGTCGGCCAAATCCGGCCGTGCCCACCTCGCCGTCCGTCAGCATGCTTCAGCGGATCTACGCGCGTTGCACTTGAAGCTTCCGTTGTCGGCGGCCACGCATTCGTCAGCTTTTGCCCGTCACGTTTTCCAGGTGCCGGCCGGGATCTGGCGGGCTTGCGGCATTGCCGTTGCGGCCTTTTCCAGCAAAGTTCCCACTTCGTTCAGCCGCTTCGCCACGACGTCGACCATGGTGGCAAGATCCTCGCGCGCCAACGCGATGGGCTGCAACCGGTCAATCTTCAGCGGCGGCGGCGTCCGACCACAGACGGAGTTCCGCAGCCACTTCGCAACGTAGAGTAGAGTCGCCATCCGCGAATGACTCACGGTCGCGTTGGGGGCGTATTGCCGCCGCACGGGTTCAACGATGCTCGCGGGAAACCCCCAATGCCGCAGCAGAACGCCTCCGGTGTCCGCCTGCGTAAATCCAAAATACCGCCGCTCCTGATCGATGGCTTCGCCGGGAAAGGACCCGATTGAAAAATGCAATGACCGGGCATGGCGCAAGGCCCACTCGTCGAAGGCCACCATGCCCACGCAGTGCAGCAGGCCAACCGTGTAGGCCACTTCTGGATCCTGGCCGGTTCGATTCGCCAGCAACTCCGCGGCAAAGGCTCCGGCCACCGACATCTTCCACAGGTCCTCCGCCTCGATTCCGTACACCTGCAAGGGCCGGACCAGAACTTGGGCGGCGGCGGCAAAAGACACCAATTCGTAAACCTGTTCGAAGCCCACGCGACCTACGGCTTCGTCCACCGACGCGCAACGCCCGCCCAGACCAAAGTAGGCGCTGTTCGCGACCTGCAACACGCGCGCCGCGATACCTGGCTCAAACCGGACGAGCGCCACAATCTCGTGAATCGACGAATTGCCATCGCACAAGAGTTGTTTGAGACGCGGCAACACCTTGGCTGAAGACGGCAGGTGCCTTACGTCCCGCACGATGTCCTCGGGAGTATTCACGCCGGCACAAGGAGGATGAGGATTCACCGACATAGCTTTGACAAACCGTCCCATCGGCTCGCGGCACCTGGAAGTTTAGCCTCATTTCCTCGGCGCCTCCGCCCGCAGGTCTTGTGACAGAGCATCATGTTTACCGTGGCAGAGTTTTCCTGCTTTAGACGGTTTCTCGAGGGTGGGACAATCTTCGCCCCCTCGGGTCAGTGGGACGAGGCGCAAAGAGAAACGCCGGTTCCTTCAGGCTGGTTGACCATTTCGGTGGCCAAGCCCTAGCAGCCAGCATTCGTCACCTTCGACCTCCACGATGGGAGCGGAACTACTAGGTTGCGGCTGCGTAGGCACGTACGAGGTAGTATGCCTAGGATTTTGCTCCTGAAAGAACCGGCGAACACCCAACCTATTCGGCACGGATGCCGGCTTACTTTACTGAAATCTTGCGAAACCTGTCATGGGCTAATTCAGCTTGAGGCAGATCGCTTCCGACGCGCCCTGATGGAATTCAACTCCCCGGGCTCAAGTTAGCCGAAACGCTGCCGTTGAGTTCAACCCGTCGTCACACCCCGGGTGACAAACGTCTCCAACGGCTCTTGGAACAGCGGCAGCGTCCTCGTGGTCAACCCGGTCCAGAGCGTCACCCTGAACTGCAGCACATTCTGGTTGGTCCACGCCTTCATCGCGAAGAGCGTCTACCAGTTTCCAACGACCTCCGCCCTCGTGGACACGTTGGGCAGCCGGCCGACGTTGCGTCGACTGTGTGACCGGGAAAGCGTCGGCGACCTGCCCAATACATTCAGTTTCGGCCCACCGTGCCGATACAAGGACCAGGCTGTCATTTCGGACAGGCAACTATCCGGCTACGACAGCGCCGCAACCCCATGTCATGCATTCTTCTGGTTGATCCCAGCGACGTGGCGAGGAGAGCCATGCAAGGCATCCTCGCGCGGGGGAGCCATCGGCTGATGGTGGCGGAGTCGGAGCAGGAGGCCTGGGACTTCATCTGGAAAACGGTCAGGTTCGACCTCGTTTTTCTCGAGCTGAAGCTCAGTGGCGGCAGTGGTCACACCTTCATCCAACGGCTGAAAAACGACTGTTTCCTAAAGTTTCTGCCCGCAGTCGTTTATACGGAACATGGCGACCGCGACAGCGTGAGACGCGTCCTCGATCTCCAGGTGCAGAACCTCCTCATCAAACCGTATCACGACGCTGACATTTTTTCGGAAATCAAGAAGGCGACCACCAATCCGTGGCGGGCCCGCAATTTCGAAGAGGAGAACTCCTTCTGCAAGCTGATGGGGTTTACCCCGGTCTCCTACCACAAGATGCTTGCCGACCTCCGTGGCGCACTGGAAATGATCGTGCCGCTACTGCAGCAGGACGGAGCGCTCAAGGCGGCCAAGCCAGCCTGCGAAAAGCTGACGGCTCTCGCCGACGAGGCGGAGGCGGCGGGAGCCTGGGGCGTGGTCGAATGCCTCAACGGCCTTGCGGCGCTGGCGGCCGGAGGCGACTGGACCCTGTTCACCCAGCAGCTGGATCAGATTGGCTTCGCCGGGCGGCTGATCTTCCAACATCTGAATCCCAACTTGATCCCCGCCGAGTTTCTCACGAGCCACGAAGTCAACGCCAAGCACGAGGAACAGGAACGCGCTGTCTGGTTCAACGCCCCGGCGGAACACCGCTGCCCCGTGGTGGACGGACCGCGGATTCAGCGAGAGTTGGACGCTTTGCCCGGCTGCCCGGTCATCGACTCGGCGGCGGCGGCCTTTCAGATGGCGGCCAACGGCCACCCGTCGTGCCTCAACCCGTTGATGGACCTCGTCGAAAAAGACCCCGGTCTGGCCGCCCAGATGCTGATCGCCGCCAATCACATCAAGCGCAACGAGGAAGCCGATGTGACCCCGCTGGAAGATCCGCGGCTGGCGGTGGGACGAATGGGGGAGATGCGGCTCGCGACGCAGGCGGGCAGTCTCATCACGGTCGAAGAGCGGCTTATGGAGATGCCGCCGCAGTTCGACTGGCCGCGTTTCTGGAAATTCCAAACCGGGGTGGCCAGAATGGCGCGTTTCACCTGCCACTACCTGGAACTCTACACCATGGAACCAACCGCCTTCATGGCCGGCCTGCTCCACGATCTCGGCAAACTCCTGTTGCTGCGCCTGCATCCGTTCGCGCTGCAGGCCGTGATCGGACACGCCCGCCAGCAGCAGATCCCGCTGCGTGAAGCGGAACGGCTTTTCCTCGGCTGCACGACTTCGGAGATGGGGGCTTATTTCACCGTGAAGCAGGGGTTGCCGGAGCGCTTCGCCAGCGTCATGCGCTGGATCGACGCGCCGGACGAAGCGAAGGAGGATTCGAAGCTGGTCGCGGTCGTCTCGCTTGCCCGCGATCTCTGCCGGCAGAACAACGTGGGGGCCAACGGTGACCTGCGGCGGGAGCACACGGTGCCGATCGCGGACACCCCGGAATGGCGCATCCTGAGCGGCAGCGTGTTCCCGAGTTTCAACCTGCGCAAATTCGAGCTGCAGGTGCACGCCAACTGCCGCGAACTGAATCTCGAATTGCACGGCGGGTCGCACGCCCGTAGCGCCGCGTAAACGAACCGGCGGCCGGCAGCGCCCATCTCCTCCGCAAGAGAAATTCGCTTTACGCGGGCAAACCGACGGGCCGCCGCAGTCTCCGGGAAACCCATACGAGGCATCCGCGCCCCCCTTATCGCCACGTGCTTCTGCATCCTCACATTCCCCGCCACATGCGAACTCCGGGACCTCAGGCGGATCAATATTTTCCTCGTGCGGTGTCGCCGTAGAACCCATGCGCCCAATTCTCAGGCCAGCATCGTTGATTGATTCCGGGAAAGGGTCGGTCGGCCCTCTCCCGGAAGAAATAATTACCTGGCAAGGGCGCAATTCAACTCAACGCAACTCCCGTTTGTGCCGACGAATGCCGCAGTCACCTCGCCCCTCTCCATGAAACCGCTGCTGCACCAACTTTTGCCTTGGATCAATTCACCAACCATGCAAGCGACAGTAATCGCCCCTCGCCTCGCCGATTCGCCGCCTTGCGACACTGCCTTCGTCTTCCACCCACCCGGGCTCGTCGTGGCTCTCCCGCGGGGCAACGATCTTCAGTTCGCACGGCACACGCGGCCCAAAATACGCATGCGCTTCTAACCCGAAGATTTCACACTCCGAGGTGTGCCCCGACTTGTCGGGGGCTCCGCCCGAAAGGGGGACGGATAACTTGGTCGTGTTTGGCACCACAAGGCCATCGTGCTTCGCCCCCAAGGGCCCAAGGCGCGTTGGAGGCTGCAAAGCCCGGCAAACGCAAGGGAAACGGGCTTGGAGGCCGCTCCCCGGGGGCGGGGTTCACGCCGTTGTTAGCCGCCCGGTGAGCTGTTCCCGAGACCTTGGGTTTGGGAACGGCCAAAAATCGAGGGCGGCGATTGCCTGGGTAATCGGGAGCAGTTGAAACGGGACTGCATCTTCCCGTTCGAGGCCGGACATTCCGAACACAAACCACAAAGCCTGACCCGAATGGCGCTAAGCATGGGTGTCTGGTATCGTATTCCGACCTACAAACTGCATAGCGATACGACGCCACAGACTGGCCGTAGAAGCACGATCAGCCGTCGGGAGGTTTGCGCGCGGGTCGCGCCGCGGCAAAAAATCCTGAATGCCGGAAGGCA
>JBBRWR010000026.1:0-75015 GCA_038249085.1 Opitutales bacterium
CCGGAGGCCGCGGATTGATCACCGAGTGCGCCGCCGCGACCGGGATCAATCCCGGGACGTTGCGCAACGCCAAGATGGTTTGCCTCCGAATCCCCGTGTCATGTCGCCACGACGCTTTGAGTTGGACCCACCACTGCGAGGCCGGGATCGCGTTTTCAGACCCGCAGGAAATCGAGCGATGGCTGGCGATCGCTGAAGCGGAGGACCTTTCAGCGATGGCGCTCCGCCGCCGCATCCGGTCGCACGTGGCCAGCCGGCACGAGCAAGCTGCGACGACGCCAGACGATGATTCGGTCGCGGCGTTTCAACTCATGCGCGAGTTGCGCGCGGGTGATCGCATACTCGACCGGCATCGCGCGACGTGGCGTCGCTGGTCACCCAGCGCCGCCCAACTCGCCTTGCGGGAGCTTCGGGCCGTCACCGACTTCGTAGACGCCTTGCGCGCCCGGGCGCTCGAACCCTCCGCTCCAAGGCCGCGCGACATCGAGGCGAATTAGCGCTGCCCGGGGATGATCAGCCGCGGGCCGGCACCTTGAGCTTGGTGCGAATGTGTACGGTCACTTCCTGGACATCGAACAGTACAAAATGACCTACCTTGTGGTAGGGAATCCGACGTAGCTTCGTCCACGAGCGGAGTGTGCGAATTGAAGGCTCGCGGCCGGCGGGGAAGATCCCACAGTGCCGAAGGCCGTTGATGTCGGTGAGGGTTGAGGAGAAGGTAGGGGAGGTGTTAGGTGTTTCCATATACCTGGCGTGCGCGTCAACTCGCCATCCGTTCCGACTTTGCTGGCGTCCGAAATGGCACCGGCGCCGTAATCTCAACGCACTCGTCAACTGGGATCGGTGTGGGTTTGCGCTTGGGCATGATTCCGTAGAACAGCTCCGCCTCGGAAGGGTCCTTCAAGTCGAGGTAGTGTTTGCGGATGATGCTCTCGGAATTGCCGGCCTGGAGGACGGCTTCGCCGATGGAGCGAAACTTCGCGACGAACATCGAAATATAGGTGTGGCGCATGACGTCGTGCGTGAGGTTGAACTTCTCGACGGCCCTTTCGCGCAGGTGCTGGAGGTTGGCGGGGATGATCGGGTTCATCTCCAACGGGTAGGCGCGCAGCCATGCCGCCAGGTTCGGCTGGATTGTGATCGTGCGCGGCTCACGGATCTTTGAGACCTCGCCATCGATTCGGATTTTTCCCTCATCCAAGCGGACGTGGCTCGGTTTGAGCCGGACGATCTCGCCGGTGCGGAGGCAGGGACGGATGCCCGCGAACAGGCACAGCGCGAAGAACGGCACGGCCGACGGATGGTTCGTTTCGACAAACTCCATCAACTCCTTTGCCGCCGTCGCGGTCAGTGTTTGTGCGCCGCCGCGTCGGCGGCGAATCCGCTGGGCCGGGACCTTGATCAATGGATTTTCGGCGATCCAATCGCGTTGCTGGGCGAATTTGAGAAATCCCGAAATCACGCCGCGGCGGTTGTTGTAGGTCTTGCGCGAAGCGCGGCCGAATTCGAAATACGCCACCAGCCGGGCGGGCGTGAGATCCGACATCGTGACGGCTGGGCAGCGCTTGGGCAGCCGGTTCATCTCACGACGGAGCCGTACGAGATACGGCTCGGAAATCAGGTCCTGAGCGAGTTCGTGCTCCTTGAGTGCGATGTAGTCCGCGATCGCCTCGGTGATCGATTTCTGACGCGCAGGCTCGCGGTAATTGGCCAGAGCGTAATCGACCCAGAAGGAGAGCGAGTGCGGCTTGCCGGACAGCCGTTTGAAGACCGCCTCCGCCTCGTGCAGTTGGTCCTCAGTCAGCCGGGTGACGGTGGGGCGGATGCCGGTTTCGCCCTGGAGACGTTGGATTTCGAGGGCGTCGACTTCAGCCTTCGCCTCCGGCCGAGTCGCGAAGTTTCTGCGGACGCGTTTGCCGTCGAGCCAGCCGGCGACGCGAAAAACGACCTCCCCGGAGGGATTCGTGAACTCTGAAATGACGAATGCGGATGGGTGCTTCATGACCGATTTGCCACGTCAACTGGCAAATCGGCGGTCAGGTCTGGCCTCTCATAGGTAAAAACTGGCGGAGAGGGAGGGATTCGAACCCACCCCACGGCGTTAACAGGTAGCGACGCGGCAAAGATTTGTGAGGGCGCGGCCAACGCACCTTCACAACCGGCTTCACTAGATTCCGGCAATTCGTGCCCGGACCTTGGCCAAGGTCGCCGCTGCCTGGCCAACGCTCCGGCCTGAATTGCGCGCGGCGATCACGGCGATGATCAACGCCGCGGGAGGGACGGGACGATGAACGCGTTAGACGAGGGCGGTGCGGAAATTCACGTAGGCGACCGCCGGTCGGTCTCCAAATGCACGGTCGTCGTCGCCAATGATGGTGAGTTGGGCCAGTGCAGCGGTGGCCGCGATCCAAGCGTCGTTCTCCCCCATGCGCGTTCCCGTGGCCCGCGCACGCTGCTGCATCAGACCAGCGCGGTTGCCGTGCTGGTGATGGATGCCGACGAGTCGGGTCAACCGCAGCAACCCGCGTTCGACTGCCACCGCATCGCTTGCACCCTCGATCAACTCGGCGAGGGAAACGACAGAGACGTACAATCGAGCCCTGCCGGGGAGTGTGGATCGGAATCGCCGCGCCGGGCCAACCGTTCCGTCGGCTACCTCGTTGAAGTAGTCGATCAAGAACGACGTATCGAGGAGGTAATCAGCCAAGGGCAATGCGCAGCCGGCGGTTGCCCGAATTCCGCGCTTCCCACCCCGCGGCGTCATCGACCGTCGGAACTTCACGCGTGTGGATCCACTCCCGCAGCAAGGCGGCTTGCGACAAGCCACGGCGGCGGGCCTTGGCGGCGAACTTCCTCAAGTCCTGCTCGGCCAGACGGGCGTTGAACGTCTTCATATGCGTTACACCTGCATTACCGGCCGCAGGAGTCAAGTTTCCCGGTGCAGTCTTGTGGGTGACAAGAACTCCATCAGGCAGCCAGGCGGCGAAAGTTGGAGGGTTTACAGCTGATTCGGAGCACACGGCTGACTGCCGCGGTCATACACTGTTGGTTGTCGAGCGCCGTCGGCGTGGCGGCTCGGCTGATATCCGAGGTTAGGACGCGCTGCGCGGCAGCGAGGGCAGGGGAGGTTCCACGCGATCGTCGCGGTCCTCTTTTTGCCGAACCCCGAATGGCGCGATTGTCAGATGGAGGACTGTCAGGCTGCCTTGCGCGTGTAGAGATGGTGAAGTCCGCCCACCTGCGGAAACTCAATCACCGACCCTTGCTCGGGCGTCATCACTGGCCTCGGAACCGGGCGGTCCTGGATTAAGGCCCGATGCGGGTCTGAATGGTGATAGTACTCGAAGTAGTTCTCAAGGATGGTGTGCAGTTGGCGCCGCAGGGCGAAATTCTCCAGCACCAGGTGCCGGCGGGTTTGAAGCGCGGCGGCGAGGCCCCGCAAAACCGCACGAACGAATGAAAGGAGGATAGCCATTCAGCCTGCACCGATTTAGCCAATCATCAACGCCATCCCTCGCGGATGGACTTTTTGGCAGCAGGTGGACACACGGCGTGGGACGGTTTCCGCTCGCGCATCGCGTAGGGGCGTAGCGGCCGCAGCATCGGTGCGACGCCAGGCAAAACTCCCCTCATCTCGAATACCCCTCGTTTTATCCCCGAGCGCAGGGTTGTTCTGGCGGCGGCAACCCCGACAGCGAGACCCGCCAGACCAGCCGCCGGGGTTGTGAACAACTCGCCTGGGAGTTGTTCAAGCCACCGGAAACAACCCTGCAGCACTCAGTGGAATTACCAAGATAACGAGACTTTTCGGACCCGTTTTAAATAGGGGCGCGCGCGACTTCATCAGCCCCTAATTCATCGAAGGCAATCCGTGCTAAGCTCGGCGCCGTCATGAACAATTCGGTTCAATCTACCACACAAAACCTGAAACTCGCGCTCTCGCGCGAAGAAGCCGCGCACGCCATCGACGCCAGCGCGCACACCGTCGACCGCCTGACCAGGCGCGGTCTTCTCCGCCCCTCACGGGCGACCCGTCGGCCGGTTTATCCCGTCTGGGAAATCGAGCGTTTTCTGCGTGATGCCCGCCTGTCTCTCGGCGAGACCAAGTAAGTCCGTCCGGCCATGCCCTCCCCAAAGAAATCAGTCTCGCCCAGTAATGACGGTCTCGGGCACAAACGAGGTTCCTCTGAAGGGATACATGTCAGTAAAACACGGCGCGGTCGAGGCTCCGGTACTGGATCGCTTCGAGCAGGTGATTGGCTTCGATCTTCTCGGCCCCGGCGAGATCGGCGATCGTGCGGGCGACCTTCAGGATGCGATCGTAGGCGCGGGCGGAGAGCGACAACTGTTCCATTGCCTGTTGCAGGAGATCGCCGAGGGAGGGGTCGATGCCGCAATGTTTGCGAATTTGCGCGTGGGTCATTCGCGCATTGGAGGTCACCCGGGTGCCCGCGAACCGCCGGGTTTGCTGCGCGCGCGCGCGGTTTACCCGGGTGCGCATGACGGACGAAGGTTCGCCCGGCTTCTCGCTCCGCAACTCCGCGAGCGAGAGGGCGGGCGCCTCGACGTGGAGATCGATGCGATCGAGGAGAGGTCCGCTGATGCGGGCGCGGTAACGCTGGATCTGCGTCGGCGTGCAGCGGCACTCGTGCTTGCTGTCGCCGAGATATCCACAGGGGCACGGGTTCATTGTGGTGACCAACGTTATTAATGACATACGAAATCAAGGGGAGGGAAAGGGAAGAGGAAGAAAATATCCGGGTTTCGTAATTTCCTGCTGGCGAGGATTACGAATGCCGCAGCAATTCGGAAAACAATGAATCAAGGTGCCGGAATCTACCGTACCGTCCGTCCTGTTCAGAACCTGATTTTCGCCCCAAGAAACGCCTCCGAACGCTTCCAAGTTGCGCTTGACGGCGACTTGGCTGGTGCGAATCGTTCCCGTTTCAAGCCCACGCCAACGAACGACATCAGGACACGCCTTCGAAACGTGGACTGAGTCCAAAAGCTGGACCCAAACAGCACCCAAGGTTTCTTTTCCTGCATAAGTTCGCTTCCCCGGAGCCTCACTCCCGCGAGCTTAGGGCTCGCCTGACACGATTCTGACCGAGGGAAGGCAACTCCTCGGGGGGAGGTATTTCTCATTTCAAGCTCAGGTGCCGAACGAACGTACAGTCTGGTCTGGGGATCGGCAATTGACAGGCAGAAAGATTGCGATGTCATTACGTTTGTAATGAAAACGCTGCAAATTCGATTGCCCGATCAACTCCGCGATCAAGCCGACGCCGTGCTGGCCGACATGGGGCTCGATATGCCGACTGCAGTCCGACTTTACCTGACCAAGGTGGTGCAGACTCGAAGCATCCCGTTTGCGCTGGAGGCTACGGGGGTGCGCGTCGAGACCGTTGAGGTCGATGCGGAGACACAGACGCAGATGGATGAAATCGCTACGGTGTGGAAAGAACGCCGGGCGCGGGCGACCTGAAATGGCGATCATTGTCAGCCATCGAATTCGGGAAAAGGAATTTGGGCGGACCATGCCTGAAGAGGATCGTGTGGTGCTGCGGCGGACGGCCCGGGTAGCCCTCACAACGCCGATTGCTGGGCCTGGTCTTCCGGTGGGGACGCGTCTGCTCAAGGCCTACGCCACGAGCGCTAAGGGGCCGCGCCGTGTGGTCTATCTTCTCGCAGTAGGGGAGGGTGACCTGTTTCTTCTTTTCTATCGAGACAAGCAGGATGTCGTCGGGGCCAACATCAGCAAAAAGAACGAAGCGTTCCGGCACCAACTCTCGAAGCATCTCTTGCTCCTCCGACAGGACCTCGCGGCGGGCAAGTTTGATGTGATCGCGCCATGATAGGCCCGGAAGATCTACGGCCACGAGACCGCAACCGAAGGCGCTGGGAGCTCGGGGGGGGCTGTGGCAGCGAGCCTCGGTCTGTCAATTTCGTGACAATTGAATACCGGGTTTCAGAGGTGAGCGCGTCTCTCTGCGGATCAAGCACCTCGTTTCAAGTTCGGAGGCGGGCATCTTGACAGGAGTGGGAAATCCCACCAAATGGCCACATGGCAACCGATACTCTTCTCAGCCGTAAGTCTGCCAGAAGCATGACCGTGGTAGAGCACTACGATGTGGCAGCAGACGCCAAAAGCCGCATCAGCCTGCGGCGGTCCAAGACAAAATACTTCCATGTGAAAGCGCTTTCCAATGGCAGCTATTTGCTGGAGCCGCGCGTGCTGGTATCGCCGGAAGATCTCCCGCCACGGACCCGAAAGATGTTGGAGCGTTCTGTGGCCCAGTTGAAGAAAGGAAATGCTTCCGCGCCGGTTGATCTGACTCCATTCATCGAGGGATAATCGGGTTTATGGCCTTCAACATCCGTATGGGGCAGCCGGAGATGGAGTCTCTGTGGCTTGACCTCACCACACGGAAACTTCAATGCCAGCTGGACAAACATGAGGAGCGATTCTTCAAGAAACTGGTCCGGGCGTTGGGGTTTCTGGGCCAGAATCCGCGACATCCCGGGCTGAATTCACACGAGATTGATGACCTGACAAAGAAATACGGACTTAAGATTTTCCAGTCCTACTTGGAGAACCAGACGCCTTCGGCCGGAAGGCTATTTTGGGCCTACGGACCGGACAAAGGCGACATCACAATTCTGGCGATTGAGCCGCATCCGGAAGACCAGAAGCGGGGTGCCTACCAGCGCATCAGGCTGTCGGTGCTGCCGCCAGCCAAGGGCAAAACGCGTCAGAGCAAGTAGCGGCTTCGGTCAACGTTGCGGTGACCTCACGTTCCTAGAAATTGGCCAACAGTGGTCGAGTTAGAATTGGCCGCCACGCTACGCGGCCGAGAGGGAAGCCCCTGGGATGCCCGGTAATCAGTTCGGGCCCCCGAACGAAAATTCGGCCCAGACTGGAAAATGGTCCGAGACCTTTTTGTCGGTGAAGCTCCTGTCCACCCCCCAAGCCTTGCTGAATCGATCTGCGAGGGTGCCGGTAACGACTATCCGGTCGTGCGCTTGGGGTTCCGCCCCCAGAGTTGTGTCCGCGTCGTCTTGAACGACCCAGAGGTAGGGCAAGTACTGCGCCCTGATGGCGGCAATCTTGGCCAAGGGAACGTAGCGTTTGAGCCACCCTCGGCGCTTGCTACCATTTGGTAGCGGTCGCCTGCCGCCGCGTTGATCTTGGTGAGAAAGGCGTCAGGAGCCTTGAGCGATGCGTCGTCGAGTTCTTGAACAGCGCTGACGTCAAATTTTCGGACAAGAGCAACGAGAGTGGATGCCACGTTCTCCCCAAGAAACGCCTCCAAGAACGCTTCCAAGTTGCGCTTGACGGCGACTTGGCTGGGGCGAATCGTTCCCGTTTCAAGCCCACGCCAACGAACGATGCGAACGACATCAGGATACGCCTTCGGAACGTGGACTGGGTCCAAAAGCTGCACCCAAACAGCACCCAAGGTTGCTGTTCCTGCATAAGTTAGACACCCTCAGCGTCCACCAGCCTTCGCTTGCAACACAGCGGGAGTGAAGGCTGTCCTCCGGGAATCCGCCCTGGCGGGATCGGGAGGATCGGCAAGTTTCTGTGAGCTTCGGCTGGCACGCCGGCCGGTTTTAGTATCCGCTTCCCCTTCCTTATCCCTCCACCAATCCATGCGACATACGATCTCCGTCCTCGTTGAGAACAAGTTTGGCGTGCTGGCCCGCGTCTCCGGGATGTTTTCCGGGCGGGGCTTCAACATCGACTCGCTCAATGTCGCCCCCACCCAGGATGCGACCCTTTCCCGCATCACCACGGTCCTCCGGGGCGACGAGGCACAACTCGACCTTTGCATCAAGCAGTTGCGGAAACTCGTCAACGTGGTCGAGGTCCTTGACTTCAAGGAAGGGCAGGCCGTGCTCCGCGAACTCGTGCTCGTCAAGGTCAAGGCCGAGACCAGCACCCGCTCCGAGATCGTCCAGATTGCCGACATCTTCCGGGCGAAAATCGTCAACCTGACCGCCGACAACCTCATCATCGAACTCACCGGGGCCGACGACAAGGTCAACGCCCTGCTCAGCCTGCTCGAACCCTTCGGCATCCTGGAACTCGCCCGCACCGGACGTCTGGCGTTGAAGCGCTAAGATCCCGTCCCTCGTCCCCACCACCCTCCTTCAAACCCACCATCCACATCATGCCCGCCAAAGTCTACACCGACAAGGACGCCGATCTCGGCGTGTTCGCCAACAAAACCCTCGCCATCCTCGGCTACGGTTCGCAGGGCCACGCCCACGCGCTCAACCTCAAGGACAGCGGCTGCAAGGTCATCATCGGCCTTTATCCCGGCTCCAAGTCGCGGGCCGTCGCGGAGCAGCATGGCTTCGAGGTCGTCGACACTGCCGAGGCCGTGCGCCGCGCCGACGTCATCATGGTCGGGTTGCCCGACATGAAGCAGGCGGATGTTTACGCGAGTGACATCCTCCCGAACCTGGCGAAGGGAAAGACACTGCTCTTTTCCCATGGCCTCAGCGTGCATTTCGGCCTGATCAAGCTGCACAAGGACATCGACTGCATCATGGTCGCGCCGAAGGGCCCGGGCCACATGGTTCGCCGCCTTTATGCCGAGGGCAAGGGCATGCCGGCGCTGATTGCGGTCGCTCAGGACAAGTCGAAGACGGCGAAGAAGACCGCGCTCGCCTGGGCCAAGGGCATCGGCTCGACCCGCGCCGGCGTGCTGCAGACCTCGTTCAAGGAAGAGACCGAGACGGACCTCTTCGGCGAACAGGCTGTGCTGTGCGGTGGCGCCAGCGCCCTCGTGCAGGCCGGGTTCGAAACCCTGGTCGAGGCGGGTTATCAGCCCGAGATGGCCTATTTCGAGTGTCTGCACGAATTGAAGCTCATCTGCGATCTGATGTACGAGAGCGGCATCGCGGGCATGCGTTTCTCAATTTCCGAGACCGCCAAGTACGGCGACATCACGCGCGGACCGCGGGTCGTGAACCAGAAGACGAAGGCCGAGATGAAAAAGATCCTGAAGGAGATCCAGTCCGGCAAGTTCACCCAGGAATGGGTCAAGGAGCACAAGGGTGGGCTCAAGAAGTACCACGCGCTGCTCAAGGCCGGGGAGAAACATCAAATCGAGAAGACCGGCGCCTATCTGCGCTCGATGATGCCGTGGATGTCGAAGAAGAACATCAAGGGGGTCCAGGCGTCGTACGCCTGAGTTCCGTTGGCACCGTCAATTCCAACTGCGGAAGGCGCGGAGATCTTCATCTCTGCGCCTTCGCTTTTTATCCCGGTTGCCCTTTGCTCCCGCCATCGTCCGGCGCTTCGACGGGAGTAAAGCATCCCCGGAGCAAGCTCCGGAGCATTCAAACCAAACCGGCATGCGCGTAATCTCACCCCCCGCGGTAGGAGCGGCTTCACGCCGCGATGATCCCGCGAATCGCGGCGTAAAGCCGCTCCTACCCTCATCCCAGCCGGAGCTTGCTCCGGGGGATCGGACCCAAAGCGAATGACCCCGCCTCTTAGCCCCGCCGCCCGCTCCCACCTTCCGGCCTCCCCATGAAACTTGTTCTCGCCACCAGGAAAAGCCCGCTCGCCCTCGCCCAGACGGAGATGGTGGCGGCCCATCTGCGCACCCAACTCGGGGTGGAGACCGAACTCCTGAAGATCGTCACCACGGGAGATCAGCAGACCGAGTGGTCGCTGGAGAAGCGCGGGGGCAAGGGACTGTTCACGAGCGAACTTGAAGCGGCGCTGCTGCGGGGCGAGGCGGATGTGGCGGTTCACAGCACCAAGGACCTGCCCGGGGACATGCCGCCCGGTCTCGCGATCGGCGGCTATATGCCGCGGGTCGACACTCGCGATGTGCTGGTGATGCGGAGTGGCGTCGATGTGCCGGCCTTGATTGCGACCGGCAGCCCGCGCCGGCGCCTCCAGATCCAGCGAATGTTTCCCGCGGTGCAGTTCACCGAGATTCGTGGCAACGTGGACACCCGCCTGCGCAAGATCGGCGAGCAGCACGTCGCCGACGGCACGATCCTCGCCGCGGCCGGGATGAAACGCCTCGGCATCGAGACCTGGCCGGGGGTGGATTTTGCCCCGCTGGCTTTCGACCAGATGGTTCCGGCCGTCGGCCAGGGGGCGATCGCGATCCAGTGTCGGGAGGACGAAGCGGCGAAGTTTGCGGCGGTCTTTGATGCGCCGACGATGCGCACCGTGACGGTCGAGCGGGCCTTTCAGACGGCGCTCGGCGGAGGTTGCCATACCGCCTTTGCGGCGCACGTGGCGGAGGAGCGCCTGTACCTGTTTCACGAAGCCTGCGGTGTGCGCAGCGTGGCACTCCAGTCGGAAGATTTCCTGGCGCCGGCGGAGACCGCCGCGCGCATTCTGCGCGAATGGGGGCTCCTCCCATGAACGCCCCGCCACTGGCCGGCCGCCGGATTGCAGTCACCCGGGCGCGCGAACAATCCTCCGAACTCGGGGGCCGGCTCACCGCCCTCGGGGCGGACGTCATTGAACTGCCACTCATCGCGGTGACGAAGGAGATCGATCTGCACCTGCTGGCCGAGGTCCTCGCCGAACTCGGCGGCTACGACTGGATCGTGTTCACCAGCGCGAATGGCGTACGCTACTTCTTCGAGGAGTTTCACCGGATTTTTGACGACATCCGCTCGCTGGGCCTGCTGCGCTTCGCGGCCGTGGGTGATACGACCGCGGCGGCCATCCGCGCCCAACATCTCAAGATCGAGTGCCAGCCCGAGGTCGCGACCGCTGAGGCCCTGGCCGATGCCCTCATCGCCACCGGCAGCCTGGACAACGCCAAGGTACTCGTCATCACCGGCAGTCTCAATCGCGACACGCTGGTGCAGAAACTCGCAGGGGCGCTGGCGATCGTCGACCGGCTGCAGGTGTACAAGACGGAGAAGACGGATCTCGCGGCGGATCCCGGGGCGGCCGACTTTCGGGCGCGGGGGGCGGATGCGGTGCTGTTTGCGAGTTCCTCCTCGGTCTCATCGTTTGTGGATCAGGCGGCGGCGCTCAAGCTCGCGCCGAAGGCGACACGTCCCCTGGCCGGCAGCATCGGGCCCCAGACCAGCGAGACCATGAAGAAGGTCGGCATGCCGATCGACTTCGAGGCCAAGGTGCCGAGTCTCGACAGTCTGGTCGAGGCGTTGGTGGCGAAATTCTCCCGATGAAGGTCCCGTTCCTCGACCTCGCCCTGCAGCACCAGGCCCTGCGCGAACCGGCGCTCGCCGCGCTGGCTGCAACCTACGATGCGACCCGTTTTTGCCTTGGCCGGGATGTCGAGGATTTCGAGCGCAACTTCGGTGCGGCCCTCGGCTACCCGCAGGTCCTCGCGATGAACAGCGGCACCGCGCCGCTCCACGTGGCGTGCATGCTGGCGGGTTTCGGTCCCGGCGACGAGGTGATCACGACGCCCTTCACCTTCATCTCGTCGGCCTGGGGCATCAACTACGTCGGCGCGACGCCGGTCTTCGCCGATGTCGAGGCCGGCACCTTCAACCTCGATCCCGAGAAAGTCGCCGCGGCCGTTTCGCCGCGGACCAAGGGCATCATCGTGGTTCATCTCTTCGGCCAGCCGGCGCGAATGGATGAGATCATGGCGGTGGCGCGGCGGCACAATCTCTTCGTCATCGAGGACTGCGCGCAGGCGGTCGGGGCGCGGTATCGCGATACGCCGGTTGGGCTATCGGGTGATGTCGGCACCTTTAGTTTCTATCCGACGAAGAACCTCGGCGGTTGCGGGGAGGGGGGCGCGTTTGTCTCCCGGCGCGAGGACGTGCAAACCACGGCGCGCCACATTCGGGTGCACGGATCCGACCGGCGGTACTACCACGACATCGTCGGAGGAAATTTCCGCATGGACGGCTTTCAGGGTGCGCTGCTCAACGTGAAGCTGCCGCACCTCGCCGCCTGGACGGCGCGCCGCCAGGCCATCGCGGCGCGCTATCGGGCCGGGATTACGCTGGCCGACGTGCGCCTGCCGGCGCAGCCCGACTACGGGCAATCGGTTTATCACCAATTCACGATTCGCCACCCGCGGCGGGATGCGCTGCGCGCGCATCTCGCGGCGCAGGAAGTCGGGACCGACCTGATTTACCCGGTGCCGTTGCACCTGCAGAAATGTTACGCCGGGCTCGGTTGCGGGCCCGGTTCCTTCCCGGTGGCCGAGACGACGGCGGAGACATGTCTGAGCCTGCCGATCTTCCCTGAACTCACCGCGGCGCAGGTCGAGCACGTGATCGCGGCGGTCAACTCCTTCTAGGGGGCGGAATCCGGACGAGTGTTTCGGCCATGATCGACGGCATCCGCTTCAAGGTCTGTGGGCTCACTTCGCTCGTTGATGCGGAGTTCGCGGACCGCTGCGGGGCGGATTATCTGGGATTTATTCTGCACCCCGCCTCGCCGCGTTGCGTGGGGCTGGCGCAGTATCGGGCCATGGCGCCGCGGCTGCCCGATCGCCGGAAAGTGGCGGTCTCCGTCGAGCCAACCGCGGTGGAGCTGGCGGAGATGCAGGCGGCGGGATTCGATTATTTCCAAATCCATTTTCGACCCGGGATCGCGGCGGCCCGCGTCGAGGCCTGGTCGCGCCTCGTGGGGGCCGACCATCTCTGGCTGGCTCCGAAGCTGCCTCCCGCCGAGGACGTGTCGCCGGAGACGCGAGCGGCGGCGAAATTCATCCTGCTCGACACCTTCCACGCCGGCGGCTTCGGGGGTTCCGGGCAGACCGGCGACTGGGGCAAGTTCGCGCGGCTGCAGGCGGCGCATCCGGAGAATTTCTGGATCCTGGCCGGGGGCCTCCACGCCGACAACATTGGTGCCGCGCTGGCGCAAAGCGGCGCGCGTTTCGTCGACGTGAACAGCGGGGTCGAATCGGCGCCCGGAGTGAAGGACGCAGCGAAGCTGAAGCGCTTCGTCGCGGCCCTTCGTGAGGCGGCGGTCGGGCGACGCTGACGCCTGGCATTACTTCGTCACGGGCCTGGACTGGACCAAAACGCGCTTTTCCCATTTTCACGTATTACGTGAAAATACCTCTGAATCCAGGGCTCAGCGGGATGACCAACTTAACGAAGTAATGCTAAACGTGGGGCGGGTTGGACGCCGCCAGTTGCCGCTCGAGCACGTCGCGGATGCGCTCCATCCGGTACGAACGTGTGAGGCCCAGGAGTACGTCGGCGAGCGGATCCCCCCGCCGTCCTTCCAGGCGCTGGCGGAGGGTCGCGATCTCGCCGCGTTGGGCGATCGCCAGGAGTTCGCGGAGTGCGGCCGGTTCAATCGTCGTGTTGCAGCCACCGGCCGGGTTCGATTCCGCCCGATCGACCGGGGACGTTCGCGTACTGTCACCGATCCATTCGAGATGCAGCGCGAGACCGATGCGGGCCAGGAGGTCGTCTTCACGGAACGGCTTGGGCAGGAAGTCGTCGCAGCCCGCGGTAAACGCGTCAGCCCGGTTGAACGACAGGACCGAAGCGGACATGGCGATCAGTTTCACCGGCGGCACGGATGCCGCCCCGTGCTCCGCAGTCGACTCGCGGGCGCGGAGTCGGCGCGCCAACTCGAGGCCGTCGAGGCCCGGCATTCTCAGATCGAGAAACACGAGATCAGGCTTCAACCCCGCGATGGCGCCCAACGCCTCGGTGCCGCTCGCCGCCTCGGCCACCACAAAGCCGAGCGGGGTGAGCAGATCGCGAAGCACGTGACGGTTGATGGCGACATCATCCACGACGAGTAGGCGCCGCCGGCGGCCGTGGTAACCGGTGATGAGACTGGCGGTGCTGCGGGCGGTGGAACTGTCGACGGCGATCACCGGCAGCGGCAGGGTGAAGAAAAACCGGCTGCCGGCTCCGGGGCGGCTTTCGAGCTCGAGACGCCCCCCCATCAACTCGACCATGCGCTGACTGATGGCGAGGCCGAGGCCGGTGCCGGGTTCGGGTGGCCGGCCGTCGCCCGCCTGCTGGAACGGCTGGAAAAGCAGCGCCTGATCCGCCTCGCTCAGGCCCACCCCGGTGTCGGCGACGCAGAAGGTAACGCTTTCGTCGGCCAGGGGACTGACCGTGAAGCGCACCGATCCGGTGGCGGTGAACTTGAACGCGTTGCCGAGGAGGTTATCGAGGACCTGGCGGATTTTTAGGGAATCGCCGAGGACGATGTCGGGCAACTCGGGTGCGGGCTCGAAGACAAAGTCGAGCGGCTTGGCGCCGGCGCGGGGGTTCATGGCCGCCGCGATGTCGCGGAGGAGCTGGGGCAGGTGAAACGGCGCGGTGGTGAGTTCCATGCGGCCGGCTTCGATCTTCGAAAAATCGAGCACCTCGTTGATCATGCGCAGTAGATGTTCACCGCTGGTCTGCACGATGCGCAGGCGTTCGCGGCTCCGCGGCGTGAAGTCCGGGTCCTTCATCAGCACCTGCGCGTAGCCAATCACCCCGTTGAGCGGGGTGCGGAGTTCGTGGCTCATGTTGGCGAGGAAAGCGCTCTTCGCCCGGCTGGCGGCATCGGCGGCGTCCCTGGCAATCCGCAGTTCCGCCGTGCGCTCGGCGACGACGCTTTCGAGTCGTTGCCGCTCGCGTTCCCCGGCGCGCAGCCGCCAGCGCACAAAGCCGGCGACGGCGGCCAAGCCGAGCAGCGCGTACCCCGCATGCGCGGCGGGGGAGCGCGGCCACGGCGGCACCACCTGGAACGTAAACGCCGTGGGGGGGCCGGGAACGCCCTGACGATCCACGTTGCGCACCTCGAAGCGAAACGGCCCGCCTTCGAGGTTGGTAAATGTCACGTCGTTGCGCGTCGTGAGGCCTGACCAGGCATCATTGAAGCCCACCAGCCGGGTCTGAAAGCGCTCCGACTCGTTGCGGCGGAAGAGGCCCGAGACCCAGGTGATCGTCATGGGTTCGTGCGAATGGTTCAGCGTGAGGCTCCCGGGGGTGTCGCGGGGGAAGACCCGTTCGCTGCCTTCCGCGGAGATGCCGCGGATCAGGGGTGCGACCGCGAGTGAAGCTGCCCGGTAGCGGGCCAGGTCGATCCGGAGGAGACCTTGGTCGCCCTTGGCCCAGACGACGCCTGGATGGCCGTTTTCGCCCGGCTCCCACGCGATCCGGTAGGGTGCTCCAGGTGAAAAATAGTCCTGGATCTCGGGCGGCGGATGCTCGGCCGCAAACGTGCCGTCGGGTCGGGCCCGCAGATGCAGCAAGGGAAAGGGAGACTCCTTGGTCTTGATGTCGGTGGAGAGCCCGTTGGTCCAAACCTCGCCCCGCGCCCCGCGGGCGACCGGGTTGAGCACGAGGGGTCGGGGATCAAAGGCGGTGAGCTCGCGGTAGAAAACAAAGTGTCCGCTCGCACGATCGAAACGATAGATCCCCCGGGCGGTGTCGAACAGGATTCCGAGCGAGGTTTCCCACAGGTAGATCGAACCGTGACCCTCGGGCAAGCCGGCCGCGGGGCCGAAGCGCGTCACCTGCGGGGCGCGCCAGTCGGTGGCGCTGGTGGCGCGGATCGCCCGATAGACGCCCTTGCTCGTGGTGCCCACCCAAAGCGTGCCGTCGACCTCCTCGAAGACATCGTAGCAGTCGGCCTCGATGCCGCCGACATCGCCCTCGTCGTGCCAGGTGCCGTCGGGAGCGAAGACACCCGTGCCGATGCCGCGGGGGTGGGCGAAGAAGACCCGCGCCGGCTCCGTTTTCGAGACGCTGAGGCCAGCCAGCCCGTCGGGGCGGGGCGCCAGCACCTCGAGGCCGCCGTCGCCGAGGCGCTGGAGACCGCGCCCGCCGGCGAGCAGCAGGCCCGCGGGGTGACTGAGTAGCGATGACAGGCGGGTTTGCACGTTGACCCGCGGGTCCCGCTCGAAGCGGGCCGGCACACGCAAATCCTGCGAAGGCACCAGGCGGTAGAGGCCGTCGTTGCTGAGGTAATGCAGCACACCGCGGTGGCGCTTGAGGTCGGTGGCGCGGGCATCCGATATACCTCCGTTGCTGTGATCAAAAACCGTGGCGGCGGAGCGCCAGAGCACGCGGGCGGGGGCGTTGTTGGTTCCAACCCAGAGCCCGCCTTCGCGATCCTCGCAAAGGGCGAAAGCCGTCGCGTGCGGCAGGCCCGCCTCGCGCGAGATCTGCCGCAGGAGCCTGCCGTCGGCGTCGAGAATCACCACGCCTTCCGTCACGGTGCCGATCGCGATCGCCTGATCGCGGAGCCGGATCGCCGTGAGTAGGTTCGTCCGGTGGAGAATCGCGTCAGCCTCGGTCGGCCAGCGGGTCAGCGTGCCGTCAGCCGCGAGGAAGAAGAGTCCTTGGTCGGAGAGGCCGATGATCAGGTGGTCGTTGTCGGCGGGCAGGATGACGGAGTTGCCGGAGCGGGAGAGTTCCGGCGCGGTGCCCAGCTGCGTCAGCGTGTCTTGGGCGAACTCGTAGAGGGCGTCGCCCTGCCGGTGCAGCAGCAGGCGATCGCCGGCGACAAAGAGGCGGTTGCGCGTCTCGCCGGGGAGCGGCCAGACCCGGAACGAACGGTCGCTCTCGCGGTAACGCAGAAGGCTGCGATCCGTGGAAAAATACAGGTCGCCGCGCCACAGCCGGACATCGCGCACAAAACCGAACGGCTTGGCGTCGGCGGGCAGGCGATCGAGCAGGGAGGTGAAGTGGGGTTCGCCGGAGTCGGGCCGGGCGAGCACGCCGAGTTGCTCTTCATCGCCGACGTAGATGTCGCCGTGCGGGCCGGGCGCGAGCGCACGGGCGAACGGCAGAGGAATCTTCAGGATGCGCCAGGTCCGGCCGTCATATTCCATCACGGCCAGCTGGTTGCCAAAATACATCAGCCCCTCAGGACTTTGGAACGGGGCATGAAACTGGGCGTGGGCCTTGTGTTCCTGTCGGGGGAACACGCGGATCAGCGGCCGGCCGAGTTCGCTCTCCGCGGACCGGGCGACCAGGGCAAGGCAGAGACAGGCCAGGGTCAGGGGGAACCGGGGCGGGTGGGTGCGGGGTTTGGGGCTTCGTGCGGCCATGAACGGCGAGCCGGAAAGAAAGAGGCGGGACGCGCCGAAGTCTAGCCCGGGGGCAAAGCCCGGCGTACGTATAGATGCGGAGGGCGCCTGCCCAGCCGGGCGAGACTAGGGTTGGTAGCCGGCCTCGCTGAGGTCGGTCCGCGGTCGGCGACCGCGGCTACATTCGCGAGCAACGTCAACTTGGAGATGCATGGCGCGTTAACCGGCAGCGTCGTCCGGCGGGTTTTGCAGCCACGTCTCGAACTGCGCGTCGTCGCGCACGCGGGTGCCGATCTGGTATTCGGGTGCGAGCAGGCTGGTGTAGCCGGGATCGAGGAAGCGGCGGCAATGCAACACGACTCGCGCGCGCTGGCCGGGAGCGCGGACGAGGCGACCGAGCGCCTGGTTCACCTTGGTCATCCCCGGGATTTGGTACACGCGGCGAAACGCCGCCTCGCGCGTGAGGCCGGCCCGGGTCGCTTCCCCGAGTCGGGCCCGCTGGACGGCGTTGACCTCGGGCAGGGCGGGGCCGACCACCATCGCGTGGGTCACGCGCCCGCCCAGGGCGTCGATGCTTTCGGCGAAGCTGGAGCCGAGCACCAGGAAGAGGGCGTCGGCGCGGCGCAACGACTCCTCCACCCACGCTGACTGCGCCGAGAGATCGCGCAGCTTCGGTTGGAGGACGGCCCGGAGGGCGGGAGCCAGGCCAAGCACTTCCTGGAGGATCGCATCGGCGTACGCGTAGGAGGGAAAGAAGACCGCGATGGTCGTGCAGGCGGGGGAGTGGTCGCCCTGATGGTCGGGGGAAGCGGCTCCGTCGGGTGGAAACCATCCACCCCGCGCGGCGGCGGCCTGCAGGGCGACAAGGGTGGCGGCGGTGGTCGGGTAGTGGTGCGAGCGGTGTTGAAAGGTCGTGTCAACGCGGGCGTCGAACGCGAGATCGTAGGCGTGCTCGCGCCACGGGGCGTGTGCCCGGAGCAGGACGGGGTTGGCCGCGTCGCTCGCTTCTTCGACCCGGAGCAGTTCGGCGGCGCTCGTCAATTGCCGGTAGAGTTTGCGCGTGGTGCGCTGGTTAAGCGTGCCGAGACGTTTCGGAGCGGTCGGGGGTGGAGCCGGATGTAATTCGGGGGGAGCGTCGAGGCCGCAGTTGGCGGCGAATCCGTCGATGGGGTTGAGGGTGGCGCTGGCCAGCACCACGCCGCCGAACTCGCGCAACGTCGCGCCGATGGCGGCGGCGGCATCGAGGCAGGTGAGCGCCAGTTCCCCGTCGCGCGGGCTCCACCACAGGCGGGGCAATGCCGTGGCCCCAAGATCCTCCAGCAGCGCCGGCACCTGCCACAGGGCATCAGCGGCGACGGGGCCCAGCTCGGCCAAATCCAGGGGGGCGGCGGAGAGCTTCCGGGCGAATTCCTCGAGCAGGTGGCGGGCGTCGTCCTCGATGGCAGGGGAGAGGCCGTCGTTGGCCCGCAGATGGTGCAGGAAGTGGCACCAATGGTCCCACGCGGTGACCAGGGCGGCGCTGGGGCGGATGCGGTTGAGCTCGTCGCGCACCGCGAAGGCGGCGGTGGCGGTGAAGCTGTGCGAGTGGGCGTCGGCGACCCGGGCGGGCAGATTGTGCGCCTCGTCGAGCAGCAGGAGCGTGCGGGCGGCGACGAAGCCGGGTTGCTCGTAGAACAGCCCGCGGTTGCGCGGCGCGAACACGTAATTGTAGTCGCCGATCCAGGCGTCGTTGAACGCCAGGGCCGTGCGCGTGATCTCGTAGGGGCAGATGAGCGCCGCCCGCCCGGCGGCGCGGAGGGTGGCGAGGTCGCGGGCGTGGCGCTCGTCGAGGTAGAAACGGGCCAGGCCGCTTTGGGGCCAGCGCTCGGGCGCGTCGGCCAGGTAGGCGCAGGCGTCGCGCACGCAGTGAAACGTGTGGTTGACGCAATGCTCGCCCTTGTTGCGTACATGCCAGGCCGCCACCGGCGGGCCCGTGGCCCCGCCCGCGGGGTCGCCCGCGGGGTCGTCCGCGGGGTCGTCCGCGGGTGCGCCCGCGGGTGCGCCCGCGCGTCCGTTTTCCACGTCATCAGGAGCCGGATACTTGTCACTTATTACGTGACAAGTATCCGGAGCCGACGCCGCGGTCGGGGGTTCGCCCCGGGGAGAAGGTGGGGGCGCGAGAGGGGCAGGGTGGTTGCCGAGGGGGGCGGAGGGAATCGGGTCCGACGGGAGCGGCGGCGCGGCGAGGGTCATGGTCTGCAAGGTGCGGACGACCTGGAGCTGGCCGGTGGATTTGCTGGTGAGATAGAGGACGCGGTCGAAGTGCCCGGAGCGAAGTTGATCGAGGGCGAATTCGAGCAGGACGCCGGTCTTGCCGAAACCGGTCGGGGCCTCGAAGAACACCAGCGGCTGGCGTTGGAAGAGTGCGGTGAGTTCGGCCCGCGTGGTCTCCTGGCCGGGGCGCGGGGTCGCGAAGGCGGGACGAAAACGCAGGCCTTGCAGGCGCTGCCGGGCCCGCGAGCGCGCCTCGACGAATTCCGCGACCCGGTCGAGTTGGGCGCGGAAGAGCGCTTCGTCGGCCGGCGTGAGCGGCACGGTCTGCACCAGGCCGGAGCCGGCCTCGACGAACACGAGTTCCGCGCGCACGGGCCCGCGGAGAACCTCGGTGAGCGCGGGCCGGTTTTCCGGGGCGACCCCCGGGGTGTTGTCACCCAAGAGGTGATACGACGCCGGGGAGGGGAGGGGCGTCGGGGTGGTGGCGAGGCCGAGGCGGGACAGGGCGGCGTAGGTCGCGATCTGGATGAAGTAGGAGGGGTAACTGTTCCGCAGGGCGGATTCGTCGGCGGGGAGGGCGGAGGTGACGGACTTGATTTCCCGCAGGAGGGAGCCGGCGGGATGGCGGATCAATTGATCGATGCGACCGGTGAGGGAGAAGACCCAGCCGCGGTGCACGATGCGGCCGATGATGGGGATTTCAAAGGCGGCGGCGGCGCGGTGTTCGGCCTCCGCCTGGGCGCGAAGTTCGTGGTGCCAGTGCGTGCCGAGTTGGGCGCGCCAAAGACCGGCGGCCCCCCCGCCGCCGCTGGAGCGCGGACCAAGCGAGAAGTCGGCGAACTCGCCGACGCCCAGGGTGACGGTGCGTTGGTCGAGGTCGAAGGTCATCGGGTGGGGCGGAGAGCGGGTGGAGCGAAAGACGGGGGCATGGCACCCAGGTCACCGTCCCTCCTGCAGGGGATCAATCCAGCAGGATTTCCGTGTGGCCGCGGAGGTACGCCTCGAGATGACGTTGCAGGCGGGCGACGACGACGGCGCTGGCGGTCTGGGCGGCGAGGGGTTGGTTGATGACGGCCGCCAATTCGGAGCGATCGGCGGCCGGCAGGGTGGGGAACCAATGTTGCTTGACCGGGTAGCCCTCATCGCGGGCGAAACGGTAGACGCTCTTCAGGTAGACGATGTCGGGACGGGTGGCCGTTGCGAAGGCGGCAAAGGCGTGGCGCAACAATTCCGCGACCGCCAGCCGGCTTTCCTCGTGCACGGGGTTGCGGGCGAGCAGGGCCGCCAGCCCTGAGGCAAGACGGAGGGTGTCGTAGCTCGAACCGATTCCGGGATGGCGGGTGATGAGCTGCGTATCCTTCACGAACCACGAGCGGCCCTGGTTGGGCGACTCGAGTTCCAGGGCAACCTCGTCAAAGAGGTCGAGGGCGGAGGTGGTCGCGCCCGACCTCTTCGGGATGCGCTGTTGCAGGAACAGCGAACCCTGCTCGGGGGAGAAGGCGGAGAAGCCCTGAAACGCATCCGTGGCCGGGCGTTTCACGAGGATGAAGGCGTCGGTATGGAGAGGGAGCGAGGGAATGGCAGAGCGGAGGTGGTAAACGGCAAAAAGAAGAAACCGGGAAAAGAAGAAACGGAGAAACGGCGGCGCCCGGCGGCGAGGTTGGCCGGCCGGTTTACTCGGGCAGGGTCTCGCTGCGTTTGCCTGGCCGCGAGGGCAGCATGCCGCCGCCGGAGATGATCATCTTCATGCCATCGCCGACACTCATCTCGAGCTCGATGACCTCGGCCGGGGGCAGCATGAGGAGAAAACCGCTGGTGGGGTTGGGGGTCGTGGGCACAAAGACGCTCCAAGCCTCGGCGCCCGTGCGGGCCTGGGCCTCGCCCTGGGCCTTGTTGGTGAGGAACGCGAGGGTCCAGATGCCGCGGCGCGGGTATTCGATGAGCACGACCTTGCTGAAGAGATTGCGGTTTTGGGTGCCGAAGGTCGCGACGATCTGCTTGACCGAGTTGTAGACGGTGCCGATGCCCGGAATGCGGTGAATGGCACGCTCGAAGACGCTGAGGAAAAATTTTCCGAAGACGTAATTCGAGAGGTAGCCCAGCCCGGTGATCAGCAGCACGACGGCACCCGTGGCGAGCAGGTCCCAGAAGAAGGGAATCCGCTGCAGGGAGATGGGCAGGTAATGTTCGTAGAGCGGGCGGAACGTGCCGCCGACGGCGTCAACAATGGCCCGGAAAGCCCAGATGGTGACCACCAGCGGCGCCAGGAGGAGCGCGCCGGAGAGAAACGCGTTGCGGAACGTGACGAGGCGGGAATTGGGCGGCGGAAGATCGGACATGGCGGCGTCTTGCTTCACAAGAACCGTATCCGCACGCAACGCAAAGGTTCCCGCCGCCGCCGGAGAGCCGCCGCGCGGCCGGTTCAGGGCACTTCGTACACCTCGAGCAGGACTGTCCCGGTGGTGCCGTCGGCGGAGGTGACCAGGGCCGTGTAGCTGCCGGCGGGAAAAGGCATCATCACGACGATGTCGCGGGTGCCGGCAGGGATCGGAAACGCTCCGGCCCGCGCCAGGGAATCGGCGAGATCCCTCTCGTAGGTGAGGCCGCCGACGACGGCGGGGTAGACGTAGCCGTTGTCATAGGGTTTGCCGTCGCCGTCGAAGATTCGGAGGGCCGGCGCGCGCAGGGGGGTGCGGACGCCGAAAAGTGCCAGCGAGGGGCCGACGGCGCGAACGATGAGCTTTTTGGGCGAGGCGCCGGCCGCGACGACGAAACCGCTGATGGCGGCCTGTTCGGCCCCGGGGCCGACGTCGGTGCGGGTGGAGAGGTTGAGGAGGCGTTCAGTTGGCCCCACGCCGAGCACGAGAGTTTGCGACGGGAGCGACGGGTTGGTGGCGCTCGAAAACGTGCAGGCATAGGTGCCGGCGTCTCCCGGCGTTACGGCCGGCAAGATCAGCGTGCCCGTGCTGGCGCCGGGAACGGTGCGCCCATTTTTCGTCCAGACGAGGGTGAGGCCATCCCCGATGGTCGGGGCGATGAGGCGCAGGCGTTCCCCGACCGGAACGGTCACGCGTGAGGGCAGCACAGCGCGGATGCCGAAGCCCACATCGAGCGTGACGGAGGTTTCGCCCGTAAACCCCAGTACCTGGGCGAAAAGCGATGGAGTAAGGAGAGTCGCGCTGGTGACCCACGCGAGCCCGGGAGGGAGGCGGAGTGTGTTCATGGGGAAAATTGAGGTGCGGGGGGATTGGACCCGTTGGCGCCGCCTCGGTGGCCGGCCGGCGGTCCGTCAGCGGCGGGTCGGGAGGGAAAACACCGGGAGGGTTCCGGCGCGTTCGAGCAGGCGCATCGCGCGGGCCTCGGCGCGGCGCATGCGGACTTTGCGGGCGGGCAGGCGGTCGTCGTAGCCGGCGAGATGGAGCCATCCGTGCACCAAATAGAGGGTCAGTTCGGTGCTGAAATCGCGCCGGTGTTCGCGGGCAAATCGGGCGGCGGTGTCGACGGAGACGCAGATTTCGCCCGCGGTGCCAAGGAGGGGGTCGCCCTCGAAGGTGATGACATCGGTCGGGGACGGGTCGGCGAGGAAGTCGGCGTGGATCTGCGCGAGGGCCGGGTCGGTGAGGAAGACGAGCGAGAGTTCACCGGAGAGAAAGGCGGGATCGCGAAGGGGGAAGGCGGCGTGAGCGGCGTCGAGAGTGGCGAGGGCGCGCGTGACCCCGCGACGGTCGAGCCGGAGGCGCGGATGGCGGTTGGCGATGGCGATGACGCGGTCCGGCGGGGGGAGCGGGGCCGCTGGGGGGCGAAACGCTTTCACGCCTTGGCTTCGACGGGAGTTTTCTCGCCGGTCTGATAGGCGACACGCGAGTGCAGCATGTTGAGCAGCGTGAACTGGAAGCTGTTCTTGATCCGCGTGACTTCCTCGAGGGTGAGCGGGGCCTGGTCAAGTTCGCCCTCGGCGATGCGATCGCCGACGATCCGATTGATCGTGAGCGTCAGGGCCTCGGCGTTGACCTGGCGCAGGGATCGAGTGGCGGCCTCGACGCCATCGGCGAGCGAGATGATGGCGGTCTCCTTCAGGAGGGGCCTGGGGCCGTCGTAGCGGAACTCCGCCTCGACGGGGGGGGGCGGCGGAGCGGAGGGCGGGGTCTCGGCGCTGCGCGGGCCCTCGGGCTTTTCCTTCTTCCCGCCGACCGTCGGGCGGCTGAAAGGGGCGCGGGAGGCCTCGACCGCGCGGTCGTAGAAGAAACGAACCAGGCTCGTCCCGTGATGCTGCTGAATGGCGTCGATCACGGCGCGGGGGAGTTGGTGTTCCTGCGCCAACTCCACGCCCTCGGGCACATGCTGCTTGATGAGGCGGGCCGATTCCAGCGGAGAGAGGTCATCGTGGGGATTGGCGCGGTCGCGGTGGTTTTCGCCGAAGATGAGCGGGTTGCGGATCTTTCCCACATCGTGGAACAGGGCGCAGACACGGGCGACCAGCGGGTTGGCGCCGACGGCGTTGGCGGCGTTCTCGGAGAGCTGGGCGACGACGAGCGAATGGTGGTAGGTGCCCGGAGCCTCGAGCTGCATGCGGCGGAGCAGCGGATGGTTGTAGTCGGTGAGTTCGAGGAGCGTGATATCAGTCGTGCGCTTGAACAGGGATTCCAGCACGGGCAGGAGGCCGACGACGCCGATGCCGGTGAGGAGGCCGGTGCCGAGGCCGGCCGCCATCTGCCGCAGCAAGGTGTCGAGGGGGGTCTGATCGGCAAAAGCGATGAGGGCGGCGAAGGCGGCGACCGTGAGGCCGCCCATGCCGGCGGCGCGCACGAGTTTGCCCCGGCGGCGCGCATCGCGGCCGAAGTAGATGGTGACGAGGGAGGCGAGAAACGTCAGGACGAGCAGATCGAGGCGGTTGCCGTAGATGACCCCGGTGAAGATCGAGATCAGCAGGGCCATGAAAATGCCCGAGCCCGCATCGATCAGGATGGCGACGATGAGCGGGGCAAAGGCCGTGGGGGCCACGTAGGGCAGGGTCGAGGCCCAGGCCCCGTCGCGCAGGAAAAATTCGGCGCCGCCGAGCGAATAATTGGCGCGGACGAGCGCGAGGTTGGCGATGACCACGAGCGCGAGCAGCCCGCAACGGACGTTGCTGCACAACGTCTCCGGGTCCTCGATCCGGATGTAGATCAGCGAGGCCAGCACCATGGCGAGCACGAGGAGGACGCGGCCGAAGAGGGTGAGGCCCTCCCGGGTGTCGACTTCGGAGTGCTCGCGCAGGTAACGGCGGTGGGCCATGAGCGTTTCAAAGATCTCCGGGGTCACGCGTTCGCCGGGGTCGACAATCGTCTCGCCGCTGACGACGTTGACCGTGATCGGTTTCACGGCCAGGACCGCGCTTTCTTCGCTGGCCCGGGTGGCGGCGCGATCGAACACCAGATTGGGGGCAAGGCCGAAGCGGAACAGGCGGAACACCGCCTGCGCGGCCGTGCGCGGCACCTGATCGGAAGCGAGGCTCACCCGCAGGACCGTGAGGGCCTCCTCCATCGTCTCCACGGGTCGCTGCGAAACGGCGCCGTTGGGGCGGGCGATCTGAAAGGCGACGGCGGCTCCGGGGCTGGCGCTGCCGAGGGCAGCGTCGGCGACACCCTGGGCGTAGACGTCGCGCAGAGTGGCGAGGCCGTCTTCGAACATGGCGGCGCGGGTTTTGGCGTCGCCGGAGGCGAGCACGGCGGCGACATCCTCGGGGGTGGCGTGGTAGGGTCCGTGGGAATTGAACGTCTCGGCGATGGCCGCGAGCTCCGGGCGGTAGGCGAGGAGGGGATCGAGCCCGGTCGGATGCGCACTTTCAAAGGCGGCCATCTGGCTTTGCAGCATCCGGGCGGCGGCTTCAAAGCGACGGAGGGGTTCGGTGTCGAGTTTGTAGACTGGGGGGATGCGGTTGCGGAACTGATCGCGGGCCGCCTTGGTGCGTTCGCCGCTGACGAAATCAAAGGACGCCTGCGCCGTCACGCGCGTCGTCGCGGTCTGGTTGGCCCGCATCGGCGCATCGAAGGTGGTGAGGCCGGCCGAACTGATGAGCACGATCGCCGCGACCGTGACGATGAAGATCAGGGCGGCGACCACCCGGCTGCGCTCAAGAAACTCCGCCATGGCGATGAGCGCGGCGGGGCGGGCTCCGCGGCGGCTGCTGAGGCCTCCGACGATGAGCTTGAGCTGGTTGCGGACAGACACGGTGAAATCGATGCGATGAGGTCGGGTTAGGTCAGGGGACGTTAGCCGCGGCAAGGGCGGGCGAGAGCCGGCGGAAGTGGAAACGAGGCAGGAGCAGCCGCGGTCGATTCATCGGGCCGCGGACGATGGCGGCGAGCGTTCATCCCTTTGCCTCCGCGCCGTTGACGCTGGCGATCGGGTTGCGGTAGGCGTCGTAGGCCTCGATGATCCGCGCGACGAGCGGATGGCGCACGACGTCGGCGCCGCTGAAGGTGTGAAAATCGATCCCGGGAATATCGGCGAGGATGTGGCGGACCTCCATCAAGCCGCTGGCCTTGGCGCGGGGCAGGTCGATTTGGGTGATGTCGCCGGTGACAACCATGCGGGCATCTTCGCCGAGCCGGGTGAGAAACATCATCATCTGCTCGGGAGTCGTGTTCTGAGCCTCGTCGAGCACGATGAAGGCACGGGAGAGGGTGCGCCCGCGCATGTAGGCCAGCGGGGCGATCTCGATGACACCCTTCTCGCTCAGGCGGGCGACATCCTCGGGGTCGAGCATGTCGTGCAGGGCGTCGTAGAGCGGGCGCAGATACGGGAGGATTTTTTCGCGGAGGTCCCCCGGGAGGAAGCCGAGGGTCTCGCCCGCCTCGACCGCGGGCCGGGTGAGGATCACCCGCTCCACCTCGTTCTTGAGCAGGGCGTTCACGGCCGCGGCCATGGCGAGGTAGGTCTTGCCCGTGCCGGCGGGGCCGATACCGAACACGACGGGGTGCGCCAGCATCGACTGCAGGTAGAGTTTTTGTGCCAGGGTCTTGGGCACGATCGTCTTGCGGTTCGTGGCGATGACCAGCGGCTCGTCGAGCAGGGTCCGGAGCTGCGGGCCCTCCCCGCGGGCGAAGGCGTCCGCGATGCGATGAAAGTCCGGCGTCCGAATCGCCATGCCCTGGGCGCGGGCCAGGTCGAGAAAGCTGAAAAGCGCCTCCGCCCGGGCAAGGGGTTCGGGGCTCGCCTCAATCTTTATCCAATCGTCGCGGGTGACCAGTTTGACCTCGAGCGCCCGCTCGGCGTGCACCAGGTTTTCCTCCCGGCCGGCGTAGAGCGCGGCCGCATGTCGCGGACTGGGAAAGTGGAGGGTCTTGGTCGGCAAGGGAGAGGCGGAAAACGTGAAAAAGAAGAAACCGGAAAAAGAAGAAACCGGGGAGAGGAAGAACCGGAACCAGGCGCGGTTGGGAACGGGCGAAGCGGGAGATCTAGGCTTGGGGTGGCTCCGTTGCCGCCGGGGCGGTCGTCGCCACCGCTGCCGCCAATTTTTCCCAGGTGGCCTCGAGCGATTGCGGCAAAATGCGGGTTTGGCCGAGGACCGGCATGAAGTTGTTGTCCCCGTTCCAGCGCGGAACAATATGGCCGTGCAGGTGGGCGATGCTGCCGCCGGCGACCGCCGAGCCGAGGTTGAAGCCGATGTTAAAACCATCGGGTTTGAGGGCGACCGATAGGAGCGTCTTGGCGAGAATGATCTCTTCGAACAGATCGGCGCGTTCGGAGGTGTCCAAATCTTCCAAATGGGTCACTTCCCGGAAGGGCACGGCCAGGAGGTGCCCGGGATTGTAGGGAAAACGGTTGAGAATCAGATAACTGAGTTTCGAGCGGTGCACGATCAGGGCGGACCGGTCATCGCCGAGTCGCGGAAGTTCCGAGAAGGGACGCTTCATCGCGGCCGGATAGCGCGGGGCCTCGATATATTCCATGCGCCAGTGAGGGTGTAGCTGCTGCATCGGGGACAGGATCTCGTTGGCGGGAGAGGAATTCAGGAAGGAAGGGGAAGGGCAGGGAAACCCGCCGCGAGCCGAATGTCAAAACCGCCGTGGGTGCGGCGTGGCACCGGGCAATCCAGGACCCTGCCGGGATAACCCGCCGAGATAACCCGTCGCTTGATTTTATGCGCGCATTCTGCGCCCGACTCGTTCCAAACTTTTCACCCATGCAACTTTCCTCCCCTGCGCCGCGCCGCGTTGTCATCACTGGCATTGGAGCCGTCACCCCTTGTGGTAACACGGCCGCCGAGACCTGGGCCTCGCTCATTGCCGGTCGCAGTGGCATCGGCCGGATCACCCGGTTCGATGCGACGGGATGCACCGCGCAAATTGCCGGGGAAGTGAAGGACTTCGACCCCGCGCGGATGTTGCCGGCGCCGCTGCGGCCGCGGGGTGCGGCGGCCGAGCCGCTCGCGCAGGCGTTGACCCTCAAGGAGGTGAAGAAGTTCGGCCGGTTCACCCATCTTGGGGTGGGGGCGGCGGTGGAAGCCTACGCCGATTCCGGGCTCGATGCCGTGAGGGACTCACTGCGGCCCGAGCGCCTGGGGGTCCATCTCGGAGTGGGATTGGGCGGCCTGCCGGAGATAGAGGCGATGCACGACACGTGGAAGGCCGGCGGCTTCCGGAGGATTTCGCCGTTCTTCATCATCCAGATCGCCCCCAACCTGCTGGCGGGGCAGGTGAGCCTGCTGCTCGATTTCCGCGGGTCCAATATGAGTGTCGCCTCGGCGTGCGCGACGAGTGGTCACGCCCTCGGCGAAGCGGCGGCGACGATAACGCGCGACGACGCCGATGTGATGCTGGCCGGCGGCGCGGAGTCGACGGTGACGCCCCTGGCCATCGGGGCCTTCGCGCAGATGCGCGCCCTGTCGACGCGCAACGACGAGCCCGCCCGGGCGTCGCGGCCCTATGATCGGGATCGCGACGGCTTCGTGTTGTCGGAGGGATCGGTGGTGTTTGTGCTGGAGGAGCGGGAGCATGCCCTGCGGCGGGGCGCCCGCATCTACGCCGAGTTGTGCGGTTACGGGGCGTCGGCGGATGCGTATCATCTTTCTTCGCTCGCGCCGGGAGCGGAGGGATCGGCCCGGGCGATGCGGGCCGCGCTGGCCCGGGCGGGTTTGGCTCCGGGGGAGATCGACTATGTCTCGGCCCACGCCACGTCGACGCCGGGGGGAGACGGGGAGGAGGCGGCGGCGATTGCGTCCGTCTTTGCGGAGAACAAGGCCAGCCTCAATGTGAGCGGGGTGAAATCGATGACGGGCCACCTGCTCGGTGGGGCTGGCGCGATGGGGGCCTTTGCGGCGGTGCTGGCGGTTCACCACGGCATCGTGCCCCCGACGATTAACTTGGAAAACATGGACCCGGTCTGCGCCGACCTCGGGCTCAACGTGACCCCGAACACGGCGGTGCGGCGATCGGTGCGCGCGGCGCTCTCCAACAGCTTTGGCTTCGGGGGCACCAATGCCTCCCTGGTGGTCGCGCGCGCCTGAACGCCCCCCGGCGGGTGGGCGGGGAAGCCGGGGCGGCCTTGATCGCGCCTATCAGGCGGCTCGTGTTACCAGGTCCGGTTTCGGCGGGAAAACCTGAACTCCCATTGTAACCTATTAGGTTACAATGGCTCTGAAAACCTAAAAGCCACATTGTAACCCATAAGGTTACTTTACCTCTGAAATTTTCGGGGGAATCGAGTGGGGCGATTGCCGGAGGCGGGCTAGCTCTTGCCGGTCACCTCGGGCGGCCGCGGCAGGGGCACCAGCGCGGCGGGCGCGTCGGCCGCCGGTGCGCCGGTGGGCTGGTTGCCGGCGGCGCGGAGCGTCGCGGCTTTCATGAAATAGGCCTGGGCGCTCATCGTTTCCTCGCCGGCGCGGCGGGGCGGGGGAGCATAGGTGCCGTCGGCCTGGAGTTCACGGGCGTCGACGTTGTCGGCCAACTCGACGTGCAGGAGCTGTTCGATCGCGCGGCGCCGGATTTCGGGATCCTGCAGCGGAAAGAGGGCTTCGACGCGCCGAAAGAAGTTCCGGGGCATCCAGTCCGCGCTGCCGCAGTAGACGACCGGGGTGCCGGCATTTTCGTAGTAGAAGATGCGGGCGTGCTCGAGGAAGCGGCCGACGATGTTGCGCAGCCGGATGTTCTCGCTCAGGCCCTTGACTCCGGGCACGAGGCAACAGGTCGCCCGGACGATGAGGTCGATCTTCACCCCGGCCTGGGAGGCGGCGTAGAGGTTGTCGATCGTGGCCGGATCCACGAGTTTGTTCATCTTGGCGATGATGCGGGCCGGCTTGCCGGCGCGGGCGTTGGCCGTCTCGGTGGCGATCAATTCCTGTGTGCGGGAGTGGAGATTGAAGGGTGCGACGAGGAGGTGGTGGAATTCCGGCGTGCGGCCGAGGCCGGTGAGGGCGTTGAAGAGTTGGGCGACCTCGGAGGTGAGGTGCTCGCTGCTGGTGAGCAGGCTGATGTCGGTGTAGAGCCGGGCCGTCTTGGGGTTGTAGTTGCCGGTTCCCAGGTGAACGTACTGGCGGAGTTCGGCCCCCTCGCGCCGCACGACGAGGCAGCACTTGCAGTGGGTCTTGTGCCCGACGAAACCGTACACGACGTGGACGCCCGCCTCCTCGAGTTCGCGGGCCCACTTGATGTTGTTGGCCTCGTCGAAGCGCGCCATGAGTTCCACGAGGGCGGTGACCTGCTTGCCGGCGAGTGAGGCCTCAATCAGCGCGCGGACGATGGGCGAGTCGCCGCTGGTGCGGTAGAGGGTCTGCTTGATGGCGAGCACGTTCGGATCGCCCGCGGCCTGCTGCACAAAATCCACGACCGGCGTGAAGGAGTCGTAGGGATGATGCAGGAAGAAGTCGCGCTCGCGCAGGGCGTCAAAGATGGGTTTGGGCCCGCGGAGGCGGAGGTTGTCCGCGGGGACGAAAGGAGTGAACTTGAGGTCCGGCCGATCGATGGCCTCGTAAAGGCTCATCAACCGGAGCAGGTTGAGCGGACTCGGCAGCGGGAAGGTGTGATCGAGGGGGAGATCGAGGTGCTGGCAGAGTTCCGTGAGCAGGTCGGGGTCGACGCCCTGTTCGATTTCGAGGCGCACGGCCGCGCCGCGCCGCAGGTTGCGCAGTTCATCCTCGATCTTCTTCAGCAGGTTTTCCGCCTCCTCGTCGTCGATGTAGAGATCGCTGTTGCGGGTGACGCGAAACGCGTGGGCTTCGAGGATGGTGAAACCGGGGAAGAGCTGGCCGGCGCACAGCTTGATGATCTCGCTGAGGAACAGGTACCGGGGCGGGGAGACGGCACCATCGGCAATCGGTACGATGCGGGGCAGGCTGCGCGGCACGGGCAGGATGATCATCAACTTGTCCTTGGCCTCGGTCTCGGGGTCGTCGAGGGAGAGCAGGATGTTGAGGGTCTTGTTGGCCAACTGCGGGAACGGGTGGGATTGATCGACCGCGAGCGGGGTGAGCACCGGCAGCACCTGCAGTTCGAAGTACCGGCGGACCCAGGCCTCCTCGGACTTGTCGAGCTGGGCGGCCGTGCGAAACTGGATGCCGGCCTGAGCGAGCAGGGGTACGACCTCGCCGTGCCAGCAGGCATAGGTGTCGGCCACGAGCCGGTCGACTTCCTGGCGGATGCGCCGCAATTGCTCCCGCGGGGTCAGGCCGTCGATGCTCAGGCCACTGGATTCCGAATCGGCCTGCTGCATGATCCCGGCGACGCGAATCTCAAAGAACTCGTCGAGATTCGAACTGACGATGGCGAGGAACTTCACCCGTTCGAGCAAGGGATTGGAGGTGCTGCGGGCCTGGTCGAGCACGCGGCGGTTGAACGCCAGCCAGCTCTGCTCGCGGTTGCCATAGACGGACTGGCCGTTGTGGGTGGGCGTGGCGGTGCTGCGACGCGTGGGAGCAGCGGGTTTGACGAGGGTTTTCTTGCGCGGGCGGGTCACGGTGGCGGAGAGGGGGGAGGAGGGAAGGGCGGAGGATAGGCCCGCAAGGCGTTACCCGCAAGGCGGCCCGGAGGCAAGGGCGCGGCGAGCGGCGACGGTGACAATCCGGCGACACCGCGCGCCGGCCAACGACGGTGGCGGGTCGGGTGGAGACCGGCCTGGCGGGCTCCTGCCGTCGGCAATCAGTTGCCCACCGGCTTCTTGCGCCGTTCGGCGATGCGCAGCAGCAAATCGCTCTTGGCCAGGCTGCCGCGCAGGATGCCCTCGTGGTCGACCACGGGCAGCCGCTCCGCCACGACATTGAGGAATCCGGCCAGGGCCTCGGCGAAGGGCTGTTCGGGACCGACCCGGGGAAAGTTGTCGTGCATGATGTCGCTGACGATGACGAGTTCGGCGAGGTCGGGCTCGTTCAGGTAGGGTTTCACATCGTGGAGGGAGACGACCCCGAGGAATTTTCCGACCGCATCAACCACGTAGAGGTTGTTGACCCGCAGGCGGAGGAACATCCGCGCGATGTCGGCGAAGTGCGCGGTGGGCTGCACGGACGGAGGGTTGGGCCGCATCAAGTCGGCGACGAGGGTTTCCACCGGGAGGGCATCCGGCCGGGCGGCGGCTTTGCTCTTGAGGGACTCGGAGTAGAGCGACGCCCCGCCAATGCTCCTGGCCGTATAATAAGCGACCACACAACAGACCAGCAGGGGCAGGATGATGTCGTAACTCATCGTCATCTCGAAGAGCAGAATCACGGCCATGACGGGCGCGTGGCTGGCGGCGGCGAGGAAGGCACCCATGCCGACCAGGGCAAACGCGATGGGGTTGCTGGCCCCGGCCGGCCAGATCTGGTGCACGGCGGTGCCGAACAACAATCCGGTGCCGGCCCCCATGAACAGCGAGGGCGTCAAGACCCCGCCGGGGGCCCCGGACCCAAACGAGGCCATCGTGGCCAGCCATTTGCAGGCCACATAACCGAGGATGGTGGGCACCAGGAACTGCCCCTTGAGCATCTCGACGACCACCGAATAGCCGTTGCCGCAGACCTGGGGCACGTTGATGGCGATGGCGCCAACCACGAGTCCGCCGAGCGCGAGCCGGGCGATGATCGGCAGCTTGAGCGCCACGAAGAATTTTTCGGCGCGTTTGAGGGAGATGAGGAAGAGCGGGGCCAGGCCACCGGTGAGGAACCCGAGCAGGACATAGGGGCCCATCTCCAACGGTGAGACCTCGCCGAAGGCCGGCACCCGGTACAGCACGTGAGCCGCCGTGAGCATGTGGATGGTCAGCGTCGCGGCGACGGCCGAGACCACGAGGGGCCCGAGGCTCTCCATGGCGATCGTGCCCAGGATGATCTCGGCGACGAAGAACGACCCGGCGATGGGGGCGTTGTAAGCGGAGGCGATGCCGGCGGCGGCCCCGCAGGCCACGAGCAGGCGGAGTTTTGGCGGGGTGAAGTTTTGCCAGCGCCCGAGTTGGGACGCCATGACGGCGGCCAGCTGCACCATCGGTCCCTCGCGCCCGATCGAGCCTCCGGAACCGATCGAAAACAGGGCCGCGGCTGATTTGACCAGGCTGGCCCGGGTCGGCACGCGGCCGGTGCCAATCAGGATCGCCTCCATGTAGTCCGTCGAACTCTGGTCGCGGGTCAGCTTGGGCCCCAGGTAGAGCACCGCGCCGGCCAGCGCGCCGCCGACGGTCGGAACGAGCAGGCAGCCCCACCAGGGCAGGCGGGCGATGGAGTCGACGATGCCCAACCGCGAGTTGCCGAACCAGTCGTACACCCGCTCGGTAAGCGTCGTGAACACGATCGCCGACAGGGCCCCCAGGATGCCCGCCAGCGCGGCCCAGATCAGGGTCATCTGCCACTCGGACGGCTGGAGCCGCTCCTGCACCCAGACCCGCCAGCGCAACAGCCGCAGCAGCCGGCTCATCAGCACTGCGGCCGGATCCGTGACGTTCTTCATGCCGGGAATCCGGTCGCGGAGCCGGTCGAGTCTGTCGCTGGTTTCAAAGTGGACGGATCGTAGGATACGTTGACGGGGAAACAAGTCCGCTCCGCTGACATTCCGATTGAACGGTTGTACCGGCCAGGGCGGGTGGGCGAGACCGGGGCGGCGCCGCGCCGGGCTTGCACCGCGCCGGCTTTTTTTCACGCTGACTGCTGATGAGTGGAAAATCGGCAGAGAAACGGCGCGAAAAGGTTCCGTCCAAGCGGGACGCGGGTGTCGTAGCTGCTCCCGTCGTCGACGCGGTCGGGCCGGCGGCCGCGACCGCGGAAACTTCCTCCGCGTGGCTGGACTCGGCCGACCCGCGGAAGCGGCGGCTCGGCCAGATTGTCCTCGCGGTCGTCTGGCTGTATGTGGCCGCGCTCTGCCTGCTCGCGCTTGACCAGACGTTTCACTGGGGGATCTTTGGCCCGTAGGTTCCCGGGGCGACCGGAGGGGGCGTTCCGGCCGCGGCCGGGGTTGCCCGCTAGTCGACCGTGTAGGGTTCCTGCACCTCGTCGGGTTCGGCCTGGGCGGTGAGGGTGACCAGGCTGCGCAGAGAAGTGAAGTGCTGGCTCAGGTCAAAGTCGCCGCCCAGCCCGCCGATGAGCCGGTCGAAGAGATCCTTCTTGGATTCCTTGAGGGCCTGGATGCGCTCCTCAATCGTGCCCGCCGTTACCATGCGGTACACGAAGACGGTGCTGGTCTGGCCAATGCGATGCACGCGGTCGACCGCCTGGGCCTCGACGGCGGGGTTCCACCACGGGTCAAGCAGGAAGACGTAGTCGGCCGCATGCAGCGTGATGCCGGTGCCGGCCGCCTTGAGGGAGACCAGCATGACGGCGGCGCCGGACGCATTCTGGAAGGACTGCACGGGCTTCTGCCGGTCGAGGGTCATGCCCGTGAGTTCGAAGCGGGCAAGGTCCGGAAAATGGATCGTCAGCGCCGCCCTCACCCGATCGAGTAGCATGACAAATTGGGAAAAGATCACGACCTTGTGCCCGCTGCCGATGATTTCGGTGAGCTTCTCCACCAGCAGGTTGATCTTGCCGGAGTCGGTGAGCGGCGCCTTCCGCCACGGCAGCATGTCGGGGTCGCAGCAGGTCTGCCGCAGGCGCGTGAGCAGCGCGAGGAAGCCGAACGATTTCTCCCGCATCGCGGCGCCCACGTCGTCGCCAAGGCGGTCTAGCCCTTCGCTGCAAATCCGGGCGTAGTCGGCGCGTTGCACGTCGGTCAGCGGGCAGATGAGGTCCATCTCGACCTTCGGTGGCAACTCCTGCGCGACCTCCTTTTTGTTGCGGCGCAGGATGAAGGGGGCCAATTGCGCCCGCAGGCGGGTGAGGGTGCCTTCGCGATCGGCGCCGAGGGCCGCCTCAAACGAACTCCGCGAGCCGAGCAGGCCCGGGAGCAGAAAACGAAAGATGCTCCACAGATCCAATTGGCGGTTCTCGAGCGGCGTGCCGGTGAGCACCACCCGATGCGCGGCCCGCACGGCAAAACACGTCTGCGTGATCTTGGCGTCGGGGTTCTTGATGAACTGGCCTTCGTCGAGCACGGCGTACCCAAACTCCACCTGGCTGAGCAGCGCGCGGTGTTTGCGCAGCTGCGTGTAGCTGGCGAGCCAGATGACGGGGTCGGTCCGGCTGGTGAAATCATTGCCCGACTTCAGCACGTCGACGGCGAGGTCGGGGAAAAACTTGGCGATTTCTTCGCGCCAGACCGGCACGACGCTGGCGGGACAGACAATGAGGTTGGAGCGACCCGGAACCGGCCGGCAGGCGAGGAGGGCCAGGACCTGCAGGGTCTTGCCCAGGCCCATCTCGTCGGCGAGGAGGCCGTGGCAGCTGACGTCGAAGAGGTGGTGGATCCATTCCACCCCGCGGCGTTGGTAGGGTCGCAGGATCGCCGGCAGCGCCGGGGGCGCGGCGGGGGGCGCCAGGACGCGCTGGCGCCATGCCTCGATTTCCGGTGAGAGCGAGAGTTTCAGGCGCGCGTCGTTGAAGAGGGAAAAGATCAGGTAGGGCGAGAGCTCGGTGGAGCCGTTGGGCCCGGCCGGCTGGGTTTCTGCGACGTTCGACTGCCAGGCGCTGAAACTGTCCCATTTGTCCTGGGGCAGGGAGACAATGCCCAGGCTCGGCACGATCACCGGCTGCCCGCCGCGCTTGAGCAGCGCGTTCACCTCGGAGTCGGTGAGCAGGCGTTCGCCGGCTCGGAAGATCCAGCGCAGGTTGAGGCCGACGTGTTCCGTGCCGCCGTTTCCCGCCGGCGTGCGTTCCGCGACGGCTTCGATTTCCACGGTGCGCGTCCCCTTGAGCAGGTTGGCGGACTTGTCGTCGAGCTCGAGGGTGAACAGCCGCTTCCAGGCCGGCAGGACGGTCCGGAGAAAGTTGGGAATCTCGACCAGCGATTCCAGGAGGTAGATGCCGCTATCCTGTTGGTAATGAAAGTGAGCCTTGCGGGCGTAAGCGGCCAGGCCGATGAGTTTTGCCCGCTCCGCCGAGCTGACGTGACCGTTGCCCCCGGCATGCGCGTCCGGGCCGAGGGCAGGGACGCGAGGCTTGCGGTCCGCTTCCACCCAGACGGCCTGAAAGGTCAGGCCCGCCGACTTCGTCTTGAAGACGAGGACCAACGTCCGGTTGGTGGTGGGAGCACCGTTGGCAGAGTGGGTGCCGTCACCCTTGCTTTGCGCTTCGGTCGCCTTGCCCGGGGTAACGTCGACGGCGTCGGCGGGAGAGTTGGGGCTTCCCGGCGTGCTGGCTGCGCGTTCCCCGTTGCCGTTGCCGGACGGCGGCGTCCCCTCGCCGGGCAGGGGTGAAATCTCATCCGCCACCAACTCCTCAATCTCATGCAGACCCGCCACGGCCAGGGCATGAGCGAGTTCGGGGTCCGTCGAGGACGAGCGGACGCTCAGGCCGTCTTTCAGCCACTCAATCACGGCATACTCGTCCCGCTTGTCGACCCGCCGGTGGACGATCGCGTCGCGGTCGGTCAATTCCAGCTCGCGCACTTCTCCGCCGACGTAGATTTCGCGGCCCTTGTGGAGTTGGTTGGCAGAAAACGCCCCGGACCAGTCGTTTTCGAGTTTTTCGAACCAGAATTCGAGCGAATGAGGAGTGTAGACGCGCTTGGGTCCGTGGGCCTGCATCAATCTAAAAGATGCGGAACCTAGAAATCACCGCATGGGGTGCAACCCTGAATTTGCTTTGCGGAAGGAAAGTGTGAGCAGGCGTCGCGGACGGGGCGCGGCCGGTAAGGATGAGGGGGCCGGGAAGATCCACGGGGACGAGGGGAAGGCGACCGTAAGGGCGGGAGGCGCGGGGAAACTCAACCCAGGCGGGCCATTTCCTGCCGAATCACGGCCAGGGTGCGTTCGATGGCGCCAGAGTTGTCCCGATGCCAATTCGCCGCCGCCAGTGCCAGCGTTTCCCGCTGGGCGGCATCGCGGAGCAGTTCCGTCACGGCCTCCGCCAACTCCTCCGGATCGGCCACCTCCCGCGCGGCGCCCCGGCCGACGAGTTCACCCGCAATCGCACGGAAATTGCCCATCCCGCGTCCAAACAGAATCGGTTTCTCGAGGGCCGCCGCTTCAACCGGGGTCTGTCCCTCGGTGTGTGGGGCGAGACTCTTGCCCACGAAGACGAGGTCGGCGAGCTGGGTGAGGCGGCGCAATTCTCCCGTCGTATCGGCGACGACCACCTCGACTACCTGGGGCGCGGCACCCCGGGACCGGAAATGAAACGACACTCCCGTGGTGGCGAGCCACCGCGCGATCTCGGCCCGGCGTTCGGCGTGTCGCGGCACCAGCAGCAGCGAACACGGCCAACCAGCCTGCCGGCCGCGCCGCCACGCGGCTAGCAGCGCCTCCTCCTCGCCGGGCCAGGTCGAGGAGCCGAGCAACACCAGGCCGTCGGCTAGGCCGAGTTCGCGTCGGAGCCGGGGGCGTTCGGCCGCACTCAGGGCGGGAATGCACACGTCGAGCTTGATGTTACCCGTGGTCACCAGTCGTTCCCGGGGTACCCCGAGATCCAGCAACCTCTTTTCATCGGGAGCGGTCGCGGGCAGAAAGCGCGTCACGCCGTCCAGCAGGAGACGGGCGCAGCGGCGAAAACGCCGCATGCGGGCAAAGCTGCGGTCGCTCAACCGGGCGTTGATGCACAGGACGGGAACGCGCCGCGCGACCGCCTGCCGCAGGTGTTCGGGCCAGCGCTCTCCCTCGGTCAGGATTACGAGATCCGGAGCTATCCGCCGCCAGGCCAGCGCGGAAAAAAGCCACCAATCGATCGGGAAATACCCGAGGCCGGCCACGAGTTGCGGATAGCGCTCCTGTGCGAGGCGCCGGCCGGTGCTGGTGGTCGTCGTGAGATAAATCTCGGCCCCGTCGCTCTGGAGCGCCTCGAGGATGGGGCCGATGGCGAGAATCTCCCCCACGCTGACGGCTTGCAGCCAGATGCGCGGCCGGCCCGGGTGTTTGGCCGGGAGGCGGGGGTGGCGCCCGAAGCGGTGGGCGAAGTCGCTGCGATAGCCGCCCCGCCGGAGCATGCGCAGCAGATACCGCGGTGCGATGACCAGGAGCGCGGGGACGAAGAGGAGGCGGTAGAGCCAGAATATCACGGGTCCGGGGCCAGGGATTCGCCGGCAGATCGGCCGTCGGAGCAAAGAAATTCCGCGCTTCGGTCTTTCGTTTTGCGTGAAACGGGACTTCTTGAGCGCTCATTCTCATGCGGCGACTTCTTTCTCTCTTGGTCCTGAGCGGCTGGTTGGTTGGGTCCGCGGCGTTTGCCGCCATCCCGTTTCCACAGGAGGGCAGCGATCTCAAGGCCGATGCGCAGGCCCGCTTTGGCACCCTGGAGAACGGCCTGCGCTACGTCATTCGCGCGAACCACGAACCCAAGCAACGCGCGTCCCTGCGCCTCCTGATCGAGGCTGGCGCCCTCCAGGAAAAGGATGATCAGCAGGGGTTGGCTCATTTCCTCGAGCACATGGCCTTCAACGGCAGTGTCCATTATCCGCCCGGCACCTTGATTGAATATTTCCAGCGGATGGGCATGAACTTCGGCGGCGACACCAACGCCAGCACCTGGTACCGGCGCACCCTTTACCTGCTCGAATTGCCCGATACCAAGGAAGCCACCCTGGCCGAGGGCTTCAAGGTCTTCGGCGATTACGCCGGTGGCCTGCTCCTGGGGCAGGAGGAAATCGACCGCGAGCGCGGCATCATTCTCAGTGAAAAGCGCACCCGCGACTCCGTGGGCTACCGCACCAGCATGGCGACGCAGAATTTTCTCCTCGCCGGCACGATGTACGCGAAGCGCGATGTGATCGGGCCCAACGCGGTGCTTCAGCAGGCGGGACGCGATCGTTTCGTCGATCTATACAACACTTGGTACCGGCCGGAACTGATGTCACTGGTGGTGGTGGGGGACATCGACGTCGACCTGGTCGAGCGCAAAGTCCGGGCGGCGTTTGGCTCCCTCCAACCCCGTGGTCCGGCGCGACCGCAGCCGGATTTGGGCCACGTCCCGGCCTTCGCGGGCACCCGCGCCTTCTATCATTATGAAGGGGAGGCGCCGAATACGAATGTGTCGATCGCCACGATCACGCCTTACACGAAGGAACCCGACGCGGCGGCGGTCCACCTACGGGACCTCCCGCGCATGCTCGCCCATGCGATGATCAACCGCCGGCTCTCCATCCTCGCCAAGGAGGAAAATGCCCCTTTCATCAACGGTCGCGCCGGGGCCGGGGAGAACTACGGTTTCTACCGGCAGACCATGATTGGACTTACCTGTCGCGGGGAACAGTGGACCGCCGCCCTCGGGGTGGCCGATCAAGAGTTGCGCCGCGCGCTGGAGCATGGCTTCCAGAAACCCGAGCTGGCCGAGGTGGTGGCCAATTTCCGCAACAGCCTCGAGCAGGCGGTCCGGACCGCCTCGACGCGCCGTTCGGACGCGATGGCGGACGAAATCGCCGATACGCTCCTGGAGCGCGACGTGTGGACCACGCCCGCGGACGACCTCGCGCTCTACGGCCCGGCGCTTGAGGGCATGACTGTCGACGTCTGCCAAGCCGCCCTCCGGCAGGCGTGGAGTCCGACTCACCGCCTGGTGATGGTGACGGGCAATGCGAAAATCCCTTCCGAAGGCGGGGAGACGGCGGCGATTGCGGCGGCTTTTGAAAAATCACGGGCGACCCCGGTGGCGGCCCCCGTCGCGCAGGCCGAGGCCAAATGGGCCTACACGGATTTCGGTGCACCTGGAAAGATCAAGGCGCGGGAAACCATCGCCGATCTCGATCTGACGCTGATCACCTTTGAGAACGGGGTGCGCCTGAACCTGAAGAAGACTGACTTCGAGGCGAACCGGATCCGGATCAACGTTCGCCTCGGTTCCGGGCAACTGATTGAGCCGCGGGACCAGCCCGGACTGGCCACTTACACCGGGCGGACGTTCACCGCCGGCGGACTGGGCCGGCACAGCGCGGATGATTTGCGCCAGATCCTGGCGGGCCGCACCGTCGGCACCGGATTCAGCCCGGGCGGCGACGCCTTCACCCTGGGGGGCGCGACCAACCGCGAGGATCTGCTGCTGCAATTCCAGCTCATGGCGGCGAGCATCACGGATCCCGGTTATCGGCCGGAGGCGGCGCGCCAGGCCCGGAAGTGGATCGATCAGGTTTACCGCAGCTTCGAACACACGGCCGGCGGGCCGTTCACGCTGGAAGTGGCTAAGCTCGTCGCCGGCGGCGATTCGCGTTTCGGCCTGCCGGCGGAGCCGGAGATGCTCAAGCGCACCCTGGCGGAAGTGCAGGCCTGGCTGGCGCCCGAACTCGCCGGAGGTGCCATGGAAGTGGCCGTCGTCGGCGACCTCGATCTCGAGGCGACGATTGCGGCCGCGGCGGCGACGTTGGGGGCGTTGCCGCCCCGGCGCCCCCGGCCCGCCCTGGAGGACCTGCGCCAGGTCAGGTTTCCCACCCAGCCGTTTGTGCGCGAGTTCACCGTGCCCACCGAGATCCCCAAGGGCGAGGTGGTGCTGTACTGGCCGACGACGGACGGGCGGGACATCCGCCGGGCCCGCCGCCTCAATCTCCTGGCCGAGGTGTTCAGCGATCGCCTGCGGCTCAAGGTGCGGGAGGAGATGGGCGACGCCTACAGCCCCGGCGCCGGCAGCGCGGCGGGCGACCTGTATCCGGGGTACGGTTATATCCAGGCGGCGGTGACGATCGATCCGCCCCGCGCGCGGCAGGTCGCCGACATGATTGTGCGGATTGCCGGCGAGCTGGCGGAGAAGGGCGTCACGGCTGACGAGCTGGAGCGGGCGAAGCAGCCGGTGCTCACCAGCCTCCGGGAGTCCGCGCGCACCAACCAGTATTGGATTGGCAACGTCGTGGCGCGCGCGCAGGAAAAACCCGAGGTGCTCGATTGGTGCCGGTCGCGTTATGCCGACAACGAGGCCATCACGGTCGAAGAGTTGAGCGCCCTCGCGCGGTCCTACCTCGGTGCCGCCCGGGCCAGTCGGGTGACGGTCGTGCCAGCCGGCCGCTGATGGAACCGGGGCCGGATGCCAGTGCCGCCTCTCGGTGCCGGGGAATAATCCCCAGGTTGGGGCGCAGATTGCTGGAAATTTTTTGTTGCCAGTCGGTTGGCGGCTGTTACCGGTTTTTCCCTGTACGCGTCGGTCGCAGGCTGAAACCTTTGCCTTCAGTCTTGATTTTGTAGTAGATTTGCATCATTGCCTAACACCGTCAGAAGTAACCACGTAATTTCCATGAAAATTCAATCCATCCTTATTGCCGCTGTAATCGGGTTTTCTCCACTCGGCGCCTACGCCCAAGTGGCCGCATTGTCCACTGCGATTCAGCAGGAACTGGCAGCCGCTGGCACCGATGTCGCGAAAATCGCCAAAGTGGCGGCGGATCACCCGGAGATGGCCCCGCAGATCGCGAATGCCGCCGCCGCTGCCAATCCGACGGCCGCTGCTACGATTGCCGCCGCGGTCGCCGTGACCGTGCCGGCCGCTGCCGCCAACATTGCGGTCTCCGTGTCCAACGCCGTTCCCGCCGCGCAAGCCGCTGGCATTACGGCTGCGGTGGTAAAATCAGTGCCGACGCAGGCTGCTGCTATTGTCACAGCCGTGGTAAGTTCCAATGCCGCGAATAACGCTCAGGCGGCCGCGATTGTAGCTGCCGTTTCTGCAACGCCGGGTACGAGCACTGCCACGATGGTCGCCATTTCGACGGCCGCCGCGAATGCAGCTCCGGCTCAGTCCGCGGCGATCGTTTCCGCGATTGTTCAGAGTGTCGGCAACTCGCCTGGTCAATCCGCTGGCCAAGCCAATGCCGTAGCGAGAGCCGTTGCAGAGGCTCAGCCGGCTCAGTCGGGGGCCATCGTGGCCGCTGTCACTGCCATTTCCGGTGTCAGCAATGGCACAGTGACTGCGATCACGAATCAAGTTGCATCGGGTTCGGGGCAGACCACGGCCCAGGTCAATACGGCGGCGGCCAGTGTTTCGACGGCGAGCACGAATGCATCGAACAGCACGGCCGGTACGGCTTCATCGACTGCAGCGGCCTCGGCCCAAACGGCCACGACAGCGGTTCAGACCGTAGTCACCATCGTCACCCCGATTGTGGCGGTCGTGGTCACTCCGGTCGTGACCACTCCGGTTGATCCGGCGCAAAACGTCAGCCGCTCGTCCTGAGCGAGTTCTTCAATTCTTCCAAGGCGCCGGTCTAACGACCGGCGCCTTTTTTTTGGCCTAACGCCGGCCTCGTCCTGATCACTCCAGAAACGACGACTGGGTCGGGGTCTTCCGCGCCCGCTTCGCGGCTTCTTCCTCGGGCGTGGCGTTGAGGTGCCGGGGGGGCTTGGAGGCTTTGGTGGCGACGGCGGCCTCGCGGTCGGCGACGATGCGATCACAGATCTGGTGCACGTGCAGGCGCAGCCATTGGTACGTACTGGAGCCGGCGCGATAGTCGGCCGGTCCGTAGCCGTGGATGCGTCCGGACTGCAGCAGGCGGTCGTTCTGTTCAAACTCGGCCGCTTTTTCCGGGTTGTAGACGGCATAGGCCTGGCCGCCACCCTTCTTCACCACCGAGAAACAAGGCACATCGCTCGGACCGTCGGCGATGTAGATCATGTTGGGCACGGGAATCCGGCGGTCCTCCGGTGCCATCTTGGAATTCACATCGATGGCGGCGTTCTTGTTGGTGCCCTTGTTAATCTCGAAGATCGCGCGGGTCTTGGTCGTGTTGTCGATCACCATGCCGATTTGGGCGATTTCCGCGGTGGCGTCGATTGACAGCTCCTTCTGCTCAAGGAATCCCGGCTGCAGTGGGTTCTCGACGAATTCGCACGCCCAGATCCCGTCGACGTGCTGCGCAATCGCACTGCCCCGGATCATGGGGGCAATCCCGGTGCTCACGATGTAATGCTCCACCGCAATTTCGTGTTTCAGGTATTCCGGTTTCTCGCAGGCGAAGGACTTGGCCAGGTCGAAGAATTCCGGCAGGCCGGCGTAGAAGCGAATGTCCGCCCCGCACTCGAACAGGACCTTGTTGTTCAAGCCGCCGAGTTGCCCGGAGAGCACGTAGGTGAGCAGGTGGTTGAGATAGGCGATCTCCGGGGAGAGGTGGTAGCCGCGTTTCCGATAATGTTCGGCCAGCTTGTTGGTTTCCTGCCAGAACGTGGCTTCGTCCACCCCGTAGCGGCGGAACAACGGCGACTGCATATACTCTGGGATTAACGTCTTGTCGAAGTCCCAGATGAGCGCGATGGTGTTTTGCGTGAAGAGTGTCGTCGGCATTGCTAATCAACATCGCCAGGCGCGTCCGCCTCGCGTAGTGTCGGCTGCCATACGAAGCGCGATTGGCGGGCCGCGCAATTCGCAAATCGACCGCCGGCCCACCGTTTCATGGATGTACTTCCCGATATCTTCCCTTTCCAGCGCCGCCTCGAGGAACTCTCGGCGCAGATGGCGGAGCCTTCCTTCTATGCCAACCCCCGCCGGGCGGCCGACGTGACCCGGGAGCGCCAGCGACTCGCGCAGCTCATCGAGGAGTACTCCGCGTACGAGCGCCTCGATCGGGAGGCCAGGGAGGCCCGGGACTTCGAGCGGGACCCGACGGCCGACCCCGAACTGCGGGAATTGGCCGCGGCCGAGTTGCCGGAGTTGGAGCAGAAACGCGGTGCCCTGCGGCAGACCATCCTGCTCGCGATGATCCCGCCGGATCCCACCGATTCGCGGAACACCGTGATGGAGATCCGGGCGGGAACCGGCGGCGACGAGGCGAGTCTCTTTGCGGCCGAGCTTTTCCGGGCGTACTCAAAATTTGCGGACGGCCGCAGCTGGAAGATCCAGATGATGAGCAGCAGCATGTCGGAGCGCGGCGGCTTCAAGGAGGTCATCTTCCTCATCACCGGGAGCGACGTCTACAAGCGGTTGAAGTTTGAAAGCGGCGTGCATCGCGTGCAGCGGGTGCCTGTCACCGAGGCCAACGGTCGGATCCACACCTCGACAGTGACCGTGGCGGTGCTGCCCGAGGCGGAGGAGGTCGAGGTGCAAATCGATCCCCAGGACCTCGACATCACGGTGACGCGGGCGAGCGGTCCCGGCGGGCAGGGGGTGAACACGACCGATTCGGCGGTGCAGATTTGCCACAAGCCCACGGGCCTGATCGTCACCTGCGCCGACGAGCGTTCGCAGCTCAAGAACAAGGCCAAGGCCATGACCGTGCTGCGCTCGCGTTTGCTGAAGCGCCGGGAGGAGGAGGAGCGGTCAAAATATGCCGCCACGCGGCGCAGCCAGATTGGATCGGGCGACCGTAGCGAGCGGATCCGCACCTACAACTTTCCGCAAAACCGCCTCACGGATCATCGGATCGGCCTGACCCTCTACAGCCTGCCGCAGATCATGGAGGGACACTTTGATCCGGTCATTGCCGCGCTGGAACGGGCGGATTACGAGGAGAGGATCGCCGCGCTCACCGGCCACGATTTTTCCCCCGCCCGGGCGGGCGCCGATGACGATTGAGATGCTCAACGTCCTCGAAATCATCAAGCGCACGACGGAGTTCCTGGCCGGCAAAGGCATCCCCTCGCCGCGGCTCAACGCGGAGCTGTTGATTGGTCACGCCCTCGGGCTCAAACGGATGCAGCTTTACCTCGAGTTTGAACGGCCCTTGACGGAAACCGAACTCGGGCAGATTCGCCCGATGGTCCGCCGACGGGGACAGCACGAGCCGCTGCAATACGTCATGGGCGAAACGGAGTTTTGCGGTCTCAAACTCAAGGTGGATCGACGGGCGCTCATTCCGCGGCCAGAGACGGAACTTCTGGTCGAGCTAGTGCTCACTTGGTGCGGGTCGAATTCGCCGGTCGAAAGGCTCATGGACCTGGGGACCGGTTCGGGGGCGATCGCTTTGGCGCTCGCGCGGGCTCTGCCCGGGGCCAACCTCGTGGCCGTGGAAAGGAGTTCCGCGGCCCTGGCGCTGGCGGAGGAGAACACGCGGGCGGCAGACCTGGCCGGGCGCGTGGCGCTGATTCTTTCCGATTGGTACGAGGCGGTTCCCCCCACGACCTGCGATGTCATCGTGGCGAACCCGCCGTATTTGTCGCCAGAGGAGACTGCGGCGGCTCCGGTCGAAGTGCGCGACTTTGAACCGGCCGAGGCCCTGACGGGCGCGGGTGAGGGTCGAGGCGATCTCGATCACATCATTCGAGGGGCACCGCGCTTCCTGCGCCGGGGCGGTTTGCTCGCACTCGAAACCGGCATCCGCCATCACGCCGAACTCATCGCGGCGGCCCGGCAGGTCGGATTTTCCGAGGTGGTGGGAAAACCCGATCTTACCGGGCGCGATCGATTTATCCTCGCGGTTTGGTAAGCAAAGGAACGCCGAGGCTCGAGGTGCTGGCGGTGAGCGGGGCGCGGTTACTGGTCCACGCCTCGCGATTGCGCCCGAGTTCAATGGCATCGCTCAGGACGCGGAAGGCTTCGCGGAGGTGCACGTCGGCCTTGACGTAGGTCTCGTTCTCCTCGTCGTCGGTGCCAAATTCGTCCGCCTCTTCGTCTTCCTTCTTGGGTGCCCGGATGCGCGGGGGCGGGGGTGGTCCCAGGTAGTAGGTCTTGAAGGGGAAATCGCTTTTCGCGATTTCCTCCTTCTCGACTTTCATTTCCTTGCGAAAGGCATCTTCCTCGGCCTTCTGCTGGCGGCGCTCGTCCAGGTTGATCGAAATCAGCTTCTGCTCCTGCCGGGTCTTGAAACGGTCGACGATCTTGCGGAGGTAAGTGAACTCCTCGAGCTTCGACTGTCGCTCCAGGCTGGCCTGCCGCAGGGGAGAGAGCACCTTCGGATCCAGGGGCGCGCCGTCGAAGAAACTCGTGGGAATGCGATCCCAAATGAGCGCGCGGGGCAGATCAGCCTCGCCGATGGGCAGGAAGTCCTCGATGGACGGCAGCACGATGTCCGGCACGACTCCCTTGAGTTGGGTTGACGCCCCGTTGGGCAGATAATACTTCTGAATCGTGAACTTGGCGGCGCCCGTCTTGGGGGCCAGCGAGAGGGCGCGGGAGAGTTGTTTCATCTCGACCACCTGTTGCACCGATCCCTTCCCGTGGGTGGAACTGTCGCCGACCACAATCGCCCGACCATAACTTTGCAGGGCGCCGGCGACGATTTCCGAAGCGGAGGCGCTGAAGCGGTCGACGAGCACGGCCAGCGGTCCCGCATAGGCGATCTTGGGGTCGCGATCGTTGTCGACGTGAATTTCACCATTGTAGTTCTTCACCTGCACAATCGGTCCCCGGCTGATAAAGAGGCCCGCCAATTCGATGGCTTCGGTCAGGTAGCCGCCGCCATTTCGCCGCAAGTCCAGGACCAGGCCCTGAATGCCCTGCTCTTTGAGTTGATCGATCAGGCGCGCGACATCGCGGGAGGCGGTGGTTTTTTCCCCGTCGGTGTCGCCGTCCTCCGCCGGACCGTAGAACGCGGGGAGGGTGATGACTCCGATCGGCTGCGGCTTCCCCTCGACGTTGGGTAGTTCGAAAACGGCGCCCCGCGCGCGGGCGGAATTCAACTTGACGGTGTCGCGGGTGATTACGATCTCCCGGCGCACCGAGCTGTCCGAGGAGTCCGCGGGTTGGATCGTCAGGCTGACCTGGGTGCCTTTCTTGCCCCGGATCTTGTCGACGACCTTCCGGAGCTTCATGCCGATGATCTCAACCGGTTCGCCGCCCTTTTCGGCGACCGAGATGATTTTGTCGTTGGGTTTCAGTTCGCGGCCGAGATCCGCCGGACCGCCGGGTATGATCTCCTTGACGACGCAGATGTCATCTTCGACGCCCAGGAGGGCGCCGATTCCGACGAGTTGCAGCTTCATCTGGATGCCGAAATCCTCGTAGGTGGCGGCCGAGAAGTAGGTGGAGTGGGGGTCGTAGAGCCGCGCGATGGTGGAGAGGAAGATTTCCGCGAGGTCGTTGCCCTCGATCTCGCCCAGATTTTTCAGCATGCGCTCATAACGTTTGCGCACCTGGGTCTTGGCCTCTTCGACCGTCTTCTTGTTCAGGATCTCCTGGACGAGTTCGAATTTCAGGCGGCGTTGCCAGAGTTCGTCGGACGCCGCGGGCGTCGCCGGCCACTCCGATTTCTGCCGGTCGACGCGGTAGGTTTCCTTCGTCGTAAAATCGAAATCCTTCTTCAATTCTTCCATGATCCACGCGATGCGGGATTCGACGCGTTCCTGGTAAACGTAGTAGATGTTGTAGGCGGCGTTGATGTTGCCGAGAAACGCGGCGTTGTAGTACACGTTCTTGCTGTACTCCTCCATGAACTTCGCGCGATCGGTGCCGAGGAAGAACAGATGCTGGCCATCGAGCTCCGCCATGTAGTCGGGGATGACGTTGGCGTAGTCCGCACTGCGAACGGCGTCACGGTTGTAATGCAGCTCGTCGAGGAGCTTGGTCAGGGTGCTGGCCTCGGCGGCGAGCGTGGTGGAGGTCGAAAAGCGTTTGACGTCCGCGGCTGGCAAGGAGGTCGCCAGGGCGAGAACGGTCAGAAGGGTTACGACACGACGGTGGGAGGGGCTACAGGCGCGGGTCATGACTAGCTTGGATGGTAATTGGGTTAATATGTTTCACCGGCATTCGGCTGGACGCAGTTCGAGCTCGGCCACAAGCGATTGGCGACGTCATCGCCGGCTCAGCAGTGCCTTGGCTTCCTCCAGAATGCTGCGTTCCGCCGGGGTCAGGGCGCCGAGGCCTTCGCTGTTGATCTTGTCGAGCACCCGATCAACTTGGATCCGAAGGTCCTCGCGCGGGCGATCCGGCGTGCTGGCGGGATCCGGCGAGGGGAGGGGCGAGGAAGCGGCGGAGCGAACTTGAGCCAGCTCGCGGGGCATGGTGGCGGAACGGCGGCCAAACTGCCCTTCGCTTTCATGGATGAAGCGGCAATACACCCATCCGGCCATCATTCCCCCCAAGTGGGCGGCCGGCGCGTAGGCAAACGGCAGGTCGCGCCCCAGCACGTTGACGAGGAGGAAGGCGAGGGAATCGATGGCCAGCCACGAGAACAGCAGCGGCCGCGGCCGAATGGTCACCGGAAAGAAGAAAAGGAGCAGAAACCGGATTTCTCTCCGGGGCCGAAGCAGGGCCCAAACGGTAACGAGGCAGCCCAAGCCCGCGACTGATCCCATCAACTCGCCGCCGGTTCGCCAATTCACCGCGCACCACACGAGCGCCCCGGCCAGCAACCCGGCACCGAAAACCGTGACGAAGCGACCCGCGCCCAGGTCCCGACCCAATTCCCGTCGCAAGAGGAACAATCCGGCGAGAACCGTGCCGAGGTGCAGCAGGTTGTCGGTACGGTGCAGCAACCAGTGTGTGAGCAGCGGCCAGATCCGCCCGGTGGCCAGACCGGCGATGGAGAGGCTCAATTCGGCGGTGAGCCCTGCCAGGGGCGCAAACCAGCGGGAATCCGCGGCAAACTGGATGAAAAAAGCCCCGGCAATGGCGCAAAGCAGCCACGTGACAACCGAAGTGGTCTCCCGCTGGTAGTCGCCCCGCATGTAAGGCCGATCCGAAAGCATTACCCCACCGTAGTGGCGCTGACTCCAAATACAAGTCGCCACGACGGGATTGCGGTGGAGGAGGCCGGCCCACGGTGCCATTCAACGTTCGGACTCGGAGCCCGCTTGACAGGCCCAGCACTTATTCTCTTTGTCGTTCGGTCATATGGCGAACAAGTCCGACAAGTGGCCCACCAACGTTACGGGTAAATTCTACGTCGATCAGCAATGCATCGACTGCGATCTGTGCCGGGAGACCGCGCCGTCGTTCTTTACGCGGCACGATGAAGGCGGCTACTCCTTTGTGAGCAAGCAGCCCTCCTCCGAGGAGGAGATTGCCCAGTGCATGGAGGCACTCGAGGGGTGTCCGGTCGAGGCGATCGGCAACGACGGCGAAGACTGACGTTCCACCCTCAACCTCCCTGGACTTCCTGCCCCGGCTTTCTGCCGGGGTTCTTTTTGGGCAAAACTACTTGTTAAGTTAACATGGATGAAAATAGAAACAAGCAACCCGCTCGTTGCCGGGCCCGTTGGCGCGCCGGGCGGTACGGCCTTGCCGCTTGCTGCCTAGGCGCAGCTCTTTCCGTGGCCTGCCAGGCGGAGGAAACGACGAATCTTCCGGGAGTGACCGTGTATTCCTCCCGGGTCGCCAATCAAACGTCGACGGGAGCATTTGCCCAGCCGGTGTCGGCGTTGAGGTACGAGCCTCTGGTGGACATTCATGCGCGTAACCTCGCTGAGGGACAGGCAGACATCACCATTCGTGGAGGCATTTTCGAAAACACCGGCATACAATTGGGGGCCGTCTCGCTCGGTGATCCCCAAACGGGCCATTATCTCGCCGAGGTGCCGGTGGCCCCGGCTTTGCTCGGGGCCCCTCGCGTGGTGACGGGGGCCGATCTCGCGCTCGGTGCGGCGAACGCCACCGTGGGTGTCGTGGCCTATTCGTGGCGTTCGATCCGAACGGCGGGAGCGGCGGCCTTGGGGTGGGGGGAGGACAACATGCGCCGGGTGGAAGTCTATCAGGGTTTCAGTGGTATTCCGATGGGAACGAACCGCGGCCTGGGAATCGATGTCGCCCTCGCCCACGCGAAGTCAGACGGGGCCGTCCCCTTTGGCGATTACGATTTCAGCCGGACCAACCTTCGGCTGCAATATGCCGGAGCGACGTCGCAAACCGACCTCTTCGCGGGTTACCAAGCGAAGCAATTCGGCTGGCCCAACCTTTATACCCCCTTTAATTCGAACGAGACAGAGAATCTGCAGACGGCGTTGTTCGTGCTGAATCACCGGGCGGACCTTGGGCGGGGTGAATATCTTGAAGCCGGGATCTTCCATCGTCGGAACAAGGATGACTACGCCTTCAACCGTTTTGCCGCGGTGGGAGCCGTGCATCCCTTTCAACACACGACGTGGCTGGGCGGAGGTGCGGTCACCACGCGCCGCCTGTGGGGCGAATTGGCGGTGGAGGCGCGCGCCGAGATCTTGGCTGACCGACTCGAGTCGACCTCGTTGACGGCGGGGAAGTATCGCTCCCGTTCGATGAACAAGGTGTCCCTGCTGGTGGAAAAGGACTGGAAGGCAGCCGAGGACGGCGGAGTGAGGTTGCGTGCTGGGGGCACCCGGGACGACACCAACCGCGATGGCGGGACACTCTCCCCCGTGGTTGACCTGTCCCGGGAGTTTCATTCCGGGCCCCTGAAGAAGCTTCATGCCGGTTATGCCCGGACCTCGCAGGTTTCGACCTATACCGCGCTTAACGCGAGTTCGACGGCCGGTTTGTTTCGCGGTAACCCGAATCTTGGCCGGTCCATCAGCCAAAACCTGGAATTCGGCGTCGCCGGTGGGGTGTGGAACTGGACCACGGAGGCAACGATGTTCCACCGGCGTGATCAGGCGCTGGTGGATTGGACGTTTCGCCGCGGGGTAACCGCCCGTACTGCCAACCCTGTCGATGTCGACGTGACGGGCCTGGAACTCATGGCGCGGCGTTCATGGAGCGCATGCGATGTGGTGCTGGGCTACACCGGGTTGGGCAAGGTGGCCGACTATCGCGGAGCGGCCGTCGATGCGAGTTTCTACGCGCTGAACTACGCCCGCCAGCGTTTGACGGCGGCCTTGTCGTTGCGGCTGGGACACGGAATTGAACTTCGGATCGACAATGCTGCGCGAGTGCAGGCCGGAAACTTGCTCCGGGTGGTCGGTGGCGACTGGGCGTTGAGCACGGCTGTCGGGTTGTCGTACCGGCCGGCATGGCGGCGTGGCCTTGAGCTGTCTCTGCGCGTCGACAACGTTTGGGATGACCCGTTTCAGGAGGTTCCGGCGGTCCCGGCCTCTCCGCGCCAATTCTCGCTGGCGGCCGCGTATCTTTGGTAGGTGCGCGGATTGCGGTTTGACAACCAGCCACCGCGTCAGGTTCTTCCGGACCACGATGGAAAACCCGTTTCTTAAGTCTGACTTCCTCATTCCCTGGTCGGCGCTGACCGCAGAGCATGTGATTCCAGCGGTGGAGTCCGCCCTGGCGGGCGCCGAGGCGGCGGTTAATCGGATCGCGACGACCGAACTCGATGCGGTCACGTATGAGACTACGTTTCTGGCCCTGGAAAAGGCGACGGAAACGCTTCACACCACGTGGGCCAAGGTCACCCACCTGCAGTCGGTCGCCGATTCGCCAGCTTTGCGGGAGGCGCATAACGCGGTGTTGTCCCAGGTCTCCGGCTTCCTGGCGCGGATTCCGCTCAACGCCGCCCTCTGGGCGCGCCTCAAGGCCTTTGCGGATTCGGCGGCGGCGACGGCCCTGACGGGGATTCACCGGCGGTTCATGGACGAGACGATCAAGGACTTTCGCGATGCCGGCGCCGACCTGCCGGAGGAGAAACGGACCCGTCTCGCGCAGCTCCAAAGCGAATTGGCGCAGCTGACCCAAGCGTATTCCGAGCATGTGCTCGACGCGACCAATGCCTGGCAACGGGTCGTTCCGCCCGCCGACGAGTCCCGTCTCGCCGGATTGCCACCGCATGCCAAGGACGCCGCCCGGCGCGGCGCCGAGGCGAAGGGCGTGGCAGGCTGGCGTTTCACGCTGCACCAGCCCTCGCTCGAACCGTTTCTCACGTATGTCGAGGACGCGGGGCTCCGCCGGGAGATGTGGTCCGCGAGTGCGGCGGTCGGGGCCCAGGTGCCCCACGACAATACCCCGCTGATAAAGCAAATCCTTTCCTTGCGGGCGGAGAAGGCGCGACTCCTCGGTCAGCGCCATTTCGCGGACAGCGTGTTGCAGCGGCGCATGGCGAAGTCCGGCGACCGCGCTCTGCAGTTTGTGGACGACTTTGGGCGGCAATGCGCGGCGGCCTTTGCCCGCGAGTGCCGGCAATTGGAGGAGTTCAAGGCGGAAGTCACGGGGGGCGGCGTCTCCACGTTGGCCCCGTGGGAGATCAGCTTTTGGGCGGAGAAGCTGCGGCGGGCGCGCTATCAATTCGATGAACAGGCGCTGCGACCCTATTTTCCCCTGCCGCGGGTGGTGGCAGGCTTGAATGAAGTGGCGGCCCGGGTATTCGGCCTGCGGATCGAGCCGCGTCCCGCCGGCGCGGTCGAGACCTGGCATCCGGAGGTGAGCTTCTACGACGTACACGATCGCCATGGGCGGCATATCGGATCGTACTACGCGGACTGGCATCCCCGTGAATCAAAGCGCGGCGGGGCCTGGATGAACTATCTGGTCACGGGCGGGCCGCAGCCGGATGGAACCCGCTCCCCCCATCTCGGGCTGATTTGCGGGAATCTCACGCCCCCGGGCGGAGATCGGCCGGCGCTGCTGACCCACCGCGAAGTGGAGACCATCTTCCACGAATTCGGGCACCTGATTCACCACCTGCTGGGTGAAGTGGAGATCAAGTCGCTCAACGGCGTGAATGTCGCGTGGGACTTTGTCGAATTGCCGTCGCAGATCATGGAGAACTGGACCTGGGAAAAGGAGGGGCTTGCCCTGATCGCCCGGCATCATGAGACGGACGCGCCGATTCCGGACGAGATGTTTGAAAAGATGACGGCCGCGAGAAAGTTTCGGGCGGCGTGCGCGACGATGCGCCAGGTGGCCTTCGCGAAACTGGATCTGCTGATGCACATGCGCACGGAGGAGTTCGTGGGCCAGCCCGATCTCGAACCCGCCGCGCGGGCGGCTGTGGCGGACTGCCTGATTCCGACGGAGCCCGCGGCCCCGACGATTGTGAAGCGGTTCACCCACCTCTTCTCCGATCCGGTGGGTTATGCGGCGGGGTATTACTCCTACAAGTGGGCGGAAGTGCTCGATGCCGATGCGTTCACGCGCTTCAAGCGGGAAGGTATCTTCAGCTCCGCGGTCGGGGCCGAATTCGTGGACCAGGTACTCAGCCGGGGCAACGCCGCCGAGCCCGCGGAACTTTTCCGCGCCTTCATGGGGCGTGACCCGGACCCGCGGGCCCTGCTCATTCGTGCCGGGTTGGCGGAATAGGGCCAGACCGCGGTCGCGTCACCGGCGGGCGGATTGGAATGTCGGCGGGCTTTTCCAAGCATGCCTTTTTCGCTGGCAAAACCGTGGAATTGAGTAAGGTCCGTTCGTGCCGGTGACCGTGCCGGCGCGAACCAACCCTCCAACTTTTTCACCCTCATTTTCACCATGCTTATCTGGATCATTCTCATCATCGTTCCCATGCTCTTCGGTCTGTACGCGCAGATGAAGATTCGGAGCGCCTACAGCAAGAACGTGGAGATTCCGTCGCGCGGCCGCATCCGGGGCGCCGAGGCCGCGCTCGCCGTCATGCAATCCGCCGGGATTAATGATGTGGAGATCGTCGAGGTGCCCGGCGAACTGTCGGATCACTACGACCCGACCCACAAGCGGCTGGCGCTTTCGTCGGCCAATTACCACGGCACCAGCCTCGCGGCTCTGGGCGTGGCGGCGCACGAATCCGGCCATGCCATTCAGCACAAGGTGGGGTATGCGATGATGGGCATCCGGCAAACATTGGCGCCGGCGACGCAGATAGCGGCGAGTGTTTCCAATCTCGTGCTGATTGCCGGCATTCTCCTGATCAGCACGTCGCTGGGTGGGACGCTCCTCACGCTGGGGGCCGTCGCGCTCGGCATGATCTGTCTGTTCCAATTGGTGACCCTGCCGGTCGAATTCGACGCCAGCCGTCGCGCCAAGGCGCAGTTGGTCAATCTCGGCATTTTGGGACAGGACGAAATGCCGGGGGTGAATGAGACCCTGGATGCCGCGGCGCTGACCTATGTCGCGAGCTTTGTGGCGGCGCTCGGCAGTTTGCTCCATATCCTGCTCCTGCTCTCCGGGCGCAGAGACGATTGACCTCCCTGCGCTCCGTCGTGGGCGCGGCCGGCTTCGCATCGGATAGATTGCGGCGGGGGGCATCTGCGCCTAGAACGCCGGCGCGGTCTCAGTAAAACACCGTCCGGTCCAGGCTCCGATACTGGATCGCCTCGAGGATGTCGTTGGGCTCGATTTTTTCGTTACCGGCGAGGTCAGCGATGGTGCGAGCCACCTTGAGGATGCGATCGTAAGCACGCGCGGAGAGCGACAATTGGTCCATGGCCTGTTGCAGCAGGTCGCCAAGGCGGGCGTCGATCGCGCAGTGCCGGCGAATTTGCGCGTGGGTCATTCGCGCGTTGGAGGTCACCCGGGTGCCGGCGAACCGTCGGATTTGCTGCGCCCGCGCGTGGTTTACCCGGGTGCGCATCGCGGCCGAAGGCTCGCCGGGTTTTTCAGCGCGAAGATCCGCGAGCGAGAGCGCCGGCGCCTCGACGTGGAGATCAATGCGATCGAGCAACGGCCCGCTGATGCGGGCGCGGTACCGCTGGATCTGTGACGGCGTGCAGCGGCACTCGTGCCGGCTGTCGCCCAGATAACCGCAGGGACACGGGTTCATCGCAGCAACCAGCATGAAGGCACAGGGGAGCGTGACCTTGCCGGCACTGCGGGATATCGTTACTTCGCCGTCCTCCAGCGGCTGGCGCAGCACCTCAAGGGCCGAGCGCTTGAACTCCGGCAACTCGTCGAGGAAGAGCACCCCATGGTGGGCGAGGGAGATTTCGCCGGGTCCAGGAATGCTGCCGCCGCCCAGCAGCGCGACGTCGGAAACGGTGTGGTGGGGTGACCGGAATGGACGGACGTCCCAAGCGAGCTCCCCGCTGATGGTGCGGCCCGCCGCCGAGTGAATGCTGAGGATCTCGAGGCGCTCATCGAGGGTCGGCGCCGGCATGATGGTGGGAATGCGCTTCGCCACCATCGATTTTCCGGAGCCGGGCGGGCCGATCATGAGCAGGTTGTGGCCACCGGAAACGGCCACCTCAACGGCGCGTCGCAGGGCGGGCTGGCCCTTGATTTCGGAAAAATCGATGCTGGCTTCGTCCCCAGCCGGGGAAGCCGGAGGATGGAGTCGGGCGGTCGAGGCGGTCAGTGGCAGCAGCTTGGCCGTGCCGTTGAGGAAGCGGACCGCCTGATCGAGCGAGTCGACCCGGTAGACTTCGATTCCCTCGACGAGGGCGGCTTCCTCGGCCGAGATGCCCGGCAGGAGCACACCTCGTTTGCGGAGCTTCCGCGCCAGTCGCGCCATCGCGAGAGCCCCCCGGACCGGGCGCGTGGCCCCCGAGAGGCTGAGTTCACCGGCGATCAGCCAGTCGTCGAGCCCGGGGGCGGTGAGCTGACGCGTCGCCGCCAGGATACCCAGGGCGATGGGAAGATCATAGAACGGCCCCTCCTTGCGCAGGTTACCTGGGGCGAGATTGATCGTGGTGCGGGTACCCGGGGCCTTGAAGCCGCTGTTGCTCAACGCGGAGAAGACGCGATCATCCGATTCTTTGACCGCAGCATCGGGCAGACCGACGAGAATCAGCTTGGGCTCGCCGGCTTCACCGGCATTGACCTCGACAAACACCACCTCGGCATCGATTCCTTGCAGGGCGGCCGAAGCGAGCGTCGCGAGCATGTGCCAAATGGGCTGGCCCTCGGGGAGGGGCAGTGCGGTTATCGGCGCGCCGCGCGGGCGGCCGCGGCGTTTCGCCGCTTGATTTTGGCGATATTCTTCTCCACGGCGTCGATGTAGGGGTTCGGGCCGTGGGGATAGGGCCGGGCGAGAAACCGATAGACCGCCTGAAAATCGCTCTCCAGCTTTCGTTTCACGAATTTCTGCCAGAACAGCGGCGTGCGCTGTTTGAGATCCTGGGCTGACTTGAAGGTGCGCCGCGAGGGTGCGAGGTTGATAAAGTCGTCAGACTCCTCAAATTCGGCGAACAGGACCTCCAACTCATCCGGGTAGTCGGATGCCGCCATTTGGCCCAGGTAGTCGGCGGTGGCGAGCGCGCAGCCGATCACCCGTTCGACGGGATCGCGGAAATGGAGCCGGCTGATTTCCTTGGTGGGTCCGGTGCAATTAATCGCCCCGAGGACGGCTTCGACCTCGTAATCGTTGGCGCCAAGGGCGGGCAGGTAAGAGGCGGCGAACGCACAACTGCGCAGGACGTGGCAGAAGGTGTACTTGGCGCCGGTGCCGACGTTATCGGAGCGCAGCCGCAGATACCCGGCGTCGTGCAAGAGCACCGCGGACAGGGCGAGTTCGAAGTGGCGGGGATCGACCCGTGGTTCAACCCCGGCGAAGTGGCGCCCCTCCAGCAGCAGGGTCAGGCACACGCCGGCCTGCAAGGTGTGCTCAAGATCGTGATACTTGAGGTCTGCCGCCGCGAAATCCGGATGACGGCCGGAGAAAAGCCGGTCGATGTCGCGGAAAATCGTCTTCAGCCACCCCATGCTCGCCTTGGGGTACATCGAGCCGAACTTCGCCTCGACAAACGCCGTAACAGCGGAGGCGTTGTTGGTATCGACGGGAGGAAACATGACCGGCGCGGCGGGTGAGAGGGTCGCCCGCCGCGCCGGGTGATTCGCGATGCGGGTGGGACGCTGCGATTAAGGGTTTGCGGAAAAGTGGGGCAAGACCAAACGTTTCCGGACACTACTATGCTGAAGGTGGGAATTACGGGGGGGATGGGATGCGGAAAATCGACGGCGGCCCGCCTGCTCGAGTGCCACCATTTCCGCCGGCTGGATTCCGATCTGATTGTCAGGGAACGCGTGCTAGGCGAGGCTGGGATCGTCGCGGCACTGGAGAACCGCTACGGTCGGGAGATTCTCGACGACCGCGGCGCGGTCGCCCGCCCGGAACTGGCCCGCCGGATTTTTGGCTCGGATGTCGAGCGCCGGTGGCTGGAGGATCTCGTCCATCCGCGCGTATTTGCCGCCTGGCGAGAAGCTTTTGCGTCGGGGGCTGAGGCCAGCTGGGTCGTGGAGGTACCCCTCCTTTTTGAAAAGGGGCTGGAGAATTGGTTTGATTTCACGGTATGCGTCGCCCTTGATCCCCTTCGCCAATTGGCTCGACTGGAGCAACGCGGCCTCTCGCGTGTGCTCGCCGGGCAGCGAATCTCCAAACAGCTGCCGTTAGCGCGAAAGATCGAGTTGTCTGACTTTGTCCTGTGGAACGACGGATCGCCCGAGTTTCTCCAGGCCCAGGTTGACAGCTTGGCCGAAGCACTGGCGACCACTTGAAACTTCCCGCCGGGTGGCACGTCTCACGCTGGGCGTGCCTGCCGTCTCATTTCTCCGCCTCCCCCGACATGTTCCCTCCCACCTCTGACGACGTCACGCCGTCTTCCGCCCGTTCTGACTCTGACGCGGGCAAGAAGAAATCCCGCCTCACGCGCCCCCGCACGCGCACCGTAAAGGTGCCTGACGGTGGGCCAGAAAAACCGGTGAAAGCGCGTGCACGCAAGGCTCCGAAGCCGGAAAAGCAGCCGGCTTCCCCCGCTCCCGGGACGACCGCTGGATCGCAGCTTCCGATCGCTTGGAGAAGCGATTCGGATTCGGGCGCCCCGAAGGCCGTGGCCGCACCTCCGGCCATCTTTTCGCCATCCGAAAAGGCCGCTGGCCAGGGGGCGGGAGAAAGCCGGGGCGCTCCGGAATCGGCATCTCCGCAGAAAGAACCCTCCGGGGCCAAAAAGACCTCGGGTCCAAACCAAAGTGCCGCCGTCCAGTCGGAGGCGGCGGGCAGCGCCGGGCCCGAGCGAGGCGAGCAATCGGCTTCTGGCCCGTCGGGGTCGGCCGGTGAGGGAGGCAGGGGTGACCGGGATGGTGCGCCGGGTGCCTCCAATCACTCCGGAGGAGGGCAGGATCGAGGTGATCGCCGGTTCTGGAAACACGGCAAACGGAAACGGGGTCGCCATGGGGGTGGTCATTGGCAGCCAGGTGGCGGTGGCCCCGGGCGGGCGGACGGAAGGGAACAGTTGCCTCCGCAGTTGCCCCCGCCGAGCAACGTCCCGGTATTCGGGGACCTGCCGAATCCGTCGCGATTCAATGACTTGGCGGCGCTTGACGCGCTGGCAGTGCAACTCGCAGCCGGCGAGGGTGAGACCATCTGGCTGGACGAGCTTTATGCCCTGAATTTGGCGGACCTCACCGCTTTTGTGCGGCAGCTTGGCGTGGTCGTCGACAGTACCCTGGGCAAGCGGCAGTTGGTGTTGGAGGTTTTCAAGTTTGCCGCCGCCACCAAGCGACCGCTGCGGGATCGCGGCTACCTTGATCAAAACGACCGGGGATCGTTTGTCGTGCATGAGCACGTGAACTACCGGCTCTATCCGGAAGACCCCTATCTGCCGGAGTCGTTGACCAAGCGTTACGGGCTCAAGCGCGGCCATCGTCTCGAGGTTACGCTGCAGCCGCCGCTGGACGGCGAGCGCTGCCCCTCGGTGGTGCGCGTCGACTCGGTGATGGGGATGCCTCCGGAAGCGAGCGCGCAGATTACGCCGTTCGAGGAGTTGATTCCGTACTATCCGCTGAAGCGAATCCTGCTGGAGGACCCCAATGTCGTCAAAGACGTGTCGATGCGGGCCGTGGATATTCTTACGCCGATTGGCTTTGGGCAGCGCGGGTTGATCGTGGCTCCGCCGCGGACCGGCAAGACGATCCTCCTGCAAAACATCGCGAACTCCATTTCGGCCAACAGCCCGGAGGTAAAGCTGATCCTGCTCCTGATTGACGAGCGTCCGGAGGAGGTGACGGATTTTCGCCGCCACACCAAGGGCGAGGTCGTCTCGTCTACATTTGACGAGACGCCGGAGAGTCACGTCCATTGTGCCGAGATGGTGATCGAGATCTGCCGGCGCCGGGTGGAGATGGGCGAGCATGTGGTCATCCTGCTCGACTCCATCACCCGCCTGGCCCGGGCCTACAACGCCCTCGCCGGCAACCAGGGCAAGACGATGTCGGGCGGACTGGAATCCAACGCGCTCCAAAAGCCGAAACGGTTTTTCGGCTCCGCCCGCAATATCGAGGGAGGCGGCAGCCTCACCATCATCGCGAGCGCACTGATCGACACCGGATCGCGCATGGACGAGATCATCTTCGAGGAGTTCAAGGGGACCGGAAATTCGGAGCTCCACCTCGATCGCGGACTCGTGGAGCGCCGCATCTTTCCCGCCATCAACATCGACCGTTCGGGCACCCGCAAGGAGGAGCTGATTTATCATCCGGACGAACTGCAACGGATCTACGGGCTGCGCCGGGCGATGCAGGGTCTCGGTCCGATCGAATCGATGGAAATGCTCATCACGCGATTGAAAAAAACGAAGTACAACGCCGAATTCCTTCTCAGTCTGGCGCCGAAATAGACGGAAGCGTCTTCCCTCCTCATGACCCCGAGCACCCCTCCTCCGGTTTTCTCCGCAGCCGCGGATGAATTTGTCATCCAGTTGGCGCTGGATCGCGGGTTGCTGCAGCCGGCGCAGGTCGATGCGGCGAAGGCCTTGGGCGCCGGTCAGACCGCCCCGTCCGGCGCGGTCTCGCGTCTCGTCGAGGTTCTCATCCAGCAGGAGGTCCTCAGTTCGCGGAAGGTGGCCGAGTTGCTGGCCACCGAGTTCGAAATGCCGATGGCGCCGGATCTGACGAACGCGCGGATCACCGGCGACACGCTCGAACTCGTTCCCCGGGCGGTCGCCGTGCGGCATCTCCTGATTCCGCTGGGCCGGGAGGGGCACAAGCTGCGCGTCGCCATCGCCGACCCCCTTGACACGGACGGGATCGACGCGCTGGGCTATCTGGTACAGTTGCCGCTCGAATTGGTGGTTGCGACGCCCGAGGAAATCACGGCCGCCATCGATCGCTTCTATGGCAAGGATGCCAACTCGATCGATGATCTCCTCAACGACCTTTCCGTCAAGGATGCCGGGGACGCCACGACCGCGGTCACGACGGAGCCGGGAGCCGTGCCTGGATCGGCCGCCAATACCGAGGCGGATGCCCCGATCATCAAGCTGGTGCACCAGATCATCCTGGAGGCGATTCAACGCCGGGCCTCCGACATCCACGTGGAGCCGCTCGAGAAGCGTTTTCGCGTCCGTTACCGCATCGACGGGGTATTGATCGAGGTCGAGAATCCGCCCAAGCGGCTGCAACTTTCGATCATCTCGCGGTTGAAGATCATGGCGAACATCAGCATCGCCGAGAAACGCATTCCGCAGGACGGGCGCATCCAGATTGCGGTCGGCGGCAAGCAGTTGGACTTGCGCGTGTCCTCGTTGCCGACCGTGCACGGCGAGAGCATCGTCATGCGTATTCTTGACAAGGAGGGATTGACGCTGGGTTTGCCCGAACTCGGATTCTTCAGTGACGACGCGGCCACCTTTGAACGGCTCATTTCGCTGCCGGACGGAATCCTGCTGGTGACCGGGCCCACGGGGTCGGGCAAAACCACCACGCTTTACGGCTGTCTCCACTTTATCAACAAACCCGACCGGAAGATCATTACCGTCGAGGATCCGGTCGAGTATCAGCTCAACGGGATCAACCAGGTGCCGGTGCGACCCGATGTGGGGATGACGTTCGCCTCGGCCCTGCGGGCGATGCTGCGGCAGGCGCCCAATATCGTGATGATCGGTGAAATCCGAGATCTGGAGACGGCCGAGATCGCGATCAACGCCTCGCTCACGGGCCACATGGTGTTTTCGACGCTGCACACCAACGATGCGCCGGGTGCGGTCACCCGCTTGATCGACATCGGGGTGAAGCCGTTTCTCGTTTCGACGTCGCTGCGCGCCATCATGGCCCAGCGGCTCGTGCGGAAGATCTGTCAGCATTGCAAGCGGCCGATCGTGCCCGACGCCCGGGAGCTGCGTTCGCTCAATATCAATCCGGCGCAGGCGGCCAGTGCGACCTTTGCGAAAGGCGACGGGTGCGGCCAGTGCAACTCGACCGGCTATCGCGGCCGCATGGGCATCTTCGAGGTCTTCGTCATCAACGAGGAAGTGCAGAAGATGATCTACGAGAATGTCGGCACGGTGAAGCTGCGCGAGAAGGCGCGTTCGCTGGGCATGCGCACGATGCGCGAGGATGGGGCCCGCAAGGTGACCTCGGGTCTGACGACGATTGAAGAGGTGGTGTCGATTACCGTGGGTGACGCGAGTTGACGAACCGGCCATGATCAATTCAGCAACGCAGTTTATGTTTCGCGGGGGGGGCATCAGCCCGCGGTGGATGCATCCGGCCGCAGCGGCGGGCGGTCCTTCCGCCGAGTCCCACGCGCGACACGGAGTGAGTCAAAAATGGAGGACGCATGAGCTATGAAATGAATGACTTGCTCGACCTGATGGTCGACCAAGGAGCTTCGGATCTTCACCTCCAGGTCGGCCAGCCGCCGACGCTGCGGCTGAGTGGCAGCATGACGCCAATCGACGGGCCACCGCTGACCCCGGGCGACACCGAGAAGCTGATGTTGTCGATCACGCCGGACACCCACGTCAGCAACGTCAAACTCAACGGGGGCGCCGACTTTGGGTTCGCGTTCGGGGACAAGGCTCGTTTCCGCGTTTCGGTCATGAAGGCGAAGACGAACTACGGCATGGTGCTGCGGCAAATCCCGTACAAGATGTTCGGATTGCGCGATATCGGCCTGCCGGACAAGATTCGCGAATTGTTGTACCGACCGCGCGGCCTGATTCTGGTGACGGGGCCGACGGGGTCCGGCAAGTCGACGACGCTGGCGTCCATGGTCAACTATATCAATGAGACGCGGGACGGGCACATCATCACGATCGAGGACCCGATCGAGTACTACCATAGCCACAAGCGATGTGTGGTGACGCAGCGCGAGGTGCATGTGGATGTCCCGAGCTTTGCGGAGGCGATCCGGCGGGCGCTGCGGCAGGACCCCGACGTCATTCTCGTCGGTGAAATGCGCGACCTCGAGACGATCGAGGCCGCGATCAGTGCGGCGGAAACGGGGCATCTCGTCTTTGGCACCCTGCACACCAACAGTGCGGCCAAGACGGTGGATCGGATTGTCGACGCCTTCCCGGCAAACATGAAGGACATGATTCGCACCCAGTTGGCTTCGTCGCTGGTCGCGGTCATTTCCCAGGTGTTGTGCAAGAAGATCGGCGGGGGACGCATCGCGGGCTACGAGATCATGGTGAATACAACCTCGATCGGGTCTTTGATTCGGGAGAATAAGACCTTTCGCATTTCATCGGACATCCAGACCGGAGCGAACCTGGGGATGATCACGATGGACACGCACCTCATGAGCCTCGTCAACCGCGAGTTGGTGTCTCCGGATGAGGCGTTGGAAAAGGCGCAGGATACCAACGTCATGCGCGAGAAGTTCCTGCAGATGGGTGTCAAGTTGCGCGAGGTCTGATCGTTTCCCCCATGTTCCCCACGCACAGTCCGGCCATTTACGAGTTCCTGAAAGAGCAGCGGCTCGTTGAAACGGAGCAACTCGACGAACTCAACGAGGAGCACAAGGCGACCGGCAAGCCGCTGGCGGACGTCGCGGTTGACCTCGGCCTTGTCGATAAGGAGGATCTCCTCCGACGGATCGCGGAACATCTGGGTTACGACTATGTCGCCGAGTTGCCGGTGCAGTTTCCGGGCGACGCGATCGCCTCGCTGACGGGCAAGCTGGCGCGCGACTATGGCGTGATGCCGTTGCGCGCGGACGACCAGAGCATCGACCTGCTCGTCACCGATCCGTTCAACACCCAGGCGGTCGACGATCTGACGTTCGCCCTCGACCGCAATGTGCGCCTGTTCCTGGCCGATCCTGACAAGGTCGAGGTGCAGATCAAGCAGCACTACGGTGAGGACGAGGGGACCATCGACGATCTCCTGCAGGAAATCAGCACGACCAACGTCACAACCGATCAGGGCAACCGCGCCCTGTCGGAACGCGACATCGAGTCGATGGCGGAGCAGACGCCGATCATCAAGTTCGTCAACCTTGTCATCGGCCAGGCGATTCGCGACAAGGCCAGCGACATTCACTTCGAGCCGTTCGAGCATGAATTCAAGATCCGCTACCGGATCGACGGTTCGCTGTACGAGATGGCCCCGCCGCCCAAGCAACTGGCGCTCCCGATCATTTCGCGCGTCAAGGTGCTCGCGAGCCTGAACATCGCCGAGCGGCGCATTCCGCAGGACGGACGCATCAAGATCAACATCGGCGGCCGGCCGGTTGACCTGCGCGTCTCCACGCTGCCGACGCAGTTTGGCGAGAGCGTGGTGTTGCGCGTGCTCGATCAGGCGGCGGTGCGGCTGGATATTTCGCAATTGGGCATGCCCGAAGATGTCTTCAACGGCATCCACGATGTCGTGCGGCGTCCCAATGGCATCTTCATTGTCACCGGGCCCACCGGTTCGGGGAAAACGACGACCCTCTACAGCGGGCTGCGGATCGTGAACACCGTCGACCTGAAGATCCTGACGGCGGAGGATCCGGTCGAGTACGAGATTGAAGGCATCATGCAGGTGCCGGTGAATCCGCTGGCGGGACTGACGTTTGCCTCGGCGCTGCGCTCGTTTCTGCGGCAGGATCCCGACATCATCATGGTGGGCGAAATCCGCGATCTCGAGACGGCGCAGATTTCGATTCAGGCCTCGCTCACGGGGCATCTGGTGCTTTCGACCCTGCACACCAACGATGCCGCCGGGGCGATCACGCGCCTGATCGACATGGGCGTGGAGTCGTTCCTCATTGCCTCTTCGCTCGAGGCGGTGCTCGCCCAGCGCCTGGTGCGCCGGATCTGCTCCCATTGCCGGTCCTCGTACCTGCCCTCCGGCGACCTCCTGGCGCAGCTTGGCATCGCGCGCGACAACGTGGGTGACCGGCAGTTCTTTTACGGCCGGGGTTGCCCGACGTGCAACCAGTCGGGCTATCGCGGCCGGCTGGGAATCTACGAGTGGCTGCGACTCACGGATGCGGTGCGCGATCTCGTGACCCAAAAGGCGCCAACCCTCGCGATTCGCCAGAAGTCCATCGAACAGGGTATGCGCACGCTGCGGGACGACGGCATGCGCGCCATTTTCGACGGCAATACGACCATCGAAGAAGTGATTAAGTATACCTGAACCGCGTTTTGCGCGTCCCTTCCGCCATGGCCAAACTTTCTGTCCGCCAAGCCCCAGCCGTTCCCGCTCCGGCCACGTTTGCCGCGAAGGCTCCCGGCCGCGGGCCGACGATTGCCTTTCCCAGCGGTGATCTCGGTCCCCGCCGGCGGCGCACCATCTCCTTTGGCCGCCCGATCAACGACAAGGGACTGGCGGTCTTCACGCGGCAACTGGCCACGCTGGTCAAGGCGGGCATGCCGATCATGCGCAGCCTCGAGGTGCTGGCGCGGCAGGAAAAGCGCAGCGCCTTCCGGGAGGTGGTGGAGAATTGTGCGGAAACCATCCGTTCCGGAGGAAATTTTTCAGACGGGCTGGGAGCCAATCCGAAGACCTTTGATCGGCTCTATGTCAACATGGTCAAGGCCGGCGAGGCGGGCGGCGTGCTGGACACGGTGCTCGAGCGGCTTTCGGTCTTCATGGAGAAAGCGGTGAAGATTCGGGGCAAGATTGTCTCTGCCATGGTGTATCCGGCCATCATCAGCTGCGTGGCGGGCGGCATCATGAGTGTGTTGATGGTCTGGGTGGTGCCGAAGTTTCAGGAGGTTTTTTTCACGATGCTGAAAGGCAAGCCGCTCCCCGCGCTCACCGCCGCCGTGGTCGCGGTCGCGGATGCCGTGCGGCACAACCTCATCTACGTGCTGGGGGGCATGGCGGGTGCGGTTTTTCTTTTCATGCTGTTCAAGCGCTCCAAGTTCGGCACCTCGGTTCTCCACTGGCTGCTGTTGCGCATCCCGGTGCTGGGCGATTTGTTTCTCAAGGCGTCCATCGCGCGATTCACGCGCACCTTCGGCACCCTGTTGGCTTCGGGCGTGCCCATCCTGCAGGCGCTCATCATCACGCGCGACACGAGCGGCAACGTTCACGTCGCCAACGCGATTGATGTCGTACATGACCGCGTCAAGGAGGGCGACAATGTCGCCAAGCCGCTCGAATCAACGCGGATCTTTCCGGGCATGGTGACCAGCATGATCGAGGTGGGCGAGGAGACCGGCGCCCTGCCGGACATGCTCGTCCGCATCGCCGACAACTACGACGAGGAAGTGGACAACGCAGTCGGGGCGCTGACCTCCATCATCGAACCGGTGATGATCGTCTTCATGGCGGTCGGGGTGGGCATCATCGTCATCGCGATGTTCCTTCCGATGGTCGAACTCATCAAGAGCCTGAGCGCGTGATGCGGCCGGCGTGGCCGCGTCGAACGGCGCGTGCCGCGGGTGCGGTGCCGGGCCGGGCGGAGGTTACGCCGGGTCGGCTGGGGGAGGAAGTTTGCGGGTGAGCAAGGGCGAACTCAGGCCCGGCAGGCGCTCGGAGAATTCCTCGTCGTCGCCGGCCTGGCGCAACGCGCGCTGCACCATGCCCATCTTCGCGTCGAGATTGTCGATCATGGAAACGAAGACGGCCTCGGGCGTGGCGGCGTAAACGGCCGCGCCCCACTCGGGCTCCCCCTGGTGCGAAAGGATGATGTGCTCGAGACGTTCAAGCCGGTCGGCGTCGAGTCGGGACCTGATGCCGTGTTTGCGGGCGAGCTGGTAGCCCAGGACAACATGGCCCTGCAGGATGCCGCGACGGCTGCGTTTGGTGGCGAGGGTGCCCTCGTACTCGATGGCCTTGCCGGTGTCATGGAGCAGGATGCCGGCGAGTGCGAGGTCCGGGTCCACCTCCGGGTACAGGGGCAGGAGGGCGCGGCAGGCCCGCGCCATGTGCAGCGTGTGCTCAAGCAGGCCGTGGCGATAGGCGTGGTGCATCGCGACGGCGGCGGGAGACCAGCGAAACGTATCCCCGATCTCCTCGAAGACCCCCCGCACCGTCAGGCGCAACTCGTCGTGCCGGATGGCTTCGATGTGCCCCTGAAATTCCTCCCAGAGCTTCTCGTGGCCCTCGGGGGCGATTTCGACGAGACTCTCGACCATGCCGGGCGCGCCCAACTCTGATTCGGAGAGTGCCACGGCCCGGGCCAGTCGCGGCGAGAGCCGTCCCTGATAGAACTCAATTTTTCCTTCGACGCGCACGACTCCGCCCTCGCCGCTGGACTTGAGGGCCTCGAAGACCGGACTGTCGCCAAACACGGTGCAGCCAAACGAGCCGCCGCGATCCCCGAGTTCGAGGCTGAAATATGTATTGCCGTTGGCCGCGGTCTTGGCGGTCAGCCGCTTGAGGACAAGCACGCTGCCGAACGGTCGGCCGCTCGCCGCGGAATCGAGCGCTTTGAGTTCGCGGACCGTCAGGACGGGGAGTTCTTCAGCCATGGGAGAGGGGCTCAGGGCCAGTACGTTTGGCGCGCTTTCACCTGGGTTAAACGTTTCTCCGGAAATTCGAAGGCAGTCAAGTGACCGCCCATGACACAGCCGGTGTCGATGCCGAGGGACCACTTCAATTTGTAGATTTCGGACCGCGGAGTGTGCCCATAGACGACGAAGGGAGGGCCACTCCAAAGATCGGCCCAAAGGGGAGCGGCGTCGTCGTCGGCCCGTTTGCCTGGTTTTCCGTCGCGGGTGACGATCTGGATCCGGGTGACGACCTCGGCGGGCTGCCGCTGCCAGGGCTCACCGGGAAGAAAGCCCCCGTGAACGAACACGACGTTGAGCTCCGGTTCCGAAAAAGTGAGCGGCATGGCCTCGAGGAACGTCCAGTCGTCCGGCCGGAGTTTTTCCAGCGTGGCCAGGTCGCCCTCCTTGAGGAGTCTCCGATCGCCGGTGCGGCGGTAGGCGAGGAGCCGGAGTTCGTGGTTCCCGAGGAGCGCGACGGCCCGATGGGCCCGGGCGAGATCGATCACCCGGCAGGAGTCGGGGCCCCGGTTGACGAGATCACCGAGCAGGACCAGCCGATCGTCGTCGCCGGGCGCCAGGCGCGCGAGCAAGTCCGCGAATTCCTGAAAACACCCGTGAATATCGCCGATGGCGATGAGGCGACCGTTCATGCGACGGGAAAGTGCTAGCGTCCGGGGAGAGCGAGAGTAAACAAGAAAGCCTATGGAATTGCAGCTGCAGCCGCTGGCCGGCACGTGTTTCGTCTCGGGTGAGCCCTTTGTCGAGGGTGCGCGCGTCGCGAGCTGCCTCGTGCGGGTGGGGGCGGCGCTCGAAATCGTGCGTTACGACATGCGGGAGGAACACGCCGCCGCCTTCGTCCCCGAGGGCTATCTCGCGTGCACGTGGGTGCAGATCTTCAAGCCGCGTCGCGCGGGTGAGAATCCCGACCGGGCCCTGAAGCTTACGGCGGAAAACCTCTTTGTGACGCTGGCCGACCCGATCACGGAGCCGACGCCGGAAACCACGCGCCTCGTGCAGTTCCTGGCCCTGATGTTGGAGCGAAAGAAGATCCTGCGGCCCCGCGGGCGGAGTGCCGATGGCGGGCGCAATCGCTACGAGCATGCGAAGTCCAAGGCGATCTTCGAGGTGCCGGTGGGGGAACTTACGCCGGAGTTCTTCGTCGCGGTGCAGGAGCAATTGAGCGTGCTCGTGGGAGTGCCCAAGCCGAAGGCCGCCAGTCCCGCCGCGGTGGACGAGGCTGCGACGGAGGTGGCGCCACCAGCCGACGCACATCCGGCGGCCTGACGCCGGACCGGATTCACCGGCGGACCGGCACCCCGTGGGTCGCGAGGTAGTCCTTCACCTGCGGGATGGTGAAGGTGCCAAAATGAAACAAACTCGCCGCCAGGACCGCGCTGGCCCGGCCGGCGTCGAGCACCTCGGCAAAGTGGGGCAGGGTGCCCGCTCCGCCACTGGCGATGACGGGCATCGGGACGGCGTCGCCAACTGCCCGGGTGAGCGCGCAATCGTAGCCGGCCTGGGTGCCATCCGCATCCATGCTGGTCAGCAGAATTTCTCCGGCGCCGAGCGCCACCGCCTGCTCGGCCCACTTGACCGCATCGAGCGCGGTCGGATTCCGGCCGCCATGGGTGTAGACGCGCCACGACCGGCCGTCGGCCTCGCGTTTGGCGTCGATGGCCACGACGATGCACTGGGCGCCGAAACGATCGGAAGCGGCCCGAATCAACTCCGGATCGCGGATGGCGGCGGTGTTGAGCGAGACCTTGTCCGCACCGCTCCGCAGCATGGCTTCGATGTCCGCGACGGTCCGCAAGCCGCCGCCAACGGTCAGGGGCATGAAGCACTGCTCGGCGGTGGCCGAGACCACGTCGTGCATGATGCCGCGATTGTCGCTCGAGGCCGTGATGTCGAGGAACACGAGTTCATCGGCGCCCTGGGCGTCGTACGCTTTGGCGCATTGGACCGGATCTCCGGCATCGCGCAGTTGTTGAAACTTTACGCCCTTGACCACGCGACCGGCGTTGACGTCGAGGCAGGGGATGATGCGGCGCGCGAGCATGCGGAGTCTCGATTTCCGATGGGGGATTTTCGATTTTGGACCGGGCGGAAGGCAACCGGCCGATCGAAAATTGAAAACCCGGAATCGAAAATTCCTACGCGTCGAGGTAGGTGACCTCGGGATCGAAGTTCACCGCCAGGCGGTAGATGTGACCCGGGCGCATGATCAGGGGATGATCCCGCACCAGGAACTGCAGATAATGGATTTTGCCGTAGTTGGTTCGGTACAGGGGATCCGCGCTGACGACCTCGGTCTCGCGCCACGTGGCCTGGAAATCGTCCTTGGCTACGCTGCAGCGATGCCCCTGCGGGCCGAGCGTCAGGGCACCCGTGACATGGTATTTCGAATGGGGCGCGGCGATGGCCAGCACGTAGCGCAACTTGTCGAGCGTCACCTGCTGTTTCACGGTGTAAGCGAATTCGCACGCGACTTTGTTGCCGGAGAAGGTCCACTGCACCTTCACGCTGCCGATGCCCTTCACGATCTCCTCCTTGAGGTTGATCAACTCGGGTTGCTCGTAGCGGAAATAGAAGCTGTTGCGCAGGCCCAGGCCCGTCACGCAGTTCTTGCCGTAGAAAGAGGGGAGGGTCACGTGCTCGCCGAAGGTGAGCTCCGGCAGCATGAGCGGCAGGTAGGTGTTGTTGGGCCAGTCGAAGACCCCGGGGCAATGCGGGAAGGCGAGCGAGTCGCTGGTCAGCGTCGTCCCCGAGCTGATGAGCGGGACCTGCAGATGCAGGCCGGACTCGGCATCACGGTAGAGGAAGAGACCCTGTTCCTTGCGGTTCGACTTGTCGAAGATCACGAAGCGGCCCGAGGTGCGGGTCGGTTCGGTCTTGGGCGCGCCCGAAGGCATCTGGACGGTCTTGGCGAGGCGTGACCACTGGCACAGATACCGGGCGGCGTCGAAATTGGCCATCCGCGTGGTGTGGTGCAGGTAGGCGGTGCGCTCGTCGTCGCGGAGGTCGAGAAAACCGTGTTCCTGGTCGAGATAGGTCTCGTAGAAGAACATGAACAGGCGGCGCAGAATGTCGTAATATTTGACCTTCTGGTCGTCGGCAATCCAGCCGTCGCGCAGCCCCTGCAGGACCAGGCTGATGCAATGCATCTGGCCGTAGGCTCCGGCGGCCCGGCCGAAGGCCCAGCCCAATCCATCATGTCGGACCAGATCCGGCATCATCTTGATGTATTTTTCGCCGTAGGTGCGGAGGGTGGGGAGCTTGCGTTCGCGCACGCCGCTGTTGGCGTGAAGTTGCAGGGCGGAGCGCGTGAAAACAAACGCCATCACGCCGTAGAGGTTGAAATTTCCCCCGAAGCCGGCCGTCGAATCATCGAAGAAACCCGACGAGCTCGTGTGGTTGATGCGGTCGCACATCCGCTCGATCAGACGCGAGGTTTCGTCCTTCTTCGAGAGACCGAGGCTGAAACGGGCCACCGCCTTGGCGATGTTGAAGGCCTGCCAGTGGTTGTCGTAGTCGCTGCGGTGGAGGAGGGACTTGTCGATGCGCTGCTGGGTTTCCTCGACGAGGCGCTCCCACACGGGGTTGCGTTCCTTGGACGGGCCGAAGGCGAGGAGGCCGAGGGCCGCGTAGGCCAGCCCGTTTTCCGCGGCGGGCTCGGTGAACATCTGGGCCGTGATGCAGCGCGCTGCCAGGTCGATGAGGTCGTGCCCCTTCAGCGTGGTCTCGCCGGTCGCGCGGTAGAATTCGCCCAAGGCGTAGGCCACATGGCCGGGTTCATCCGGACGCGATTGCTCGTTGTTGGCGGGGAGGACGGTACCGTCGGGTTGGATTGAGTCGAGATTATGGCCCAACATCGAACGGGCCATGTCGAGACACTGCTCGGAAAAACTATGCATGCGGTGGTTTGCTGAGGGCAGGAGACGGACGGCGGACGCGGTAAGGAGTGATGAATTTCAGGAGAATCGGGGGCGGAGCAAGAGGGAAGTGCGCCGAACGGCTATCTGGCGATGAGTTTGAGGAACTCGGCGTTGGTCTTCGTCTTGGACAGGCGGGCAATCATCGTATCGGTCGCCTCCTCAATCTTCTGGGAGACCAAGGCCCGCCGGAAGAAATGAATGCCATCCAGGGTCTTTTCGTCGATGAGCAACTCCTCCTTGCGCGTCCCGCTGGCGGCCACGTTGATGGCGGGCCAGAGGCGCATCTCGGCGCATTTGCGGTCCAGGACGAGCTCCATGTTGCCGGTGCCCTTGAATTCCTGGAAAATGACGTCGTCCATGCGGCTGCCGGTTTCCACCAGCACGCTGGCAATGATGGTCAGCGAGCCGGCCTCCTCCGTGCGCCGGGCGGTGGCGAAGAGCTGGCGCGGTTTCTCCAGGGCGCGTACGTCGAGGCCGCCCGAGCCGGTGCGGCCGGAGTTGCGGGCGGTGTTGTGCGCGCGCGCGAGGCGGGTGATCGAGTCGAGGAAGAGGACGACGTCGCGACCGGTTTCCACCAGCCGCTTGGCCCGTTCAATGCAGAGATCGGCGATGCGGAGGTGATTTTCGATCTGCTCGTCGTTCGAGGACGCCCAGATCTCCGCTGCCTCCACGCTGCGCCGAAAGTCGGTGACCTCCTCGGGGCGTTCGTCCACGAGCAGAATCATGACGTGGCACTCCGGATTGTTTTCCAGCACCCCCAGCGCCATGTCGCGCAGGAGGGTGGTCTTGCCCGTGCGGGGTGGGGCCACGATCAGCCCGCGGGTGCCCTTGCCGATGGGGCAGAACAGGTCGACGGCCCGGGTCGTGAGGCGGCCGTCCTTCTGCTCCATTTTCAGGAACTGGTTCGGCGAAATCGTGGTGAGCGACGTGAAGTCCATGCGCGCGCGACGCTCGTCGAGGGCGACGCCGTCCACGGTCTCGATAAAACGCATCTTCGGGTTGGGGAAGCGGCCGTCGGGGGGGAAGGCGGTGCCGCCGATCATCGACCCGGTGCGCAACTTGAAACGCCGGATGAGCTCCTTCGGCACAAACGGATCGGTGGGACGCCGTTTGCAGCCGCGGCTCACGTCGATCAGTTGGCCGTTGCCGCCACGCTGTAAATCGACGTCGAGGAGACCCTCGACTTGAATGGTGTTTTCGACCGGCGCGGCGGCGGAGGGTGCACCCTCGGGGGCAGCGGGGTTGGCGGGCGCCGGCGCGGATCCGTCGGCGGCAGTGGGGTCCGCGGGGGCGGACGAAGGTTTCGTTTCCATACAGTGGTTTGAGGCGGGACAGTCCCTGTGCTTGACGCTTGAAACTCTGGACAGGATAAGAGCCGCGTTCTGCGTCCTTAAACCCTACAATCCGACACGCACGTGCCAGACCAGACGATTACCTCAGTATCCCGGGAACACCGGAAATTCAGGCCTTCGGCCGAGTTCAAAGCCCAAGCGAATCTTGGGAGTGATGCCGCCTACAAAAGGCTCTACGCTGAATCTGTCAACTCCCCAGAAAAATTCTGGGAGAGGCAGGCCAAGGAGCAGCTGGTCTGGCGGAAACCCTTCAAGAAGGTCATGAAGTGGGATCCGCCGCACGCGCAGTGGTTCATCGGCGGCAAGCTCAACGTTTCCGAGAACTGCCTCGATCGGCACCTCGGCACCGCGCGCGAAAACAAGGCGGCACTGATCTTTGAGGGTGAACCGGGTGATGTAAGAACCATCACCTACAAGCAGTTGCATTTACACGTCTGCCGGCTGGCCCATATTTTCGAAAATATGGGAGTCGGGCAGGGGGATCGGGTGGCGCTTTACATGCCGATGATCCCGGAGGCGGTGATGGCGATGCTGGCGTGTGCGCGGGTGGGGGCGATTCACACGGTGGTGTTTGGCGGCTTCAGCCCCGAATCGCTCAAGGATCGCATTAACGACTGCAAGGCGAAGCTCGTCATCACGGCCGATGGTGGCTGGCGCCGCGGCAAGGTGGTGGAACTGAAGGCCAGCGTCGACCAGGCGGTCGAAGGCACGCCCACAGTGCAGACGGTTATCGTGGTGAAGCGCTGCGGCAATCCGGTGACGATGAAGGAGGGGCGCGATGTCTGGTGGAAAGAGGCGTGGGAAGGCGCGCCCAATTTCCACAAGGCAAAGGCGTTTGATTCCGAGCACCCGCTATTCATTCTCTACACCAGCGGATCGACCGGGAAGCCCAAGGGCGTCCTGCACACGAGCGCGGGTTACCTGTTGGGCGTGAAGCTGAGTTCCCACTACGTCTTCGATTTGAAGGATACCGACCGCTATTTTTGCTCGGCCGACATCGGTTGGGTGACGGGGCACAGTTATGTGGTGTACGGTTTGATGGCCAATGGCGCGACCATCTTCATGTACGAGGGCGCCCCCAACCAGCCCGAGCCGGATCGCTTCTGGCAGATGGTCGACCGGCATAGTCTGACCATTCTGTACACGGCGCCGACGGCGATCCGGGCTTTCATGCGCTGGGGCGACAATTACGTGCTGCGGCACCGGCTCGATTCGCTGCGCCTGCTGGGCACGGTGGGCGAACCGATCAATCCCGAGGCCTGGATGTGGTACCACAACCTGATCGGCAAGAAGCGCTGTCCGATTGTCGACACCTGGTGGCAGACCGAAACGGGATGCATCATGATCACGCCGCTTCCGGGGATCACGCAGACGACCCCGGGTTCGGCCACGCGGCCGTTTTTCGGCGTGGTGCCGAAAGTGGTGGACGAACGCTGCCACGAGGTGCCGCGCAACTCGGGCGGCAAACTCGTCATCACCAAGCCGTGGCCCTCGATGCTGCGGACGCTGTGGGGTGACGATGATCGTTTCCGGCGCCAGTACTTCAGCGAGTTCCCGGGTCGGCCCGACGTCTATTTCACGGGTGATGGGGCCCGACAAGATGCCGATGGCTATTTTTGGATTGTCGGCCGGATCGACGATGTGCTGAACGTCTCCGGTCACCGGATTGGCACCGCGGAAGTGGAGAGCGCGCTGGTCTCCCATCCCGCCGTGGCCGAGGCGGCGGCGGTCGGGCGCCCGGATGAGCTCAAGGGACAGGCCCTTTGCGTGTTCGTCACACTCAAGGCGGGCATCAACGCCAGCGACGCACTCAAGGAGGAGTTGCGCAACCACGTGGGCAAGGAGATTGGGTCGCTGGCGAAACCGGACACGATTCGTTTTGCCGCCGGCCTCCCGAAGACCCGCAGTGGAAAGATCATGCGACGAATCCTGAAGGAGATCGCCGGCGGCGGCCAGGTGAAGGGCGACACGACCACGCTGGAGGACTTCAGCGTGGTGGCCGCCCTGCAGGCCGACGAGTGAACCGGCGGGGTTGAGGCGGGCGGATCTTGGTTTGCCCCGGCCTCTTCCCGTTGCGACGCGTGTAACGTTGAGGCTCCACCCGCGTCCTTTCCCTCCATGTCGCCCGAGCGCCCCGGTCATCTATGCCGACGCGTGCCTGCCTGCCATCGTGCCGGCAGACCGGGATTTACGCTGATCGAGTTGCTCTCGGCGATCGCCGTGGTGGCGATCCTCATGGCAATCTCGATCGGTGCCGTGCAGGGTGCGCGGGAGCAGGCCTACATTGCCCGGGCGCGGGGTGAGTTGTCGGCGCTGGCGACGGCCCTGGAGGAATACAAGCGACTGTATGGTGACTATCCGCAAACGGGCGGGCTCACCCAGGCCTCGGCCACGCCCACGTTGGTGACCACCGGCCCCGGGATAAACACGGCGCAGGCGGCGCTCTTCAATTGCCTGACGGGAGTCTTCGGCCCCAACGGATTCAACCCGGTTAATCGCCTGAACGGGCCCAATCTGATCGAAGTCGGAAAGTTCACGATCAACGGCACCCTCACCACGCAGTTTCTCGTCCCCACCAGCAACGCCCCCAACCCTCCGACCAAACGGGAGCAGAATGCCTGCCTCCTTGATCCCTGGGGACGCCGGTATCTCTATTATTACAAGAACCCCCGCTCGCCCAATAACTGGCAGTCGCCGGGTTACGTCTTGTATTCCGCGGGCGCAACCGTCGCGACCAATGGCGGTCAGACACCTCCCATCACCGTCACCACGGGCTTGATGCTTGCCACGCAAAGCGCCGAAATGGCCGACAACCTCTACGCGAATCCTTGAACCGATGCAAATGACCACCCGCCGCCGCCGCCGTGGCACCTCCTCCGCAACCCAGGCCAGCCGGCCGCCAGCGGGGTCCAGGCTGCTCCGACTCGGGTGCCGTGCCTTTACGCTCATCGAATTGCTCACGGTGATTGCCATCATCGGCATCCTGGCGGCGATTCTGATCCCGACGGGCTCGGCGGCCCGCAATGCGGCGAAACGCGCGAAGACCCGCGGTCAATTCGCCCAATGGGGCGCCGCGATCGAGGCGTTCCGGCAGGAGTACGGTTATTACCCGACGTTCGAAACCGCCGGAGCCGGAGCCAACAAGGTCAACGGCAACACCGTGGGCGGCACCAATCTCGCGGCCACGCATCGGTTCTACGAGACGCTCGTGGGCACCCGGCGCAGCGGGGCCGCCCTGCCCACCACGACTTCCGGCACTCCCCCGCCACCGCAGGCCCAGAATACGCGCCACATTCAGTTCATCACCTTTACGGAATCTGACATGGTCCCCGTGGCCACCAGCGATACGACGCTCAACACCAAGCGGGGCCTGATCCGCGACTCGTTTGATGGCACGGACATTGCCGTGCTGGTCGATCGCAATCTCGACGGAGCGATCAAGGTGGGGGGGGCGGGAGGGGACACCATCACCCGTTTGCCCACGGTCAGTCCGCCCGACAACACGGGTATACGTATCGCGCCGGTCAATACCGGGACGACCCCCGACATCCCGACGGTGGCCCAGGGCGGGTTGCGCGTGGGCGTGCTCTTCTACTGTCTGCCGCCCGGCGGCACGACCACCTCCGACTTCATCTTCAGTTGGAAATGATCGATCGGAGTTTTCATTCACAATGGGTTCGATCCCCCGGAGCTTGCTCCGGCTTGGCTGGGGGTAGGAGCGGGGGGTTGGAGCCCGGGGAGGGGGGGTAGGGGGGGGGGACCGCGACCACAAACACGGGGGGGGGGAAACAC
>JBBRWR010000027.1:0-69948 GCA_038249085.1 Opitutales bacterium
CCCCCCCAAAACCCCCCCCCTGTGTTTGTTTTTTTTTTTTGGGTGGGGGGTCCCCCCCCCCCGCGGGGCGCCCCCCCCCTTCACCCCCCCCGGGCCCCCCCCACCGCGCTACGGCCACCTCGTCGCATCCGTGCACGATGGGGATCGATCCTTGCACGCAGATTTGCCGGTTATCCCAGGTAGGCGCCCTGGCGCTGGAGCAATTGCTGAAGCTGCGGGATGTCCACGTCGCGCGGGCGGCATTTGCTCTGTACGGCGAGCCCGGCAGCGGCCCCGGCGGCGTGGCCGGTGAGCAGGCAGGTGGCGATGAGGCGCATGTCTTCGACGAGCTTGGTGTCGACGCAGATGCAGCGGCCCGCCGCCAGCAGGTTATCCACCTTCTTCGGCACGAGCGCTCCGTACGGGATCGGCCAGCCGGGATTCTTGCCGCCGCCGCCGTACGTGCCGCCCACGCCCACCGTGTCCCGAAACTTCGTATATGCCCGGGCTTCCGCGTTGGTCAGCTGCTTCGTGGCCGCGAGCAGGCGCGTGATGCGCACGCCGAGCTGCGGGGCGGTCTGCAGCCAGAAAACGTTCTCGCTGCCCGGCGTCTGCTGGAGCTTCTGCACGCGCTTCCAGATGCTGCGGCGATGCTCCATCTCGAGCCGGCTGAGTTCGCCGACGTTGAGTCCGTCGGTGCTGGGGCCGCGGAGGTTGACCCATTTGACACTGGGCAACGGCTCGACGCTGCCGAGGCTCTTGAAACCGGCGGCCTTGAGCGCGGCGAGGTCGGCGCGATCCGCGTTGCCCACGCGGTGCACGAGGCCGATGGCATGCAGGCGCTGTTCGTATTCCGCGCCGGCCGCCGCGAAGACGTCGCCGTCGCCGGAGGCATCGACCACGACCTTGGCGAGTACCGCCTGGCGGCCGGCCTTGCTCTCGAGCACGACTCCGCGGATGGAGGAACCGTCCATGACGACATCCGCCACCCAGCAGTGGAACAGCATCTTCACGCCCGCCTCCGTGACCATTTCGTCCATGACGAGCTTCGTGATTTCGGGATCCGTCGTGGGATCGCGCTTGCCCTCGGCGTAGTTGGTCGCGCCGTACTGGAACTTTGCGATCCGCCCCAACAGGTCGTCGCCGATGCCGCGGACCACCTTGGTGAGGACGCCGTTTTCGGTGGCATGCGTGGGGTAGACCAGCAGCACCAGGCCGCCCGTCCAGAGGCCGCCCAGATAGCCGTAGCGCTCGACCAGGGTCGTCCGGGCGCCGGTGCGGGCGGCGGCCACGGCGGCGGTAAAACCGGCCGGTCCGCCGCCGATGACCAGTACGTCGGTCTCGTGCATCACTTCGAGCGGGCGTTCCGGCTGGATCACGCGGCCGCCGACCATCGTGGCGGGATAACGCTGCCGCGGGACGACGGGTACAACCTTGTTTTCCGGTACGACGCCGGCCTTGGCCGTCTTGACGGGTTCGTCGGCCACGAGGCGCGTGGCATACGGCGCGCCGAAGCCGGCGGCGGCCAGGAGGCGAAGCAGGCTTCGTCTCGTCATCGGGGGCAGGGCGGATGTCTTTGAGTGGTTGGGCACGGCGGAAATGCAGCGAAGGCGATCCTTGTAGCGTTACTGGCGGACAAAGGGGAACACGAAAGACACCGCGGGGACCGGGCCTTTCCGGCAAAGTCCGCGGCGATCCGCCTTGGCTCGGCTGGCGTCGGCGTGTTGTTGGAAGGTAACTGGGTTTTCAGGCGGTCGAGTCCGGTGGGTGAATGATGCGAGGAGTCTTGAACTCGAGCCAAGGGCGTCGAGCCTTTGGGCATGCCCCACCGCCCATGACCAAGCGACGAATTCTGCTGACGGGTGCGGCCGGTCGGGTCGGGCGCCTGGTGCGTCCGCTGCTCCAGCGCATGTATGCGCTGCGGTTGTGCGACCTCGCGCCGATGACGGCAACGTCGGTCGACGAGGAGATCCTGCCGGGGGATCTGGCGGACCCGTCCGTGGCGTCGCGGGCGGTGGACGGCGTGGCGGCGGTGGTGCACCTCGCCGGTCTCGTGGCGCCGGCCGTGTCGTTTGAGGATACGCTGGATCCGAATTACCGCGCCGTGCTGAACCTGCTCGAGGCCTGCCGGCACGGAGGCGTGCGTCGATTCGTCTTCGCGAGCAGCCACCACCTGGTGGGCCTCCATCCGGCCGGACCCGTGGAGGCCGCCGCACCGGTGGCTCCGGATGGGTTCTACGGTCTCAGCAAGGCATTTGGTGAGGCGGCCTGTGCGCTCTACGCGCGGCGCTTCGGTCTCCGCACGCTCATCATCCGCATTGGCAACGCGGACCCGGAAGTGGCCGATGGGCGGCGGGAGCGCCTGTGGGTGAGCGGGCGTGACCTCGTGCAATTGATCGCCCTCGGCCTCGAACACGCTGACGTGCAGTGCGACACCGTCTATGGCACGTCGCAATGTCCGGACCCTTTTTTCGCGAACGCGGCGGCGATCCGGCTGGGTTATCTCCCGCAGGATCACGCGGCGGAGCACCGCGCGGCTGACTTCCGCCCGTTCGCGGCCATGACGGCGGCGGACGGCGCCGGGTATGTTGGCGGCGTGTTTGCGTCGTGCGCATTGCCGCGACCGTCGGACCGGACGCGATAGGGGAGGGTGGCGCGGGATCGTACCGCGCCGGGAACGGGGACCGTGGCCATGGCGCTTGGGCGTATCTCCAAGTTGATGGTGACATTGAGTTCGGCCCTCCCCGTAGCGCCAGTCTGCGACTGGCGCCCGCCGGTCAGAGACGCGGTGCTACTCCCAGAGGCATTATCGCCAACCGACAGATATACCCGGAGACGGGAGGACCGGCGAGGCGCCTCTCCACCCTGGGGCGCGAGCGTGCCTCGCTTTCCGGCAGCCAGGGCCCGCGTCCGCCTTTTTCCGTTTTGGGCAATATCTGCGGAGCCACCAACGGCCAGTCCTGCTATAGTACCGCCAGCAGTCCCCTCCTGCCGGCGCCGAGCCGGCAGTCATCTGCGTTTCTTATGGCCCTATTACCGAAAAAACGACCGAAGATTGGCCCGGTCTGCAATCGCCGGGCCTGGCTGGAACGGCGGGCTTTCGAGTTGTCCAAACACTGTCCGGCCGAGCCCTCCAATCCGCTCGACTGCCCGCTGTATGGCCTGCGTCCGTTGGCGGCGCGGGCCCGCCGTGTCTGGATCCATGGGCTGAGCGACGCCGAGTTGGAGTACCTGTCGACGTACCACGTTTGCTGTTACGCGGAGAAGATGGCGGCCAAGCCGGCTTGAGGCGACCCCGCCGCCGGCTCAGACCTTCTTTTTCTTCTGCTCCTTTTTCGCGGGAGCCGGGGCCGGGAACGGTTTGCGCAGGACGACGGGCACGGCGTTGGCCTGGGATGACCCGGGCGTACTGCGGCCGGCGGCCACGATTTTTTCCAGCAATTGCGTCAGGTGCGCGACCACTGCGGGGTTCTCCTGATAAACGTTTTTCTGCTCGGCCAGGTCGCCGTCGGCGATGCGGTAGAGTTGAGTTTCGGGCAGACCCTGCTTGCGGGCCTCGGGGTCGCGCGGCGCGGACCAACCGCCGCTGCCGGGGCAGAGTTCGAGCTTCCAGGCCCCCTGGCGGATCGCAAAGGCGCCGGCGATCGAGTGGTGCACAATCGACTCGCGGGCCGAGGTGCCGCGCCCCGTGAGATTGCCCAGAAAGCTGAAGCTGTCTTCGCCGGCGGTGGCCGGGACGGGGGCGGCGACGACCTCGGCGCAGGTGGCGAAAATATCGGTCAGGCAGACCAGTTGATCGGTGACCCCGGGTTTCACCATGGCCGGCCAGCGGACGAAGAACGGCACGCGGTGGCCGCCGTCGAAGATATCGGCCTTGTGGCCCCGCAGGGGGCCGCTGACGGCGTGGCCCTTGGCGGCCAGGACGTCGATCTTGGCGGAGGGAGAGCAGCCGTTGTCGCTGGTGAAGACGAGCAGGGTGTGGTCGGCGATGCCGGCGCGGTCGAGGGCGGCGAGGACCTCACCGACGGCCCAGTCGGTTTCCATGACGAAGTCAGCGTAGAGGTTGAGGCCGCTCTTGCCGATCCATTGCTTGTTTGGGGCGATGGGGGTGTGCGGGGCGTTGAGCGGCAGGTAGAGCAGAAAGGGCTGGCCGGTGGCCGCGCGGGCGGTGATGTAAGCGGACGCCTGGCGGGCGAAGGTGGGCAGCACGTTTTCCACCTCGAAGTCGGGCGCGGCGGGGCCGAGGCGGCACATGGGATCGTAGCCCGGGTGCAGGGGAAATGTCTTGTCGACGGTCGGCAGCGTGGCGACGTGATCGTTTTCGATGAACGTGTACGGCACCATGTCGAGCGACGCGCTGATGCCGAAGTACCGATCGAAGCCCACGCTGTTTGGGCCGTTCGTGATGGGGCGGCCGTAGTCGACATTGTGCACCTGGGCGGGCGACTCGATGCTGAGCTCGGTCACCGTCTTGCCGGGCAACACGACCCAGTCCATGCCGAGGTGCCATTTGCCGATGGCAGCGGTATGATAGCCCTGGGCCTTCAGCATCGAGGCGAGGGTGGTGCGGCCCGGTTCGATCAGGCGGGGCGACAGGCCCCCCAGCACGCCGGACTGCAGCTTGGAACGCCAATTGTAGCGCCCGGTGAGCAGGCCGTAGCGGGTGGGTGAACACACCGAGGACGGCGTGTGGGCATCGGTGAATCTGATTCCTTCCCGCGCGATGCGATCCATGTGCGGGGTTGCGATCTTGCACTCCGGATTGTTGGCCTTCACATCGCCGTAGCCGAGGTCGTCACACAGGATGACGACGATGTTGGGTTTCTCCGCGGCGAAGATCGCGCCGGCGAGGAGGGTGAAGAGCAGGGCGACGGGCAGGGTGGAGCGTTTCATGGGGGATGAGATGCCATAGCGCCACAGCCCCGGGGTGGAAAATGAAAAAAACAAGCATCGGTCGGAAGCGATGCGGAAGGTTGCCCCCCTGGCTGGCGGCGGCGCAACAAGGCCTTGGTCACGAGAACTGTCCCGGTGGTCCGTGGATCGAGATCGGGTGGGACCTGAAGCCCTCGTTCCGGGCTGCCTGCGGTTGCCTGATGCCGACTACCGCAAGGAGTCGCTGCCGAGACTCCTGCTCGCTCCTTCTGCTGCGGTCGCTGTTCTTCCCCCAAGCCGTTTAGCTCGTGCGTACGGCCAGCTCCGAGCGAAAGTGATCGGGCAATGCGTGATAGATACTTGGGCGCGCCCATCGGGTGAGCGCATGGTGAAGAGCGGTTCGCGGCAACCTCGCGGTCGGAAGTGCCAGTCGATGCCGAATATTCACCTCGCCGGCTCGATCCGCGCCGCCCAGCCGCCGCCCTCAGCCAGGCGGATCCGCAGCCTGGTGGCGGCGGTCACGGACTGGCTCGCCTTCCGGTAGTCGTCAGCGTGGCGGTCGGCGTTGAGGCCGTCGCGCCATTCGGTGAGTTGAAATTTCCCGGCCGGCAGGAACGCGAGGTCCACGTCGAGCTCGCGGGGGCTCCAGTCGGTGATGGCGCCGAGGAACCATTCCGCGCCGCGGCGGCGGGCGATGAGTACGTAGTCGGCGATGCGGGCATCGAGCACCCGCGTCTCGTCCCACACCGTCGGCACGGCGCGGAGAAACTCCATCGCATCGGGCTCCCGTCCGTAGTGCGTCGGCGAGTCCGCGAGCATTTGCAGCGGGCTCTCGAACACGACGTAAAGGCCCAATTGGTGGCAGCGGGTGCCCTGGCTCATCGGGCGGTCAAATACCGCCGAGAACTCCTTGCGGGTGGCGTTGCGCATGGCGCCGGGCGTGTAATCCATCGGTCCGACGAACATGCGCGTGAACGGCAGCGTGGCGTCGTGCTCCGGATGGGTGTGCGCGCTCCATTTGCACCATTCGAGTCCGCGCACGCCCTCGGTCGAGATGAGGTTCGGCCAGGTGCGCGTCAGCAGCGCGGGCCGGATGGCCCCGTGGAAATCGACCAGCAGGTGCCGCTGCGCCGCCTCCCGGCAGATCTTGTGGTAGTAATTGATCATCGGCTGATCGTCGCGCTGCATGAAATCGACCTTGATGCCGCGCACGCCCCAGCGCTGAAAGCGGTCGAGCGCGGGCTGGAGCTGATCGTCGAGCGTTTTCCAGATGACCCAGAGGATGATGCCCACGCCCTTCTGCCGGCCGTAGGCCAGGATTTCCTCCATGTTGATCTCCGGCACGACCTGCAGGAGATCGCCCAGCTTGTACCAGCCTTCGTCGAGGATGATGTAGTCGAGCCCGTTCTGCGCCGCGAAATCGATGTAGGCCTTGTAGGTGGCGGTGTTGACGCCGGCCTTGAAATCCACACCGGCGAGGTTGTTGGCGTTCCACCAATCCCACGCCACCTTGCCGGGCTTGATCCACGAGGTATCGGCCACCCGCGAGGGGGCGGCCAGCAGGTAGACGAGCGGATTGGTGATGAGGTCGCCGTCGCGGCGGGCCACACCCACCAGGCGCCACGGGTACGTGCGCGTGCCCTTTGTGCTCGCGAGGTATCCGGCCGCCTGGGTGATGCGGACGTCGCGGTCGCCGGTGAGTTCCTCCTGCAGCGGATACGGTGGAAACAGCCCGGCAAGACCCTTGCCGTTGGTGCCCCGCAGCCACAGGCCGGGGTAGTCCTCGACGTCCGATTCCGCCACGGCGAGCTTGACGCCGCCGGTGTCGATGACGGCCGGGATGGTGGCGATGTTCTGCGGCCCGAGATCGCTCAGCGCCCGGGGCAGGAAATGCCGCTCGTTGTGCGAGAAGAAACTCTGCTCCTCCGGGTAATAGGCGATGAAATCGCCGGCGAAGTTCAGGCCGACCTCCTCGCCCAGCACCTTGACCCCGGCCTGGGGCAGCGCGATCTCCCAACGATAGGCGACTCCCTCCTCGTAGGCTCGGAACGTGACCGCACCGCCGCCGTCCAACTCCAGCCGGAGTTCATTGTAGCGGTCGCGAAAGGTCGCCGCCTTCTGCCGCACGACCGGGGCGATCGTCTCGTCGTGGTGACGCGGCGTGGCGGACTTGACGGTGGGTTGGAGGCCCAGGGTCACCCCTTCGAGCCGGAGGGACAGGGTGGAGTCCTGGAGGACGACCTTCTCGTCGACCGCGAGCTGCCAGCGGAGGCGTTCGCCGGTCTGGATACTCACGACGAGGCCGCCTTCCGGCGACTGCAGGGTGTAGCGCGGCGGCTCAGCGGCGGAGAGCAGGCTGGAGGAAACGAGCGTGCTGGCGAAGATCAGGGTGGAAACCTTCATGGTCGGGCGGGAGAGCTTGATGGCGGAACGAAACGGAACGGTCGGCCTGCTTTCTTGGGCAAAACGGCGCCCAACACAAGTGGGGTTCGTCCACCTGGTAAAGGACGGTGGCCTGACGGTCCTCTTTTCCTTGGGTTGGCGTCGCAGCAAAACGAGTCATGGTGGCGGGTCTCATGCGGTACCCCTCTGTCGTGCGTCTCTACTTCGCGGTCGCATGCGTAGCGGCGGCGGCCCTTCCGTCCGGGTGGGCGGCGGAGCCGGCGGGACGCATCGACCGCCGCGCGTTGGTGACCCGCCATAATCCGCACTTCACCCAGGTCGACCCATGGGCGCCGCTGTCGGTGGGCAACGGAAGGTTCTGCTTCACGGCCGACGTGACCGGGCTGCAGACGTTCTACGATCATTACCAGAAGAACGGCATTCCACTGGAGACCCAGGCCCGCTGGTCGTGGCATTCGAATCCGAATCCCAACGGCTACAAGCTGGAAGACGCGAACCGGCCCTTCACCGCGTATGGCAGGACGCTCGGCTATCCGACGAACGACAAGGGCGCGGCCGGGCAGTGGCTGCGGGAGAACCCACATGGGATGCCGCTGGGGCAATTGGGTTTCGTTGATGAGATCGGTTCGCCGCTGGTGCTGGGCGATGTGGCGGCCATCGACCAAACCCTCGATCTGTGGACAGGGGAAATCCGCAGCCACTTCACCTGGCGCGGCGAAACGGTGGTGGTCAGCACGATCGCTTTCCAGCGCAGCGATGGCATTGCGGTGCGCATTCGTTCGCGCGCGCTCAGCGATGGCCGGTTGCGCCTCCGCCTGGCCTTTCCCCGCGGCTACGACATCAAGACCAAGAACAACCCGAAGCTCGATTGGTCTCAGCCCGAGTCGCACCAGACGACACTCTGGTCAGGCGGATTCTCGACGGTGGCGCCGGCGGGCAGCCCGGATACACCCGACGGAGAGATCCCGCCCGGGGCGATGCCACTTGGCGCCATCTCGGTCGTGCGGGAGCGCGACGATTTTCGCGGCGGATCGTTCCTCACGCTGACCGGCTGCGGCCGAATCGTGGCCGACGGTCCGCACTCGTTCGTGATGCGGGCGCATTCCGGGCTGGCCGACATCGAGCTCGGCTGGTGTCTCACGCCGGAGGGACCGATCAATCACATGGAGGATTGGGCAAAGACCAAGGCGGGCGGAGCGAAGGATTGGGCGACGTTCTGGCAGAGCGGCGGGGCGATCGACTTCACCGGCAGCACCGATCCGCGGGCGGCGGAGCTCGAGCGGCGGGTTGTCCTCTCGCAATACCTCACCGCGATCCAGTTTGCGGGGGATTTTCCGCCCTCGGAGAGCGGGCTCACGAACAGCTCGTGGTACCAGAAACACCACACTGAGATGATCTGGTGGCACACCGCGCATTTCGCGCTCTGGGGACGCGATGAATTCCTGGCGCAGAACCTCGACTGGTTTGTGCGCGCGCTGCCGGGGGCCCGGGAGCGCGCGCAGAGCCGGGGCCTGGACGGGGCCCGCTGGGCCAAGATGATCGGACCGGATGGGCGTGAGAGTCCCGGTGGCAACCCGCTTATCGTCTGGAACCAGCCGCATCCGATTCATCTCGCGGAGTTGCTCTATCGCAATGCGCCGACCGCCGCGACGCTGGCGCGCTACCGCGACCTCGTGCTCGAGACGGCGGCGTGCCTGGCGTCGATGTTGCACTGGGATGAGGCGAAACAGCGTTTCAATCTCGGACCGCCGCTGTGGATCGCGCAGGAGATCTACGACCAGGCCACGAGCGTGAACCCGGCCTACGAACTCAGTTACTGGGTACGCGGCCTCACGATCGCGCAGCAATGGCGGGAACGGCTCGGTCTGCCGCGCGATCCCGGCTGGGACCAGCGGATCGCGGCCATCGCGCCGCTGCCGCAAAAGGAAGGGAAATACGTCGCGCTCGAGTCACACCCCGACACCTGGGACAACGTCAACAGCCGCCACGATCATCCTTCGTTCCTGATGGCGCTCGGTCAATTGCCGGGCGACGGCGTGGATCGCGCGACGATGGCGCGGACCCTTGAGGCGGTGCTGAAGTCGTGGGACTGGGAGACGAAGATCTGGGGTTGGGACTATCCCATGATTGCGATGACGGCGGCCCGGTTGGGTGAGCCGGGCAAGGCGGTCGATATCCTGCTCAAGCGCGACGGGCCCAACAACCGCTACACGAAGTGCGGCCACAATCCGCAGCGCGGCGATCTGCCAGTTTACCTGCCGGGCAACGGGGCGTTGCTGGCGGCCGTCGCGATGATGGCGGGCGGCTGGGACGGCGCACCCACCCGCGACGCACCCGGATTCCCGAAGGATGGCACATGGGTCGTGCGAAGCGAGGGGCTGCGGCCGCTGCCCTGACCTGCGTGTAGGAAGAACCCATTGCGACCACTACGTGCCGAAGGACGGCGGCGCCACGAGCTACCGCGAGCACCTGTAAGGTCGGGCGTCAGACGGCGAGATGCCGGCTCGTGGCCACCTGCGACAGCAGGCGCAGGAAGACGCCGGTGGCGTAGGTGCACTCACCCAGCGTGGAGAGTTTGTGTGTCTCCCAGCCGCCCAGTCCCGCCGGTCGCTGTGCCCCCTGGAGGGCGCCATCGCGGCCGATCCACGTGCAGAGTTCGCCGAGTCCGCGGGTGACACGTGCCGCCATCCCGGGCTGCACCCAGCCGGCTTCGATGCCGCCCAGCAGGCCGCTGAGGATCATCGTGGTGCCGCTGACCTCGAGGTGGGACTCGGCGTCGTCCGGCACGATCCGCCAGAGTCCCGTCGGATGCTGGAGGCGGAGCAGGCCCGTCACGAGTCGCCGGTAGCTGTCGAGCACGGCCGTCCAACCGGAGGTATCGGCCGGCACCTGCGACAACGTGTCGATCAGGCTCATGATCACCCAGCCGTTGCCGCGGGACCAGAAACCCTCGGAGCGATTGGCCGAGCCCGGCACACCGTCGTGGTAGAAGAGGCCCGTGCCGGCGTCCTGCAGGGCCTTCGCATGGGCGAGGCATTGCCGCACGGCCTCTGCCGCGTAATCCTTGCGGCCGGTGATGGCGAAGGTCGCGGCGAGCGGCGCCGCAGTGTAATAGAGGGTGTCGACCCAGAGGCGCTCGCGCACCGCGGGCGACCAGCCGCCGTGCGCGATGCCGCCGTCGGGGAGGCGCAGGCTGCCGCTGACGATGTGATCGCAGACTTGGACGGCGAGGTCGCGCAAAACCGCGCGTTGGGTCAACCGGAAGAGCGGGGCGAGGACCAGCGGCAGGCCCCAGTCGCCGCAATACGTGCCGAGGCGCACGCCCTGGAAGCTCACGCCCGATTTGATGCCGGTCGCGGTGGGTACGCCCGGCTCCCCCGGTCTCTTCACCTGCAGGTGAGGCCCACACCAGCGTTCGGCCAGATCGCCCAGGGCGGCATCACCCGCCGCGCCACTGAGGGCCAGGCCTTGGGGAACGAGCACGTCTTCCCAGCCCGTGTTCAAGGTCTCCAGCTTCGTGGCCAGGACGCGGCGGCGGAAACGCTGCAGCGCGGAGAAACGCGAGAGCCGCGCGGCGGTGCGGCCGGCGACGTCGGCGGAAAACGCGGTGTCGGGGGGCGCGGTGGGCGAAGCCGGTTCAGCAGCGCCGGTGGCGGCGTGCGAAAGCAGCGGCGGAGCGGCGAGCAACGCACCTGACGAGGAGAGGAACGTGCGGCGGTTCATGGGACAAGGCGGAGCCGGGTGGCGTGCGACCCTGCGCACCGCGCGGCGGAAGCAACCTGCTATTTCGTGGTGCCCAGCGTGATCCGGACGGGTGACTTGGCGCGCGCGGCGGCCGCGGCGACGTAGACGTTCCAGGATTCCTTGGTGGGAAAATCACCGCTCCGGCTCCAGCCCGCGCCGACGTAGTAGCGGAGCGGTTGGCCGGGAGTGGCGCGGGCAAGGACGAGTTCGTTCTTGTCATCGGCGGCGAAGCCCTGAAACGCGGCGGACGGGACGATCACGGCGGTGCCGAGCGACCCATTGGTCTTTTGCACGACCCATTGCACCGCCGAACCGTCGCCAGCGACCGAAACGAATTCGACCTTGGCGTCCTGGCCCTTGTCGGCGGGGCTCTTGTTCAGCCCGATGGCGACGGTCAGTTCCGGGGCGGAACCCGCCGTGAGCGTGAACGTGCTGTCCATCTGATCGAGGTTGTGGCCGGCATCGACGGTGAAGCGCTTCGTCTCGGCCACTTGGAGATCACCGGCTTCCCAGGCTTCGTAGGTGAGTTCGAAGATGGCGCGGATGGGCCCGTTCGCGATGACCTTCCAGGTTTTGTAGTTGCGGCCCACGGCCAGCTTGCGGCCGTCCCAAATGCCCGTGCCACCGCAGCCGCGCGAGGAGCCGACCTGGTACATGTCCATGCCCTCGCCCTCGTCCTTGTGGTAGTGGTCGTGGCCCTTGTTGTACCAGCGGTCGACGATGGGATAGCGGACGCGCTTGCACCAGACGTCGAGGCCGCTGGTGACGAGGACTTCCTTGCCCTTTTTCGGTACATCCGGTGCGGCGAGCGCGGGGCCGTAGGTGCGGTGGCCGATGCGATCGTTTTCCCAGGCGAAGTCATCGAGGCGCTCGGGCACGTAGCGGGCGAAGGCGAGGGTCGGGAAGACGGGCGCGACGGTGTCGATTTTTTCGACGGTAAAGGTCGCGGACTTTTCGCCGGCGGCGAAATCGTGCTGGAAGATGAGCTCGCCATAAGCGACGCCCTTGCCTTGCGGATCCTTGGCCTGCGGGAGGACGTTGGTGACCTGGTAGGGGAGGAGGTGGCCCTGGGCGTCCTTGACGGCGATGCGTTGCAGCAGGGCGCCGGGCAGGGCGTGGTTCACCTCGGACCACGGGACGGTGATGGTCTCCGCGGGGCGGGCGAGGGCGAGATCGTGGGTGGCGGTGAGGACGAGGGTGTCGGCGGCGAGGGCGGCCAACGGGGCGCTGGCAAGCAACAGGGCAAGCGGGATGCTTTTCATGATGGCAGGGGCATTGAATCAGAGGGAAGAAAAGAAACGCGAGGCGAATGCCGGCAGGGTGGCGGCAGCTCCACGCCACGGGGTCGATCGGCAGGCGCCGGAGGGGAATCCCGGAAACCGCTTGTGCCCACCCTTCGTCTGCGCGCATTGTCCACCACCGACCCCACGTGAATCTCGCCGACGTCTTTACCGTTGTCCTCGTCATCCTTGGCCTCCTGACCCTGTTTGTCTGCCTGTGGCTGGCGGTGGCGGGGTTGTTTCCGCGGCTCGTTGACGGATGGGCGGCGAGGTTGGGCGCGGCGCCGTTCCGTTGTTTCTTCACCGGCCTGGCGGCGGTGGTTCCACTAATCGCGATCAGCATCGTGATCGGGCGGGTGGCGCCGAATGCAGCCGGTAAATTGCTGAGCGGCGCGATCATCGTGGTCACGATCCTGCTGGCGCTGGCGGGGACCGCCGGTCTGGCGCTGCGGATCGGCCGCGGCCTGGCCGGAGCGCGGGACGAGCAGGAACCATGGCTGCGGGTGCGCCGCGGCGGCATCGTGCTGGCCCTCACCTACCTCACGATCGTCCTGCTGCCGGTCACCTTGCTGGCGGGCCTGGGGGCGCTGATCCTCGCCGGGCGGGGCAGTCGCACCGCGGGGGCAGGGGCGGCGCCGGGAGCCGCGTGAGCGTCACGCGCCGGCAGTTCATCACGGTTGGAGCGGGTGTCGTCCTGGCCGCGGGCAGTGGGTGTGGACGGCCGCGCGAGGTCGCGACCGAGGCGCGCCGCTGGTGGGGACAGCCAACGGCGCCGCCGTTGCCGGCCGACCTCACGCCGCCGGTGGCGGCGGAGCTCGACGAGGTCACGCATGTGCTCAACCGGCTCACGTTCGGCGCGCGCCCGGGTGATTACCGGCGGGTGGCGGCGATGGGGGTTCGGAATTTTGTCGAGGAGCAACTTGCGCCCGCGGGACTCGACGACTGGCTCTGCGACCGGGTGATCCGCCACGAATTCGACAGCCTGGCCGATCCGGAAGGCCGGCTGTTCCCGCGGCAGAGCGATGCGGCGGATCCCCTGCAACAGTTGTTCCCCACGTTGAAGGACCACGGGGCGCGGGTCGGCAATCTCTACGAATACAAGGACAAGGTGCTGTTGCAGGATCTGACGCGGGCGACGCTGCTGCGGGCGGTGCTGAGCGAGCGGCAGCTCTTCGAGGTGATGGTCCAGTTCTGGAGCGACCACTTCAACATCGACCCCTCGAAGGCCGAGGCGAAGTGGCTGAAGGCGGCCGACGATCGCGACGTGATTCGGGCGCACGCGCTGGGAAATTTTCGCGCCCTGCTGCGCGCGAGCGCCGTGAGTCCGGCGATGCTGTGGTATCTCGACGGCCGGGTGAACCGCCGCAGCCGGCCGGAAGAGAAGCCGAACGAGAACTACGCGCGGGAGTTGCTCGAGCTGCATACGCTCGGGGTGCATGGCGGCTACACGCAGCAGGACGTGATCGAGGTGGCGCGCTGCCTCACCGGCTGGACCGTGCGGGACCGGAAAAAGTTCTTCAAGGGACGCGTGGAGTTCCTGCCCCGCCAGCACGACGACGGTTCCAAACGGGTACTCGGGGTCGAGCTGCCCGCCGGGTTGGGGGCGCGGGATCTCGACCGGGTGCTGGACATCGTCGTGGCACATCCGGGCACCGCCCGGCACCTGGCGGAGAAACTGTGCCGGCGGTTCATCGCGGATGATCCTCCCACGGCAGCCGTGGCCGCGACGGCAGCCGCGTTCACTGCGACGGGCGGCGACATCCCGGCGACGCTGCGGGCGCTGTTCGGCACGCCGGAGTTCCTCGCGCCGGGCGTGCGGGGGATGAAACTCAAGCGACCCTTCCACTTCGTGGTGTCCGCGCTGCGGGCCACCAACGCCGAGACCGACGTCTCCAAGCAGCTCGTGGATTACCTCGTGCGCCTGGGCCACGCGCCGTTCCGTTACACGACGCCGGATGGTTATCCCGAGGCGGCGTCCCATTGGCGTAACGGGCTGCTGTGGCGCTGGAATTTTGCGACCGGGCTGGCGGCCAACCGGATCAAGGGCACCCGCGTGGACCCGGAGCAATTGCGCGATCGCCTGGGCGGTGACGCGGCCCTGGTGGCGACGTTGCTTGGGCGTCGGCCCACGGCGGCGGAGTGGAGTGCGTACGGGGAAGCCGGGTCGGATCTGGCGCTGATCCTCGCGTCACCGGCGTTTCAGCGTTGTTGACCGACCGCGCCCATGCCCGCCCAAGCAATCATCACCGGCAACGGCGACACCCTGCGCACGCTCGTGGTCGTCTTCCTGCGGGGCGCGGCCGACGGCCTGTCGCTCCTGCCGCCGATCGAGGATGAACATTACCACCGCGCGCGGCCGCGGCTCGCGATCGCGAAACGCGACGCGGTGCGGCTTGATGATCGCTTCGGGCTCCACCCGAAGCTGCAGCCGTTGGAGGGGGCGTGGCATGACGGGGAGCTGGCGATCGTGCCGGCCTGCGGCACGGAGGATCAGACGCGATCGCATTTCGAGGCGCAGGATTTGATGGAACATGGCGGCGTGGTGGCGGGCGGCTGGCTGGGTCGCTTCCTGCGGGCGCGGCCGGCGGCGGCGTACGGGGCGCTGACCTGCGTGGCGGTGGGCCGGGCCCTGCCGGAGTGCCTGCTCGGGGCGCCGGCGGCCACGGTCATGCAGAGTCTCGACGAGTTCACCATCGGCGGGCGGACGCCGGCATTTCGGACGCAGCTCGAGCGGTTGTACGCGATGGAGCGGGGCGAACTCGGGGCCGCGGCGCGCGATACGTTTGACGCGCTGGTGCGGATTGAGGCGATGCGCCGCACGGGTTATCAGCCGGCCAACGGAGCGAGCTATGGCCGCGATGAATTTGCGGTGGGGTTGAGCCAACTAGCCCGCTTGATCAAGGCGCGGGTGGGCCTCGAGGCGGCGTCGATCGACCTGCCCGGATGGGACTCGCACTTTGCGCAGCAGGGTCAGGTCGAGGGGCTGGCGGCCCGGCTGGCGGCGGGGCTCGCGGCATTCCGGCAGGATCTCGGGGCGCGGATGGCCACCACGACGGTGGTGGTGATGACGGAGTTTGGGCGCACGGTGGAGGAAAACTCGGCCTTTGGCACGGACCACGGACGGGGTTCCGCGTTGCTGGTGCTGGGTGGGGGCGTCGCCGGTGGGCGGGTGCATGGGGCGTGGCACGGCTTGGATCCGGCCGGCCTGGAGCGACGCGGCGTGCTGGAGGGCTACGGCGACGTGCCGGTGTGGAACAATTATCGCAATGTGCTCGCGCCGATTCTCGCGCGACATGGGGCGGATGCCGGCGTGCTGGCGGCGGCCTTTCCCGAATTCACGCTGGCGCCGCTGGCGCTGTATTCGGGAAGTTGATGCCGGGGGTCCGGGAGCCCGGGATTTGAGACCACTCGTCCATGGTTTCCTGGAGTTTGGGCTTGGTAGCCGAGCTCCCTGACCTCGGACCGGAACCATAACGTCGGCCAAATTCAAAAACGACCGAAGAACGTGTGGGACGTTCGCGGATCTCGACCTCAAGGACAACATGAGCGTGAAGTCATTCGGAACAATCGATGTCACAGCTGCGATGAGACCAAGCACTCTAGGTAACAACTACCCGAGTTTCAATTCGTCGGGCGATGAGAGCAGCATCAGTTGCTCCGCCAACTCCTCTGCGGGAGCCCGGGGGGCACTAATTTCAAGAGTCGAACCGTCCAGAGTAGGATAAAGAGCCGCCAACCTTGGAATCGCGTTATTGGCTAGTTCAAAATACGCGCGGTCTATTTCGAATCCGATCGACTCGACTTTTAGCGCCGCACAGGCGGCAAGCGTAGATCCTGAACCCATGAATGGATCCAAAACGTGGCCCTCTCCCATTGGCAGCAATGCCCGCACAAGGATTCGCAAAAGGTGTTGGGGCTTCAGCGACGGGTGGTCGGCAATTTGTCGTTCCCGTTCCGGAGTCTTAAAACTTGGAATCAGGTCGGGAAGCGGCCGCCCTCCGGCGAGCATCCTGAGTCCTCCAGCTTTCCATTTGCGGAGATTTTGAGCCACGGTTTTCTCCGAGAGTGGCTTCCGAAACAGCATCCATGGTTCGTAGTTTCCCCTTGGGGACACACAAACGTCCGGAAACTCTTCCTCCGCGTTTTTTGGTCGGTCACCACCACGAAAACCGTGATACACGCGCAAAATGGTTGCTCGATTTTCGAGGCCAGCTCGAACCAACGCATTCTGAACATACATTTGCAGGGTCGGATTACCCGCCACCAAAAAATGACCGCCCGGCACCAACTTCGGACTCAGCGCTCGAGCCCACGCAAAGAAGAAGTCCTCGATTCCTTCTTTTTGCTCCGACGTTAAGACGCTGAACCGCGGCAGCGGGCGTCGTTCACACCCATCCCAATTGGGTGGAATTCGCCAGACTCCGCCCTTCCCGGCACGAAGTTTTGTGACCTCTTCTGCTGAGAATTCAACCAAGCCATAGGGTGGGTCGGTGCAGATGGCATGTATCGATTGATCCTCAAGCTTTGAAATCTCCCGCAAGCATTCGCCTAAAATAGTTCGGAAAAGTGGCATTTTCAACTATAGTTGAAAGACAGATTTGACGTCAACCCGTAAGGTGGCGGGATACATGGACGCGAAAACGACAATTGGCAGGGCAATACGGATGTTGCGGGAAACCGCTGACCTATCGCAGGAGAAATTGGCCGAAAGCGCGGGCATCACCTATCAGTATTTGTCCGCCGTTGAGAATGGCAAAGAGAACTTCAGCATCGGCATTCTCGAAGCGCTCGCCAAGGCATTACGCTCGGACGTGGAGAGCTTGGTGGCCACGGCGTACCATTTTGAGGACCGGCCGCCAAAAATTAACCCAACGTTCTTCATTCAAGAGGCACCACTTCCGCCCGGTTTGTCGTTCGAGGAATTGGAGGCAGCTCTTAACGAAACGCACAAGGTCATTCGATTGATCAATGCGACGCTCATGAAGGTCGGCGGCCGCCCACTGTCTGGGTTCATCCAGCGAAATAATTTGAGCGGGATAGTTTCAAACATCCTTTGTGACTCCTTTTCGCGCCTGACGAAATTCAAGCACAATCACGACCAACGCTACCCAGACCTCATCTGCAGAGAGAGAAACCTCCCGCACGAGGTCGGACTGGAAGTGAAAACCACAATCAGGCCTGGTAAGGGAGGAGAAAGCCATAATGGCCACTCCGGGTGGCATGTCGTTGCCTGCTTCGAACTTAACGAAACGACCGGTGATATTTTGTTCATTCACGTAATGTTTGCCGACTTGATCGGCCACGGTCAGTCCAAAGCCGATTGGTTCTACGTTCCAAGTAAAGTGAACGCGGAAACGGGAAGCCAGCGAACGGAAACGTACACTACTACTCCAGTCGGCACCGCAAAATTGCGGCACGGTAGCGCTTACCTTGATGCCACGAAGATTGAAATTAGGCGCTGGCGGACATCGCCGGACCTTGAGCCGCCAACCTTCTCACCATTTCAACGTCGAGTTCAGAAAAAGATTCTTAAGGTTGAAACCCAAAAGCCCTCCCATCGGGCCAAAAAGTTACCTTCGCCCGGAAAAATGAATCAACGCCGATCGCGACAGTAAAGCGCGCCGATCCCGCCTCGCCGCTGAATTCTCTGGCCACACGGTGCGAAACTAGCCGGAGAGTTCCAGACCCGGCGCAGGCGGCGCGCGGGCGCGTCGGAAGCTGCCTCTGCGAGTTGGCGGTGACTTCCAGGTGGGCGCGGTGCCCTCACCGCGCGGCCCGGCGGGGACGACAGATCGCGGGGTGTGGGCACCCCGCCAACAACCGCCATCTCGGAGATGCGCTCCGCGTCGGGCCGAAGGTCTACTTGATCCTGTACTTCTTTTTCACGTCGAGCGCCTGCTGCTGAACGTACGGCCAGCGTGACGGCGGGATGATCGGGCCGAAGTGGCGGACGGTCTCGGCGCCCAGGAGCGAGCCCAGGTTGCCGCTGGCCGGCAGCGACCAGCCGCTCAGGTGGCCGTAGAGAAAGCCGGCGGCCCAGGCATCACCGGCGCCGTTGGTGTCCACGACTGCCGGGACGCTCACCGGCTCCACGCGGTGGAGGGCGGACTCCTGGGCGATCCAGGCGCCGTCCTGGCCGACCTTGACCGCGGCGATCACGCCGTGGTCGGCGAGTTGTTGGGTCAGGTAGGGAAACGGCGAGGTGCCATCGCGGAACAAGGCGCGAATTTCGTCCTCGTTGGCAAAGACCACGTCGATGCCGCGGCGGAAATGCTCGAACAGCCAGTCGCGGGAGGCGTTGACGACCTCGAAGGAGGAGAGGTCCAGGCTCGTGGTGCAGCCGGCGGCGCGGGCGGAGCCGAGCACGGCGTCGGCGAGGGCGCGATTGAAGACGAGGTAGCCCTCGATGTGGGCGTGGCGGCAGTCCTGGAAGTCGGCGATGGAGATGTCATCCGGCGCCAGGGTCATGGCGGCCCCGAGGTAGGTGCGCATGGTGCGCTGGGCGTCGGGGGTCACGAGGGCGAGGCAGCGGGCGTTGGCCTGCTCGCCGGCCTTGAAGCGGCTGGCGTCGACGCCGGCCGCGGTGAAGGTGTCGCGGTAGATCGCGGCGAGTTCGTCCTGGCCGAGTTTGCCGAGGAAGGTCGAGCGCAGGCCGAGGCGGGTGGCGTTGAACGTGGCGTTGGCCGCGGAGCCGCCCGTGGCATGGGCGGGCGGGGCGTCGAGCAGGCCGACAATGCGCTCCATCTCGTCGTGGTCGACGAGCACCATGCCGCCCTTTTCGCCGGCGACATGCGCTTTGAGAAATTCGTCCGGGACGCGGGCGAGCAGGTCCATGATGGGCGATCCGACGCCGATGAGATCGTAGGTGGCCATGGGAATCAGGAGGTGACGGTCAGGCTGGTGGCGAGCAACGGCTCGTCGTCGATTTCGACGAGGAGCGAGTATTCGCCGGACTGCGGAAAGGTGAGGTTGCGGATTTCGTTGATGAGATTGATGCGATGGAGCGGGCTCTGCGATTCGAAGGGGCGTTCGAGCAGGGGCTGGAGGTTGGTGGCGTCGAGCCCCATCGAGATGCGCAGGCGGTGTTCCCCGGTCGAGCAATCCGTGATCGTAAGGAACCAGATCATGAACGGGTGGGTGACGGGGAATTGCCGCGCCTGGATGTTGGAGAAAATCCCGAGGATCGTGTGTTTGCCCGAACCCGGGTCAATGTGGACGCCGTCGCACGTGAGCCAGGCGAGGAGCTGAGGTTTCGATTGCAAGGGGACAGGAGGGCGCGGGCGCGGGACCGGGGCAAATGATTTTTCTTGGAGTTGGGGGCGCCAGGGGGCTTCGTGGGGGGCGTGTTGCTTGCCGAGGTAGTCACCCAGACGTATTTCATCGATCTCAGCGCCTATCCGCGCTGGGTCGTGGTACTGGCCGGGACCCTCCTGGCGGTGCTGGCCCTCTGGCTCCTGATCAAGTTGATGAAGCTGGCGCTGTGGCTGTTGCTGTTTGCCGTGCTGATTGGCGGGCTCGGCTGGGCGGGCTGGGAATTGATGCATTAGGGCGAAGATTTCCCAACGCGGCCGAAGGTCGCTGCAGACGACCCATCGTGCGCTTGCTTGTAATCGAGCTCGCAATCGTCGAGCACGAGCACGAGCACGAGCACGAGCAAGAGCACGATTACGAGCACGAACAAGCGGGGCCGGGTTGCCGGACGGCGGCGGCCGGTTGCAACCGACCGTTTATCGGCGGTGGCGGCGGGTCGCCGGACAGCGCGAGGCGCCGATCGGCGATTCGTCAGAGCTTTTTCTTGCGCGCTGCCGACACGCGCCCTCAACGTCGCCACCCGTGAAATACATTTTCGTCACGGGAGGCGTGGTTTCTTCGCTGGGCAAGGGCCTGACAGCGGCATCATTGGGGGCATTGCTGGAGATGCGCGGGCTCGTGGTCCGCATCCAGAAATTCGATCCCTATCTCAACGTGGACCCCGGCACGATGAGCCCGTTTCAGCATGGCGAAGTGTACGTGCTCGAGGACGGGGCCGAGACGGATCTGGATCTGGGCCATTACGAGCGTTTTACGAGTGGAAAGCTCTCGCGGCTCAACAGTCTTTCCTCGGGTCAGGTCTACGAGGCGGTGATTCAGAAGGAGCGGCGGGGGGAATACCTCGGCAAGACCGTGCAGGTGATCCCGCATGTCACCAACGAAATCAAGGAGCGGATCTACGCCGGGGGGAAGGATGCCGACGTGTTGATCACGGAAATCGGCGGGACGACGGGCGACATCGAAGGCCTGCCGTTTCTCGAGGCGATGCGGCAATTCGCGCTCGAGGTGGGGCCGAAGGACGTCGTTTTCATCCACGTGACGCTGGTGCCCTACCTGAAGGCGGCGGGCGAATTGAAGACCAAGCCCACGCAGCAGTCCGTGGCGAAGCTGCGCGAGATTGGCATTCAGCCGCATGTGCTCGTTTGCCGGACGGACCATCCGCTCGACCACGATTTGCGGGACAAGCTGTCGATGTTCTGCAACGTGCCGGTGAAGGGGGTCATTGAATGCCGTGATGTCGCCCACTCGATCTACGAACTGCCCCTGGCGTTGCAGCGGGAAGGCATGGATCAATTGGTGCTCGATCTGTTGGGGCTGCGGAATCCGGCGGCGGACAAGAATATTTGGGTGGAGATTGTCCACCGGATCCTGAATCCCCGGCACGAGGTGACTATCGGCGTCGTGGGCAAGTACATCGAACTGCAGGACGCCTACAAGTCGGTCTACGAGTCGATCACGCACGCCGGCATCGCCAACAACTGTCACATCAACATCCGGCGCATCGACGCTGAGGATCTCGAGAAGAAGCGCGGGCTGGTGCACCTGCGCGGGCTTGACGGCATTCTCGTGCCCGGCGGATTTGGGGATCGCGGCACGGAGGGCAAGATCGCGGCGGCGAAGTACGCCCGGGAAAACAAGGTGCCGTATTACGGCCTGTGCCTCGGCCTGCAGATCGCGGTGATCGAGTTTGCGCGGAATGTGCTCAAGCTCAAGGGGGCCAATAGCACGGAGTTCGATCCGAAGGCGCCGCATCCCGTGATCAACATGATGGAGGAGCAGAAGCAGGTCATCGACAAGGGCGCGACCATGCGGCTCGGGAGCTATGAATGCGCCCTGACGCCCGGCACGCTGGCGCGCAAGGCCTACGGCGTGGACAACGTGCGCGAGCGGCACCGGCACCGTTTCGAGGTGAACAACGCCTATGTCGGCCAGATGCAGCGCGCCGGGATGGTCGTGAGCGGCATCAACCCGCGCCGGAATCTCGTCGAGCTGATTGAACTCAAGGGCCACCCGTGGTTTCTCGGCACCCAGGCGCACCCCGAGTTCCAGTCGAAGCCGAACCGGGCCCATCCGCTCTTCGCCGCCTTCATCGGCGCCGCGCTGAAGCACCAGCGGGGAGCCCGCAAGCGGGCGCGCAAGTAACGCCACCCGGCGAGGCCGCGGCGGCGAATCGGTCGGGGTGGCGGAAGGTCGGCAGGCGCTTGCCCGGAGACCGCGACGGTGGCAGGCCGCGCCCGCACGGCGTCGGGCCGCCCATCGGTAATGGCCGCGGCGCGGAAAGTGTGGTGCCGCCTCGGCGGGGGCGCATCTCCAGGTTGCCGGTGGCGTTGAGCTCGGTCCTTCCCGTAGCGCCCGTCTTCGACGGGCGCCCGCCGGTCAGAGACGCGGCGCTACTCCCCGAGGCATCCCCGCCAACCGGCAGTTTTGCCGCCCCGGCGGGGGTGCAGCTCCGAGTTGACGCCGCCACGGGAGCTCCCGAGCGGCGCCCGGGGCGGAAACGCGCTGCGCCCAAGGGAGCGCGGGCACTCCTGCCCGCCGCTGCGCCCGCCCGCAGGCAAGAGTGCCTGCGCTCCCTTCAATTCCACCGGCGTCAACTCGGAGTTGCGCCCCCTCGGCGGATTCAACGCATCCTAGGCTTGCACCTGCGCCCCAATGTGCCCCGATCAGCCTGATCGTTTCGTCGCAGGGTGGGCGGCCCCGCCCGGCGGCGCCCTGACTCTGTGCCTTTCGCCCGCTTCCTGACCTCTCATGAAAACTCCCCTCCTGCCGATTCCCCTGCGCCTCCTGGCGCTCCTGCTGGCCTGCCTGCCGCTCGTGGCGTCCGCCGCCAACGCCCCCAAGGCGGGCAAGGCGAATGCCAAAGCGGGGACCAAGAAGGGCGCTCCCGCCGGTCTGAAGTTCCGCGTGCAGCCGCTGCAGATGGACAACAACGAGGGCTGCGCGGTCGCCGACTACAACCGCGACGGCAAGCTCGACATCAGCGCGGGCGATTACTGGTACGCGGGCCCCGACTTCACGGCCAAACGCCAACTGCGCAAGCTCGAGCCGTTCGGGAAGGACTATCTCACCAACAACGGCGAACATGCCTACGACGTGAACGGCGACGGCTTTCCCGACATTGTCACCGGGTCCTTCGCGGACACTCGCGTCTATTGGTATGAAAACCCCGGCGCGGCAGGCCTCAAGGCGGGCGTGATGTGGAAGCAGCACGTGCTGGTCGACACCGGGATTGGTCAGAACGAGTGGAGCGACATGCACGATCTCGACGGCGACGGCGTGCCCGAGTTTGTGGTCAATTCCTGGGTCCCGACCAACGCGGCGATGGCCTATCGTTTCGCCAAGAACGCGCAGGGTGAACCCATCCTCCAGCCCTGGGTGATCCAGGCGGGCGGGCCGCTGGCCAACGGCCACGGCATCGGCTTTGGCGACATCAACGGCGACGGGCTCGAGGACATCGTGTATGGCAACGGCTGGTACGAGCGGCCCAAGAGCGGCGCGACCACCCAGCCCTGGATTCGGCACCTCGATTGGACCTTCCCGCATGCGAGCACGCCGATGTTGATCGTCGATCTCTCGGGTGACGGCCGCAACGACATCATCTGGGGCCACGGTCACAATTACGGACTGTTCTGGGAGCAGCGGAAGGACAACAACCAGGACGGCAGCACCAATTGGCGCCACCACACGATCGACGACAAATTCTCCCAGCCGCATTGCCTCGTGTGGGAGGACATCGACAACGACGGCAAGCCCGACCTCATCACCGGTCGGCGCGTGCGGGCCCACAGCGGCAACGATCCGGGCGGGAACGAGCCCGGCGCCGTCTACTACTTCACGTGGAACGTCGCGACCCAGGAGTTTGCGAAGCACGTGATCGCCGACAAAGGTCCGGGCATTGGCCTGCAGATCCGGCTCGCGGACCTCGATGGCAACGGCTGGAAGGATGTGATCGTCGCCGGCAAGAGCGGGACCAACATCCTCTGGAATATGGGGAAGTAGTCGTCTGCTTTCCGCCCTGTAGGAGCGGGTTCACCCCGCGATGGGCTGGCCGCGACGCCGTGGTCGCGGCGTAAGCTCCCACACCTTCAGGCGCATCTCCGAGTTGGCGGTTGTAGGCGGGGTGCCCTCACCCCGCCATAGGTCGTCCCCGCCGGGCCGCGCGGTGAGGGCACCGCGCCCACATGGAAGTCACGGCCAACTCGCAGACGCGCCCCACCCGTTCCGGCGATCGCCTCGGGGCTTGCTCCGGTTGCGCGCGCGCGTCGATAGTGCGCGTTTCCCCTCCCACGTCCCCGCTTTCCCCATGCCTTCTTTGTTTCGGTCGGTCTTTCTATTCGTTCTTGGCAGTGCGGCGCTGTCCGCCGCCAGCCCGGCACCGGCCTTCGATCTCCGCGACGGCGACCGCGTCGTGTTCCTCGGCGACGCCCTGATCGAGCGCGAACAATACCAGGCCTGGGTGGAGGTGATGCTGACCTCGCGTTTTGCGGATCGCGCCATCACGTTTCGCAACCTGGGCTGGAACGGCGACACGCCCGCGGGCGACTCGCGCTTCGGGCTGAGCCTGCTCCAGGCCGGCAAGGAACCGGCCGGCGAGGGCTGGCGGCAACTCGTGCGGCAAATCGAGGAGGCAAAACCGACCGTGGTGTTCGTGGGCTACGGCATGGCGAGTTCCTTCGACGGCGCGGCGGGTCTGGCGAAGTTCCAGGGGGATTACGCGCGCCTGCTCGATGTCATTGCGAAGACCTCGCCCGGCGCCCGGCTGGTCCTGCTGGCCCCGATTCCCCACGAAAACCTGGGCGCGCCCTGGCCTGACGGGGCGGATCACAACGCCTCGCTCGCGCGCTACGCCCGCGCCGTCGGCGAACTCGCCGCGGCCCGTCAGGCCCGCTTCATTCCGCTCTTCGAGCACTGGCAGTTGGGGCGCCAGGCGGCGGGCGCGGCGAAGCTCACCCAGGACGGCATCCACCTCACCGCCGCCGGCTATCGGATCCTCGCGGAGGTCGTGGAGGATACCCTGTTCGCGTCTCCCGGCGCGTGGCGCACGAGCCCACAGGCCGAGCCGCTGCGCCAGGCCATCCTGCGCAAGAACGAATGGTTCTTCCACCGCTCGCGGCCGGCGAACATGGCTTATATTTTCGGCTTCCGGAAACGCGAGCAGGGTCAGAACGCGACCGAGATCCTGCAGTTCGACGAGTTTATTACCGCCGAGGAGAAGCGCATCGCGCAGCTGCGCTCCCTGCAACCGGCTGACGTTCCCGAGATCCCGCGCCGCGTGGGCAACCTCAACGCCGTGTTCACGCCGCAGGTGCATCCGCAATTCCAGCTGGCCGCGGACCTCGAGGCCACGCTCTGGGCGGAAAATCCGCTTCTGCACAAGCCGATTCAGATGAACTTCGACGCCCGCGGCCGGCTGTGGGTGGCGAGTTCCGAGTTGTATCCGCAAATCGAACCGGGCCAGGCGGCCACCGACAAGATCGTCGTGCTGGAGGACACCACGGGCGCCGGCCACGCCGACCAGGCGACGGTGTTTGCGGATGGGTTGCTCATTCCCACCGGGGTCGAGGTGGGCGACGGTGGCGTCTACGTCGCGCAAAGCACCGAATTGCTGCACTTCCGCGACACCGACGGCGACGGCAAGGCCGATGAACGGCGTACTGTGTTGAGCGGCTTTGGCACCGAGGACACGCACCACAACCTGCACACGCTGCGCTGGGGCGTGGACGGACGGCTGTATATGGACCAGTCGGTCTACACGCGCACCAACACCGAGACTCCGCACGGCGTGGTGCGGCTGATGGCGGGTGGCATCTTTCGCTTCGACCCGCGGGATCAGCAGCTGGAGATTCGCTACCGCGGCTGGGTCAACGCGTGGGGCCATCAATTCGACGACTACGGTCAGGAGTTCGTGACCGATGGCGCGGGCTTTCTGGGCATCAGCTGGGGCGTGCTCGGCGCCACCTATCACACGCTCGCCCCAGCGCGGCGCGAGTTGCAGAGCATCAGCCCGGGCAATTACCCGAAATTCTGCGGGATCGAGATCGTGCGCAGCGCGCATTTCCCCGCGGACTGGCAGGGCGACATGATCACCGCGGATTTTCGCGCCCACCGCGTCGTGCGATTCAAGGCGACAGAGCAGGCCTCCGGCTACGTCACCCAGGAGATGCCGGATGTCATGCGCACGACCGCCGATTCGTTCCGGCCCATCGACGTGCGGCTCGGCCCCGACGGCGCCCTCTATGTGGCCGACTGGAGCAACCCGATCATCCAACACGGCGAGGTGGATTTCCGCGACCCGCGCCGCGACAAGTCGCACGGCCGCATCTGGCGTCTCACGGTGAAGGGACACGCGCCGCTGCCGCGGACGGATCTCACCCGGCTCAACAACTCCGACCTGCTCGATCGCCTGGCCGGGCCCAACGGCTATGATCAGGAGCACGCGCGGCGGGTGCTCGTGGAGCGCGGCGCCGCCGCCGTGCAGGCCGACCTCGCGGCATGGACGAATCGCCAGACGGCCGAGCCCGCGCGGCTGCAGGCACTCTGGCTGTATCAGGCTTTCAATCTCGCGCCGCCGGCCCCCGCAGGCGGGCTGCTCACCGCCCGCGATCCGCGGGTGCGGGCGGCGGCAATTCGCACGCTGCCGGTGGCGGGGACCCTGCCCGCGCTGGAGCAACTCGTGGCGGATCCGCACCCGCGCGTGCGCCTCGAGGCGGTGCGGGCGCTGGGCCGGCAGGGCACCCTCCGCGCCGCAGAGCTGGCGCTGACGGCGCTCGCTCACCCCATGGATCCCTTCCTCGATTACGCGCTCTGGCTCACGATCAACGAACTCGCGGAGCCGTGGCTCGCCGCGGTGAAGTCGGGCACATGGTCCATCGCGGGTCGCGAGCCGCAACTCGAGTTCGGCTTGAACGCGGTCGAACCGGCGCAGGCGGCCAACGTGCTGGCGCTGCTACTGGCCCGGCAGGGTATCCCGCGCGACGGGTCCGGCCCGTGGATCGCGTTGATCGGTTCCGCGGGCGGTCCGGCCGAGCTCCGGCAGCTTTTTGATCTCGCACGGGGCGGCGGGTTGCCCGAACCCGTGGCCGTTCGTGCGCTCGCCGCGCTGGCCGACGCCGCCCGGCTCCGCGAGGCAAAGCCGGCGGGCGACTTGACTGCGATCGGCGCCTTGCTCGGCGCCCCGGGCGAGGCCACGCGGCTGGCGGCGATTCCGCTGGTGGGCGCCTGGGAACTCGGGGCGCTCGCGCCGCAGCTGGTGCAGACGGCGAACCGCCCGGAGGCCTCCGCGGCGGAACGTTCCGCCGCGTTTGCCGCACTCCGGAACATGGGCGGAGCCAAGGTCGTAACCGAGCTCAGGAAACTTACGGGGGCGGGCGCGGCGGTGTCGTCCGCGGTGCGACGCGAGGCGGTCGTGGCGTTGGCCGGACTCAATCTCAACGCGGCGCTGCCGGACATTCTGGCGTTGCTGCAGGTGCCGGCGGACGAAGCGGCCGCGCAGGCGTTGTGGCGCGGTCTCCTCGGCATCCAAGGCGCCAGTGGCAAGCTGGCGGCGGCCCTGCCCAAGATGGCGTTGCCGGCCGCCATGGCCCGGGCGGGCCTGCGACCGGCGCGGGAAGGCACGCAACATCAGGCGCTGGTCCCTGTGCTGCTCAAGGCCGCCGGACTGACCGTATCCGGGGTGCAACTCTCCGCGGCGGAAATGCAGGTGCTGGCGGGCGAGGCCCTCGCCACGGGTGACGCGGCGCGCGGGGAACTCCTGTATCGGCGGGCCGAGCTGGCCTGCACGGCCTGCCATGCGATCGGCGGCGCCGGCGGCAAGATCGGCCCCGACCTCACGAGCATCGGCGCCAGCGCGCCGCCGGACTACCTCGTCGAGTCCCTCCTGTATCCGAATGCCAAGATCAAGGAGGGCTACCACTCGGTGCTGCTCAGCACGGCCGACGGCCGCGAGTACAGCGGCATGATCACGCGGGAGGCCGGGACCGAGGTGGTCCTGCGCGACGCGGCGAACCAAGTGGTCTCGCTGCCGGCCAAGAGCATCACGCGGCGCACCAGCGTCGGTTCGCTGATGCCCGCCGGTCTCCTCGACACGCTGCTGCCGGAGGAGCGCAACGATCTGGTGAAGTTCCTCTCCCAACTCGGAAAGCCCGGGGACTACGATGCGGCCCGGGGCGGCGTCGCGCGGGCCTGGAAGCTCTATGTCATTGTGAGCGCCAACCAGCAATTCGGCAGCGAACGCGTCGTCCGGGGTGATTTTTCGCTGGCGAGCTGGGTGCCGGTGCTGTCGCTGGCGAGCGGCGCACTGCCCGGCCCGGTGATCGATGAGACTGTCCCGTCGCGCACCAACAACCGCGGACTCTTCGCTGCCACGCAATTCGAGTCGGCGCGCGGTGGCCGGGTGACCTTCAGGCTCGAGGGCGGGGCGAGCGGAGTCTGGGTAAATGGTGCGCCAGTGACGCCCGGGCCACAGTTCACAGCTGAGACCCAGCCCGGTCTCAACACGATCGTGCTTCAGATCGACCCGGTGGATCTGCCCCCAACGCTGCGCCTCCGGGCGGACGACGTGTCATTCCGGACGGAGTAAGGCGGGGTGGCGCCCACTGCCGGTGCGACGGTGGGTCGGGGATCGCGGTCACGGCCTCCCTCCGCGATCCTGCGCGCTGCCCCTCGCCGCCCCTCGCCGCCCCTCGGCGCCGCTCCGACCCTGTGACAGAATTTTGTCACAGGTAGGACAAAATTCTGTAGGAGATGGTGCGGGGAGAATCGGAGGGAGCGGGTGCTGTCAGCGGCATCGCGATGGGATCGATACTGCAGGAACGGCTTCGAGCCCCGACCTGCGTCAAGGTAGGGCGGGCCCTCATCCCGCTTTTTGGCGGGTGGGCGGCGCCAGGCCGCGGCAGGGAGGGGCGCTTTGCAAGCGCTCCCCGGCGGTTGGAAAACCGCCGTTCCGTGAGTGCCCCGTCCCCTGTGGTCAGGCGGGTTTGCCCAGGCAGCAATGCTTGTACTTCTTTCCGCTGCCACAGGGGCAGGGATCGTTGCGGCCGACCTTGGGGCCGGTGGCCCGGACCGGCGCGGGGCCGGTGCGCAGCGTTCGGGTGAAAATCCACTGGCCGTTGGTGCGGACGAACTCGGATTTTTCCTGCAGGGCGTGCTCCCCATGCTCGTTGACGAAAAACGCGGAGAAATCCACGGTCGCGACTTCGGGCGTGGCCCCCGGCTCGTGGGCATGGATGACGAGGCGCGACCAGGCCAGCGGCGACGTTTCCTCCTCGTCTACGTAGGGTTTGTCGGCCGTCGGCCGGTAGGTGCGGTGCAGGTAACGCCAGTCGTGGGCCACGTGCGCGGTGAAGCGCGAGCGCATCAGTTCCTCCGCCGTGGTGGCGGGTCGCTCGCCGCTCAGGCGCGGACCACAGCAGGCTTCGAAGAGCTCGCCGCTGCCGCAGGAGCAGGGCTGGCCGGGTTGCGACGGCGGGAGTCCGGTGGGCTGGGCGGGTGATGACATGGCCCACGAAGTAGCCGGGAGCGGGCCGTCATGGCGAGAAGGAAGGCGGCGCGTCGCCGGTCGTGCTTGCACACGAAGGACCCGGATGGGGGCCTTCCTCGGCCTGACCTTGGATTGCGCTCCGGTTTAAATCCGGGGCGTTGGGATCCGAGCCGGGGCACAGGAGTCGAGCCGGGGACAAACCGAGGGGATTACCTTCGCTGCTTCGCGTGAGCTTCCTTCTTGCCATTCCGTCGACGCGGCAATCGCGTCGGGGTGCCGTCATGAAATCCTCCGCCTCGATCGTCGCCCTTGCGTTCGCGTTGTTCGGCCCGGCCCGCGGGCCGGCCCAGGAAGTTCCCGTGTTTCGCGAGCTGTTCAACGGCCGGGATCTCACCGGCTGGGTCAACGTGAACACCGCCCCCGACACGTGGAGTGTGCGCGACGGGCTGCTGCTCTGCACGGGGCATCCCATCGGGGTCATGCGCACCGATCGGCAATACGAGAACTTCATCCTCCATATCGAGTGGAAACACCTGGAGGCCGGGGGCAATTCCGGGGTCTTCGTCTGGAGCGATCCGGCGCCCGCCCCGGGAAAACCCCTCCCCAAGGGCGGTGAGGTGCAGATGCTCGAACTCGAATTTCCCCAGCTTCACCGCGGCAAGGATGGCAAACCGCTCCATCCGGGTTATGTCTCCGGCGAGTTGTTCGGGGCCAACGGCCTCACTGTCACGCCCGACAACCCGCGCGGCGCCCGCAGCATGTCCTTCGAGTACCGCTGCAAGGGCAAAGGCGAGTGGAACACCTACGACGTCGTCTGCGTCGATGGGGTCATCAAGCTTTCGATCAACGGCAAGTTTGTGAACGGCGTGAGCCACGCCTCGCAGCGCAAGGGCTACCTCTGCCTGGAGTCGGAGGGCGCGCCGATTCACTTCCGGAACATCCAAATCATGGAACTGCCCCCCGGGCGCGCGACCCCGGAGCAGACGGCTCCGTTGGCGACCCCGTAAGCCGTAACGAATCAGTCGAGTTGGAGCGCGTTGACTGTACCGCGCTGAACGTGAGAGCGCACGCACCCGGGCGCGTTGGGGCTTGCCTGCCGCAGGAGGGACAACGCGCCCACCGGGTACATTATCGATCCGGGTAGGGCGCGGACTCCGCTCCGCGCCGGAAAGACGGGAGAAGGATCGTAAGAGACGAACGGCGGGGAAGGGACTCCCCGCCCTACCTTGCAGTGCCTCCGTTATCGGAGGTGAAACGCACTTCGAAGGCCGGGATACGGCTGAGGTTACGGATGCAGGGTGGCCAGGACCGCGGCGTGAAGCTCCGCCGTGGCGGAGGCCAGCGTCGACTCCGCCGGGTAGGGTGCCCCGCCGTGCCAGTCGCTGATGGTGCCGCCGGCGCCGCGGATGATCGGCACGAGGGCGGCAATGTCCCAGGGGTTCATGATTGGATCGAGGCACACGTCGGCCCAGCCACTCGCGAGCAGCAGGTAACCATAACAATCGCCCCACGTGCGCACGAGTTTGGCGCGGCGGGTGAGCGCGGCAAACGCGGCGCCGTCCTGGTAAGTTGCCGGATTGAGCGCATCGCTGGTCAGGAGGGTGGCGTCCGCCAAGTGCCTGGTTCCGCGGCAGCGCACGGGCTCGCCGTTCAGCGTCGTGGTGGCGCCGTCGCCGATCATCAGTTGGTTGAGCACGGGTTGGTGGATGCAGCCGAGCACGGGTTGGCCGCCGTGCAGCAGTGCGATCAAGGTGCCCCACAGCGGCACGCCGGTGATGAAGGTCTTCGTGCCGTCGATGGGATCCAGGACCCACACGAATTCCGCCTCCGGCCGATCGGTGCCGCACTCCTCGCCGATGATGCCGTGACTCGGAAACGCCTGCGTGATCCGCGCGCGCATCAGTTCCTCGGCGCCCCGGTCCGCCTGGGTGACCGGCGACTGGTCGGCCTTGGCGTCGACCTCCAGGCCGGGCTGGCGGTAGAGCGGCCGGATGAATTCGCCGCTGGCACGGGCGAGTTCGATCATGAACGGGCGGTAGGGCGTCAGATCCACCCCTGCTTTGAAACCACGAAACACACGAAACACACGAAAAATACCCGAGAATGCAGGTTTGGGTTTCGTGTTTTTCATCTATTTCGTGGTCAAAAATGAATTGGACCGAGCAACCGATCTTCTTTGTCGATTTCGAGGGCAGCCGGGCCTCGGGCATCCTCGAGTTCGGCGTGGTGGAGGTGCAGCGGGGGAAGATCGGGTCGGCGCGCACGCGGTTGTGCCGGGCGACGGGCCGGGTGCGGCCGGAGGACGTCGCGGTGCACGGACTGCAGGCGGAGGCGCTGGCCGCCTGCGCGCCGTTCGCCGAGGAGTGGAATTATTTCCTGAGCCGGCGCGAACTCGGTCCGCTGGCGGCGCATTATGCGGGGGTGGAAAACGGGCTCCTGAAGTCGGTGTGGCCTTATCCCCGCAGCGTGCCCGATTTTGCGCGGCCGGGGGCGCACGTGGTCGACTGGGGGCCCTGGATCGATTCCGCGCGTCTCTACGCCCAATTGTATCCGCGCTTCGCATCGGGCCGGCTGGAGTCGCTGGTGGCGGCGACGGCGGGGCAGGCGGAACTCGATGCGCTGGCGGCGGAACATTGTCCGGCGGACCGCCGGAGGTATCACGCCGCGCTCTACGACGCCCTGGCGGGCGCCGTGCTGCTGGCGAAGCTCGCGCGGGATCCGCAGATCGCCGGTCTCTCGATGATGCAGGTGCTGGCTTTGAGCACGCTGGATCCCCGGAAGCGCGACGCGCTGCAGCAGCGCGAGTTGTTCTGAGGGTGACCTAATCGAGCGGATACGTCGCGAGTCCCGTTTTCTGGGCCAGCACCTGCAGCACAAAGAGCGGATTGGTTTTCAGGTAGCGCGGCCCGAGCCGGCGCGGTTCGGTGCCGAGGCGGAACAGCCATTCGAGGCCGCTGCGCTGCATCCAGCGCGGGGCCTGGCGCACGCGGCCCGAGTGAAAGTCGAAGGCGGCCCCGACCCCGATCAATACGCCGGCGTCGAGCGCCGGCCCATGCGCCGCCATGAAGCGCTCCTGCTTTGGGGAACCCAGGCCCACCCAGATGACATCAGGACGCAGGCGCGCGATCTCGTCCTGCCATGTTGCCAGTTCACCCGGATCGAGCGGCCGGAAGGGTGGTTCGTGGTGACCCACGATGGCCAGGCCGGGGAAACGCTGGGTGAGCCGGGCCGCCAGTTCGCGGGCCACGCCGGGCCCGCCGCCGAACAGATAGTGCCGCAGGCCAACCGCGCGGCCGGCTTCACACACGCCGAGCATGAGGTCCGGCCCATAGACCCGTTCCACGCCCGGGGGACCGAGCCACACGAGGGGCATGCCGTCGGGGGTCGTGAGCCACGCTTCATTGTAAATCCGTCGCAGCGCGGGATCGGCGCGGGCCTCGGTCAGGCCGTGGGCGGTGCCGAGGCAAACGTAACCGCGCCGCACGGTGCCGCGCACCCCCACGATCAAGTCGCGGGCCTCGGCCAAGGTCAGGGCGGAGACGCCGACGCCGAGGACGTTGTAGCGGGCGGGCATCCGGTGGGGCGCCGGCGGGCGGGAGGCGGAACTGGAAGGCGACTCGTCCATCGGTGCCCCCAGCTAGCGCGGCCGCCGCCGGCATCGCAACCGCGGATGCGCGGCCGCCCCGGGGCGGCACGGCGGATTTTTTTCACGGTCGGTCGCGCGGTAGGAGCGGCTTTATACCGCGATGGAAATTCGCCCGCGCTGAATCGCGGCATAAAGCCGTCTCCTACAAGAGGGATCCGACAAGCCATTTTCGGGCCCGTTCGCCGTGCAAAAATCCGCCGCCCCGGGGCGGAAGTATTTCATGCGCCGCCTTGCGCCGGCCGGGGTTTGGCCTCCAAGCTGGCCGGTTCCCATGGCCCTGATCAGTCTTCTCGATGTCAGCCTAAGCTTCGGCGGTGCGCCGTTGCTCGATCGCGTCAACCTCCAGATTGACCGCGGAGAGCGCGTGTGCCTGCTGGGCCGCAACGGCGCCGGCAAGTCCACCTTGATGAAGGTGATTGCGGCGGAGATGCAGCCCGACGAGGGCCAGGTGTTTCGCTCCCCGCCCGACGCGGTGATCGCGACGCTGCGGCAGGAGGTGCCGGTGGATCTCGCGGGGGCCGTGCGGGCGGTGATCGAAGGGGCAGGGGGCAGTTACGAGGAGCACAACGACTGGGAGCGCCATGATCGGGTCGAAACCCTGATGGAGCGGATGGGACTGCCGCCGGACGAGGAGTTTGCCGCGCTCTCGGCCGGACAGAAGCGCCGGGTGCTGCTGGCGCGGGGCCTGGTGGAGGAGCCACAGTTGCTGCTGCTCGACGAGCCGACCAATCACCTCGATCTCGCCTCGATCCAGTGGCTGGAGGAGTTCCTCCTGGAGTGGGGTGGGGCCCTGCTGTTTGTGACCCATGATCGCGCCTTCCTGCGCAAGCTCGCGACCCGCATCGTCGAAATCGACCGGGGTCAGCTCATCGGCTGGCCCTGCGACTACGACACGTTTCTGGTGCGCAAGCAGGCGGTGCTGGAGGCGGAGGAAGTGCAGCGCGCGCAATTCGACAAGAAGCTGGCACAGGAGGAGGAGTGGATACGGCGCGGGGTGAGGGCGCAGCGTTCGCGGGCGCAGAGCCGCATCAATGCGCTCAAGACGATGCGCGCGGAAAAGGCCGCGCGGCGGGAGCGGGCCGGGACCGCCAAGCTGACGACCCAGGAGACCGAGCGCTCGGGCTTCAAGGTCATCACCTGCGCCAACGCGGGCTTTCGCTACGACGACCGGTGGATTGTGCGCGACTTCGACGTCCGCATCGAGCGGGGGGACAAGATCGGCATCGTGGGCCCCAACGGCGCGGGCAAGACGACGCTCCTGCGGCTGCTGCTCGGCCAGCTGACGCCGCAGCAGGGGACGGTGGAGCACGGCACCAAGCTGGAGATCGTTTATTTCGACCAATTGCGCGCCCAGCTCGACGAGACGATGCGGGTGCAGGATGCGGTGGCGGACGGCAACACCACCGTGACGATCAACGGGCGCACCCGGCATGTGATTTCCTATCTGGAGGATTTTCTTTTCGAGCCGGCCCGGGCGCGCACGCCGATCAAGGCGCTGTCGGGCGGGGAGCGGAACCGGCTGCTGCTGGCGCGCCTCTTCACCAAGCCGGCCAACGTGCTCGTGCTCGACGAACCGACGAACGACCTCGACGCGGAGACGCTCGAGCTGCTGGAGGATTTGCTGGTGGAGTTTGGCGGCACCGTGCTGTTGGTGAGCCATGATCGGGCGTTCTTGAACGAGGTGAGCACCAGCCTGCTCGCCTTCGAGGGCGACGGTCTGATCTCCGAGTACATCGGCGGCTACGACGACTGGCAGCGGGAGAAAGCCGCCAAGGCGGTGGCGGTGGCGGCGGAAGAAAAGGGGAGGCGCGAGGCGAAACCGGCCGTGGTGGCGGTGGACGCGGAGCCGGCCAAGTCCAGGAAGTTGAGCAACAAGGAACGAGCGGAACTCGAGGAGTTGCCGAAAACCATCGAGGCCCTCGAGGCCGAGCAAGGGGTGCTGACGGAAAGGCTGGCCGATCCGATGTTTTTCAAGACGGCCGGGGCCGAAGTGGCCCGGGCCACGACCCGGTTGCACGAGCTCGAGGCCGAAGTCGCGACCGCCTACGCCCGCTGGACGGAATTGAGCGGATAATACCTACGGCTTGAAGTGATGGGATTTTGTCGGGCCGGACCTTGGTCCGCGCCTCTCGGGCGAAACGGCGCCACCCAGGTGACGCCCTGCCGTCCAGAAAGCACGAGCGTTGGCCTAACGGCTCCTGCCCCGGGGAAGAAGTACGTAGGCCCCGAGGCAGAAAACGGCGGTTTCCCCGCCGACAGATGACTTGATTAACAAGTGGTTCACATCTGTGTTAGTAGTTCTCACCCTGAGGGCACCCACGGATGGCAATCCACGTCAAACTCACAAAATCCAAAAAGCAGTCGGCCAAGGTTGAACAGCCGTTCAGCAGTGACCGGTCGGCGGCTTTGGCGCGTTTGGCGGTGCCGACCCCGGCGGGGGGAGGGCCGAATATCCTGCCGTCGTCCTCGCGGCCGCCGGGCTTTGCCAAGCTCGCCCGCGCGGCGGCGTCCTTTCCGCGGCCGACCGAAGCAGCCCCGGCGGTCGGGGCGAGGGAAGCCGCGACGATGGAGCCAGCCTTGCCCGAAGCCGGAGTGTCAATGGTGCCGGAGAACCTCGCGGGTGGGGTGGGGGAAGCCCCGGCCTTGCAGGAGGCGGGCGGCGGGGCGGCTTTGGCGATGCCGCCGGGCACCGCCCTCCTCCTGGACGATTCGTTGGGCGACCGCAACGAAGGCGTTTCCGAAGCCCTGCTCGAGTCTTCCAATGCTCCGGGCAAGGCTCGGGCCCTGGCGCTGATCTTCCGCTGGGGCTTCACGGCCGGGGTCCTCCTCGGGGTGGGCTTCCTGGCGATTCGCTTTCTCGTTCCCTTGCTCCAGGAATTGCGCCACCCCGGCGGGACGGACGCCATCCACGACAAGGATGCTTCAACGGCGGTGAAGGCGCTCCAACAGACGCGGGCGGTGGTCGCCAAGAACAACGCGAATGTGAATTCGCTCGACGAGGTCGTGGCGGCTTCGGAAGGGAAAACCCTGGTGAAGCCGCCGGCCGCCAAGCCGCCGCCCGCGCCACCGGTCGTGCGCCGGGAGGTGCGCTCAGTCACGGCGGGCCAGACGGATCTCGCACCCTTTTATGAGGCGGTGGCGCGGCTGACCGTCAGCGGCGTCTTCGATGGACCGGAACCGCGGGTCTACTTGAACGGGAGAATCGTGAAGTACGGAGAGATCATTGATCGCGATCTCGCCCTGCGCTTTGTCGGCGTGGACACCGAGAGCAAGGCGGTGCTCTTTACCAACGCCGCCAACGTGACGTTTCGGAAGTACTACTGATCCCGATTGCCCGTGCCATTTGGATTGCGGGCGGGGGGCGGACTTCGCTCCGTGCCGGGAAGTCGGAAGCAGGGTCTTAGGATGGAGTGGCGGGGAAAGGGTTTTCCCGCATCTATCCGGGTGCGAAATACGGCATGGGTGGGGCGCGGAAAGCGCTAGTCCGCCTGCTTCTTTTTTTTGCGGGCGGCCCGCTTCTCGGCCTTGCCGTCCCCAAAATCTTCGGCGCCCTGTTTTTTCACTCCGAAGGTATCGGGGCGATCGGTGGTGGGCAGGAATTTCGCCAATTCGGTCTTCTTCGCGGAGAGCTCGGGCTTCATGGCCTGGTTCGTCCACTCGTTGGGGTCCTCCGATTCGTTGTAGAGTTCCTCGTCGCCGTTGGCGTAGCGGATGTAGCGCCATCCGTCGCTGCGGGCGGTATGGTTCTTGAAACGATAGGTCGTGACGCCGGGCAGCGTCCAGGGGGCCTGCGGATTCCCCAGCAGCGCCTTGATGCTCACGCCTTCGTTGTGCGGCGGAGTGGGGATGCCGCAGAGCTCGGTGAGCGTCGGAAAAATGCTCATGAAATCGACGGTGCGTTCACAAAGGGTGTTGGGCTGGGTGAGACCGGGGACGACCCAGATAAACGGGGCGCGGGTGGCCTCCTCCCAGAGCGTGAATTTTCTCCAATGGTGTTTCTCCCCGAGGTGCCAGCCATGGTCGCCCCACAGGCAGATGATCGTGTTGTCCTTGTAGGCGGATTTATCCAGCGCATCGAGCAGGCGCCCGAGGTTCATGTCGCAGTACGCGATGGTGGCGAGGTAGGCCTGCACGGCCTCCTTCCAGCGGCCCGACTTGAGCATCGGCACGTGGTCGGTCTCCGGGTGCGCCATGCGGACGCCCGACGGCGGGAGGTCATCGAGATCGTTTTCGAGGTAGGGTGGCAGGATGACGTCCTGCAGCGGGAACAGGTCGAAGTACTTGCGCGGGACGTTCCACGGCATGTGCGGCTTGTGGAAACCGACCGCGAGGAAGAAGGGCTTGTCGTGTTTCTTCTGCAACGAGGCGATGCCATAGTCGGCGATGGCATAGTCGGAGATTTCGTCGTCCCGGCAGTCCAGCGGGGCGAACTTGATGCCGCCGACGCCGTCGCTCTGGCCTTGGGGCACGCGCGGGTTGCCGCCCTCCTTCTCGAGGTAGTCGTCCCACTCGCTGCGGCGCCGGTACGACTCGTGGTAGATCTTCCCGGAACCGTGCACGAAGTAGCCGGCGTTGCGAAACGCCGCGGTGAGCATCTTGTCCGCCGGGATGAGCGGGCGGAAGTCGACGTTGTTCTCGTAGACGGCGGTGGTGGAGGCGCGCATGCCCGACATGAGGGCCGCGCGCGAGGGATTGCAGACGGGGGAGGCGCAGTAGGCCCGGTTAAACGAGACCCCCATTTTGGTCAGACGGTCGAAGTTGGGCGTCTTGGACTGGGGGTTGTGTTGGAAGTACCCCACCCAGTCGCGCAGATCGTCGACGGCGATGAAGAGCACGTTGGGTCGGGGCGGCGTGGCGGCCCCGAGGCCGGCGGTGAGGGCGAACAGCGGCAGGAGGCGGGCGACGAGGCGGCGGAGCGTTTTCATGGGGATGAGGCAGGGTGAAGCATGGACGCCCGGAGGCGAGCCTGGTTACGTGCGCTCGAACCGGGCGCGAAGGCCCGGCAGGTCGACCGCGGCGAGGGAGGTGACCAGCCAGTCGACATGCGAGAAGTCGTGGTGGGCGGTGGACTCGTTGGGCGCCGCCACCGTCCACACGTGGGCGCGCTTGGCGGCCAGCGAACCCGTGGCCGAGTCTTCAAACGCCACCGCCTCGGGGCCGCGGAGGCCCAGGCGGTTGAGCACCAGGCGGTACATGTCGGGTTCGGGCTTGGGCGAGGGGACATCCTCGCGACAGGCGACGAAGTCAAAGCGGGCGGCGAGGCCGAGGCGCGCGAGGTGGGCGTCCACCCAGGAATGGGGCGAATTCGAGGCGAGACCAACGCGGAGCTCGTGGGCTTGCGCGGAGTCGAGCAGCGCGACCACGCCGGGCAGGATAGGTTGGCGCAGGATCAGATCGTCCTTGGCAGCCCGGCGCTCCACCTCGAGCGCCACCCGATCGGCATGCGGGCTGAACCCGTGCCACGGATCAAACGAGTAGTCCGCATGGCCGACACTGCGCAGGAACAGCGCGCGATCGAACGGCACGCCATGGGCCGCGTGCACCTCGGCGTAGGCGTCGATGAGCGGCGTCTCGGTGTCGAGGATGAGGCCGTCGAAGTCGAAGAGGAAGGCGCGGATCATACAGGAAGGAGCAAACTGTGCCGCCGCGGGCAGGTGAGGCAATGCTGCTGCGGTTCGTTCGTCCCGCGGTGCCCGGCGGATTTTTGCACGGTCGGTCGGGCGGTCGGAGCGGCTTTAGGCCGCGATGGAAATCCGCCCGCGCTGAATCGCGGCGTAAAGCCGATCCTACAAGAGGGATCCGACGAGCCATTTTCGGGCCGGTTCGTCGTGCAAAAATCCGCCGTGTCCCGCGGTGTCCGGCGCGGGCCGGTTCTCCGCGCCGCTTCGGGTTGATTTGCCCGAGCAGGTGAAGTGGGATGGTCGCGCGCTGCCGGCAGCCTCGGACCAGTTGGATGGCCGCGTGCCGGCCTGGATTGAGCAGCGCCGGAGTTTGGGACCGGAGAGGGGCCGAGCCACTCAAAGTCTGAACGCCGCCGTCCTGTTTTGAACCAAAGGCTCTTTCACGGTTCCTGCTACTCGCCCAAGGACGCCCCCTGGCCCGGGTGGTTCTTCTATGCCTCGACCAAGATGGACTGGCGCAACGCCTTTTGGCGCGATGTCCCGTTCCTGACCGACTACATCGCCCGCTGCCAATCCGTGCTGCAAGCCGGGCAGCCGGCCAACGACGTGCTGCTCTACTGGCCCATCCACGATCTCTGGATGAACCCCAAGGGCACCACGATCCCCTTGACCGTCCACCATCACGACTGGATGGCCAGGCAGCGCATCGGTGAAGTGGCCGACACGCTGCTGGCGAAAGGCTTCGCCTTTGATTTCATCTCGGATCGGATGATCGCGAGCCTCAAGGTGGAGCAGGGTACGCGAAGTTTGATCCCGCGCCGTGGCCGCTCGAAGCGTCGGGCCTGCTTGGCCCGGTGACACTGCGGCCCGAAGTCCGCTTCTCTCCGGCGCCGTAGGGCAACACCGGGGCTTCAGTCCGGGGCGGCCGGGGGCCGGGCGATGTCCCGGGTTTGCAGGATCCCGACGAAGGCGAGCAGGAGTACGGCGGTGAGGAGCATGAACCCGGCGGGCGGGCCATGGAGATCGATGATGACCATGGCCATGACGAGGGCGGTGCGCAGCACCCGGTCGAGCACCTGATAAAAGCCCCCGACGCGACCCATGACCTCGTTGGGCACGAGGTGCAGCATCAACGCGCTGCGCGCGACGCGGCTGCCGGCGTTGCCGAAACCGAGGAGTGCGCCCGCCAGCAGGTAGGCGAGGGGAAAGCGCAGTACGATCACGACCAGCAGGCCGGCAAGAAAGACGAGGACGGTGGCGGGAATCGTGCGGGCCGCACTGTGCTCGCTGATCAGGCGGGGGAGCAGGAAACCGGCCAGAATCGCGCCACCGGCGAAGGTGATCTCACCCCCGGCAAAGGTGATCGCACTGGCCCGCAGGGTTTGTGCCACGTAAATCGGGAAGAGGTAATTGGCCGCCATGACGACGGTGAAGGGGACGAGAGTGCACGTGAAAAAGATCGCCAGCCGCGGGCGGGTGGCCAGCCAGTGCCACCCCTCGGCGACGCGGGCCCAGACGGAAGCGGCCGGGGACAAGGCCGAAGCCAATCCGGTCGTCGTCGCCAGATGAGTGGCCGCGTACGGCAGGGTCGATAGGATGAGAAAACTGCCGAGGTAGGTGATGGCGTCGAACAGGAGGATAACCCAGAGCGGCACATGGTCGACGAGCACCCCCGCCAGGCCGCCCGCGATCATCATCGCGGTCTGGCCCTGGATCTCGAGCAGACCGGTGAGCGCCTGGTACTGCGACCGGTCAAACATCTGCTGGACCAGCGCAAATTTCGCCGGGTAGTGCAGCGTGTAATAGAACATCCCGGCGAAGTAGATCGCCATGAGCGGTGTGAGGCCGAAGCCCCCGAGGGCGAGCCCGACTCCCGCCAGGGTCACCGTGGCACTCAGGCCCCAGATTTCACTCGCGAGCAGGGCGGTCTTGCGGGAGTGCCGGTCGACCCACGCGCCGTAATAGGGGGTCGTGACAAAGAGGACGAGGGTCGTGCCGATGGTGGCCCAGCGAAAGGCCGCGTTGCCCCCGGGGAGATGCACCATCAGCCACGGCACCGCGAAGATGGTGATGCCCGACCCGATGGAGCTCAGGGTGTTCGCGACCAGGAGCCGCTGCACGCGGGTATCGCGAAGAAGTTCGGGCATGCCGCCGGGGCTGTTCATCCGATGGACGAAACCGGGCGCGCGGAAAAACAGAAGCGCCGAATGCGAACGGATCCGACATGACGACCGATAATTTCACTCCGATTGTGCTGCGGGCCGGTGGTTCGCGGCAGCCGCGCCTCCGATCCCGCGTCGAGCCTTCGCCGGGCCTTGACCAGGCTGCGGGCGGTACCCCTACTCATGCCTCATGGATTCGCCCGAGTCCGACCAAAACCGCTGGTTCGTCGAGCACGTCCTGCCGCACGAGGCGATGTTGCGTGCGTGGCTGATGGGCAGTTTTGGCCCGCGCGTGTCCGTTGATGACGTGTTGCAGGAGGCCTTTCTCCGGGTGCTGCGGGCCCACGCCTCGGGCGAGTTGCACGCCCCGAAGGCGTTTTTGTTTGCGACGGCGCGCAACCTCGCACTCGACCACCTCCGCCGTCACCACGTCGCGCGCACCGGGCCTTTAGTGGAAACCGACCTCTCAAACGTCTTGGATGAACATGACAGCATCCCGGAGACCGTCGCCAATCACGAGGAACGCGCCCTCTTGACCGCAGCCATCCAGTCCCTGCCCGCCCGCTGCCGCCAAGTCATGACGCTGCGCATCGTCTACGGCCTGACGCAACGCGTCATTGGCGAACAACTCGGCATCTCGGACCGGACGGTCGCCGCCCAGCTCGCCATTGGGACCGCGAAGTGCACGGACTTCATGCTGCGCCGTCTCGCCGACCGGAGCCCGACATCATGAGACGGCCCGAACCAGACTCCCCTGGCGCTCAGTTCCGCGCGCTCGCCGCCGCCGAATGGCTGGTGCGCCGTGACCGCGGGCTCACCGCCGTCGAGCAGGACGATTTCCTGCAATGGCTCGCGAGCGATCCGCGCCATGGCGAGTGGCTGGCGCTCCATCGTCGCACGATGAGGGATTTTGGAGCGCTGGCGCAGTGGCGGCCCGAGCACAGCGAGGAACCGAATCCGGATCTGCTGGCGCCGCCCCGCCGGCGGATGCGCTGGGTTGTGCCCGTGGTGCTCGCCGCGGCAGCCGGGATGGCACTGGCTTTCATGGGATGGCGCGCGACGCTCGCGAAGACCCCGGTCGAAGCGGTGACCAGGAATGAGATGGAACGTCGCATCCTCGAGGACGGTTCGTCGGTGGAGGTCAATCGCGGCGCCGTGGTCAAGGTGGCGTTTAGTCCCACGGAACGCCGCGCCACGCTGGTGCGCGGCGAGGCCTTGTTTACCGTGGCCAAGCATCCATCGCGTCCGTTTATCGTTCACGCGGGTGGAGTTGATGTGCGGGCGGTCGGCACTGCCTTCCTCGTGCGACTCGATCCGGGCGCGGTGGAGGTGCTGGTGACCGAGGGTCGCGTGGCGGTCGCGCCGGCACGCGGGTTGCCCTCACCTGATACCGTCGCGCCCGGCGGCGAAGCTCCTGCACCGTTCTCCGAGGTGGCGGCCGGACAGCGCGCGATCATTTCGCTCACCCACTCCGCTCCGCCGCAAATCGTCGCCGTCACTCCGGCCCAGACGGCGCGCCTCCTGGCGTGGCATCCGCAATTGCTCGATTTTTCCTCCGCGCCCCTGGGGGCCGCCATGGCCGAGTTCAACCGCCGCAACCGCGTGCAGTTCCTGCTCGCCGATCCCGGGCTCGCCGCCCTGCCCATCATCGCTTCGATTCGATCCGACAACGTCGAGGGTTTCGTCCGCTTCCTCGCCGCCATCCCCGGCGTGGAGATTGAGCGGCGGGCCGAAAACGAAATCATCGTGCGCCGGAGGCTGTGACGCCCTGCGGTGCGCGTTGCCCTGTGCACCTGGAGCCGAACCTTGCGCGCCTCGGAAATGACCCGCCGCGAATATTCTTTTAGTGAAGTCGCCGGCTTGAAGCGTCTCAGAGCGCTTGCCCCTCACCTCATTATCTCTTGCGGCCGCATTGCCGGGTCACTCGCCCGGGCCGTTGCCTTGCTGTGCTGCCTCGGGTTTGCCGACGTGGCGAGCGCGGCCGCCGCGCCCTGTTCGTTCGAGGTGCCGGCGGGTGAGGCCGCCCGTCAGGGCGGCCTCGAAATCATCTTTTTCGCCGGCACCGTCGAGGGCGTTCGTACTCCGGAGCTCCGGGGTGAATATCCGCCGCGCGCAGCGCTCGATCGTCTGGTGGCCGGGACGGGTCTCGTCATCAACGCAGACGAGCATGACGGCACCCTCACCGTGCGCCGCCTCGCGGCCCCATCGGGCGGAGCGACCGAATCGCTCTCTTCTCCACCTTCAACCATGAAATCCAAAAATCCCCTCACCCTCGTCGGCGCCTGGCTCGCCCTCGCGCTGACCCCCGCCCAGCCCGCGTTCTCCGCGGATACCGCGACTGGATCGATCGAGGGTCGGGTCTATGTTCCCGTGGCCGGAGCCTATGCGGCCAACGCCCGCGTGACGATCGACGCGCTCCGACTCGAAACCGCCACCGACGAGTCCGGCCAATATCAATTTCCGCTCGTGCCGGCCGGGACTGCCGCCGTGCGCGTGACCTACACCGGGTTTCCGGTTGAGACCAAGTCAATCATCGTGACCGCCGGCCAGCGCGCGGTACAGAACTTCGAATTGCGCGGCTCGACGGACGCCGCCGAGGGGCTGGTGACCCTCGATGCCTTCACCGTGGCGGCCAAGCGCGACATGGCGGCGTCCGACCTCGCGGTCAACGAGCAGCGCTACACCGCCGGCATCAAGAACATCGTGTCGACCGACTCGTTCGGCGACTTCGCCGACGGCAACGTGGGCGAGTTTGCCAAATACCTGCCCGGCGTGACGCTCAACCGCAACGGCAGTGACGGCTTGAATCTCTCGATCGGCGGCGTGCCGCCCAGCGGGACGCCGATCCTGCTCGACGGGAGCGGCATCGCGAGTGCGGCCTCGTCGAACGCCAGCCGCACGGTGGAGTTTGAAAACATCGCGGTCGGCAGCCTCTCGCGCGTGGAGGTGTCCCGGTCGCAGAATCCCGACATGCCGGCCAACGCGATCGGCGGTGCGGTGAACCTGGTGAGCAAGAGCGCGTTTGAGCGCTCCAAGCCGCAATACATGGTCAAGGCCTATGCGTCGTTCCGCGGGGGCGATTTCAGCTGGAGCAAGCAGCCGGGACCGTTTGCCAAGAAGGAATATCCCTTCGAGCCGAACCTCGAACTCAGCGCCGTCGTTCCCCTCACGAAGAATTTCGGCTTCACCGCGAGCGGCCTGGTGGCCCGGACCCGCAACAACGGTCCGGGCGCGACCCAGGATTGGGTGCCGACCGTCGCCGCCCAATCCACCAACTTCATCGCGACGACGCCGGACCAGCCGTACCTCGCGCGCTATCGCGTGCAGGAGCGGCCGAAGATCACCGTGCGGAATTCGCTCAGCCTTTCCGCGGACTGGCGCGTATCACCGGTGGGCGTGCTGACGCTGGGCTTCCAGTATTCCTATTTCTACTCGGAGTTTTGGGTGCGGCAGTTGAATTTCGACGCGGGGCGGGTGGCCTCGTTCAGCAACGATTTCACGCAGGGCACGGCCGGCACCGGGTTCATTCAGATTCTGACGGATGCCCGGGAGAAGAACGGTACCAGCTGGGCGCCGAGCCTGCGCTTCAAGCACAACGGTCCGGTGTGGCAATGGCAGGTGGCGGCCTCCCATTCCAACGCGACGAACCACTACGGCAACCAGGGGTATTTTCAGTCGAACAACGCCTACCTCCGCAACGTGACCGTGCGCTTCGACCGGATCACGCGCGACCATCCCGAAGTGATCACGGTGAAGGACGCGGCCGGCAACGCCGTCGATCCCTACCAACTCAGTAATTACAAGCTGGAGACGGTCGGCGGTCTGCTCAACGGGAGTTCGGCCATCGTACGAACGCTCAACACCCACGCGAAACGCTTCTTCGACCTCGGCCTGCCGCTCACGGCCAAGGCCGGCGTCGATCTCCGCTCCGAGCATCGCGACATGTTTCGCGCGACCTATGCGAACACCTTCGTCGGGAAGGACAAGCTACTCCGCACGGCGGACGACAGCGCGGACCAGTGGTTCGATCCGGTGTATTCGCAACGCGAGCTCCTGTTCGGACCGCCCATGCAGTGGTTCGACCTCAACCAAATCGGCGACACCTTCCAGACGCATCCCGAGTATTTCACCAATAGCGAGACCGACGCGGTGAACGCCTATCGCAGCCGCGTGAACACCTCGCAGGCGATCACCGAGACCATCCTGGCTCCCTATCTGCGGCTCGACACCAAGTTGCTCGACGGCCGGCTGACGATGACCGGCGGCGTGCGCTTCGAGCGGACGGAGGACGACGGCAACGGCCCGCTGATCGATCCCACGCAGATCTATCAGCACGATGCCAACGGGCAGATCGTGCGCAACGCAGCCGGGAGGCCGATCGTGATTGCGGCGCTCAACACGCTGGCCGGCACCCAGCTCGCCTACGTCGAGCGCGGCGCACAGGCGAAGAAGAGCTACGACGGATTTTTCCCAAGCCTGAACGCCTTCTTTGCCGTCCGGCCCGACCTGATTGCGCGCGCCTCTTACGGACGTTCGATCAACCGGCCGGATTTCAGCAATATCCTGCCTTCGATGAACCTGCCCGACACCGAGTCGATCAGCCGCACGATTACGCTCACCAATCCCAACCTGAAGCCCTGGATCGCCGACAGCTACGGGCTCGCGCTCGAGTATTATTTCAACGAACCCTCGACCGGCGTGCTCTCGACCCGCGTGTACCGCCGCGACATCGCCGACTTCTGGGGTACGGCCCTCGTCCCGGCGACCAACGACCTGCTGGAGCCGTATGGCATCGACCCGGCCGATTATGGCGAGGCGCTCGGCTACATGGTGAGCACCCGCCGCAATGTCGGCAGCGCCCGCGTCTCCGGCGCGGAGTTCGACTACCGGCAAAACCTCACCTTCCTGCCGCATTGGGTGCGCGGGCTGACGGTCTTCGGCAATCTCACGTTGCAACATCTCCAGGGTTCGGACGACGCGAGTTTCAGCGGCTTCGTCGGGCGCACGATCAACTGGGGCGTCACCTTCAGCCGCGAGCGCTTCACCGTAAGGCTCGCCGTCAATCTGCGCGGCCTCGTCAAGCAGAACCAGGTCACCAACGCCGGCACGGAGCCGGGCACCTTCATCTACCTGATGCCGCGCAACAGTGCGGACTTCAACGCCGAGTATCGCTTTACGCGCAAGCTGTCGGTCTATGTGTCGGGCCGCAACGTCAACGAGGCGGTGGACGATACCGTACGCTACGGTCCCAGTACGCCGAGTGACCGCATCATCGCCGGGCGCGTCGACTACGGCGCGACGTGGTATTTCGGGGTGAAGAGCACGTTCTAGTTTTGCCTAACCGGGTGCTGATTCGAATTGTCGGACCCATCAAATTTGTGGGCGGGGTGCCCTCACCCCGCATCCCATGCGTTTCGAAATCCGAAAATTGCGGGGTGAGGGCACCCCGCCCACCTTCAGAACTAAATAATCCTGTCCTCATGAATGCACGAAACCTCGCCGGATCAGTTGGACCGCTCACGATTTCCCGGTGAGCGGGATTTTCCAGATGAATCGACGCGATTTTATCACCCGAACGGCGGCGGCGACCCTCGCCGGTGGCACCATCTCGTCGTCGCCGGCCGCGCCCGCGTCCAACCCGCAGGGGGCGGCTCCGCTCGCCGCCACGCCGGAGTTTTTCCACCGCTTCCCGGCCTGCACCGAGTTCGAGGCGAAGGTGCCGATTGTCCGGGTGGCGACGGGGCGGATCATCCACCGCTTCTTCGACACCTCGCCGATTAGTCCTTCCGGTCGCTTCATGGCCCTGTTTCGCCTGCCAAACGAAAACCGCCGCCCGCAACCGGGTGAGGCGGGTGAGGTCGTGCTCGTTGACCTCGAGACCGCCCGCGAACGCGTCGTCGCGACGTCGCGTGGTTGGGAAGAGCAGATGGGCGCCAACGTGCAATGGGGCGCCACCGACGCGGATCTGTTCTTCAACGAGGTCGATCCCGCAACCTGGACGCCGTTTGCGGTGCACCTGAACCCGGCGACCGGAGCGACGCGCCGGCTCGGCGGCACCGTGTTCACCGTCTCGCCCGACGGCACCCAGTTGACGTCGTACAACCTGATCGCATCACGCCGGATTCAGGTCGGCTACGGCGTCGTGATTCCCGAGGAACGGACGCCGCACAATGTCGGCCCCGTGGCCAACGACGGCCTCTACCTCACGGACATCGCGAGCGGCCAAACGCGGATGATGGCGTCGATTCGCGACATCTACGAGCGGGCCGTGCCGAGCCTCCGCCTCGATCACCCGGAGCGTTACGAGTATTATTGTTTCCAGATCCGCTGGAATCGCCAGGGCACGCGGGTGATGGCGTTCCTGCGCTGGGCCGATCCCACGGGGAAGACCCCGGTGCGTCTGCTCGCGCTCGTGACGATGCGGCCCGACGGCTCCGATATCCGGGTCGCGGTCACGCCGAAACAATACGCGCGCGGCGGTCACCACCCGATGTGGACCCCCGACGGCCGGCATCTCACGCTCAACCTGCGCATCCGCGAGGGCAAGGATGCGGGCCTGGATATCGTCCAGGTGGGCTACGACGGTTCCGATTTGCACTCGATCTATCCGGTGGGCTCGGGGCACCCCTCGATGCACCCCACGCGGCCCTTCCTCATCACCGACGCCTACCACACCGAACCCGTGGCGCGCGGTGACGGCACGGCGCCGCTGCGACTGATCGATCTGCGCAAGAAGACCGAAACGATCATGGCGCAGGTGGTGGCGCGGCGAAGCGAAAGCCTGAAGCTCACGTCGGAATTTCGCATCGACGGCCACCCCGTGTGGGACCAGTCAGGCCGCCTCGTGGTGTTCAACGGCGTCTATAACGACACCCGTTCCGTCTTCGTCGCCGACTTGGGCCCGTGGCTGGATCGGGCCATGGCGCAAGGTTGAAACTCCCTTTCGTTTCGCGCTTCCGATTCACGCGCATTCCCATTCTTCTCCCATGATGAACCGCCGCACCTTCCTCGCGCGCTCCGCCACCGCGGCGGTCGCCGCTCCCCTGATCCGGACTGCGCGGGGCGCAGCGACCAAGTCCGGCCGCCCGCCGCGCATCCTGCTCCGCAGCTCATGGCAGAGCGTCAACATCGGCGACATCGGGCACACCCCGGGAGCGCTGAGCTTGATCGAGCAGCATTTTCCCGAGGCGGAGATCACTCTCTGGCCCGGCGAGCTGGGACACGGATCGCGCGAGATGCTGGTGCAGGGTTATCCGCGATTGAAGATCGTGGAAGGCAGCATCGGCTCCGATGGCCGGCCCAACCAACCGGCGCTCGCGAAGGCGTGGGCGGAGGCGGACCTCTATTTGAGCGGCTCGGGTTCCGGGTTTCCCGCCAGTTCTCATGCGGTGGCTTTCCAGAAGGCGACGGGCCGGCCGGTGGGGGTTTTCGGCGTGAGTACCGACCCGATTTCCGGGATTGGCGGCGGTCGCGAACCGGAAGGCGGCACGCTGGCCCAATTGCGCGCCAAGGCCCTGGCGCTGCCGCCGACGCATCTCGAAGCGAACCTGCGCTTCATCATGGACCGGGCGGCGTTTTTCTTCTGCCGCGACACCATTTCGCGCGATTACCTGAAGCGGCAGGGGGTGAAGACGCCGATCCTGGAATTCGGTCCCGATGCCCAACTCGGCATGCACCTGCGCGACGACGCCACGGGCTTCGCCTACCTGCGCGCCCACGGGCTCGAGGAGGGGAAATTCATCTGCGTTGTTCCGCGCCAGCGCTACACCCCCTATTACAAGATCAAGAAGATCGCCCGGACTCCGACCGACGACATCAAGGATGCCATCAACGATCGCACGACCGAGCGGGATCACGCCAAGCTGCGCGAGATGATCATCTCCTATGTGCGGACGACGGGAAACAAGGTCCTCACCTGCCCGGAGATGACCTACGAGATTGAGGTCGCGAAGGAGTTCCTCGTCGACCCGCTGCCCGCCGACGTAAAAAAGAACGTGGTCTGGCGCGACACTTACTGGCTGCCCGACGAGGCCGCGTCGATCTATGCGCAGGCCCTGGCCGTCGTGAGCATCGAATGCCACTCGCCCCTGATTGCCCTGCACAGCGGCACGCCCACGTTTCACGTCCGCCAGCCCACGGACACCTGCAAGGGCCAAATGTACCGCGACCTGGGGGCGGACGACTGGTTCTTTGAAATCGACGAGACGAGCGGGGCGCAACTCTGGTCGCGACTCGAACGGGTCCACCGCGATCCCGCCGCGGCGCGGGCGAAGGTGAAGACGATCATGGCCGGCGTCGAACGCCTCCAGCGGCGCATGGTGGACGCCGTCCGGGGTGCGGTGATGTCGGGCTGAGGCGCGGCGGCGCTGGTGGCGGGAGAACCCGGCTGGACCTGGAAGCGGAGTGGTCGCGTAAATCCTCCGGCGGAAATCTCCAAATCCACCGCGCCGCTACTGTTCGAGTTCGTCAAACGCAACCGCCAGTCCTGGCAGCAGGAGGGAAGTTACGGGGTTGGAACCCATGCCGCGGGCGTGGAGCTGGTAGGCGCCGGCGCGCAAGGCGAAGACTTCGATCAACCGCGAGTCGGGCTCGATGATCCAGTATTCGGCCACGCCGAATTGCTCGTAGAGCGCCTTCTTGTCGACTCGATCGCGCCGCCAGGAACCTTCCGAGATGACTTCGACCAGCAAGTCCGGCACGCTGCGGATGCAATTCCCGATGATCGCCGCCTGGGCGGCGGAAACAAAAACCACATCCGGTTGCACCGTCTTGTTTTCGCTGAAAACCACATCCACGGGGCTGATGAACACCTGACCCGGCCGGCGGGATTTCAAATAGTGGTTGAGGGTCTCCCAAGTGCGGGCGACGAGGGTCTGGTGGCTCGGGCGGGGTGCGGGTGAGATGATGATTTCTCCGTCCCACAATTCCGTGGGGAGGTTGGACTCCGGTAATTCGGCGGCCATTTCGTCATACGTCCAAAGACGTTTCGCCTTCGGGCGTTGCAGCGTTGCGGTTGCCATGACCCCAACCAAGCCCGGGTCGCGGACCAAATCAAACCATTCCAACGATCCGCAGCTTCATGCTTCCCCGTGGCGGCCGCACTTTTTCGTGCGCCCAGGCGTCGGGGTAGTGCGCCGATCGCGAGTTGACACGGGCCGCGGAAATCCCCGGTCGTTTTCGCTGCGTCAGGTCGCGGCGTCGGTCGACATCGAGCCGTCGTACCTGAGCAAGATCGAGCAGCCGTCGGTTGGCGGTGTCCCGGAGGCGTGGGAAAAACGGGGCGGGAAAATGCGGCCCATGACTCCAGAGTTCGTTGAAGGTCTCGACACCGGATTTGCCGCACGTGAGGCCAAGCTTTCGTCTGGCGCGCCGGACGCATTGAGGTGAGATGCAATGTCGATGAACCCTGACCCTATTCCCTCCGGCCGGATTGAATCGGCTGACGCCGCCTCCCCCGACCCAAGTCATCTCAGCCTGACCGACTCGGTTTCCGTCATCGTCGGGATCGTGATCGGGGCGGGGATCTACGAGACGGCGCCGTTTATCCTCAGCTGCGTGGCCAGCCCGGCGCAGGCAATGCTCGTGTGGACGCTGGGCGGTGTGCTGTCGGTGGTCGGGGCGCTCTGTTACGCGGAACTGGCCACGACGTATCCGCGCGCCGGCGGCGACTATTTTTTTCAGCGACGCGCGTTCGGCCCGTGGGCCGGATTCGTCTTCAGCTGGTCGCAACTCACGGTCATCATGAGCGGCAGCATCGGCCTGATGGCGTTCGTTTTTGCGGACTATGCGGTGCGGCTGTTTGGCCGGGAGGCCAGGGACGCCCCGTGGCTGGCGGTCGGGGCGGTCGTCGCGCTCTCGCTGGCCAACCTCGTCGGTCTGAAGTCCGGCCGACGCACCCAGAATGTGCTCACGGCCCTCAAGGCCGTGGGCTTGACCGCCATCGTCGTCGCGGGGTTCTGCTGGCCGCAAGGCGGCGCGACGCCTTCCGCCGCGGGGGTGGACGCCGGTGCCGGGCCGGGATTCGGTCTGGCGCTCATTCTCGTGCTCTACACCTACGGCGGCTGGAACGACGCGGCCTTCATTGTGGCGGAGATGAAGGACAAGCGGCGCAACATCCCGCGCGCGCTGCTGCTGGGCACGGCGGGCGTGGCCGTGGTCTACTTGCTGGTAAACGCCGCCTATCTCCACGCGCTCGGTTTCACCGGGGCGCGAAACTCCAAGGCGATCGCCGCGGACGTGCTGCAGGGCCCGCTGGGTGCAACCGGGGCGGGGGTGATGTCGGCGCTGGTGATGATCTCCGCGCTCGGCGCCCTCAACGGCCTCATCCTCACCGGCGCGCGGATCTACGCGGCGGCGGGAGCGGACTTTCCGGTGTTCGCCTTTCTCGCGCGCTGGCCGGCGCGCTGGGGCACGCCGGTGCCGGCCATCCTCACCCAGATGGCCGTGACGCTGGTCCTGGTCCTGCTCGTGGGCCATGACACCGGGCGGGCTCTGCTCTCGACGGTGATGGCGGGGGTCGGGCTGGGGACCGTGGCGTGGGAGGGGCATGGCGGCTTCGACACGCTCCTGAAAAGCACGGCGCCGGCCTTCTGGGTTTTCTTTCTCCTGACCGGGGTGTCGTTGTTCGTGTTGCGGGTGAAGGACCGCGGCGTCGAGCGCCCGTTCACGGTTCCGCTCTTCCCGTGGCTGCCCCTGGTGTTCTGTGGCATGTGCGCCTACATGCTGTATTCGGCGATCGTTTACGCGGGAACCCTCGCCCTCGTGGGTTTGGTGCCGCTGGTGGCCGGACTGCTGCTTTACTGGATTTTCGGGCGGGCCGCGGAACCGGCTCACGCGAAGGCGCGAAGCCGCGAAGATTCGGACGCCTGAGGGTGGGAGAGCGGGTGGGCCCTCGTGATGCCGGGCTTGGGTACCCGAAGTGAACCCTCGCCCTTCGCTTAACCACCCCGAGGCAAGCCACGGGGAATGGACCCACCGACGATTCAATCTTCGCGCCTTCGGTGCTTCGCGTGAGGCCGGTTGGACAGGATTGGTGACTTGGTTTGAATCAAGACCGGTGGCGCGAGTTTCGGATTGTCAAAGGCCGGCGTTGCGCGCCGATTCTCCGGTGATGCGCCCCCCACGTTTCCCCCGTTTCGTTGCCTCCTTGGTTCGCCGCCTGACCTTGCTGGGTCTCCTCGTGGCGGCGGTCGGCGTGGCGCCCCCGGCCCGGGCCCAGCTGGGCGCGCGATCAACGGAGCAGTGGCTGAAGACCCTGGATTCGAAAAACCGGCTGCTGAAGCTGAAGGTCGACGAGGTGATGGCGGCGCTGCAATTGAAACCCGACAGTGTCGTCGCCGACATCGGCGCGGGCGCGGGTGCGTTCACGCTGCCGATGGCGCAGGCGGTGTCCGGGGCGGGCCGGGTCTACGCGGTGGACATCGAGCAGGGCTTGGTTGACCACATCACAAAAAAGGCGCAGGAGGAAAACTTGACGAACGTGCGGGGCGTGCTGGGCAAGTTCACCGACCCGAATCTGCCGGCGCACGACGTCGACCTGGCCTTCATCTGCGACGTGCTGCACCACATCGAGAACCGCGCGGAGTACCTCAAAAATCTTGCACCCTACCTGACGGCGAAGGGGCGCATCGCGGTGATTGATTTTTACCCGGAGTTGGGGCCGCACAAGAACGACAAGGCGCTCCAGGTCACCCAGGATGAGACCAAGGCCTGGATGGCGGCCGCAGGGCTGCGACCCCTCTCCGAGCACAAGCTTTACGACGACAAGTGGTTTGTCGTGTACGGGAAATAAGGGCAGACCGGCGACCGCAATCCCGTGCGGACCCCGAACGGGCGGAAGGGCGGCAGCAGACTGCGCGTGCCAGCGCACCCGGCACCGCAGCTACAGAATTTTGTCACAGGTGTGACAAAATTCTGTAGCTGGGAGGCGCGGGGCGTGGGAGGCGCGGGGCGTGGGAGGCGCGGGGCGTGGGAGGCCTGGGAGAGGTGGGAGGGGTCGCTGGGGGCGGGGCAGGCCAAATTCCCGGGGCAGGCAAACTCCGCGCTCGTCAACGGCGCGGCGGGTTTGCGAGGATGCCGCCGGCATGACTCGTACCGCGCCGTCCTCTCCCGTGCTTCGCCGGCTCACCGCGTTGCTGCCGGCCGGGCGGGTGATGGTGGGGCCGGCACAGCTCGCCGCGTACGAGAGCGACGCCCTCACGGCGTTTCACACCACGCCCCTGGCGGTGGTGGTGCCCGAAACGCAGGAGGAGGTCATCGCGGTGGTGCGGTTCTGCCACGCGGAAAGGCTGCCGTTTGTCGCCCGCGGCAGTGGCACGAGTTTGTCGGGCGGATCGCTCCCGGTGGCGGAGGGGATCGTGATCACGCTGAACCGGCTCAACCGCATCGTCCGCCTTGATCCGGCGCAGCGCGTCGCGGTGGTGGAGCCGGGGGTGGTGAACCTGGCGGTGACGGCGGCGGCGCAGCCGTACGGCCTGCATTACGCGCCCGATCCTTCGAGCCAGCCGATCTGCACGATCGGCGGCAACGTGGCCTTCAACGCCGGCGGGGCGCATTGCCTGAAGTACGGCATGACGTCGAACCACGTGCTCGGGTTGAAGGCGGTGCTGGCGACCGGCGAGGTGGTCGAGTGGGGCGGGCCGAGGCGCGAGCCGATCGGGCCGGACTGGACGGGGCTGTTTGTCGGCAACGAGGGGTTGTTTGGGATCGCGCTGGAGATCACCCTCCAATTGCTGCCGCGGGCGGAATGTTTTCACACCGTACTGGCCGGTTATGCGACGCTGGAGCAGGCGGGCGACGCGGTGGCGGCGGTGGTGGCAAGCGGGTTGCTGCCCGGGGCGATCGAGATCATGGACGCGCTGGCGCTGGAGGCGGCGGTGGCGGCGGTGCACGCGGACTACCCGCCGGGCTGCGAGGCGGTGCTGATTGTCGAACTCGAGGGGCCGCGGGAGGTGGTGGCCGCGGAGCGCGGGCGCCTCGACGCCATCCTGGCGGCGAGCCAACCCGTGGCGGTGCGGCCGGCGCGCGATGCGGCGGAGCGGCTGGCGATTTGGAAAGGGCGGAAGAGTGCCTTCAGTGCCGTGGGCCGGTTGTCGCCGGACTTCATCGTGCAGGACGGCGTGGTGCCGCGCCGCCGGCTGGGCGAGGCGTTGCGCAAGATCAACACTTGGTCCCACGAGATGGGCATCCGCTGCGCCAATGTCTTTCACGCGGGCGACGGCAACCTGCACCCGTTGATCCTCTACGATGGCCGCGAGGCCGGGGCGCTGGCGCGCGCCGAGGAACTGGCGGGCCGAATCCTGCGCATGTGCGTCGAAATGGGGGGATCCATCACCGGCGAGCACGGGATCGGGGTGGAGAAGCGCGACTACCTGGCGGTGATGTTCAACGCCGACGAGATCGCCCTGTTCCGGCGGGTGCGCGCCGCCTTCGATCCGCTGGAGATTGCGAATCCGGGCAAGATGTTTGCCGGGAAAGGCGCACCGGCGTTGACGCAATCGGGCCTGCATCCCTTGGAAAAAGCGGGAGTGATTTCACGGGAATGAAGACGAATCGCATCACAAGCAGCGAAGAGACCAAGATGGGGGGGCTTTCCTCGGCCCGACCTCGGATTGCCCTCCTGTGTATCTCCGACGGATTGGGCCCAAACCTGGGTACAGGAGGGGAACCGAGGTCAATCCGAGAGTACTGCCTTCGCGGACTTCGCTGCTTCGCGAGAACCTGGCTGGCATTGCCGTCATGACCGTCCTCGCGCCGAAAACGATGGGGGAGTTGGCCGACGCGATCCGATCGGTACCGCGGGTGATCGCCGTCGGCGCGGGCACCAAGCCGCGGCCGAGTGCGGTGGGGCCGGATGTCGCGCGCGTGTCGACGCTCGGGCTCAGCGGCATCGTGGAGTACGAGCCGAGCGAGTTCACTTTCACGGCGCGCGCCGGGACTCCGGTACGGGAATTGGTCGCGGCGCTGGCGGAGCGCGGGCAGTACCTGCCGTTTGACCCGATGCTGGCCGCGGCCGGCGCGACGCTCGGGGGCACGGTGGCGGCGGGGCTGAGCGGGCCGGGGCGGTGGCGGTTCGGCGGGTTGCGCGACTTCATCCTCGGGGTGCACTTCGTCGACGGCGAGGGCCGCCGGCTGCGGATGGGCGGCAAGGTGGTGAAGAACGCCGCGGGTTTCGATCTGCCGAAGTTTTTTGTCGGGAGTGCCGGGCGCTTCGGCGTGCTGGGGGAGCTTTCGTTCAAGGTCTTCCCCCGGCCGGTGGCGACCCAGACGCTGCGGCTCGAGGCGAAGGATGCCGCCGCGCTGGTGCGGGTGTTGACCGAGTGCGCCGGCGCGCGCTGGGAACTCGATGCCCTCGACGCGGCGGTGGACGCGCCGGCCGTGTACGCGCGACTCGGGGGTCCGGCGCCGGCGATCGCGGCCATCGCGGCGGAAATCCTCGCGCGTTTTCCCGGCACGATCCTGGCCGCGGGCGACGCCCGGGCCCATTGGGATTCGGTGCTGGGTTTTGCCTGGGCGCAGGCCGGCGGGACACTGGCCAAGGTCGCGATCACGCCGCTGCAGGTGCCGGAGTTTGCCGCCTGGGTGCGAGTTCAGGACGGCGCGCGGAGCTGGGTGAGTGGCGGAGGCAATGTGGGATACATAGCGGTGGCGCCGGGTGCAGCGCTGGGGGCGAGCCCGTGGCCGGGAATGACGTTGCGGGGTGAGGCGCCGTTGTGGCTGGGGCCGCGCCGCGACTTCGCCGTGATGCGTGCGATCAAGACGGCGCTCGATCCGCAAAACCGGTTTCCGAGTCTCGACGACTGACCATGCTGCACTCCATCCAGGCGAAGGAACATGGCCCGCTGGGCGACCCGATGGCGCACGCCGTGCAGGCCTGCGTGCATTGCGGCTTCTGCCTCTCGGCCTGCCCGACCTATCAGGAGCTGGGCCAGGAGATGGATTCACCGCGCGGCCGCATCATCCTGATGAAGCAGGTGCTCGAGGGCGTCCTGCCCGCCAGCGAGGCCCAACCGCACATCGACCGTTGCCTCGGTTGCCTGGCCTGCGAGCCGGCCTGCCCGAGCGGAGTGCCGTATCGCGATCTGATCAGCCCGTACCGGGCCAAGGTGGAGGCGGAGGCGGAGCGCACGACGGGGGAAAAGCTGCGCCGCTGGCTGGCCGCGCAGACGATTCCGTATCCCGGACGCTTCCGGCTGGCGCTGCGCGGGGCGGCGCTCGGCCGCGCCCTCGGGGGGCTCGTGCCGCCGGTGTTGCGACCGATGCTGGCCCTGGCCCCGGCGAAGGTGCCGCCTGCGGTGACGTTGGCGCGGGTGACCCCGGCGCGCGGGGAATGCCGGGCGCGGGTCGCGTTGCTCGCCGGTTGCGCGCAGCAGGTGCTGGAGCCCGACATCAATGTGGCGACGATCGAGGTGCTCGCGCGCAACGGCATCGAGGTCGTCGTGCCGGAGGGGCAGGGCTGTTGCGGTGGACTATCGTGGCACACGGGCGATCTCGCGGCGGCCCAGGCGTTCGCGCGGCGCAATCTCGACGCGTTTCCCGCCGACGTGGATGCGATCATCACCAACGCCGCGGGCTGCGGCTCGGCGATGCACGAGTACGCCCTCATCCTGCGCGGCACACCGGACGAGGCGCGGGCGGCGGCGTTCGCCGAACGCGTGGTCGACGTGAGTGTGTATCTGGCGCGGCTGGGTTTGCGCGAGCAGCCGGCCGGCTGGGTGGAGCCACGGGCCGTCGCGTATCATGATGCCTGTCACCTGGCGAACGCGCAGGGCGTGCGGGCGGAGCCGCGCCGCCTGCTGCGGGCGATTCCGGGGGTGGAGGTGCGCGAGGTCGCCAACGCCCATCTCTGCTGCGGCAGCGCCGGCACCTACAATCTCGATCAACCCGTCATGGCCGAATCGCTCGGGGCGCAGAAGGCGAAGGCCGTGGTGGCGACGGGCGCGACGGTGGTCGCGACGGGCAACATCGGCTGCCTCACGCAGCTGAAGACCCACCTCGCCCGGACGAATTCACCGGTGCGCGTGCGGCATACGATGCAGGTGCTGCGCGATGCGTATGCGGGCCCACTTTCGGAGATCGAGTCTCCTGTCGGCTGGGTGCCCTCACCCCGCGACTTGGCCTGAATCTCGCGGGGTGGGGGCACCCCGCCCACAGAAACCGTCTGAAAAGTGATACCCGCCGACCTGAAGAATCCCAATTAATGAAAGTGACGACACGATGGGCACAGATCCTCTCCGGTCTATTGCTGGTGGCGGGGACGGCGCACGGAGCGGAATCGGCCGCCGTGACGGCGGTCCGTCACGCGGATGCGGTCCGTTGCGCCGCGATGATGCGCGGTGATGGCGCCGCTCTGGACGCGCTGATGTCGGACGAATTGCGCTTCGTGCATTCCGACGGCCGGATCGAGACGAAGGCCAATTATGTGAAGAACATGATGGCCGGCGACACCGCCTACACGGGCGTCAAGACCTCCGAGGTCCAGGCGCTCGAGCCCGGGCCGGGCGTCGTCGTGCTGCTCGGCGCGCAGGAGATGCGCAAGCGGCTGGGCGCGACGTGGTCGGACATCAAGCTGCGGTACATGGCGGTCTGGCGCAACGAGGGCGGCACCTGGCGGATGTACGCGTGGCTGTCGATGAAACCGTCGGGCAGCAGCGTGGTGCCCGGGAGGAAATAAGCTTGGTCCACACGGCGCCCGATGGCGGTTCCCCGCCGGGCCGGAGCCCGAGGTCGTGTCACCCAATAGGTGACACGACCTCCCGGCCGGGAGCCGGGGCGGTGCGCCCTTACGGCATGGCGGGCACGACGCTGGTCCAGACGTAGGCCTGGAACATCACGAGGACGCCGACGAGGAGGGCGAGGGCGACGCTGTGCCAGAAGACCGAGCGCAGGATGGTGCCGGCGGAGGGGCTGTCGGGGTTGCCTCCCGTCGCGACGCTGGCGACGACGATGCTCTGGGCGTCGATCATCTTGCCCATGACGCCGCCCGAGCTGTTGGAGGCGCACATGAGGATGGGCGAAAATCCCAGCTGCTCGGCGGAGACCCGCTGGAGATTGCCGAAGAGCACATTGGACGAGGTGTCGCTGCCGGTGAGGGCAACGCCCAGCCAGCCGATCAACGGGGAGAAGAAGGGGAAGAGCCAGCCGGTGCCGGCCATGGCGAGGCCCATGGTTGTATCCGTTCCGCTGTAACGCGTGGTGAAGCCCAGGGCCATCATCACCGAGATGGTGAGCAGGGAGACGCGCACGCGCAGCAGGGTGTGGCCGTAGATGACGAGGGCGCGGCGGATCCCGACGCCGAGGCCGAAGACGGAGCCGATGCCCGCGAGCAGCAGGGCGGTGCCCGTGGCGGAGAGCAGGTTGAGGCTGAAGACGGCCTTCTCGAGCGTGGGTTTGACGGCGACGGGCGGCATCTTCTGCACGGCCTCGTGGAGCAGGGGCACGGGAATATTGGGTGCGAACCAGGCGTTTAGCTGGGATTTCACGACAGGCAGGCCCCAGGCGAACACGAAGACGGTGAGCAACAGCCACGGCAGCCAGGCCTTCCAGGCGGGGCCGGTGCCCGCCGGGGTGGCGGCGGCGGCCGCGGGCGCGACGGCAGGGTTGAGCGATTCCTCCTGTGGGCGCCAGAACTGCATCAGGATCACGACGGAGAGCATGGACACGCCGCCGGCCACGATATCGACCAGCCACGGCCCGTGCAGATTGCTCATCAGGAACTGCACGATGCCAAAAGAGGCACCGGCGACGAGGCAGGCAGGCCACACGCCCAGCATGCCGCGCCAGCCCACTTGGGCGGCCACCAGCCAGAAGGGAACGATCAGGGAAAAGAACGGCAATTGCCGGCCGACCATGGAGCTGAGGAGATGGAGATCGAGGCCCGTCAGCGGGGCGAGGGTGACCAGCGGGGTGCCGAGCGAGCCAAAGGCCACGGGCGCGGTGTTGCCAATCAGCGCGAGCTTGGCGGCTTCGAGGGGTTTGAAGCCCAGTCCGATCATCAGGGCGCCGGAGATGGCGACGGGGGCGCCAAAGCCGGCGGCGCCCTCGATGAAGGCGCCGAAGCTGAAGGCGATGAGCAGCGCCTGGACGCGGCGATCGGCGGAGACGCCGGCGATCTGCTTCTGCAGCACCGCGAATTGCCCGGTCTCGACCGAGATCTGGTAGATGAAGATGGCGTTGAGGATCAGCCAGCCGATCGGGAGCAGGCCGAAGGCGGCGCCGTAGCCGGCCGCGGTGAGGGCGAGCGACGCGGGCATGCGGTAGGCGACGATCGCGATGAGCAGCGCGACGCTGAGGGCAATCAGGGCGGCGAGATGCGCCCGCACATGCCAGAAGGCGAGCAAACCGAGGAGGACGACGACGGGGATGGCAGCCACCAGCGCCGAAGCGCCGATGCCGCCGAGGGGAGCGTAGTTTTGGGACCAGGTCATGGGGCGGAAGACGGGACCCCGGGACTACGGACGACGGATGGCGGGACCGCAAGCCGGCGCAGAGGGCGATCAGGGGTTTTCGCGGAGCGAAAACCTTTAGAACCACTTTTTCTTCTTCAGGTAAATCACCATGAGCACGGTCGAGATCGCGGTGATGCCGAGCGCCCACGGGTAGCCGTGATCGAGTTCGTGCATATTCTGGAAGTTCATGCCGAACCAGGTGCCGATCACCATCACGGGAATCGTCACGGCGGTGATGGCGGTGAGGAACTTGATACCCTCGTTGGCCTCGAAGGCGGCCTTGTTGAGATAGATGTCGAACGCCATCAGGAGGCGCTCGTGATAACCCGCGACCGTGCCCTCGAGGCGGACGAGGTTGTCGCGCAGATCACGGAAATACGGGAGGAGCTTGGGGCGGATCATCTTGCTCTCGCCGCGGGCGAGGCGCTCGATCACGTCGCGCTGCGGGCGCACGATGGTGCGGAGGCGGGTGAAGTCGTTGCGCACGTGGAGCATTTCGCTGACCAGCGTCTTGTGCACGGACTCCTTGGCGAGGACGTGCTCCTCGAGTTCCTCGAGTTCGGCGCGCAGCTCCTCAATCACGGGGGCGTAGTGATCGACGATGAGATCGATGAGGGTGTGGGCGACGCGGTCGGGCCCCCGCGGACCCACGCCGGTACTCTTGAGGGTGCGGTCGATCAGGGTGGTGACGGAGCGCAGCGGCGCGGGGTGAAACGAGACGATGTAGTCCTTGCCCAGGAAGAGATCGAGTTCGGTGGTGTTGAATTTCTCGGTGCGCGTGAAGTCGACCGCGTGGGTGACGATGAAGAGGTAGTCCTCGTAGTCCTCGACCTTGGGCAGGGAGTTGGGCTGCACGCAGTCCTCGATCGCGAGCGGGTGAAACTGGAAGGTCACCTCCAGGATGGCCTTGATCTCCTCGGGGGTGGGATTGGCGAGGTCGACCCAGAGGAGCAGGCCCTTGTCGGCGCGCACGAGCCGGAGGGCCTCGAGTTCGAGGTCCTGGCCGACGAGTTTGCCGTCGCTGAAGATGAACGAGCGGATCATCGGGGAGGCGACGCAACCAGGTGGGTTGAGAGTTTTCGGAGCAATCCCGCGTGGCGCCCGGGGGAAATAGAGCCCACGCTCCCCTGAATCTTACCCGCGGGCAATACGACAAGAAAGCCCAGCCGGATGAGCGATGAGCATTTAAGGCCGCTGCCGGCAAAATCAGGGTGCGCGGGCTCGATGGTTTCGTCAAAACCGGCGACAAGGTGGTGGAGCTGACTGCTCACCCCACACACGAGCCAGTCGCCGTAGGGTGGCATTTGTCGCAGCAAGATTACGGAACGCAACTTCGCGGGTCCCTCCGCCTGGGGCAGACGGGCCAGCGCGACATCGCTTTCGATCATGGCCGGGGTTTAATGTCAGCGACGGTGTACTCGGGCTCAGTGTCGCCGTACGCGCGGGCCAGGCTCTGGGACGCGAGGTCGCTCCACACGGTCCGTTCAGCGGATAGCAGAGCATCGGAGTCGGCGGCCAACACCGTCACGGCCAGGGGCGTGTCGATTGGAAGATCGGCGGGCTCATCAGGGATGATGTGCTTGCCATCGAAATGGGCCTTGAGGGTGACAGGGGGCATGAACGGAAGTGTAAATGGGTGGCTACGGGCCTCAAGCCGCAACTCGGGCAGGAGAAAAAGGAAGAGCCCATAAGGGCGCCGCATTTGCGCCCAATCGTGAGACTCGCCGGCGGAGACTGTCGGTCCGTCTCACAGCCCCAGCTTGGCCTCGGCGGCGGCGATGGCGGCGATGAAGGCTTCGGGGGTGGGCGCGGTGAGGAAACTCGCGCGGTCGGCCGGATCCTTGAGGATTTTGCAGAGCGCACTGACGACGGCGAGGTAGTCGCCGGGTTTGGATTTCGGCGTGCCGAGGAGAAAGAAGAGACGGACGATCTCGCCGTTGTTGTCGAAGGGAATGCCGTTGTCGGCCCGGCCCACGGCCATGACGATCTTGCGGACGTGTTCGGTGCGGGCATGGGGCAGGGCGACCGCGTTGCCGAGGCAGGTGGTATCGAGCCGATCCCGGGCTAGAATTTCGCTGTAGAAGCCGGCGAAGTCGGCGACATCGGCATGCCCGTCGAGTTGTTTCGCGATTTCGTTCAGCGCGGCCGTGCGTCTCGTGCTCTGCACGTGCAGGGCGATGCGCGAGGGATCGAGAAGCGAAGTGATGCGGCCGGCCATAAAGAGAAGGAGCTGAGGAGAAAGGAGAAAGGAGCAGGGCGAAAGGAGAAAAGCGAATTTTGCAGGGGTGCATCTCGAGGTTGACGGTGGCATTGAGCCCGGTCCTCCCCGTGGCGCCAATTTTCGACTGGCGCCCCGCCGGTCAGAGACGCGGCGCTACTCCCTGAGGCATCACCGCCAACTCGCGGATGCACCCAATTTTGTACGGAAGGGGAAGGCGGAGGAATCGCGTTGCCGTGGCGGCGAAGGCCGGAAAAGTGGCGGGATGAAACGATGGCTGGCAGTTCTGCTGGTGGTTGGCGGGGGGGGGAGCGGGACCACGATGGCGGCGGCGGAGACGTTTTCCCAGGCGGTGGCGCCGGCCGATTTTGCGGCGGCGGGGCTGGGCAAGCTGTCGCCGGCGGAAATCGCCCGCCTCGATGCGCTGGTGCGGGCCTTCCAGGTGGGCGGGAGGGAACGGGCGGGGCGGGAAGCAGGCGCGTCCGGGGCGAGCGCGGCAACCGCGCCGCCGCCCGCGATGGTGGAGAGCGGGGCGAAGTCCGCGCCCGGCCTGCTGGCGATGGCGAAGGTGCGGCTGGCTCCGGGCACCGCGGTGGAGTACGGGACGATCGAGAGCCGGATCGCGGGTGAGTTTCGCGGCTGGGAGAACCGCACCGTCTTTACGCTGGAGAACGGCCAGCACTGGCAGGTTGCCGGCGGGGAGAGCTATGTGACGCCGCCGGAACCGGGCCCGGCGGTGACGATCAAGCCGGGGGCGCTGGGCTCATTCTGGATGACGCTCGCCGGCGTGCGACCGCGGGTGAAGGTCGTGCGCGTGGACCGCGGGCCGTAGGCGGGAGCAGGTCCGGCGGGGAAGGGACTCCCCGCCCTACCGCCCAAGCAAATTCAGGAATCAGACGGGCGGCGCTTCCTCCGCGGGCGGTTCCTCTCCGGGCGGCGGTTCCACCTCGCCGGGCATGTCGCCGTTCGCGATCTGCTGCTCGTCGGTTTCGACGATGCGCGCGATGCTGAGCAACTTGTCGCCGGGTTCGAGGGTGACGAGGCGGACGCCCTTGGCCCCGCGGCCGGTCTCGCGAATATCCTTCACCGGGCAGCGAATGCTCTGGCCCTTGGCGGTGAGCAGCATGACCTCGTCCTCCTCGCGCACGCTCAGCGCGCCCGCGAGATTGATGGTGTTGTCCTCGGGCAGATCGATGGCCCAGACCCCCGTGCCGCCGCGGTTGATGAGGCGATAGTCCTCGAAGCGGGTGCGCACGCCCTGGCCGGCTTCGCTGGCGACGAGGAACTTGGCCTCGTGGTCCACGACCTCGATGACGTCGAGGTAATCGCTCTCGAGCTTGAAACGCATGCCCTTGACGCCGCCGGTGGCGCGGCCGGTCGCGCGGAAGATGTCCTCGCCGCTCTCGGGATCGCGTTCGCGGAAGCGGACGGCGAGGCCCTGATGCGAAACCAAAATGAGTTCGTTGTCGCCGGTGGTGAGCACGGTGCCGATGACGCTGTCGCCCTCGGTCAAGTTGATGCCGATGAGCCCGCCCTCGCGGGTGCAATTGGCGTAGTCGGAGAGCGAGCTCTTCTTGATGACGCCCCGCTTGGTGGCCATGACGAGGAAGTGGTCGGCCGCGAAATCCTTGACGCAGAGCATCGACGCGATCTTCTCGCCCTCGGCGAGGCGGAGGAAAGAGGCGACGGACTTGCCCTTGGAGGCCCGGGTGCCCTCGGGCACATCGTAGACCTTCTTGGCGTGGCACTGGCCGATGCTCGTGAGGAAGAGGATGTAGTCGTGCGTGCTCGCGGTGAAGAGGTGCTGGACGAAATCCTCCTCGTAGGTCTCGGCGCCGATGACGCCCTTGCCGCCGCGTTTCTGCGAGCGGTAGTCGGCCACGGGGGTGCGTTTGATGAAGCCGAGGTGGGAGACGGTGATGACGCAGCCCTCGTTGGGGATGACGTCCTCCATCCGGAATTCCCCGAGGGCGGCCTCGATGATGGTGCGGCGTGGCGAGGTGTACTTGGCCTTGATCTCGAGGAGCTCCGTCTTGATCAGCGCCATGAGCTTGGGCTCGGATTCGAGGATGCTGCGCAGTTCCTCGATCAGCTTCATGAGTTCGAGGTATTCAGCCTCGATCTTGCCCCGTTCGAGGCCGGTGAGCTGGTAGAGGCGGAGTTCGAGGATGGCGTCGGTCTGGCGTTCGGAGAGGGGATACTTGGCCATCAGGCGCCCCTTGGCCTCCTCGCGGTTGGAGGAGGCGCGGATGATGCGGACGAAGTCGTCGAGGTTGTCGAGGGCGATGATGTAGCCCTCGAGGATGTGGGCGCGGTCCTCGGCCTCCTTGAGGCGGTAGCGGGTGCGGCGGGTGATGACATCGCGGCGGTGCTCGATGTAGCACTCGAGGAGTTCCTTGATGTTCATCTGCTTCGGCCGCTTCTTGTCGAGGGCCAGCAGGATCACTCCGAACGAGGACTCGAGCGCGGTCTTCTGGAAAAGCTGGTTGATGACGACCCGGGCCTGCTCGCCCCGCTTGAGCTCGATGACAATGCGGGTGTTTTCGTCGGACTCGTCGCGGAGATCGCGGATGCCGTCGATGGCCTTTTCACTGACGAGATCGGCGATGCGGGTGACGAGGGTGTTGCGGTTGACGTTGTAGGGGATCTCCGTGATGACGATCTGCTCCATGCCGCCCTTGAGTTCCTCGGTGTGGGCCTTGCCGCGGGTGCGCACGATGCCCTTGCCGGTTTTCAGGTAACTCAGGATCCCCTCGCGGCCGCTGATGATGCCGCCCGTGGGAAAATCGGGGCCCTGGATGATAGTGCAGAGCTCGTCGACCGAGATCGAGGGCCGGTCGATGATGGCGCACGCGGCGTCGATGAGTTCATCGAGGTTGTGCGGGGGGATGTTGGTCGTCATGCCGACCGCGATGCCCGTGGAGCCGTTCATCAGCAGGTTGGGCAGCGCCGAGGGCAGGACGGTCGGCTCGGTGGTCGACTCCTTGTAGTTGGGGATGAAGTCGACGGTGTCCTCCTGGATGTCGCGGAGGAGATCCTCGGCCATGTCCCGGAGCCGGGCCTCGGTGTAGCGGTAGGCCGCGGGCGGATCACCGTCGACGGAGCCGAAGTTGCCCTGTGGGTCGATCAGCGGGTAGCGCATCACCCAGGGCTGCGCCATGCGCACCAGGGTGTCGTAGACGGAGGAGTCGCCGTGGGGGTGGTAGTTCTTGAGCACCTCGCCGACGACGCCGGCGCATTTGTCGAAGGGGCGGTTGTGCACCAGGCCTTCGCGCAGCATGGCGTAGAGGATGCGGCGCTGCACGGGCTTGAGGCCGTCGCGGGCGTCCGGCAGGGCCCGCGAGATGATGACCGACATCGAATACTCGATGTAGGCCGTCTGCATGATGTCGGTGATGTTGGCCGAGGTGAGTTTTTCGCTGGCGGTGTACATGCGGAAAGGAGGAAGGGGCTAAGCGCGAAGACGCCAAGGGGCGCGAAGGTTCGCAAAGGGATCAGAGGATCAGCGAGGCGTGCAGACGCTTTGGAACTCGAGGTTCAACACCCGATGAAGACCGTCCTTGAGCAGCGGGACGTGAAAGTTGATGAGCAGGCCGAGGGGCAAATGGAGCAGGCGCAGGTAAGTCGTGAGTTGAACCCGGTGGACGGGCAACAGCGCCTCGACGGCCTTGAGTTCGACGAGCAGTTCGTGGTCGACAAGAAGGTCGGCCCGGAAAGCGCGGGCGATGACCTGCCCGCGAAACTCGATCGGAACGAGTCGCTCGCGTTCGACGGTGTGCCCTCGGGCGGTCAGTTCGAGGAAGAGACAGTCGCGATAGGCGCTTTCGAGAAGCCCGGGTCCAAAGGCGCGATGCACGGTGAGCGCGGAATCAACCGCCGCTCGGGCGAGCGTCTCGATGTGTTCTGGGACAACGACTCTTTGCATCTCTTGGCGATTCTTTGCCGACCTTGGCGTCTTTGCGCTTAACTCAGCGCTCACACGTCGAGGTACTGGACGTTGAGGGCGTTGTCCTCGATGAACTGGCGGCGGGGCGGGACCTCGTCGCCCATCAGCAGGGTGAAGAGCGCGTCGGCCTTGGCGGCGTCGGAGATGTTCACCTTGAGGAGCCGGCGTTTCTCCGGATCCATCGTCGTCTCGAAGAGCTGCTTGGGGTTCATTTCGCCGAGGCCCTTGTAGCGCTGGATGCTGAGACCCTTGCGGCCGTTGGCACGGATCTGCGCGACGATTTCGAGCGGGCCGTGGAGTTCGGTCCGGCTCTCGCTCTTCTGGCCGGGATTCTCGAGGATGGTGAAACGCGCCTCCTCGGTCGGGCCGAAGCGCGTGATGTCGAGGCCGACAGCGGCGATGGCCTTCAGGAGCTTGGCGAGCTCGGTGCTCTCGTAGATCTCGTGGAGGGTGATCCGCTTGACGGGGCCGGTGGGTTTTTTGACCTCCGGGGCGGGGGTGGTCGTCGGGGTGCCGTTGGGCTCCGCCTGCTCGGAGGCGTCGGCATGGAGGTCGTGCGCGTCCACGAAGGTGGCGCGGGCGTGCTCGTCGCGCAGAAACTCGTGCGACTCCTTGTTGCCCTCGCGGATGCGCGCCACGTAGCGCGGCAGCGCGTGGGTGGCGTGGTCGTGGGCGCCGAGATATTCGGGCAGCGAGGCGCCGTAGCGGGTGACGCCGCTCCCGAGCTTTTCGAGGGCCGCGAGATTCTCGACGATGCGATCCACCTGGGCCGGGGAAAAGACATGCTGGTCCCGCAGGCGCGTGAGCACGACATCCTCGGAGCCGAGTTCGAGCAGGATGCGGTTCAACTGCTCGTCGTTGTCGATGTACTGCTCGCGTTTCTTGCGCTTGATTTTGTAGAGGGGCGGCTGGGCGATGTAGACGTAGCCGCGCTCGATCAGCCCCTTCATCTGGCGGTAGAGGAAGGTGAGCAGCAAGGTGCGGATGTGGGAGCCGTCGACGTCGGCGTCGGTCATGATGATGACCTTGTGATAGCGGGCCTTGTTGACGTTGAAGCCCCCGACCGAGTCGTCGCCCTCGCCGATGCCGGTGCCGATGGCGGTGATGAGGGTGCGGATTTCCTCGTTGGAGAGCACCTTGTCGAGCCGTGCCTTCTCGGTGTTGATGAGTTTGCCGCGCAGCGGGAGGATGGCCTGGAAGCGGCGATCGCGGCCCTGCTTGGCGGAGCCGCCGGCGGAGTCGCCCTCGACGATGTAGAGTTCAGTGAGGGCGGGGTCGCGCTCCGAGCAGTCGGCGAGTTTGCCGGGCAGGCCGCCGCCGGAGAGGGCGCCCTTGCGGACGGTCTCGCGGGCCTTGCGGGCGGCCTCGCGGGCGCGGGCGGCGTTGAGCGACTTGTCGACGATGCGTTTCCCGAGGGAGGGCGTGGTCTCGAAGACCATCATCAGGCCCTCGTAGGACACGGAACCGACGATGCTTTCCACCTCGGGGGAGAGCAGCTTGACCTTGGTCTGCGACTCGAATTTCGGATCGCTGTGCTTGATGGAGATGACGGCCGCGAGGCCCTCGCGCACGTCGTCGCCGGTGATCTGCGGATCCTTGTCCTTGAGCAGATTGTTCGACCGGGCGTACTGGTTGATCGCGCGGGTGAGCGCGCTGCGGAAGCCGGAGAGATGCGCCCCGCCGTCGGGGTTGTAGACGGTGTTGGTGTAGCAGAGGACCTGATCGTTGTAGGTGTCGTTGTACTGGAGCACGACCTCGACATGGATTTCCGCCACCTTGTCGTCGGTCTGAACGGTCGTTTCCTTCCGGATGCTCACGGGTTTCGGGTGCAGCGCGGTCTTGCCCTGGTTGAGCTGCTTCACGAACTCCTCGACGCCGTCCTTGTAAAAGAAGCGCACCGGCTTGGGTTCGGCGGGGCGCTCGTCGGTGAAAATGATCTCGAGGCCCGAATTCAGGAAGGCCAGTTCGCGCAGGCGCTGGCTGATGATGTCGGCCTGGAAAACGGTGGTCTCGCGGAAGATTTCCGCATCCGGCTTGAACGAGATCAGCGTGCCGGTGCCGCGGGCCTTGCCGATGACTTCGAGTTTCTGCACGGTCTTGCCGCGCTCGAACTTCATGTGGTGGACCTGGCTGTGGCGGGAGACCTCGACCTCGAACCACTCCGAGACGGCGTTGACGCACTTGGCGCCGACGCCGTGGGTGCCGCCGGAGAACTTGTAGCCGCCCTGCCCGTATTTGCCGCCGGAGTGGAGCGTGGTCAGGACCATCTCGACGCCGGGAATCTTGTATTGCGGGTGGATGTCGACCGGGATGCCGCGGCCGTTGTCGCGAATGCTGATCGAGCCGTCAACGTGGATGGCGACCTCGATGCGGGTGCAGTGGCCCGCCAGGTGTTCGTCGACGGAGTTGTCGAGGACCTCGGAAACGCAATGGTGCAGGGCGCGTTCATCGGTGCCGCCGATGTACATGCCCGGCTTCTTGCGCACGGCTTCCAGGCCTTCGAGCTTGCCGAGTTTGGAGGAGTCGTAGGGGTCGGCGCCGAAGGGAATATTGACGGGTTCGGCGGAGTCGGGAGAGTCGGACATGAAGGTGGGGGTGGCGCGGGAGGCGGGGACGAAAATAAAAGGAAAATCCTCTCGCCCATCGGAGGGACTGGCGAGGGTTTTTTTGACAAAAAAGTGGCCGGGAAACCCCGCTCCTTTCGCGATAAAGCGCCTTGGACGGCCGGCGGGTAGGGGGATGGCGGGTCAGCGGGCTTCGGTCGGGCGGATTTTGGGGGGTGTTAGCCCAAAAAAAGGCGCTTTTTGACCGGGTGGCCGAAACGGGGGAAGGCGGGTCGCCGAGCCGCTTGGGCCGAAAAAAGGCGGAAGGAGGGCAGTCGGGCGGGGTAGGTGGCGAGGAGTCTGGAAGTAACGCCGGTCTTTGACCGGCGGGCGCCGGTCAGAGACGCGGCGCTACTCCCAGAGGCATCACCGCCAAACGACACCTGCACCCAGGGGCGGGTGCGGTGTTCAATAGGCCTTGCTTGAAGGGCCGCGTCCACGATTGAGTCCGGTGAGTGGAGCCCCGGTGCCGGACCATGCAGTCGAAGTGCGTATTAATGATGAAAACGAAGCCGCGAAAGGGTGGGGCGCGTTGTCCCCAACGCGCCTTGGTACGTTCCGTCCCGCGGTTGGTGTCTCGGAGTCGAGCCGCCACGACTGAATTCGGGTTACGCCTCGCCAGCCGCCCCAAGGAATTTTCCGACGGACAACAACTCATCGCCGGCCGGCCCGATTCGGCCCGGCCGCGCTCATCGCAACCAAAATCATGAACCTCCCCCGGTTACTCCTCCTCTCCCCGTTCATTCTCAGTTTCGCCGCCCCCGGCTTCGCCGCGGCCGCGAAACCCAACATCCTCCTGATCGTGTCCGACGACCAGGGTTACGCCGACACCGGCTTCCAGTGGTCGAAGGACATTGTCACCCCGCACCTGGACCGCCTGGCGGCGTCGGGCGTGCGTTTCACGAACGGCTACGTGACGCATTCGTACTGCAGCCCGACGCGGGCCGGCCTCATGACGGGGCGCTACCAGCAGCGCTTCGGGCACGAGCGAAATCCGTTCTTCAATCCCGCGGATCACCGCGAAGGGCTGCCGACGCCCGAGACCCTGCTGCCGGCGCGCCTGCTGCCGGCGGGTTACGCGACCGGCTGGATTGGCAAGTGGCACCTCGGGGCGGCACCGGAGTTTTCGCCCCTGCGCCGGGGGTTTCAGGAAACGTACGGCTTCATCGGCGGCGGGCACAAATTTCGCGAGTGGAAGATCAACCCCAAGGTGGAGTACGAGGTGCCGATCGAGCGCAACGGCCGGCCGGTGGAAATCCCGCCGCACCTGACGGAGGCCTTCGGGCAGGAGGCGGTGGCGTTCGTGCGGCGGCATACGGCCGAACCCTGGTTCCTTTACCTGGCGTTCAACTCGCCGCACAACCCGCAGGAGCCCACCCCGGAGCGCCTCGCGCGGTTTGCGGCGATCAAGGATCCGCTGCGGCAGAAGTATGCGGCCCAGATCAGCCTGATGGACGACGCGATCGGCGTAACGCTCGCGGCGCTGTGCGAGAGCGGGCAGGAGCAGCGCACGCTGGTGTTTTTCTTCAGCGACAACGGCGGGCCCGTCGGGAAAAACGGCTCCGACAACACCCCCCTGCGCGGCGCCAAGGGCTCCGTTTACGAGGGCGGATTCCGCGTGCCCTTTCTCATGGCGTGGCCGGGTCGCCTTGCCGCGGGCACGACCGAGCACCGCCCGGTGAGTTCGGTGGATGTGTTTGCCACGGCGCTGGCGCTGGCCGGCCAGCCGATGCCGACCGACCGCAAGTACGACAGCGTGAATCTCATGCCCTACCTGACCGGCGAAAACCGCGGCTCCCCGCACGAGCGCCTCTACTGGCGCACCGGGCCGTTGCTGGCGGTGCGGGAAGGCGAATGGAAGCTGGTGCGGGGCGCGAGCAAGGCCGACGAACTCTATAATCTGGCGTCCGATCTTGGCGAAACGAAGGACCTCGCCTCGACCCAGCCGGCGGTGGCGGCGCGCCTCGCGGCGGCGCTTGACGCCTGGAACCGGGAACTGATCGCTCCGGTGTTTCCCGGTCTCGGCGCGCAGCAGAACGCCAAGGAGAAAGCGAAGAAGAACCCGAAGAAGAAGAAGTCATGAACCGGAACGGGGCGGGATGGAATTTGCCGCGAAGCGTTGTGGGCGGGGGGGCCCCACCCCCCCCGATCGGGAAAAACCCAAAACGCGGGGTGTGGGGACCCCCCCCCCACGGAAAAAAAGCCGAGGTAACCAGCCCGCGCGAATTAAACCAAGAGA
>JBBRWR010000028.1:0-67445 GCA_038249085.1 Opitutales bacterium
ATCGATCCAGGCTTGCAGCCAGTCCAATTCTCCGGCCCGGATGCGACGCCCTTGCACCACCAATTCGATTGCCATGCCGACAGCTTCTCAGCCGAAGCCGGGGTAGTCCAGCACATTCACCGACAACTTGTGAATGCACGGCGATCTTGGCCGGGAGGGAGATTGCCCTTGGCGCGAGCGGTCAAGGGTGCTTGGGTAATTTTGGTGTCGTCGCGAATCGCCGCCGCGGAAGTTTACTTGCGTGCTCCGAGTCCCGCGTCACCCGCACGTCGGTCGTCGCACTGGCGTCCGCCACGGTGTTCGCGCCGTGTTTTTTAACGCGGCCCCGCCTTGGTGCGCCGGCCTTTAGCTCCCTCCTGCCATGCCCGATCCTACCTTTCGCTCCCGTCTCCCGCGGATCGCCATGGTCTCCACCCATGGTTATGTCGCCGCCCAGCCCCCGCTCGGGGCTGCCGATACCGGAGGCCAGGTGGTCTACGTCATCGAGCTGGCCAAGAAACTCGGCCAGCTGGGCTACGAGGTCGACGTCTGGACCCGCCAATTCGAGGGCCAGCACCGCTTCGACGTCGTCACCGACCGGGTGCGCGTGATCCGCATGCCCTGCGGTGGTGCGGACTTCATCCCCAAGGAATACCTGCACCGGCACCTGATGGAGTGGAGCGAAAACGCCCTGCGCTTCATCAAGCGCCACCATCTCACCTACCACTTCATCAACAGCCACTATTGGGACGCCGGCATCGCGGGCCAGCGGATGTCGGAGGCGCTGGATGTGCCGCATGTGCACACGCCCCACTCGCTGGGACGCTGGAAGAAGCGGCAGATGGAGACCGACTACTCCGATCACGTCGCGACGTTTGAAAAGGAATTCAACTTCAAGGAGCGGGTCCTGCACGAGGGCGTCGTGTACCGGAGCTGCGAACTGGTCGTGGCCACGACGCCGGAGCAGCACGACATGCTGATGCAGGACTACGATGTGCCTGCGAACAAGGTGCACATGATTCCGCCGGGTTACGACGACAACCGCTTCTATCCCGTCGGCGAAGATTCGCGGGAGATGATTCGCCGGCGTTTCGGTTTCGAGGGACCGGTGGTCTGCGCCGTGGGCCGCCTCGCGACGAACAAGGGCTACGATCTGCTGATCAATTCCTTCGCGGTCACCGCCAAGCGCGTGCCCGGGGCCACGCTGCATCTCGCGGTCGGAGGCGCGAAGCTCGACGCGGCGGAGCGCAAGCTGCTCGCCAAGCTCAAAGCGCTCGTGCGCCGCCGCCGCCTGGAGAAAAAGGTCCGGTTCGACGGATTCATCGCCGATCGCAAGCTGGCCGACTATTACCGGGCGGCGGACGTGTTCGTGCTCAGCAGTCGCTACGAACCGTTTGGGATGACCGCGATCGAGGCGATGGCGTGCGGCACCCCCACGGTCGTCACGACGCACGGCGGCCTGTACCGCGCGCTGACCTTTGGCCGCCACGGATTGTATGCCGATCCCTTCGATCGCGAGGATCTCGGCATCTGCGTGACCAAGATTCTCAAACATCCGCGCCTCGCCAGCCGCCTTACGCGCATGGGCGCGCACAAGGCGCGCAGCCTGTTCACCTGGACGGGCATCGCCCAGCAATTGGTCAGCCTCGCGGAAGGCCGGCCGGTGCTGCGCGCGCTCGACGATCGCGAGTGGGAAGAGCCCTGGAATGACGGCGATTGACCGGGGGCCGACGGCCGCCCCGCGCCGGCTTTCCTCCGGCCGACCGCCGGCTTTTTCGCGACCCTCCCGGGGGCGCATCTCCGAGTTGGCAGTTGTCGGCGGGGTGCCACACCCCGCGAGAGGTCGTCCCCCGCCGGGCCGCGCGGTGAGGGCACCGCGCCCACAGGGAAGTCACCGCCAATCGACCGACGCGCGACCCTCCCGGGAAATCGTCCCCCGCCCTTGACCAGGCGGACTCGTGTATCTATGATCGCATCACATCCGCCTGTTGCGGAAACCCGGAAGGTGGCGGGTTCCTTTCTGCCTCTCCGCCTTTATGTCCCTGCCGCCTCCCCTTCGCCTTTTTGCCTCTGACCTCGACGGTACCCTGATCGGCAACCCCGAGTCCACCCGCCGGTTCAAGACGGCGTGGGAATCGATCTCGCCGGAGGCCCGGCCGCTGCTCGTCTACGCCAGCGGGCGGCTGGTGGATGATCTCGTGCAGTTCGTGCGCGACGGCACGTTGCCGGAGGCCGAATACTACATCGGCGGCGTCGGCACGCAGATCTACGACGTCCGTGCCCAGGGTTTCATGCCGGAGTTTCCGGCCCATCTGGCCGCCGACTGGGACGGCGGGCGGGTGCGGGAGATCGTCGGGCGCTTCCCGGGCGTCCGGCCGCAACCCGACGAATTCCAGCATGAGTTCAAGTCGAGCTGGTATCTCGACCTGGCGCCGGCGGCCACGATCCAGGAACTGCGGCGCCAACTGCACGAAGCCCGCCTCAAGGTCGTCGTCGTTTACTCCAGTTCGCGCGATTTGGACGTGCTGCCACGCAGCGCCAGCAAGGGCGGGGCGCTGCGCTGGTTGTGCCGCCACCTGGGCGTGCCGTTCGAGCAGGTGCTGGTCGCGGGCGACAGTGGCAACGACACCTCGATGTTCAAGCTGCCCGGCGTGCGCGGGATCATCGTCGAGAATGCGCAGCCCGAATTGTTTGAGGCGACGGTGGACATTTCCACCTTCACCTCGCGGCTGGTGATGGCCGATGGCGTGCTCGACGGCCTGTGCCATCATGGCGTGATCTGCGTGCTGCCGACCGCGGCGCAGACCAGCACGCCGACGGAGGACATGCCGGCCGGGTTTCGCCTGCTTTTCACGGGCACCGGCCTCGGCGGGCTGAACGCCCACGACAAGAGTTTCCTCCGCACCGGCTACGAGCAGGCCCTCATCGCCCTCCGCAAGAACATCACGCCCCTGGGCTTTTCCGCCTGCTCCCTGGCCGACAACGAGGTCACGGGCACCGATGCGAATTACCGCAGTGTGTGGGCGCGCGACGGCGCCATCACGATTGTCAACACCATCAGCCTCGACGATGCCGACATCCGCCAGGCGCAGCGCCAGACGCTCGACACCCTGCTCAACGCCACCTCGCCCACCGGGGTCATCCCCGCCAATGTGCGCATCGACGACGGCGTGCCCGACTATTCCGGGGTGGGCAACATCGCCTCGATTGACGGGGGCATGTGGGTGATCATCGCCCTGTATAATTTTGTCCAGACCACGGGCGACCTCGACTACCTCCGCCATCACGCCGGCCGGCTCCAGACGATCATGAACTGGCTCAGCGCGCACGACAGCAACAACGACGGGCTGCTCGAAATTCCCGAGGCCAGCGACTGGACCGACCTCTTCGGCCGCAGCTACAACGTGCTCTACGACGAGGTGCTGTGGTTCCGGGTCAACGTGTGCTTTGGCCGGCTGCTCGAGCTGCTGGGCAACACCGGGCAGGCGGCGGACTACCTGCGCTGGTCGCAGCGCATCCGCGGCCGCGTGCTGGAATCCTTCTGGCCCAGCACCCGCCAGTCCGAGATGGACAACCGGCCGCATCGCTTCGCCGACCGCCAGTCCAGCTTGGGCGACGCCCAGTACCTGCTCGCGGAAATAACCCCGTTTGCGTTCAACTGGCGCTGCGACGTCTATGGCAACGTCCTCGCCTTCCTCATGAACCTGCTCGACGTCGATCGGGCGCGCACCGCCTTTCGTTTCATGTGGGGGGTGGGCGTCAACACCCCCGGGCCGGTGGCCAACCTGTATCCGGTGGTGCAGGCCGGCGACCCCGACTGGCGGGCCTATTACACCGTCAACCTGCTCAACCTGCCGCACCACTACCACAATGGCGGCATCTGGCCGTTCATCGGCGGTATGTGGGTGCGCTTTATCCACCGGCTGGGCTTTCACGACGTCGCCTGCCAGGAACTCGTGCGCCTCGCCCAGCTCAATCAGCTCGGGCGCGATCACGAATGGGAGTTCAACGAGTGGGCGCACGGCGTCACCGGCCGGCCGATGGGCAAGGCGTACCAGGCGTGGTCCGCGGCGTCGTTCATCCGCGCCTGCCAGGAGGTCGAGGTCGACCCGAAGCATCTCGATCACGAATAAGGGAGGCGGGGTGGGGAGCAACCTGCGGCGAACCGGTGGGCCGGAACGAAAGTGAACTCAATCCGGTGTTACGAGGATGGTATGGTCACTTCTGGCGGAGCAACCGCTGGACGTTTCGCAACCTCGACCGCTACGTGCGTGGCCGTTTGCGCGGCATCTGGCGCAAGCGGCATGATGGGCGTGGGCGGGGGCGCGGCCGTGACCATCAACGCTGGCCCAACCGTTACTGCGCCGAACTGAAGCTGCTCAACCTGGAGCGACTTTGGCTGGAGGCCCATCCCGTTCCTTGACGGGGTCCTCACCAACTGGAGAGCCGGAGGCGGCAAACCCGCCAGTTCGGTTCGGAGGAAGGGCGGGTTCTATCCCTGTCCCCACCCCTATCAGGGCAGGAAAGTCCTTGCGGGCAAGTCGCGGACTCCGTTCCGCGCCGGAACCTGCGTTCACCTCCAAGATCCCGCGCCGGCCGGGGTTCAGCGGTTGAAATCCAGCACCAGCTTCCGGCCGCCCTTCTGCACGGTCACGACCCCGCTGTTCCAGTCTGATTGCACGAACGGGCTGTCGTAGACCCGCCCGGGCGCGAGGTTCACGGGGCGACCGTTGATCTGCGGCGGCTGGCCCTGGTCGATGTCGAACGTGAAGCGATCGCCCTGAAGGCCGGTGTACGAGAGCGTCTGGCCCGCGACCGCCACCGGTCGGGCCAGGATGGCCTGACGAAACGCCGCGAAGCTCAGGGCCCCGGATTTGGCCGCCACCTCGAGGATGACCGGCGAAAGATCATCGGCGCAGACCAGCCACCGGCCGAATTTCTCCTGCGCGCTCTCCGGCAGGTCGAACTCGCCCCGCACGACGTGCACCGCGGCGTAGGCGCCGGGGGCTTCGGCAAAAGTCCACCGGCCCTCGCGCTGCGGCGCCGACAGGCCCGCCTGCGAAAACCACACCCGCCACGCGTCGACGCGGCGGTTGGTTTTCAGTTTCTGGGCGATGAGGGTGCCGTGCGCCTGCACCTCCCAATGCCCATTATAGATCGATTCGCCCTCGCGGTTTACCGTGGCCGGATAGATGCGCGCATCGGGTTCGCCGCGGAAAATGACCCCGGTCCAGCGATTCTGCGAGCTGATGGCCGCCCAGTCGTCCTCGGGCCGGGCCTCGGTCAGGAGGGAGCCCATGATGAAGTCGGGCGTGCAATAGCCGTAGCGGAGAATCCCGCCGGTATCGGTGCGGATGCGATAGTCGTGGGGCCGGCTGTAGCCGGCTTCCGCGAGCCCCATCCTCCGCTGGCGCACCTCGTAGGTGCCGCGACCCGGAGTGTCGAGGGCCAGGTCGATGACCACGGCGGGCATCGCCCAGGAGGTGGTGACAAACGGCAGCATCGACGCGTGCACGAACTTCGGATCGCCCAGGCCCATGACATACCAGGCGGCGCGGCGCATGAAGTCGGTGCCGCGCTTGGCGGAATCGGCGTAGGTGCGGGTCTTGGCGCCGCCGCCGACGCCGTCGATCTGGTGTTCGGCCCAGAGCGCCCAGAACAGCGTGAGGTAGTCGCTGGCGCGCTGCTTCAGCACCGGATCGTCGGTGAGTTCGTAGATGCGGTAGAACGAATTGAGCGTCGTGACGGCGTAGGACGGGGAGTCGATTTCGATGGTCATGCCCTTGCGGGCGCGCTCGAGGAGGTACTCCCGCAAGTAGGCGGTCCAGGCCGCCAGGTGCTCGCGGGCGGTGTGGCCATCCTCGTACTTGCGGTCGCGATGCTCCGGGGTTTGCGCCAGCTGCAGGGAAACGGCCCAGCAGGAGGCGAAGTGGTTGGCGTGGTGGTTTTCCGAATCGGTGATGTACCAGGTATGCGATTGGGCCAGCTCCGCGTCGGCGATCTTGGATTTCTCGCGCGCCCAGACCCACATCGTCCGGAGGATGAGAGCGTGCGTCGCGGGCGAGATGAGACCCGGCGTGCGGGTGCCCTCGGGTCCGAAGAGCCGGCAGAGCTGCGGCAGCATGCTCAGGGTCCAGGGGAAACTGTGGATTTCGAGCAGGGTCTGGGGCCGGTCGAGATGGTACTGGCACATGTCGCGCAACGCTTGGTTGGCGGCCGGGAGCTGCTCGTTCAGCTGGAAGGCGCGGAAGGCAAAGAGCACCACCGACTGGTTGTAGTGGCGGGTGAAATCACCGCGGTTGTTCCAGTCCTTCTGGATGGCGGCGGGCACGAACGGCTTGCCGGCCTCCTTTTGGAAAAACGCGGTGCAGCGTTCCCGGCTGGCGGTGCGCACGGCGGCGATTTCCGTGTCGGTGAGGGCTGCGGTGGAGACGGCAGGCCACGCCAGCAGGGTGAGCAGGGTGCGCGCGAGTCGGGGAGGGAAGAGGGCGGAGGGCATGCGAAGGAGAGCGTTGTTCCTCTTGCTATCGTGCGGTCCTGGGTCGGCGGCAAGCAAGGGTGGTGACCGGATAATCGACACCTTCGCTCATCGCGGGACGTGTCGGCGCCCCGCGATCCCTTCCCGGGGTGGGCGGGGTGAAGTGCGAAATTCTCAATCGCAATATCCCGTTTTGCCTTCCCGGGCCGTGCCGTTAGAGCTCAGCCCATGTGTCCCACGACCCTCATCGGCCGGCTCACGGTTGGGCTCCGGTTGCCTGCGCTTTTGTGCGCGGTCTCAGCCGCCGCGAGTCAGACCACGACGGTGGCCCTCGAGGGTGATGAGCTGCGCGTTCAGGGTGGCGTCTTCACGGCGCCGCCGGCTCCGGCCGCCGATCGGGCCATCGAGGGACCGCGGCCCGACGTGGCGGGGTTCACGGCTCGCGGCGCTCCCGTCACGATCAGCGTGCGACTGGATGAGGCGATCCGGGACCGCGGCTCTCTGCTGTTCTGGTTTCGCACGGATCGACCCTATCGCAGTGGCAGCGAGAGTCTGAAGTTCACCGAGAAGCTCGTCGAATTGCCCGGGGCGCTGACGGTGTCGTTTGTGGCCGAGAAAAACGCGCTCACGCTCTTCGTGGAGTGGCAGGGAAAACGGGAGGAGGTGTTCGAGCGGCACATCCGCGTCATCCTGCCGGAATTCCCGGGGCCGGCGTGGCACCACGTCGCCGTGAACTGGGACGGGCCGGCTGGAGAGGTGAACGCCTATCTCGACGGTACACCCTATCATTTGACGACGGGCGCCAAGGAGCCGCCCCTGCCGGTGCGGCCGGCGACCGGCCTCGTGCTCCACCTCGGGCGTTTCGCCCTCGCCGGGGTGCGGGTGGCGGGCCAGCCCGTGGCGGAGGAAGAGCTGCGGGCCATCGTGGGTGAGGCCGCGTGGGGGGCGCTCGATACGCTCCTCGGGGTGCGCGATTACGGTCCGGCGCCAGTGGAGGCCGGGCGGGGCCCGCTGCTGTACGCGCGGACGTTGGACGCACCCGACGACACCCGCGGCTGGGTGCTCGAGGGTCCGGCGGTGGTGGAGTACCGCGAGGGCTGGATGCAGATGAAGTCGCAGCGCCCCGACGGCCCCGACGGCCATCTCGTGCACTGGTGCCCGGAGGAGTTTCCGGAGCGGTTCTGGGCGGAGTGGGACTTTGAGCTCCTGGGTGAGCAGGGGCTCTGCATTGTGTTTTTCGCGGCGCGGGGCCTGGGCGGGCGCGACGTCTTTGATCCCACCCTGGCCCCGCGCAACGGCATCTTCCGCCAATACCATAGTGGCGACATCAACTGCTACCATATCTCGTATTTCGCCAACACCCCGGGGTCGGCGCGGCGGGTGGCGAATCTGCGCAAGAACAGCGGATTTTATCTCGTCGCCAACGGCCCCGTGGGCGTGACCGCCGCGCGGGCGGGTGAGGTGCATCACGCCGTGCTGGTGAAGGATGGCGCGCTCATCCGCCTGGCGGTCGACGGGCGCACCATCATTGACTATACGGACGATGGCACGCGGGCCGGCCCGGTGTGGGCGGGCGGCAAGATCGGGTTGCGCCAGATGCAGTGGACCGTGGGCCGCTATCGGAATTTCCGGGTGTACGGGCTGAACCCGTAGGCGCGCCGGGTCTGCGAACGATGATTTGCGGTTTGCATCGATCCGGCGCCAATCGAGTTTCGCTTCATCCCCGCCCCATGGTTTCTCCCGCCGCCTCCCTTCGTTTCACCGTCGTCCTCGTCGCGGCCTTCGTCTCCGGCTGTGTGGCGCCGCCGATGTCCTCCCGCCTCGGGCGCCAGACCGGGGAGTCGCTGGTGTTTATCGGCGAGGAGCCGAGCGGGCTGGCGTTTGTTCCGGCGCGAAAACCGCCCCTGCAATTGCGCAACACCTACCTCGCGGGACCGGCGACGATCACCTACCAGGAGGGCCGCGACTATCGGGTGGACTACGCTCAGGGCACGGTGAGCCGGTTGCCGGGGTCACGGCTGCCGGACTTCCGCACCAACGTGCTCCACGGCCAGGTGGAGTTCGACCACACGAAGTTTCCCGGCTACGGCAACGCCGCCTTCTTCGCTTTCGCCGATTACCCGCTCGCGGCCGCGGTGCGCTGGCCGGTGCAGCCGCCGCAGCCGGAAAAATTGCGTGCGACGCAGGCGAAACTTGCGGCGGGCGGGCCGCTGACGATCGTGGCTTTCGGAGACAGCATCACGAACGGCGGCGAGGCGTCGGTGCCCGCCTTGGTTTTCTGGCAGCGCTGGGCGGAAGACCTCCGGGTGAAATACCCCCGCGCACGGATCACGACCGTGAACGGGGCCACCGGGGGTGACACCACGACGCGCGGCCTGCAGCGCCTGCCGGACAAGGTCATCGCCGCCCGGCCCGATCTCGTGCTGATCGGCTTTGGCATGAACGACCACAACCAGCGCGGCGTGCCGCTGCCGGAGTTCAGCCGGCAGCTGCGCGAGATGATCGGGCGGATCCGGAGCGCGACCACCGCGGAGATCGTGCTGTTTTCGACCTTCCCGCCGAACCCCCGCTGGGTGCACGGATCACACCGGATGGCGGAGTACGCCGCGGCGACGGCCCGGGTGGCGGCGGAGACGAACTGTGCCTATGCCGACGTGTTTACCAACTGGCAGGCGATGACAGCGCGGAAGCGACCCGAGGATCTGCTGGCGAACAACATCAATCACCCGAACGATTTTGGGCACTGGATCTACTACCGCGTGTTCGCCGCCTTGGATCTGTAGCGCGGCGCACTCTGTCCGCGAGGGTGCCTCGACCGGAGAGCCGTCAACCCGAGCGTGGGATTTGCCGTAGAAATGCAGTCGAGGTGGAGCGGTTTGACCGCAAGACGCTTAGCGTGAGAGCGCACGCACGAAGGCGCGTTGGGGACAACGCGCCCCACCTTTCACTGGCTTCGTTATCAGAGGTGGAACGTACTTCGAAGGCATCGGTACGGTTTAGGTCCATTTCCACTCCCGTCAGGAACTTTCGGCTGGCAGCGTCACCGAGGCCACCGGGCGACGGTAAAATTCCCGGCCCAACCGTTCGATTTGTTCGCGCAGCGGGCCGGGCCCGAGCTGGTCAAAAATCGAAAGGTCGATGGTGTACGGCAGGAGCAGGTCGTCGAGGGCGTCTTCGATCTCCCCAAGTCGTGCCCGGGTCAGGTCCTGCCCGTGTAGTGTGAGGTCGATGTCCGATCCGGGCCGGAAATTTCCCCGGGCCCGGGAGCCGTAGAGCACCGCCTTTTCAATTTCGGGCCGGCCGGCGAAAACGCCGTGGATCGCCGCCACCGTGGCAGGGGAGAGACCGTGGTTCATGCGCCTTCCGTCACTTGGCGGGCCAACATCTTAAATCGCGTTTCCATGGCGACGAGTGCGGGATGGAAGCGCGAGACGGTGTCGTTGACGATTCCTTCGACCACCTCGCTGTTGTAAGTGTGGGAGGTCAGGTTGCGGGCTTTTATCATGTCCATCCACGCGACGCCGTCCGGGATCAGTCCGTGCTTGAAGGCCTCGCGCGCTGCGTCCTTGGAACCGACGAGGCCCACCAAACCCTGCTCCGCCAGATAGTCCTTGAGGACGTTCCACGCGAGCTCGTGCGTAAACTCGAAGGCTTGCACCAAACCCTGCTGCTCGAGATCGGACAGGGTGCGTTGGCGCGACAAAACCACGGCCTCCGACAGTCGGGCGAGGGCCTTTTGATAATTCTGGAATCGCTGCATCCAGCGAAGGTCGGGCGTGCTCACAGGCCAAAGCTAGGCGAGACCGGAGGGACAGGGAAACAGAATTCAGCACCGCCATTCGAAGTGCGCCACGGCCGGACTCCGATCCCGGTCCTCCTATTGGATCGAGGGCGGCCGAAGCTTCACAGCGTGCCCAGCAGGATCAGGATGGTGAGAAGGCCGCCGCCGAGGGCGGCGAAACCCCAGCCGCGGGTGACCGGCAGCTTCCACCAGAGGTAGAGGCCCGTGCCGATCCAGACCAGCGTGGTGACGCAGAACAAGTCCACGAAGAAGGCCCAGACCTTGCTGAGCAGCCCCTCCTGGCCGTATCCGGTACGCTGGTGCAGACGGACGATCACCTCGGGCCAGGCGAATTCGCGCTGTTCCGCCCGCAGCTGATGCTGCCCGGCGTCGTAGGTGAGGCGCAGCGGTTGCCGGAAGTTCTGCACGTTGATGGTCAGCCGCGTTCCCTGGCGCTGCACGCCGAAGGGACCGCTAATGCCGTGGTCCGCCATGACGCGCCGCGCCATTTCGCGCAGGGCTTCGCCGCCGCCCGCCGGGAGTTCCACCACACAAGTGCGTTCCCAGAGCGGGATCATCTTTGGCGGCTGCCCGGACTCATCCTCGAAGAGCCCGCGATGGTTGAAGATGAACGTGGAAAGTGAGTAGATCAGCATCCACGGCAGCAGGAGCATGCCCAGGTAGAGGTGGGTGCGGCGAAAGAGAAGATTCCAGTTTTTCATGGGGCGTTCCTTCTTCAGATGGTGGCGAGCATGACCCCGAAGATCCCAAAGCCGAGGAGGGCGCAGGCCGCGCCCCAGGCCCGCGCGGGCTTGATCTCCCACCACATCCAGATGCCGGAGACGACCCAGAACACCATCGCCACGATCACGAGATCGACGATGAAGCCCCAGCTTTTCGCCGATAGGAACGGCTGTTCATACCCGTGCCGGAAATGCAAGCGGTTCAGGAAAGTCGGCGCGATCAGCGGTTGTTTCTCGATCAGCAGCCGGTTCTCTGGGCGCAGGTAGGTGATGCGATACGCGCCGAAAGGGGCGTTGCGGTTGATGATCACCTTCGCCGCGTTGGCCCCTCGCTGGACGTTGAAGGATCCGGTGAGGTTGAGGTGTTCGAGGATTTGCCGGGCGATCAGGCGCGAATCGGCGTCGGCGGAGAAAGTGCCCGGGTAGTCGCGCTCCTCCACTTTTTCGAATTGACCGAACTTCTCGCCGTAAAAGCCGCGGATGAACTGGCCGTGATTCAGCACGAGGCCGCTCAGGGCGTAGACGATCATCCAGGGGGTGACGAACAGCGCCAGGTACATGTGCGTGCGTCGGATCAATTTCGAGGGCGTGAGGTTCATGGGGGAGGGTGTTCGGGCGCAACGGGCGCTGCGGGCGCAACGGGCGCTGCGGGGGGGCGGCCTGCTGTCGCGGCAGAGGCAGTAATGCGAAGCGGCTGCGCATGTAAAGACTGGGCCGCGGAAACAAACGGGTGATCCCCTGTTTTCGACGTCGATCGGCGTCCCCAACCCTGTTCGCCTTCCCGTCATGACCCGAGCCCTTGCCCTGCTGACCTTCGCCTTGCTCGTCCCGTCGGGTGCCGTCCGCGCGGCCATCCCCGCCGACCGGCCGAACATCCTCTATATTCTCGCGGACGACCTCGGCTGGACCGCGTTGAGTTGCTACGGGAACAAGGATGTGGCGACGCCGAACCTGGATCGGCTGGCGGCGCAGGGGATGAGGTTCACCGCGGCGTATGCCGATTCGCAATGCTCGCCCACGCGGGCGGCGCTGCTCAGCGGCCAGTACGGCGCCCGTTCCGGCGTCTTCAAGGTCATCCACGAGCAGGAACCGCCGCGCGCGTATCTGCGACCGCCGGAGGCCAACCTGGCGCTGGCCCCGGAAGTCGCGACCCTCGCGCGCACGTTGCGGGCCGCCGGCTACGCCACGGGCCTGAGCGGAAAGTGGCACATCGCCGACAATTATTCCGCCGCCGCCCTGCGCGACCGCGACGGGGGAAACTATTTTCGCAATTACGGGTTCGATTTTTGCGGACCGGCCGCGGAGAGCAAACACCAGGAGGACAAAGCGGTGACGGCGATTACGGATGAAATCCTCGGCTTCATCGCGGCCCACCGCGATCAGCCGTGGTTCGCCTATGCCGCGCACTTCACCACGCACACCCGACTGAACGCGCCGCCGGAACTGATCGAGAAACATGTGCGGCGCGGCTATGTGCGCAGCACTTCGGCGGTGTGCAAGTATTCCGAACGGCCGACGGCTGAGTACCTCGCGATGCTGGAGCACCTCGACCACTCCGTCGGCCGGATGCTGGCAAAACTCGAGGAACTGGGTCTGACCGATCGCACGGTGGTGATCTTCAATTCCGACAACGGCGGCCTGTCGCGGATGGCGAGCTGCGCCCCGTTGCGCGAAGGCAAGGGCTCGCCCTATGAAGGCGGCATCCGGGTGCCGCTGATCGTGCGCTGGCCGGGCAAGATCCGGCCGGGCACGGTGACGGACGTGCCGGTGCACACCGTGGATTATTATCCGACCTTTGCCGAACTGGCCGGGGCCGCGCTGCCGGCGAACCACCGGCTGGACGGTGAGAGCCTGGTCCCCCTCTGGCGGGGCACCGGCCAGCCCCGGCGTGAGGTGCTCTTCTGGCACATGCCGACCTATACCGTGATGTACGGACGCACGCCCTGCGCCGTGGTCCGGCAGGGCGATTGGAAGCTGATCCACTGGTTTGGCGACTCCCTCGACCTGCAGGGTTTCACGCCCGACGACAAACCCTACGGCAAGCTGCGGTTCGGTCCGCGGACGGAACTTTACCACGTGAAGGCAGACATCAGTGAGACGCGTGATCTCGCCGGCGCCGAGCCGGTCAGGGCGAAGGAGCTCATGGCGCGTCTCGAAGCCTGGTGGCGGGAGACGGGGGCGAAGTTTCCCGACCGGAATCCGGCCTACGACCCGGCGAATTGGTGGAAGGACGAGCGCCAGTTGGCGCCACCGGCCAAGGCCAAGCGGAAGAAGTAGGAAGGTTTTCCTGCAATCCACCTGGGCAGGAAGCCGAAGGGGTCAGGGAAGCCAATGGGGTCGTGTCGTGAATCGTGATAGCATTGACCAAGAGACAGGTTCTATGGGCGGTTGCGCAGCGTTTGTCACGATTCACGACATGACCCCGTCGCACCGATTCCGATCGATTTGTGTTCGGCGAATGCCTCCCGTCGGACCTGGGCCAACGCAACCGGCTTCGGTTGGGCCGCGGCAACACCGCAGACCGAAAGCAGGAGTCCGGTTGCGCCAAGCCGTAACGATTCAATCGGAGTGCGTTTCAGCCGGGAGCAGGAAACCACTGAACGGTGGGGCGCGTTGACCCCAACGCGCCTGCGTGCGTTCGCTCTCACGTCGAGCGTCTTGGGGTCAAGCCGCTCCACCGCGACTGAATTTCTACGGCTCAGGGCGGACTCACGAGGGCAGGCAATTGCGGCACGGTCAGGATCGGACTTATTCACGGCGATAGGTGTGGGTTGGGCAGGCGGCGACGGCCCAAGGAAGTTGGAACGTCGCCCTTGCTTGCGAATACCATGCGCCATTTCCCTGGGGAATGGATCGCTGCGTGTAACGCCCACTGTCGCTGCGCCCTATCGCTGGATCGCCGGGGCGTTTAAGGTCAATCACCCTGCCAGCCTGCGCCTGCAATTTCACCGCTACTCGTTGCAGGTTTCGTCCTGACCCTCTCCGGCCGGCGCGTAGGACCCCTGCCGTAGGTCCCCTCGTAACCTCCACGGGGCTCCGTTCGTCTCGGTCTCTTTGCCTTGGATAATGCAACACTGGCGTAGATTCAGACTTCTGCTTGTCGTTATTCTGACTTGGCCAACGGTGGCGGCCGAACGGGAGTCGGACGAGGTCTGCTATCTGAGGACCAGTGCGGAGAACGGCGATCTGTATGCCCGGTGGCAACTGACCCTCAGACTCTGCCACTCCTCGCCCCGCGATTACGTCGAGGCCGCGCAGCAGTTGATGATCAAGGCCCAGCAAGGCGACGGCGATGCCGCCGACATGCTGGGGCAGCTCTACGTCACGGGGGAAGGGGTGCCCAAGAATTACAACGAATCGGTCCGCTGGCTGAAAAGGGGCGTCGAACTTGGCAGCATCTATGCCCAACACCATCTCGCCCAGCGCTACGAACTGGGCGGAGGCGTGTTACCGAACTTTTCCGAAGCCTATTTTTGGTATGTCACCAGCGCGGCGCTCCAGTTGAACGACGGATTCAGGCTCATCACGATGAAGCGGCGCGATCTGCTGGAGAAAAAGCTTTCGCGCGAAGCCATCGCCGAAGCGCAAAATCAGAGTAAGCAATGGGTCGACGAGATTCTCAAGGGAGGGGGGGGCGGTCCAACGACCAGAGACCCGATCATTCCGGCGGCACCGGACAAGCCGCCCGCGGGTGCCGTCCGGCCGACGAAGAAACGAGGGGCAAAGGGCCGCCGCAGGCGTAAAGCCCCGGCCGTCTGACCCGGCCCGACAGACGGCAGCGGTCCAACGGGGTCAGCCCGTTTCATGTTAACGTTTCTCGAGGGTGCGCAACACAGGCCTAACGCGGATGGCAACGATGCCTTGACCAAGGGACGGGTTTTAGGGGCGGTTGCGTTACGCTTGTCACGATTCACGACCTGCCCCTGTCGGATCGACTGCTACTCGTTACAGGTTTCGTCCTGACCCTCTCCGGCCGGCGATAGCATGCGGAGGCGCGTCGCCGCGGCTTGCCGAGAAACTCGCCATGGGTTCGCCCGTCTCGGTGCGAGTGGCGGCTTGTCGATTCGTGAACATGTAACAGGCCGACCCCGTTGGAACCTCTCATCTTCCTTTCGTTGCTTTCCTCATGTTCTGGTTGCTGGCGCGAGACCCCATCGGATCGCTCCGACCGGAGCGAGCTCCGGGGTATCAGACCCATGGCGAATGAACTTTCTATCGGGGAAAGGTCCATTTTAGGCTAATGCCTGTGCCCTTAGGCCCTCCGGCCGGATCGCCGACGATCCAGTTCCCTCACGATCATTCCATGCCGCTGAAACAGATTCCCGTTTGCAGCCTCCGCCTGTCGCTCTGCGTTCTCCTCGGCCTCCCCAAACTTGCCCGGTCGGACGAGCCGGTGATGCCGCGGGGGATTTTTGCCGTCGCCTCCTACGTGACCGACATGCCCGAGGAGATTATGCGTCACCCGGCGGTGGCGGGAGTCTTTCTGCGGACGAGCTGGGCGAAGCTTCAGCCGGGTCCCGACACCTACGACTGGAGCAGCGTGGATGACGTGATCGATCGCGCCCGAGTCGGGAACAAGCGGGTGTCGATCGGGGTTTCCGCGGGAAACTTCACCCCGCCGTGGCTCTTCCGCCAGGGCGTGCCGCGGGTGGCCGGAACGATTTTGCCGGTCGGTGGCGGCAAGGAACATGCCGTCGAAGTCGTGGTGCCGGCAGTCTGGGACCCGCGATTCCGCCAGGGCTACGCCAACCTGCTGATCGCGCTGGCGGCCCATCTGCGCACGACTGACCGGTACGAGATGATCGCATTGATCAAAATCTGCGGGATCAACGAAAACTCGGCCGAAATGCGCCTGCCCCATCAGGCCGGTGCCAAGACCAACACTGCGGGCACCGCCACCGACATGGTTCCGCCGTGGCAGGCAGTCGGATATCGGCCCTCCCTGGTGATCGCTGCCTTCGAGGACCTCGCCCGGGCGCACGCCGCCGCCTTCCCCGACAAACCGCTGGGTCTGGCCGTCATCACCCCCGAATGGCATGCCTTCCCTCCGATCAACGAAGAGGGCAGGCTCTGCGATTTGAAAGAAGTGGACACCACGCGGCGCATCGTTCGCCGTGCCGTCGAGATGTTTGGTGCCCGACTGGAAGTGCAATGGAATGCGTTGACCGGCGACCGGGAGCCGCCAAAAATCGTCGACGAAGCCCGGCGGCTGGGTGCCCGCATCGCGTACCAGGAGAACATCGGCGCCACCCGGACCTTGCTCTTCCAATACAAGGAACGAAAACTTGCGGCGCCTTATCCCGATGCCCCGATCCGCGCCATGATCGACATGGGCACGAAACACGGCATGGCATTCCTCGAGCTGTTTCCGCTCACCATCAATTCGTTCCCGGAGGCGATGAACTATGCGAAAGAAAGCCTCGGCGGAGCGACGACGACGAGGCCAGTCCGCCGCCGCCGGCGAACCGGTGTTCCGGTCCACGGGCTCCGCTCAAGCCTTCCTGCCCGACGACGGCGTGCAACCCGCCGCGTCCGGGTGGAATTTCGATTCGCCGGTTGACCGGTCCGCCCCCTATCGCTGAATCGCCGGGGCGTTAAGGTCAATCAGCCTGCCGGTCTGCGCGTCCAAATTCACCACTACTCGTTGCAGGTTTCGTCCTGACCCTCTCCGGCCGGCCCCCGATCCCCAGGTGCCAGGTGGACCCCGATCCCCAGGTGACACCGGCGGGTTCGCTGCTGCCTACGGACCGAAACGCCAGGCCGCTCCGGACTGCCCGGCGACGGCGATCTGCAGGCCCGCGTCGTCCCCCGTGAGCTGGGGCGGAGTCCAGCCACCAGCCTCGTCGCACCAGAACACCCACCAGGACACCCCGCCCGTGCCGGCGAGACGCGTCTGATGGGCGAGGGCAATGGGGCCGCGGCTGCCGGGGTGCCGGGTGAGCACGGCGGCGGCAATCGGGCCCGCGGGCGTGCCAATCCAGACGGCCCGCCGGCCGTCGCTGAGCCGGGCCCAGCCGTCGACAAACGCCCACGCAAGATGGTGGCCACCGAGCCAGTGGTGGGCGATCTCGGCGTTGGCCGCGAGGCCGGCGAACCGGTCGCGCACCACCATCGCGGTGGCGCCGTCCCGCACCAGCCAAACCTCGCGGATCACCTGCGCGTCCTTGGGCAGGCCCGGATAACACGCGGCCAGGTCGAGGCGCGTGTGCTGGCGGCCGGCAGTGTCGGTCTCGACAAGCTCCACGCGCGTGGCGTGCGGTTTCTGCACGGTGCCGTTGATCACCGGGGCGTTGTGGGCCTCGAGGCCGAGCGTGTATTCGCGTTCCTCGCCGGCGCGATATTGCTGGTAGCCGGGATCGGTGATCCAGAACCGACCCTGCCAACCGAGCACCACCTGGCCGCCATCGGCCTGGAGGTGGGACATCGGGTTGCGTACGGCGCTGATGATCGCCGCCACGTCGGGCGCCGCCCAACCGGTGCGGAGTGAGACGGCGTGCGGGTGTTCGTGGGGTCCGGCGGTGGGCGCGCGGGGCGGGAGGACGAGCAACGACTTGGGCTCGAGCGCTTCGATGATCGTGGCGGCGGGCAGGCGCGCGATCGGGACGCGGGTGAGCAGCCACGTCGCGTCCGGCCAGCCATACCAACCGGCGGCGCGGGCCAGCACGGCGGTCCAGAACGGCATCTCCGGTTCCACGTCGCCGATAGGGGCGTGCAGATCGGCCCGACCCGGGAGCGTCAGGTGAATCCACTGATCGGTGACGCTGCGCAACGCGGCCTGAGACTCGCGTTGCAGTTCCGCCCGCCTGGGGTGGTTGGCCAGCCAGCCGGTGAGGGAGTCGAGCAGGTAGCCGTCATAGGTCGTGCCCTCGGTGTGGTGTTCCGGACCGGTGCGGAAGCGCGCCCACACCCGGAGGATCTCAATCATGCGGCGATCAAGGGTCGCCGTGCGCGGGCTGTTCCCCACCCGGGCGAGTTGGGCGGCGCGGGCGAGTGTGATGACCGGGATGTTGACCAGGCGCTGGGGCGTCCAGGGTTTGTCGGCACCCCATTGTTTGGCGAACCACGGGGCGATGTCGCGCTCGAGCAGGTGATCGGCGGCGGCGCGGGCCTGGGTGAGCAGCGCGGGATCCCAGCCGGTGGGGTCGGCCAGGGCGAGGGCGAGACAGCCGGCGATGTGCGCGGCGCCGAGGCCGGGTTGATCGTTCATCTCCGCAAATTTTTCCCAGGTGGCGAGCGCGGCGAGCTCGCGTTGCAGCAGGCGGCCCGCCTCGAGGTCGCCGCGGCTGCGCCAGGCGGCGTGCAGGATGCGCCAGCGTTCCTCCAATTCCCACGAGAGCCAGATGAGCCAGGGGTAGGTGAGGTTGGCGACCCCGGGCGGCAGATCGGCCCGCGTAGGGCGGCGGGTGACGGGCAGCGGAAAGGCGAGGGTGTGGCCGATGCGATAATAATAGACGTCGATTTCGTGGCGGGACTTCTGCCGCGCGGTACGTTCGTCGAGGGCGCGCTCGAGGTCGGCGCGCGTCCACGGCGCGGGGTTGACCGAGAACGCCGGGGCCAGTTCCCAGGCCGAGGTGTCGTAGGCGAGCGGCTGCGCGCGGAGCGTAGGGGTGGGAGCGACGGCGACGGCGAGGAGAACAGCGGCCAGGACAGGCGATTTCATCGCGGGGAGACTGCCGGGGACGCGATGCCGAGGGAACTGAAAACAGGATCGGCGACCCGAGGGGCAACGCCGTCGTGCAGGCGCGCCCGTCGAGTTGGCTCCCGTGGAACTTCCCGCAGCCGGAAAGCCCCGCCGCACTCCACCACGACCCGCCCGGCCTCCCCGGGTGAAAACGCTCCGCGAAGTAACCGCCCGGCGTCGGACCGAGATTCTTCGCCGTCCGCACGCGTGCCGAAGCTGCCCAACGTAACAATATACTCCTTGCGGTATATGCCATCAGGCGTATCGGGAAATCATGGAATTGGTGAAAATTTATCAGTGCCTCTGCGACCGCACCCGGTTGCGCCTCCTGCACCTCCTCAGCCAGGGTCCCCTCTGCGTGTGCCATTTTCAGGAGATATTGCGCGAGCCGCAGGTGAAGATTTCCAAGCATCTGGCCTATCTGCGGGAACGCGAATTGGTGCAGTGCGAGCGGCAGGCCAACTGGATGATCTACGCGCTGCCGGCCAAGCCGTCGCGTGAACTGGCCGCCAACCTGGCGTGCCTGCAGGACTGTGCGCAGGAGGACGCCTCGTTCCAGCGCGATCTGGCCCGGCTGAAAAAGCTCGCACCCAAGATGGCCGAGTCCAGTCCGTGCGGCTGCGCCACGACCACGCGCGGCTGACCGTCTTGTTCCATGTCGGCCGAAAAACCTCTCATCCTCATCCTCTGCACGGGAAATTCATGCCGGAGCCATCTCGCCGAAGGACTCCTGCGCGCCGCCGCCGGCGATATCCTGACGGTGGCCAGCGCCGGCTCTCAACCAGCCGGCTATGTCCACCCCATGGCCATCCAAGTGATGCGGGAAATCGACCTCGATATTTCCACCCACACGTCGAAGCACCTGAGCGAGTTCCTGTCCGGGAAGATCGAGACGGTGATCACCGTGTGCGGCCACGCCGACCAGGCCTGCCCGGTCTTTCCTGGTCAAGTGAACCGGCACCACTGGCCGTTTGACGACCCGGCGCACGCCCCGGGCACCGACGAGGAGAAACTCGCGGTTTTCCGCCGGGTGCGGAACGAGATTCGACGGACCTTTACGGCCTACGCCGACGGCCGTCGCGACGCCCTGAAAACGAAAGCCGCTTAAACCAACCACCATGAAGACAGACACTGACTCACAAGCCGTGCGGCAAAAAGTTCGCGAAGGCTATGGCAAGATCGCGGCCGGCGGGAGCTCCTGTTGCGGAGACTCACCCTCCTGCTGCGGCAGTTCCTCGGACGCGGCTGAAACCCTGGCGCAGCACATCGGCTATTCCGCGGAAGAACTGGCGGCGTTGCCCGATGGCGCCAACCTGGGACTCTCGTGTGGCAATCCCAACGCGCTGGCCGCGCTGCAACCCGGCGAGGTGGTGCTCGACCTGGGTGCGGGTGGCGGCTTCGACGTCTTTATCGCCGGTCGAAAAGTCGGAGCCAACGGACGTGCGATCGGCGTGGACATGACCCCGGAAATGCTCGCGAAAGCGCGCGGCAACATGGCCGCCTACCGTGAGCGATCGGGGTTGGACAATGTCGAGTTTCGTCTCGGGGAGATCGAGCACCTGCCGCTGCCCGATGCCAGTGTGGATGTCGTCATTTCCAACTGCGTCATCAACCTGTCGCCGGACAAGGCGCAGGTCTGGCGGGAAATCGGCCGCGTGCTGAAACCCGGCGGCCGGGTCGCCGTTTCGGATCTCGCCCTGCGCCAGCCCCTGCCGCCGGCCATCGCCGAAAGCGTGGAGGCCTTGATCGGCTGTGTCGCCGGTGCGGTGCTGGTATCCGAAACCGAACAGATGGCCCGGGCGGCGGGGCTGGCCGGCATCGGCCTGAAAGCCAAGTCCGACTACATCGACGGTATGGTGGACTGGCAGGACCCGCTCTACCAGAAGATCGTTTCCCACCTGCCGGCCGGGACGAAGCCGGGCGATTTCATCACGAGCCTGGAAGTCACCGCGCACCAACCCGCCTCCACGGCTGCGACCAGCGCTGCGCCCGAGGCGGCCACACTCCGGCCCAGCCTTGAAGTCTACGATCCCGCGATGTGCTGCGCGACCGGCGTCTGCGGTCCCCAGGTGGATCCGGTGCTGGTGCAATTCGCGGCCGACGTGAAGTGGCTGCAAGAGCAAGGCGTCGAGGTGCGCCGCTTCACTCTGTCGCAAAATCCAGCGGCCTTCGTGGAAAACGACGTCGTTAGAACCGCGCTGACGGAAAAGGGGGAATCCGCGCTACCGTTGGTGCTGGTGGACGGAAAGACGGTCGCCTCCGGTCAGTATCCCGAACGCGCGCAGTTGGCCGAGCGGTGCGGTCTGGCCCGAGCGGAAAAAAGCTTCCTGAGCCCGGCGGTGGCGGAACTCGTCGCCATCGGCGCAGCCCTCGCGTCCAACTGTGACCCGTGTCTGCGCTACCATGTGCACGAGGCGGAAAAGCTCGGGGTCGGGGCCGGCGATATCGACAGCGCCGTGGCTTTGGCGGCGAAGATCAAAGACGCGCCCCATCGGAACATGATGCGACTCGCCCATCGGCTCACGCAGCCAGAACCCGCCGCAGGCGGGTGTTGCCAGAACTCCGATACGCCCGGAGGCGAGGCTGAGGGTCGCTGTTGCTCGTGAAGGCCACCGGCATCGCTGTTTCCTCCGACCCACCATCCGCCGGGTTGGCCGGCTTCCTCCAAGCGCCGACCCGATTTCTTTTTTTCACCGGCAAGGGTGGTGTCGGCAAGACCACCGTCGCCGCCGCCATCGGCAAGTTCTCGAAGCGGACCGTCATCGTGCCCTGGGTGGCGGACGAACCCGTCGGATCGGAGAAGCTGGGCCAGCTCTTCAAGCCAAACCCTTCGAGCGACAAGTCACCCGAGCCGGCCCCGGAGTATTGCCGAAAATCCATGTACCACCGTCTCCAGTTCTGGTCCGGGGAGCGCACCCGTCTCGGGTGCTGGCTGCGGCGTCTCGCCGAAGCCTCCGATGCCCTCGGCGGGACGCCGAGGGCTGCCTGCGAGACGCCGGCGCTCCCCGGACCCTTGCTCCGCTCCAACTGCGTTCCGAAGCCGGTGCGAGCACCAGGGTATCGGACCCATTGCGAATGAAGCCCATTGCCTCTAATCAAGAACCAGCCGCCGCGCCGACCGCGCTGAAGCGTCTCGACTTCTTTGAACGCTACCTGACGGTCTGGGTCTTTGTCTGCATGGTGGTGGGGGTCGCGCTCGGCAAACTTCTCCCCGGCACCGTGGCCGCGCTGAGCCGCTTGGAATTCGGCCGGGGCTCCCAGGTCAACGTGCCCATCGCGATTTTGATCTGGCTGATGATCTACCCGATGATGCTGAAGATCGACTTCGGCTCCCTCGCCGGCGTGACGAAGCGCCCCAAGGGCCTGCTCGTGACGCTGTTCGTCAACTGGCTGGTGAAGCCCTTCAGCATGGCGTTCTTCGCCTGGCTGTTTTTCCGACACGTGTTCTCGGCGTGGGTCGACCCGACCACGGCGGGCAACTACACGGCGGGGCTCATCATCCTCGCCGCCGCCCCCTGCACCGCGATGGTCTTCGTGTGGAGCTATCTGACCGACGGCGACCCGGCCTACACGCTGGTCCAGGTGGCGGTGAACGATCTCATCATGCTCGTGGCCTTCGCTCCCATCGTGATGTTCCTCTGCGGCGTCGCGAATGTGGTCGTGCCCTCGAAGGTGCTCATCACGTCCGTCGTGGTGTTTATCGTGATACCGCTCGTGGCCGGCTGGCTCACCCGCACCTTCCTGCTCCAATCGCGCGGCAAGGAGTGGTTCGAGCAGAGTTTCCTGCCGAAGTTTCACCCGGTGACGGTGGTGGCCCTCCTGGCGACCCTCGTGCTCATCTTCGCGTTCCAGGCGGAGAATCTCACCACCCAGTGGTTCGCGGTGATTCTGCTGGCGGTGCCGATCACGCTGCAGGTCTATTTCAACTCCAGCCTCACCTACCTCTTGATGCGGTGGTGGAAGGTGCCGCACAACGTGGCGTCGCCCGGCGCCCTTATTGGAGCGAGCAACTTCTTCGAATTAGCCGTCGCCGTGGCCATCACCCTGTTCGGCCCCAGCTCCGGCGCGGCCCTGGCCTGCGTGGTCGGCGTGCTGGTGGAGGTGCCGGTGATGCTGTCGGTGTGTAAAGTCTGCAATGCCTCGCGCGGCTGGTATGATCGCGGGGCCGGAACCCCGACATAAGCCCGCCTGTCCGCGCGGGTGAGCGCGGCTGCCAACCTGCGCCGGGGTCGGGTTGGACGTTGCACTATTTCGCAAAACGGCGAAATAGTATCCCATGAAGTTACGGACCAACCTGCAGGTACTCAGGCGGCGGGCGGAGATTTTCAAAGCCCTGGGGCATGAGGACCGGTTGCGGATCCTCGACGAACTCGCGGACGGCGAGCGGTGCGTGTGCGACTTGGTGAAGGCGGTCGGCTCGAGTTGGTCCACCGTCTCGCGCCATCTCTCGGTGTTGAAGGAGGCGGAGGTGATTGCCGACGACAAGCGCGGCTTGCAGGTGTTTTACCGGCTCGTGCTGCCGTGTGTGCCGTCGTTTATGGATTGCCTCGACGCCTCGCGGAAAGGCGAGTCCGTGGAGATGCGCCGCGGTTGCGGAAGCGGTTCGCAGCCCTCTTCCGCCCGGGCATCATGAAACCTGTCGTCACGGCAATTTCCCCGACGGTGGGGCGGCCGGAGGTCGGCAGCCTGGGCTATCTGGCTGGCGGGTTGGTGGCCGCGGTCGTTTGGTGGCTGATCTACGCGCAGTTGGCGGACCTGGCCCGCTGGCTGACCCATGGTGCGCTGGGCCTGAAGGCCGGCACCCATCTGGCGGGCGCCGTGGAGTTTTTCATCTATGAAACGCCCAAGGTGCTGATGCTGCTCACGCTGGTGGTCTTTGGCGTCGGCATCGTGCGGTCCCTTTTCACGCCGGAGCGCACCCGGCAGATCCTCGCGGGTCGCCGGGAATCGGTGGGCAACGTGCTGGGCGCCCTGCTGGGGATTGTGACGCCGTTCTGCTCCTGCTCCGCGGTGCCGTTGTTCATCGGTTTCGTCACGACGGGGGTGCCGCTGGGCGTGACCTTCTCCTTTCTGATCGCGGCGCCGATGGTGAACGAGGTCGCCCTGGTGCTGCTCTTCGGCCTCTTCGGTTGGAAAGTGGCCGCACTCTATCTCGGGCCTGGGCTGCTGATCGCGATCACCGCCGGCTGGATTCTGGGCCGGTTGCGGCTGGAGCGTCACGTGGAAGACTGGGTTTACGCGACCAAGACGGGACCGGCCATGGCCGAGGAGACCCTCGACTGGCCGGCGCGGGTGCGACTGGGGATCGAGGCGGTGCGCGACATTGTCGGCCGGGTCTGGGTTTATGTGTTCCTGGGCATCGCCGTCGGCGCGGGCATCCACGGTTATGTGCCGGAAAACTTCATGGCTTCGATCATGGGCAAGGGCGCCTGGTGGTCGGTGCCGCTGGCGGTCGTGATCGGTGTGCCGATGTATTCCAACGCCGCCGGGATCATCCCGATCGTGCAGGCACTCCTGGGCAAGGGCGCGGCGCTCGGCACGGTGCTGGCGTTCATGATGTCGGTCATCGCCCTGTCGCTGCCCGAGGCAATCATCCTGCGGAAGGTGCTCAAGCCGCGCCTCATCGCCACGTTCTTCGGCATTGTGGCCGCGGGCATCATGCTCGTCGGGTTCCTGTTCAACGCGGTGCTGTAGCCCGTCGCGCCCTGTTCGGTTTAATCCTCCACTCTTCCATGAAAAAAATCCAAATCCTCGGCACCGGTTGTGCCAAATGCCAGAAACTCGCCGCCGTGGCGGAAGACGCCGCCAAGGCGCTCGGCCTCAGCTACGAATTGGAGAAGGTCACCGACCTGAACCGCATCATGGGTTTCGGCGTGATGTCCACGCCGGCCCTGGTGGTCGACGGCACGGTCAAGGTCGCCGGCAAGGTGCCGACCCTCGACGACACCAAGAAACTCCTCTGCTGAGCAACCCCACCACTCCAGGAGATCCATCCCATGAAAGCACCGGTCAAAATTCTCATCGTCCTCGCCTTGGGCTCCGCCGTGGTCGGCGCCGTCATGTTGAAGAAAGGTCGTGCTTCCGCCGAAACAAGTCCCGGCACTCCTGCCGTGGCCGCGGCCGTCGCCCGGGCGGTCGCTTCCGGCTCCCATCCGAGTTCAGCCGTCACGACGAAATTGCCCAAGCTTCTCGATCTGGGGGCCGGAAAATGCATCCCGTGCAAAGCGATGGCCCCCATTCTGGAGGGCTTGAAGCAGGAATATGCCGGCCGGATGGACGTGGAGTTCATCGACGTGTGGCAGAACCCCGACGCCGGGAAACGTTACGGCATCGAGGTAATTCCGACCCAGATTTTCTACAGCGCCGATGGCAAGGAGCGGTTCCGCCACGTCGGCTTTTTCGGCAAGGAGGACATCCTCGGCAAATGGAAGGAGCTCGGCGTCGACCTCCGCGGTGCGCAGTCCGCTGGCATGGTGCGCGAAGCTCCCGTCGCAGCGGACACTCGCCCGCGTGAGGCCGTCTGTTCCCTGTGCGACGAAGACGTGAATCCCCGGGGCCGAACGCTCGTGCAGGGCCAGACCGAACAGCGCGTGCTCTGCTCTCCCCACTGTTACTTCATCTATTTTTCCAGTCTCGTGAATGCGGACATGAAGGCCGAGGAAGCCAAGGTGCGCGTCACCGATTGGACCACCGGCAGCGCCACCCCGGCAACCCACGCGACGTATCTTTACGGCATGGACGCGAAGGGCCGGGCCACCATCAAGGCGTTCGCCGACCGGAATGCGGCCGCGAAAGAGCAGCAGCGCAGCCCCGGCAATCTTGTGACCTGGGACGTGCTCCGGGCCAAGGAGCTGGCCACCCGTTGCGGCTTTTGCGACCGGGCGGTTTATCCCGAAGACGCCTGCGTCGTAAAGATGGGCGAGACGCGCACCTATGGTTGCTGCACCCACTGCGCGCTCGGAGTGGCGGCGCGGCGGCAAAAGGACATCGAGGTCGAGGCGAAGGACGGTTTCTCGGGTGAAAGCATCCGGGTAAAGACTTTGGGTGGCAGCGTCGCCTCGCTCGAACCGTCAACGGCGGTGGCGTGGTTCGGCCAGAAGAAAGATGCCGCCGGCACGTGGATTTCCGCCGGCTGCTTCAAACAGGGTTTTTTCGTGAACGCAGCCAGTCTGCACGGGTGGCTGGACGCCCGTCCTGCTGCCACCGGAAGGCAAATCAGCATTGCCCAGGCGTTGGCGGACAAGATGAAGTTGTCACCCGCGCAAATCGCGAAGGCCTGCAAACTCGGCGAGTGCAAGTAGCGTGGAGCAACTTTTCACCAGTCTCAGCCATGCCGTTGAAGGAGCGCCGCTGCTGGCGCTCGGCGCCGCCTTCGTATGGGGCATCCTCAGCATCATTCTGAGCCCCTGTCATCTGGCGAGCATCCCGCTCATCGTGGGATTTATCAGCGGACAGGGCCGGGTGTCGACGGCGCGAGCGAGCGGCATCGCAACGCTCTTCGCGGTGGGCATGCTGGTGACGATTGGCGCCATTGGGGTCATCACCGCGACAGCCGGGAGGATGATGGGCGACGTGGGTGGTTGGGGAAACTATTTTGTGGCGGTCATCTTCTTCGTCGTGGGCTTGCATCTGCTGGGTGTTATTCCGATGCCGTGGTCCGGCCCCGGCCAGGTGAACATGAAACGCAAAGGGCTGCTCGCCGCTTTGCTGCTGGGCCTTGTCTTCGGCGTCGCATTGGGTCCCTGCACCTTCGCCTACATGGCTCCGATGCTGGCGGTGACGTTCAAGCAGGCGCAGACCCATTCGCTATATGGCGCTTCCCTGTTGCTGGCCTATGGCCTCGGGCACTGCTCGGTTATCGTGTTGGCGGGAACGTTCACCGAGGTGGTCCAGCGGTTCCTCAACTGGAACGAGCAATCCAAGGGTGTGACTGTCGTGAAAGCCGTCTGCGGTGGGCTGGTGATTATGGGAGGCGTCTGGCTGGTCTACACCGCGCCGTGAAACGGGCGCAGCGAACGGCGCCGAGCCATGAGCGCTCACCCGCTCAGGGCGGGATGAGGGGGTTGGCGACGAGGAGCAGCTCGGCGTTTAATGTTCGACCACCTTGCCGGCTTCGTCCGACACTTTAATCACGGCGCCCTTCTTGACGCAGTCGGGCATCTTGCCCTCGACGGCGACCTGCACCTTGCCGCCTTCGACCGCGACGATCTGGCCGGAAGCGAGGGTGGCGGAGGCGGCGGCCAGGAGGGAAGCGACGCCGAAAGCGACGAACGCGAACAGGAGTGCGGGTATTTTTTCCTATTGATAGATTGGAGATGATAACGAACGGGAAGGTGAGCAGGGCTTAGATCGACATCTGGAGCATGAGGCGGAAGGTGTCGTATTTCTTGAACAGATCGAGTGGGGCGACCCATTCAAAGGTACTCTCGGGCTCGATGCTGGAAGTCACGACCGCGCCGCTGAAGGGATGGTTGGTCCGCGTGCTGCCTTCCCGGCCCTGGAAGACACCGGCGAAATACTTGAAGTGATCTTCGTTGAAGGTGCCCCAGGCGACGGCGCCAAGATCGCGGCTGAACTTGGCGGGCGAACTGCCATATGCGCGGTAGACGAACCTCGAGCGATCGAGGGTCAACGGGGCGAAGCAGTCGTCGCGATTGGCCCGGGTGCGAGGAATCCTGGTCAGGCCGATCTTAGCCGTAGAAATTCAGTCGCGGTGGAGCGGCTTGACCCCAAGACGCTCGACGTGAGAGCGAACGCCCGAAGGCGCGTTGGGGTCAACGCGCCCCACCATTCAGTGGTTTCCTTCTCCCGGCTGAAACGCACTTCGACTGAAGCTAAATTCCTCGGTTCAAACCAACCACAGATTTCACAGATCGCACAGATACAGAAACCAAGTGGACTTCTGGCCGCTTTCCCTAACTCACCTCCGAGGTGAATGCCCGGTTTTGCGCAGTGGATTGGTTATCTGTGCCCATCTGTGAAATCTGTGGTTTCAACTGCTGATTTCAGGCAGAAGCGTTTGGCCCCCCGGCGGAAACGGTCGTGATCAAGGCCAGTCCGGAAGCACGCACCGGGGGCTGTGGCCTGCGAGTATCGCCTCGAAATCCGTCACGGACTGCCGCATCACCGACGAGTCGCCGGCGTGGCACGTGAGGCAGGCGCCGACACGGAGGATGCGGCGCTGCTCCTCGACATTGAAGGGGCGGACGTCGTCGCGCGTGGAGACCAGGCCGGCGCGATTTTGGAGAAACCCGCTCCACGCGTCGGCGGGCAATCCGTCCTGCGGCGAAAGGCCGTGCTCGGGCGTGAAGCGCCAGCGGCCGTGCGCGCCGGACACTTCATAGCGCAGGTCGCCGCGCCCGAAGCCGAGGGCGACCGGGTTGTTGTGACACGACGGGCAGGAACGCGACTCGCGGCTGATCGTATGTGCGGCCATGGGGGCGTAAAGGCGGAGGAACACGGGATCGGGCGGCCCGCCGACGGTGCGGTTGCGATCCAGTTCCATGATCATGCCGGGCACAATAGTGTCGATGACGCCGTGCGGCCGGGCGGCATCGGCCGAATCGAGGCGAATGCCGAGCGTCGGTGGAGCAACCTCGAACGCGCCGGATTTTTCCATCCACGCGCCCTGCACGGGTTCCTGTCGGAGATGATCGAAGGCTTCGGCGGCGGGATCAAACGAGGTGTGACAGGTCGTGCAGCGTGGTGCCCAGGGCGTGTGGCAACTGGCACACGAAAGCCGGGCGTGGCCGCCGCCTTCGCGGCATACCGCGAGCGGGGCGCGCAACTCGGCGGTCCCGCCGGTGCGTTTACGGCGCATCTGCCCGGAGCCGTCCGGGGCGGTGAATACGTTGATCAGCGCGCCGCCCGAGCGCGTGGCGCCGAAACGCTGTTCGGGCGCAGCCGCCCATTGGCGGAGTCCGAGAAGTTTTTGCGCTTCAGTGTCGGTGGCGGCGAGGGGCTTCGACGCGAGCGGGCGGGCGTGGCAGTCTTCGCACCGGACCTGCAACTGCTCGCTCTTGCGCTTAACCACGTGGCCGCCACCCATAACCTCCGTGGAGGTGTGACAGTCGATGCAGTCCAGGCCGCGGGTTTGGTGCACGTCGGGTGTGACGCGGGTAAAATAACGGCCATCATCAAGGCGTCGGTACTGCGGTGACTGCGCGGGAGACTTGAGTTCGGCCGACGGGGGCGGATCGCGGAGTTCGTGCCAGCCCTCATAGTTGGTGGAGATGCGACCCGACCGGCTGTGGCAGCCGAAACAGTGAGCATTGGTGGGATTAACCGTGAGCGTCGGGTGAATGCTTGGGATCGCGGTCCGGGCCCTCCGCGGCGTGGCTTCGTAGCGGGCGAGTTCCCGGGTCGCCTCGGGGGAGTAGATCAGATGGCAGGCGTTGCAGCCACCGCCGCGCGACTCCTCGACGATGGGGCCCCAGGCGGATTTCTCCTGGCCGAGATGGCAGGAAGCGCAGAGTTGGCGGACATGGCTGTCGGCGGCGCTGGAGCCGAGGTCGCGCACGTGGGGCGGGGGCGACGCGGGATCCACTTTCTCGCCGAAGACGCGGCGGTCGACGGCGATGACACCGGAGAAGGTTGCCATGATGGAACGTTCCACGCGCGGAACCACCTCGGGGTGGCAGCCCGCGGTGCCACAGGTGCGGGGGGCATCGGCGAGATTGCCCGGGATGCGGACCATCGCCGCGTGAGCGCGTCCGGCGTCGAGGGTCGTGGTGTCGCCGCCGTGACACGCCGCGCAACCGATCGCCTCGGGGCGGTGGGCGCTGGAAAAGCCGGTGAGGTTGTCGTGACAGATCAGGCAGCCCTCGGGGCGGCCGCGCGGCATCGGAACGGCCGTTGCGCCGGTGGTCGGGGCGGCCGCGTGGGCCGAATAGATCGTCGCGGGTCGCCAGTCGCCGCGGGCGTTCGGCCAGTGGAAAGTCCGACCCCTCTCGGCGACCGGCCAGAACAAGCCGATGCCGCAGAAGAGGGCATAACCGCCAACGACGATACGCAGACCGAAGCGAACCCGGGTGGCCGCCGCGGGGGAGAATCGCGGCAGCGCCCACCCCAGCCACAGGGCGGCGAGACCCAGCGCCACCACGAAGAGCGCCTGGGGCAGCCAGTGCAGCATTTCCCGGGCGCCGAGAAACAGCCATGGTCCCGTGGTGCGTTGATCCAGGCCGTCATTCAGCCCCGGCGAGACGAGCAGCGCGGCCACGATGGTGATGCCCGCGACCATCGCGCTGGTGGCGGGGCGCGGGAAATGCCGACGGGAGCAGAAGGCGAAGATCGCCCACAGGAAGATTGGGGCGGTGACGGCGTGGTGAAAGAGGAAGGTGGGTCCGATGTCCTCGCGGCCAAACAAATGGGAAACCAGGAAAGGCCCCGCGTACGGCAGTTCCGTGATGAGTTGGGTCAACCACGGCTGAAACGCGTGGGCATCGGCGTCGCCACGCAGGAGGAAACCGGACGCCATCAGAAAGGCGACCGCGGGCACGACGAGCGCCAGACCTGCCCGGGCCAACCGCCCAGTCGGAGATGCGGTGGAGCTGCGCAGATGTTGCCAGAGCAGGAGTGCGGCGCTCACGACGAAGAGTTGGGCCGTCCAGTAGTGCACCGCCCGGAGCAGGGCCAGGCCGGGCCGCGCCAGCAGCCATTCTGCAATCACGCGGGCGCCGTTGTGCGGATCGTACGATGCCTGCAGGGCGAGACCGGAAAAGGTGCAGAGCAGGAGCGACGCCGTGACGACGTCGCCAAGGGACAGGTTGGTTGAGGCCGGCGCGGACTGGGGCGCGAGCTGTCCCTCGGTTGACATGGTGGGTCCGGCGGCGCGGCCGGGTGAAATCGACGACGTCCGTGGGCGGGCTCAGCAGCCCTCGCGTTTTTTCTTGGTGGGTGCAGCCCCAGCCTTGCCCGCTGGGAGCAGTGGCGGCGGCGGTGGAGCCAGCGCGGGGAGATCGTTTTGACCCGGGGCGGCGGTCCCGCGCGGGGTGCCGCCAAAGTGTTTCGCCACCGCGACGCGTTTCGCAAATTCGGCCCTGGTCCCGGGGGTGTCGGCGGCGGGTTTGGCGGGAAACAGGATCTCGTTGTTCCAAGCGTCGAGTCCCCCGGCCAGGGTGTAGGCGGCCTTGAAGCCGAGCGCCTTCAGCAGAATCCAGGCCTGCGCGGCTTGCGTGTCGTCTTGCGCATAGAGAACAACTTTCTCGGTGCGAGGCGCCACGGTGTCGGTCAACGCGGCCAGCGGCACATTCTGGGCGCCCGGGATGCGATGTTGGGCGAAGTCGTCCGCGGTGCGGAGGTCGACGAGGGTGTAGTCGGCGCGCTCCTCGATGAGCCAGGAGCTGAGTTCGCCGGGAGTGATGTGCGCCGCGGTCTGGCCGGCCAGCCGGGCGAGTTGGCGGGTCGCGATCGTGACGCGACCTTCGCGATAGGGATTGCCGCTGATCGCGGCGATCAGGCCCAGCCCGACGAGGCCGGCGGCGAGGATGCGAGCGGGATTAAACCGGCGGACGCTACCGGTCAGCGAGTCGGGCCCGGGTTGCACGCCGCCGATTATCTTCTCGGCCCACTCGGCGGCGACGAAGGCGCCGACGGCCATCAACACCACGGCCAGCACCACGACACCGTAGGGGACATGGAGCAAACCGGGCAGCGTGATGACACCGAAGTTGGTTACCTTCGTCCACGGGGCGATGAAAGGATAGACTTCGCCGAAGCCAAACACGCCGGCCGCCATGCCGCCGAGGAAGACGACGGCGTCGATCCGGCCGGTGGCGGCGGAGACGACGGACGTGCCCGGGCAATAGCCGCCGATGACGAAACCGATGCCGAGGAGCAGGCCGCCGACAAGTTGCGGCACGAGGACGGTGGGCGTGAGGTGCACCAGCGAGAGGTCGACGAGGCCGAAGCGCGAGACGAGGTAGAGCCCGGCCATCGCGGTGACGATGGCGGTGAACATCACCTTCAGCACGGCGAGATCCTTGAAGTAGAACTGGGCGGTGAGCTTGCGGGCGCTGCCGAAACCGGCCTGCTCGAGGCAGAAGCCGAAACCGATGCCGATGACAAACGCGACGATGAGGGAGACTTCGTCGTTGAAGAGACCGAAGCGGTAGAAAGGAGCGTTCACAGCCATTGCCTCCGGACGAACCAGGCGAGGGCGTAGGCCCCGCCAAAGATGCACATCATGGCCGCCCAACTGCCGGCGTTGAGCAGGGCGCCGCCGGTGAGGGCCTGGCCGCTCATGCAGCCGAGGGCGAGCTTGGCGCCGATGGCGAGGATCGCGCCGCCGATGAAGGCGAGGACCAGTCGTCCCAACGTGGAGATGCGCGGGCCCTTCTCCACCGTCACGCGCAGCCGGTTTGAGAACGCCCCCGAGAGCAGGCCGCCGACGAAGACGCCGATCACCTGAAAAACGAGCCAATCCTTGAACGGGCTCACGGTGCCGTCCCCGAGGTACTCGGCGAAAAATGCGTGGGCCTGGGCGTGGGCCGGGGCGAGGGCGTGGACGGTGGCGGCGACGGTGCTGTTGACCGCGCCGGAGGCGCCGAGCCCGCGGCCCATCACCACGAAGGCGGAGAGCAGCACGAGCCCGAGGCCGAAGCCGGCGAGGTACGGATTGAGATAGGATTTGGCGGGAGTCGACGGGGGGGACATGGCGGGAGGGACGTAGTTAAAATACGATTACGGGAGGGAGGCGGCGCGCAGCCAGTGGCTTTCCTGGCCGGCGAAGACGAGGATGAAGCGCAGCGCGAGGCCGCCGACGAGTACGAGCACGGCGGGGGCGAGGGTGTGGCGGATGCGGTTTTGCAATTCGAGGAACTGGAGCAGGAGCGGGGTGAGGATGCCGAGGCCGATGACCAGCACCCAAAAGGGAGCCGCATAGGGGCCGATGAGGAGCAGCGCCGCGGCCTGCTGACTGGCGGCGGCGGAGGTGACCATGCCGATGAGGAAGAGCATCAGCAGGCCGAGTTCGACGGTGAGAAAACTGTTGTCGGCCTGCGAGAGGAGCGGGGCGATGCTGGGGTCCGGGGCACGGCCATGCGACCAGCGCGCGAGGGCGGACAACAGGAAATCGGCGAACGCCGGCCGGTATTCGCCCTTGAATGACATCACGAGGATCGCGTGGAGCAGGGCGGCGGCGGTGGAGAGGCCGGAGAAGAGAAAGAGGGGGCCGAGAATGGCGGTGTTCCACAACGGGCGGGCCGGCAGGGCGCTGAGCAGAATGCCGGTGTAGAGGCCGAGCGCGACGCCGAGGACCATGTTGCCCAGCCCGATGCCGATCACGACGCGCGGCCGGGCGAGAATGAAATCGCTGATCGTCACCAGGACCGGGAAACGCTTGGCGGCCGCGGGCACCGTTTCCGGCAGGTGGGTGAGCGTGTTGGCCAGCAAGGCCGGGTAGACCAGCAGCAGGATCCACGAACCCCAGGACATCGGCGACGTCGGCTCGAAGGTGAGGTACAGGCGCCAGACGTAGAGCTTGTGGGAGAGATCGAGGAACAGCGCGAGCATGCCGAGGCTGAGCAGCGTCAGGCCGACGAGCGGACCGATGGTGCAGCAGACCATCGCCTGCCGCTCGCGCGGTTGGACGAGCAGCAGGCGGACGCCGGCGATGATCATCAGGCCGGCGACGAGGCCGCCGAGGAAGAGATAGACTGGAATCTCCCAGCCCCAGACGTGCAGCGCGGGATCAATGCCAGGGTTGTGGCGGGTGGTGGTGAGTTCGAGCGGCATGGCGTTTCAAGTGAGATAAAACACGTGCGGTTGGCATCCGGCTTCGGGCAGCAGGGCGTGGTGGGCGCGGGCTTGGAGGAGCTGGCTCACGTCGCTTTGCGGGTCCTCAAGATCGCCAAAGTGCATGCAGTGCGTCGGGCAGACGGAGACGCAGGCCGGCTGGAGGCCCTGCGTGACGCGGTGGAGGCAGAAGGTGCATTTGTCGACGTAGCCATCGGGATGGATGAAACGGGCATTGTAGGGGCAGGCGGCGAGGCAGCCCTTGCACCCAATGCATTTCTCGTGGGTCACGAGCACCACGCCGCCTTGCGCGTGGACGTGGCTGGCCCCGGTCGGACAGCAGTACACGCAGGGCGGGTTGGCGCAGTGGTTGCACCGCTCGGAGCGGATCTCGAGCTGGGGCCGCGGGTAGGCGCCGCGCACCTCCTCGGTGATCCAGTCGCGGTTGTAGCCCTCGGGGACATTGTTCTCCGTCTTGCAGGCGACGACGCAATCCATGCAGCCGACGCAGCGGCGGGTATCGATGACCATGACGTAACGGGCCATGTTCAGACCGCCTCCGCGGGTTCGAGGGTGACGAAGTTGACGTTCATGGCCGTGCCGCCCATGAGGGCATCGGTCTTGTACCGCGTGATGAGCTGCGCGTCGCCCGCGCCCTTGCCGAACGCGTGACGCAGGCCGCGGGAGGTGTGGCCAAAGCCGTGGACGAGGTAGACGCAGTCGGGACGGATGCGTTCGGTGGCCTTGACGGCGATGCGGTTGCTGACGACGCCATCCTGGTTCTTCAGGCAGACGCGGTCTCCGCTCTTCAGGCCGAGGCGGCGGGCGACTCCCGCGTTCACCCAGACGGCATTTTCTCTCATCATGTCGCTGAGGATGCGGTTGGACTGCGTGCGGCTGAAGGAGTGCACGGGAGCCCGGCCGAAGAGCAGACGGAAGGCGCCGGGCGGCCCGGCCACGGGCGGCACATATTTGGGCACGGGGTCGAATCCGGCCTTTTCGAGCTGCGGCGAGTAGAACTCGATTTTGCCCGAGGGGGTGCCGAATGCGGCCGGAGCACCGGTTGCGAAATAGAGCGGCTGCCGCGGACCGCGGATGAGGCCGTTCTGCTTGAGGACGGCAAAATCGAGTCCGGCTTCTTTCACGCGGTAGGCGAGGTATTCCTCGATGTCCTGCCACGGATAGAAGGCGCCGAGGCCGAGTTTTTCGGCGAGTTTCCGGGCGATCCACCAGTTGGGTTTTTGATCGTGCGGCGAGGCGATCACGGGTTGGCGCAGGGCGACAAACGGCTCCCGGAAGAGCTCGACGTTCAACTCGTCATGGCGCTCGAGGTAAATCGATTCGGGCAGCACGACATCGGCCCAGCCGGCGATTTCGCTCGGGATCACATCGATGACGACCAGCAAATCGAGCTGCTGGATCGCCTTGATGGTCTCGGCCTGGTTGGGCAGCGACTGGAGGAGGTTGGTGGCGTAGACGAGCCAGCCCTTGATCGGGTACGGCTGGCCGGTGAGGGTGGCGTCGCGGATGCCGGTCGTGAGCGCCTCGTGGGCGAAGGGATATCTGTGGTCGGGATTGTCGACCTTGGGTTTCGCCGGTTTCGGGTAGTCCGGGTAGGGGTAATCGGGCACGTCCATGCTGGCCGGCGTGTAGAAGCCACCCTCGCGACCCCAACTGCCGAGGAGGGCGTTAAGGAGGGCGATGGCGCGGCTGCGCTGGGCGTCGTCGCCATTCCAGTTCACATGGCGACCGGGGTGAACCAGCGTCGCGGGCCGGTAGCGCGCCATCTCGCGGGCGGTGGCGCGGATCGTCTCCGGATCAATGCCGGTCTGAGGATACGCCCACTCCGGGGTGGACGGGACGAGGGAGGCGGCGAATTGCTCGAAGCCGTAGCCGTATTTTGCGACGTAGTCGGCGTCGTACAGCTTCTCGGTGACGATGACGTGCATCCAGGCGAGCAGGAGCGCGAGGTCGGTGCCGGGTTTGATCGGCAGGTAGAATTTGGCCTTGCTCGCGGCGACGGAGAACCGCGGGTCGACGACGATGAGGCTGGCACCGCGGCCGATGGCGGTGGCGAACTCCTGCACCTGGGTGTTGTGCATGTTCTCGCCGAGGTGCGAGCCGATGAGGACGAGGCACTGGGCGTTTTCGATGTCGGTGCGCTCGGGGGAGCCGACTTCTTCGCCGAAAGTGAGGCGGAAACCGACGTCGCGCGGGCCGCGGCACTGGGCGAAGGAGGGGGCGGCGATATTGGGCGAACCGAACGCCTTGAAAGTGTGCTTGAGGAAGGTGCCGCCAAGCCCGTGGGAAAAGAGGGCGAGGGACTCCGGGCCGTGCGCCGCCTTGATCCGCTGCATGCGCTCCGCGATATAGTCGAGCGCCTCGTCCCACGTGGCTTCCCGCCACTTCTCCTCGCCCCGCTCGCGGGTGCGGATCAACGGCGTCCGCAGGCGATCGGGATCGGAGTAGGCACCGATGCCGCCGGTGCCCCGGGGGCACAGGCGACCGCGGCAGAGTGGATCGAGCGGGTTGCCCTCAATCTTCCAGAGCCGGCCATCGCGCACGCTGGCAATCGCCCCGCACTTCCAGAAACAGAGATCGCAGAACGTCGGAATCCGGTGGACCCCACTGGTCCCGGCGCCCGCTCCGGCGGCAGCGGCGAACGTGCGGGTGACGCGGCTGGCGACGCCAGCGGCGAGCACGGTGGCGGCGGAGATCTTGAGGAAACGGCGGCGGGAGAGAGCAGGCATGAGAGCGGGGATGACAGCCGCGAGTATCGCGCAGATCGCGCCGGTTGGCTCCGCATCTCTTGCTCGGCGGGTCAGCTTTCCCAGTTAGTTGCGCATATGCGCATATGCATTAGCAACGCTGTTGCCGCGATGGTTTGGTTGCCGCCGGGGGGCGAGGCGAACGGGGGAAGACCCGCTCCGTCACTGCGTCGGGAAAATCTCCCGGAGCCAGTTGCGGGAGTGGACTGACGGGCGGTCGCCGCCGCCGGGCTATTCCTTACCGTCGTCGGCGAGGAGACGGACGATGTGGCGATCGAGATCGGAAAGGCTGCCGGCGCAGGAGGCACTCTTCACCCGGTCGATCATCTCGTCGCACCAGGCCTCTTCCTCGACCTGTTCGTTGATGAACCAGTGCATCAGCACCTGGGCGGGATAGTCCTTGGCGGCGAGGGCGGCCTCATAGACGGCGTGGATACCGCGGGTGTTGGCCTGCTCCATGGTCTGGGCCTGCAGGGCCACGTCGAGCAACGACGAGCCCTCGATTTTCGGCGCCGGCACGGCGGCCAATTCCGGGGTGGCCCCGCGATCCAGGACATGGTCGATCAGCTTGGCGGCGTGGGCGCGTTCCTCGCCCGCCTGCTGGGCGAAAAAGGCGGCGAAGCCGGTGAAATTGCGGGCGGCGCACCAGATCGAAAGCGCCTGATACGCATGCGCGGCACTGAGCTCATGGTTGAGCTGGCGATTGAGTTCGGCGAGGACGGGAGCGGGCAAGGTGGATTTGGCCATGGTGACATCATCTTGGATCGACCGGCGCGAATCGCAAGGATGCTGATGCGCTTCCTTCTCAGGGCCGGCGCGCCAGCACCTGCACGACGGCGCCGCGGCCGGTGTGGCCGGTGCCCTCACAGACGTCGCGTTCCAACTCCCGGCCGATCACCAGGTCCAGCCCGGACAATTCCGCCCGGAGGACCGCCAGGGTCATGAACAATTCCGGGGTGTTGACGGGACCTCCGGTGCGATGGCGGAGCTGGGCGGGCGTGTAAGCCTCGAGGATGATCACGCCGCCGGGCTGCAGGCCGGCGGCGGCCGCGCGGTGAACGGCGGCACGCACCGTCGGGGGCAGGTGGACGAAGGTCGCCACCACCGCGGACCAGACGCCGGACGCGATCACGAACGCCGAGAGGTCGGCGCTGACGGTCGTGATGGTCACGCCTCGGCGGGCGGCCAACTGCCGGGCCTTGGCGAGCCCCACCGCAGATTGATCGACGGCCGTGACGGCATGGCCGCGCGTGGCGAGAAAGGCGGCGTTGCGGCCCTCGCCTTCGCCGAGGCAAAGCACCGGACCCCGGGGAATCCGGTCGGCGCACTCGGCGACAAAGGCGTTGGGTTCGGTGCCATAAGAATATTCGGCGGAGGCGTAGCGGTTGTCCCAGAAAGTCGGATCCATCACGGCACTCTCAACCGCCTCGACGGGAAAATCACGCGTTTACCGCCATGCTGAAGGCCCGCAGGTATTTCTCCGTGGTCGGATGCCTCATGCCGAGGTGCCGAAACAGGGCGAGGCAGAGCGCCTTGGCCCGGCCCTCATCGAGCGCGGATTTTTCCTGCAACACTGCGGTCAAAGTCGCAAGCCCGGCGTCAAAGGACTCGCGGCGAAGTTCCTCGATGGCCGCGAGGTAGCGTACCCCCAACGGGGTGGCCTTGAGTTCCGGGCGCTCGCTGGACGCCTGGAAGGTGGTGGCAAGTGCGCCCACCAGTTCGGCTCCCTCGATCCAAGGCGAGTGGGCGGACACCCCGGAGACCAGCCGGGCTGCCGCCGCCGGGTGGGCAAACACGACCGCCCGGGCGGTGAGCACGGCGAGCTCCTGATCCGCGGGGTCCGTGGCGACCAGCGGTTGGAGCAGGGCGGCGGCCTCGCGGGCGCGGCCGGCATGGAGCAATTCGCGCGCGCGGCCCATGGCCTCGCGCTTCGGCGTGGGCAGATGTTCGGCCAGCCAGGCGCGGAGGTGCGGCTCGGGCAGGGCGCCGGAAAATTCGGCGACGACCGCGCCGTGGTGGAAGAGTTTGACGTCGGGAATGCCGCGAATGCCGAACTGGGTGGCGAGATCGGGGTGCGCTTCCGTGTCGATCTTGACGAGCACCCAGCGACCGTCGGCCTCGGCGGCGAGTCTTTCGAGCACCGGGCCGAGCATCTTGCACGGACCGCACCAGGCGGCCCAGAAGTCGACGAGGACGGGCGTGCGCTGGCTGCGGTCGAGGACGTCGGCTGGGAAGTCGGAGAGATCGTGATTCATGGCGTGGGCAGTTTGGCCGGGCTGCGGGGATCGAAGTGGGCGCGAATCCCACCCGTGAGGGAAGAGACCTGAAACCCGTGTTGGGCCAGAACGCGAGCCGCGAAGTAACAGGTCTTGCCCAGCGCGCAGACGGTGACGATGGGCCGGGTGCGGTCGAGTTCGCCGAGGCGGCCGCGGAGTTGGGCGAGCGGAATGTTGAGGACGCCCGTTCGCGGCAGCGGGTGCGTCAGGACGAGCGGGGGCGGGCGGACGTCGAGAATCTGCACCGCGGGGTCGTCGGGCAGCGCGTGGACCAGCGAGATGATTCCATCCCGGGAGTTGCACGCGGCGAAGCCGGCGAGGTTGACGATATCCTTCGCGGCGCCAAAGGGCGGGGCGTAGGCCAGTTCGAGCTGGGCGAGATCGTCGATGGTGAGACCGCCGGCGATGGCAGTCGCGATGACATCGAGGCGCTTGTCGACGCCGGCGAGGCCGGTGACCTGCGCGCCGAGGACGCGATCATTGGCGGGGTCCCAAAGCAGTTTCAGGATGATCGGCTTCGCGCCCGGGAAATAGCCGGCGTGGTGATTGTCGTTGACCGTGACGGTACGGTAGTCGCGCCGGGCGGCGCGGAGGCGTTTTTCGCTCCAGCCCGTAAGACCAGCGGCCACGTCGAAAACGCGCACCACCGCCGTCCCCAGTGCGCCCGGGAAAGGCTTCGTGCCGGCGAGGCGGAAAATGTGATCGGCGACGAGGCGGCCCTGCCGGTTGGCGGGACCGCCCAGCGGGACGGCGGTGGGCTCGCCGGTGACGAAATCCCCGACCTCAACGGCGTCACCCGCGGCGTAGATGTCCGGGTCGCTCGTCTGCATGAAGCCGTTGACGCGAATGTGGTCCCGGGGCCCCAGGGTGAGGCCGGCGGCGCGGGCGAGGGCGGTGTCGGGCCGCACGCCGATGCTGAGGACGACGAGATCCGCCTCGAGGGCCCGACCGGAAGCGAGGCGGCAGGTGAGGCTGGGACCGGGTTCGAAGGCGGCCACGCGGTCCCCGAGCACGAGGTCGACGTGGTGGCGGCGAAGCTCATCCGCCAGCAGGAGGGTCATCAGTGGATCCAGCGGCGGCAGCACCTGATCGGTGAGTTCGACCAGCGTAACCGATTTTCCGAGACGGGAAAGTTGTTCCGCCAGCTCGAGGCCGATGAATCCGGCGCCGATGACGGCGACACGTTGGGCGTTGGTGGCGGCGGCCTTGAGGCGGTCCATGTCGACGAGCGATCGCAGGGTGAAGACGCGGGGGTCGTCGATGCCGGGGAGGGCGGGACGGAGGGGGACGGCGCCGGGGGCGAGCAGGAGTTTGTCGTAAGGCAGCCAGGTGGTGGTGCCCGGGGACAGGTGGCGGAGTTCGACGCGTTTGCCCGGGCGGTCGATCGCGATGGCCTCGGTGCTGGTGCGGACGTCGAGGGCGAGCAGGGCCTGGAGGGTCTGCGGGGTCTGGACGGCGAGGGCGTCGCGCTGCTTGATTTCGCCGCCGATAAAATAGGGCAGGCCGCAATTGGCGAAGGAGACGTCGGGGCCGCGTTCGACGAGCGTGATCGCCGCGGCCTCGCTGAGGCGGCGGGCGCGGGCGGCGGCGGAGGCGCCGGCGGCGACGCCGCCGACGATGACGAGACGGAGGGAGTCAGGGGATGACATGGAAGGGAAGCGGAGTGCGGGCGGGTGAGTTCAATAGCTCATGCGGTCGAGCCGGACCTTGCCACGGAAGATCCAGTAGATGCTGACGCTGTAGGCGAGGACCACCGGCAGGCCGATGAGCGCCAGAGTGAGCATGATGCCGAGCGTCTTGGGGGAGGAGGAAGCGTTGAAGGCGGTGAGGCTGTGGGCGGGGAGCGGCTGGCTGTACACCAGGTACGGGTAGTGGCCGAGGCCGAAGAGCGCCATGAGACCGGCCATGGCCGCGCAGGAGGACAGGAAGGCGAAAAATTCGCGGCCGCGATTAATCTCCCGGGGAATATTGGCGATCGCGAGCACGACCGGCACGACGAGGGCAAAGAACCAAGGCTGGCGCTGGAACGCCGCGGTGACGTGCGGCACGTAGAGCAGCGTCGCGAGCGTGAGGATCACGTAGCAAAGAATGAAGGTGATGATCAGCGGGTTGATGCGGGTGCGGAGACGGGCCTGCAGTTCGCCGCCGGTCTTGAGCACGAGATAGATGGCCCCGTGCATGGCGAAGAGGGCGACGGTGGTCACGCCCATCAGGAGCGCGTAGGGGTGGAGCAAGCCGGCGAACGAGCCGGCGAACTCGCCGCGGGCGTCGACGGGCACGCCCCAGGCGATGTTGCCCATGGCGACACCAATGAGGAGGGCGGAGCCCAAACTGCCGAGGGCGAAACCGCGATCCCAGAAGCAGCGCCAGCGCGGCGAGGGATGTTTGCTGCGAAACTCGATGGCGACGGCGCGGAAGATGAGGGCGCAGAGCAGGGCCATGAACGCGAAGTAGAAGCCGGAGAAGACCGTGGCATAGACGGCGGGAAAGGCGGCGAAGAGGGCGCCGCCGCCGGTGACCAGCCAGACCTCGTTGCCGTCCCAGACCGGGCCGATGGCGTTGAGAAAGACCCGGCGTTCCTCATCCTGCTTCGCCACCCAGAGGTGGAGGACACCCACGCCGAGATCGAAGCCGTCGAGGATCGCGTAGCCGGTGAAGAGCACCCCAACGAGGACAAACCAAACGGTGTTGAGATCGAGGCCGCCAAAGTTCATGTCGCGTCCTCCACCTTCGTCGCGGGGTCGGACGCCAGCCGGCCGGTGGGCTGCAGATCGGCGGCGTCGGGGCCGTGCTGGATCTTCTCATTGAGCAGGAAGATGAACGCGGCGAAGAGCAGCAGGTAGACCAGCAGGAACATGATCAACGAGGCGAGCACCTGGTTGGCCGCGACCACGGCGGAGAGACCCTGCGAGGTCCGCAGGAGGCGGTAGACGATCCAGGGCTGCCGGCCGACCTCGGCGGCCCACCAGCCGGCCTGGTTGGCGATTTGCGGGCCGAGCACCGAGACGACGAGCAGCCAAAGGAGGGGGCGCGAATGCTCCAGCGTGCCGCGGCGCAGCGCCCAGGCGGCCCAGACGGCGAGGCCGATCATGGCGAAGCCGATCCCGACCATCACGTGGAAAAGCTGAAACGTGAAATTCACCGGGGGGCGTTCGTCCCGGGGAATGTCGCGGAGCCCGGTGACGGGATGCGCGGTGTCGCCATAGGCGAGCCAGCTCAGCAGGCCCGGCAAGGCGAGGCCACGCGTCGTCTCGGACTTTTCGTCCACCCAGCCCACGACGTGGAGCGGCGCGTGCGGACCGGTCTCCCAGTGCCCCTCCAGAGCGGCAAACTTGGCGGGCTGGTTCCGGGCGACGCCGCCCGCGCTGCGATCCCCGGTGGCGAGCGTCAGCACCGAGGCGAGGAGCGAAAGGGCGAGGCCGATCTTCATCGAGGCGAGGGCGAAGGCGCGGTGTTGTTTCTTCAGCAGGTACCAGGCGCCGGTGCTCACCATGAGCCAGGCCCCGGCCTGCCACGCGCCCACCACGGTGTGACTGAGACGATCCATGGACGACGGGTTGAACACCATGGCCCAGAAGTCCGTGATCTCGGCGCGCGCGTGCAGCCCCTCGCCGACGAGATGAAAGCCGGCGGGTGTTTGCATCCAGGAATTGGCGACGATGATCCAGATGGCGCTGAAGTGGGCGCCGAGCGCCACCATGCAGGTGGCGAAAAAGTGCAGCCGCGGGCCGACCTTGTCCCAGCCGAAGAGCAGCACGGCGAGAAAACCGGACTCGAGGAAGAAGGCGAAAATCCCTTCGGCGGCGAGCGCACTGCCGAAAACGTCGCCGACGTAGCGCGAGTAGGTGGCCCAGTTGGTGCCGAACTCGAATTCCATCACGATGCCGGTGGCGACCCCGATGGCGAAGGTGAGCGCAAAGACCTTGGTCCAGAACCGGGCCAGCTGATGATAGAGGGGATGCTTCGTGCGCAGCCAGAGTCCCTCGATCACCACGAGCAGGAGGCCCAACCCGATGCTCAGCGGTGGGTAGAGATAGTGAAACGAGATGGTGAACGCGAACTGTAGCCGCGCGAGCAGCGTGACATCCATGCGCCGCTACGTTGGGGTGCTGGGGGCCAAACGCAAAGGTGCGGGCAAGGAGTTAAGCGCGGTAATGCGGGGGATGGGAATTCTTACTGACCGGGTGAAGGCCAGGAGAACCGCGCCGGCCGGCCGCGGCACGAACGAGGCCCGCTGCCGCCGGCGGGTGGCAAAGGCGCTCGCGTGCGCCCGGTGCCGGGCTCAGGACTTGGGCTCGTCCGGTTCCCGCCGGCAGGTGCTGAGGCCGAAGGGCAAATAGGCGGGGCAGAAACGGAACGTGGCGGTGAGGATCGGCCCGAGGCCGATCAGACCCCACCAACTGTTGAAGTAGGCACCGGCGCCGAAAATGGCGAGGCCGAGAATAACGCGGACGAGGCGGTCGAGATTGCCAACGTTGGGTTTCATCAGGGTGGAGGGATCCAGGGTTCAGGACGAGGAGGAGGGCGGCGCGCGACGTTCGATCTTTTCCACCACGATGAAAACAGTAATCGCGATGGCGATTAAGGCAACGAACCACACGATCGCGGGCACGCCCGTGACGTCGGGGAGCCGCACTTTGCCAAGGGCGCCGACCGGCAGGATGTGGCTCGAAATCCACGGGAAGCTGAGCGCATAAAGGGTGCCGCCAGCGACCGTGCCGAGGAGCCCGACGAGCCCATGCACGCTGCCCGAGGCGGCGGCGGCGATGGCGGTGCCGGGACAGTAACCATAGAGTACCATGCCGACGCCGAAGACGGCGGCACCCAGGACGACGCCGAGCATGTTGGCCGGCTTGATGTGATAGTTGGCGAGGCCGGCGGAGTTGAGCGCGAGCACGCCAATGCCGCCGACCACGATCGCGGTCATCATGATCTTGAGCACGGTGAAGTCGCGGAAGCGAAACTGGTTCACGATGACGTTGTAATTGGCGACGCCGCCGCGATGCAGCAGCACGCCGAAGACGGCGCCGAGGACGACGGCCGCCACGAGGGCGGCGGAGCCGGAGACGGGAGGAGTGACGGCGAGAAAATTCATGGGAGGAAGCATTAGTTTTTCGCGGAACGGCCGGCGCCGAAAAGCACCAGACTCGTCACGATGCCGGAAGCGAAGAGGACCAGGAAGAACGTCCAGCCGCCGACGGCGAGTTGGAGACTGCCGCTGATGCCGTTGCCGCTGGTGCAGCCGTCGGCGAGGCGGGCGCCAAACATGACGAGGGCACCGCCCAAGAAGGCGGCCGCCAGGCGTTTTGCGGCCGAGGGGCCGAAGCGTTCGCGCCAGACGGCGGGGACCACCTCGGCGCGGAACGAGCGGGAGACGAGGGCCGAGATCAGGCCGCCGAGGGCGACGCCGACGAGGAAGAGCATGCCGTAATCCCACTTGAACGCGTGCTGCTTGAAGTACGCGTTGGCGCTGACGGTGTCGGCGCCGAGGACGGGCGTGGCACAGGCGCCGGCCACGCCGGTGAGCGCGGTGGTGATGCCGAGCGGCTTGTCGACCAGGCCGAAGACGATCCAGCTCAGAATGCCGATGCTGGCGCCGACGAGGTAGGGGTTCCAGCGCGCTTGGCGGAGGAAGCCGGAGGGTTGGGAGGCAGAAGTCATACGGGGAGGAAGGGGGGCGAGACTAACGCCGCCCGGCCCCGCATGTCACGCTCGCGCGCGCTCAGGTGAAGATAATCTGACCGCCTGCGGCGAGCTCGTAGAAATCGCCGACCGTGAGGACGCGCTCCATGTGCGGCACGAAGTCGCTGGGGCTGAGGTGGAACATGTCGACCGTGGCCTTGCAGGCGTAGAGGTGGCCGCCGGCGTCGGCGATCATCTGGGTGAACTCGCTGATGGGCGGGATATCCAGCTTCTCCATTTCCTTTTGCATCATGCTGGTGGCAAAAGCGGACATGCCGGGAATCGCCCCCATCCAGGTCGGGAGGGCAAAGCCCTTGGCGTCGGGCACGCGCATCGCGGGATTGCCGACCGTGGCGATCTTGATCTTGTCCTGATACTCCTTGAGCACGGCGTAGAGGCCGAAGAAGGTGAAGAAGAGATTGGCTTCAATGCCTTCCATCCGGGCGCCGTTGGCCATGATGAGGCCGGGGTACACCCCGTCGAGCGAGCCGCGCGAGACAATGATGGAGACTTTTTTGATTTTTTCAGGGGAGGACATGGGAGGAGGGGGAAGACGCGGAAGAGGGGGGGACGAGGGAGAGGGGAAGACGCGGGCGTAGGAGCGGGTTTACCCCGCGAGGGATTTGGGTCGCGGCGTAAAGCCGCTCCTACAGAGAGGGAGCGGTCTCAGATGCAGCCGTGGGGTTTCTTGATGCCCGCGATCTTGGCGGCCTTCTTGGCCGGGCCACCGGGGAAGAGCTCATAGAGCTCCTTCGTCGGCACGCCGCTCTCCTTGGTGAGCTTGCGGATGGAAGGACCGTCGCCCTTCGCCTCAAATTCCTTGCGCATGAAATTCAGGACGACCTGGTGCCGATCGTTGAGGGCGGGGATGCCCTCCTCGGCGGCGATGACCTTGGCGATCTCGAGATCCCAGTCCTTGTAGTTGGTCATGAACCCCTCGGCATCGAAGTCGACGGGCTTGTGGTTGATGGTGCGGATGGCCATGGCGGATGTGGTTTTAGTGGGTTGATGTGACGTTGGAAGGGGCGGGGGCCGCGGCGGACACGGGGTGTTCGGCGAGATTGCGGAGGAAGGAGAGGAGGAAGCCCAGGGCGCGGCGCATCTCGGGTTTGTTGAGCTCCCGGAAGGCGCGCCAGAGCGAGATCTCCTCCATGTTTCCGAAGTCGAGCTTGCGGTAGATTTCCATCGCGTTGTTCACGGCGAGGAGCATCTCGGGCTGGGTGAGGTTCTTGAAGGTCTCCATCATCACCACGACGTTGTCGGCAAGACGGCGGGCGTCGTCGGGCGAGAAGTGGGTGACGACGTTGTCCAAGGCCCGGCCCATCTCGCGGCCCATCGCGAAGTAGCCCTTGCGATCAAGTTCGTCGAGTTTGGCGAGGCCGTCGCTGAAGACCTGGCGCGCCAGCGGCGTGGCATCGCGGAGCAATTCGCGGGTGCTTTCGACCTGCACGAGGAGTTCGTTCAGGTTGTTGGTGTTGCGGACGACGCGCTTGAGCAGCGCAGTGATGTCGCCGGTCCCGACAAACGGCGCGACCTCGTCGAGTTCGGCGACGGCGGTGCTGAAGGCGTCCTTGCCGATGCGCGCGAGATCGTCCTTGAGATCCTCGACTTCGCGGCGGATGCGGCGCACCTCCTCGACCTCGGTGAGCACGAGGTCGAGTTTGCGATCGAGCGCGTCGAGGCGCTCGGCGAGGGCGGGGGAAGCGGTGGCGTTCATGGCTCAGCGGCGTTTTCCCGCCATGCTCATTTCGGCCTCGATGGGCAGCTCGGCGCCGCGCAGGAGCAGGTTCCAGTAGACCCAGCGGAACATCATCTTTCCGTAGTGGTTCATCTTGGTCTCCTCGAGGAGCGAGAACGGGCCGATGCCGGGCAGCGGGAACTTCCCCGGCAGGGGCTCGGTATCGTAGTTGAAGTCGATCAGCAGGCCCTGGTTGAAGCCCGACTCGATGAAGCAATTGGCGTGGCCGTCGTAGTGGGCGCGCAGCGGGCGCTCGTCGATGGCGTCGAGCAGGTTCTCGAAGAGGATGTCGGCCTGGAAGTGGGCGACGGAGCCGGCCTTGGAGGAAGGCAGGTCGGTGGCGTCGCCGAGGACGAAGATGTTGTCTTTCACCTTGGAGCGGAGCGTGTGCTTGTCGGTCGGGATGAAGTTCAGTTCGTCGCCGAAGCCGGAGCGGGCGATCGCCTCGTCGCCCATGTTGGTGGGGATGGTGATGAGGAGGTCATAGCTCACTTCGCGCTGATCCCACGACACGATCTTCTTCGCGCCCTGGTCGACATGGCCGGTGGCAAATTCCGCCGTGAGGTGGATGTTCTTCTTGTCGAGAAAGTCGCCGAGCAGGGCGGCGGCCTTGGGTTTGGTGAAGGCCCCGGGCAGCGGCGTGACGTATTCGATTTCCACCTTGGAGCGCAGGCCGGCCTCGGTGAAGAACCAGTCGGCGAGGAAGGCGAACTCAAGCGGCGCGACCGGGCACTTGATCGGCATTTCGACGATGTTGATGACAAGCCGGCCACCCTCCCAGTGCTTCAGGTGGCGGGCGAGAGCGGCGGCGCCTTCGAGGGTATAGAAGTCGAAGATGTGCTTGTGCCAGTCGTCGCCCAGCAATCCCTCGGTCTGCGCGGGCACGGGGCGCGCGCCCGTGGCGATGAGCAGGAAGTCGTAGCCGAGCACCCGGCCATTCGCGAGCCGGACGCGGTTTTGTTCCGGCTCGATGACATCGATGGCCGAGAGGATCACCTCGATGCCGCGCGGCAGGTAGTCGCGGCGCGGCTTGACGACGTCGCGCGGCGTGTAGATGCCGAACGGGATGAAGAGATACCCGGGTTGGTAGTGGTGGGTCTCATCGCGATCGACGATGGTGATCTGCCACTCGTCGCGGGCGAGGGTGCCGGCCAGTTTGTTGGCCATGATGGTGCCGGCGGTACCGGCACCGAGGATGAGGATTTTTTTCATGGCGGGTGGGATGGGTTGGAGGGGTTGCGCGCCAACGTTGGTCAGAACCGGTAGCTGTACATGACCTGGGCGTTGGTCTGGCGGTGGCTGACGGCGACGGCGGTGCCGTTGGTCACGTTGGCCTTGAGGCCGTAGGTGAAGGAGGTATCGAGGCTGGACTTGGCGTTCAGCTTCCAGCCCAAGCCGGCCGTGAGGTGAGTCTCGACGATCGCGGGGAAGAGGCAGTTCACCAGCCGGTCCGGGATGGGGCTGGCGGCCCAATTGCCGCCAAAGCGCAGAGTGAACTCACGGTTCATCTGATACGCGGCGCCCAGTTGGAGGACGGTCTGGTCGTCCCAGTTCTGGAACAGGGTGGCTTCCAGATTCTGTCCGGCGAACGGGCCGTTGGTCGCGGCGCCCGAGGCGACAAAATTCATCGTGAAATTCTTCATGACATCGCTCCAGAAGATTTGGCGGACATCGGCGGCGAGGAGCCACTGGCTGTCGGGCCGGAGCGCGATCCCGAAGCCGAGCATCGCGGGCCACTCAAAGTCGCGGACGCGGATATCGCCGGCGAGCGTCTGGGCGTTGCGGCCCATGCCGGGGATGTTGAGTTGGAAGCTCACCGCGGCGCCGCTGGCCGTCAGGTCGGAAAGGCGGGTCTGCGAGTGGTACGTGCCGCCCACCGTGAGTTCCTTGCTCGGTTGGTAAAGGAAACCGATCTTGCCACCGTAGCCGTAGCCCTTGGCGGCGCCGGTGAAGTCGCTGCTGTTTGAGAAATTGAAGTAGGCGTAGTCGACGTTGGTGCCCGCCGGCAGCGTCTGCATCATGCCCATGAAGCCCTGCACGATGCCACCGGAGGCGCGGCCGTATTGCTGGCTGCGCGGATCGACCAGATCGAAGAACTGCCCTCCGCTCATGGCCATCTTCAAATCCATGCCGGCCCACACGAAGTCCACGGTCGCGGCGATTTGCAGCTGGTCGTTGACCTTGTACGAGAGCGGCACGATGGCGCGGCCGACGGACACCTCGGTGCGGTTGACGAGCCCGAAGCCGAGCCCGCGCCACGAGCCGGGTTCATATTCGCAGCCCATGCCGCCCTGGCCGAAGACGGCGAAGCCATAGACGAAATCCCCGCTGCGCCGGGCATAGCCGAACGCCGGCATGAAGAATGCCTTGGCGGTGGACTCGGCATTCTGGTTGGCCGGAACGCCGAAGACGTTGGGCGCGGTAGGGGGGCTCTTGACGCTGATTTTTGGCCCCAGCACGCCGAGCGCGACGTCGAGGCGCGCGCTACTCTCCAGGAGGCCCAGGGTGGCCGGGTTGTTGATCACGGCGGCGGTCCCGTTGTCGAAGGCCATGGAGGTGCCGCCCATGGCGGCGGCGATGGGACCATAACCCTCCATGTTCATGCCGTTGGTCGCCGAGAGCGGCAACGGAGCAAGGAGCGCGAGGAGCGCGGTGATGGTGAGGACAGGATGGCGTGACTTGATCATGGGTAGGGTCCGCAGGTGCGGAGGCATGGCTGACGATTTTGGTTCGCCCGCCACTATCGCCGGGGCCGTCCGCTTTGGCTGCGCATCCCTTGGTCAGATCTTATCAGATATTGTTTACGTGCGCATATGCGCATATTAGGGACAGGAATGCAGACCGGCCCTTTTCCCCCGCTTTCGTTCCGAAAGAGGTTCCGCGTGGGCGCCGCCGCGGGTCAGCGGGCCTTGGGGCGGGCGATGGGCCAGCCGGCGGAAGCCCAGGCGCCCAGACCGCCGGTATTGGCGGAACGGAATCCTTCCGCGGTGAGAAGCCGGGCCGCGATGCCGGAGCGACCGCCCGAGTTGCAATAGACGAGGATTTCGCGACCCTCGGCGCCGGCGAGGAAGGGTTTCCACTGCGTCCGGGATCCGGTCAGGTCGCTGAGCGGGAGCATTTGGGCGTGCTGCGCCACTCCGTCGCGCCATTCGCCCGGTTCGCGGACGTCGACGAGGAAGGCCTCACCGGCGCGAACCCGGTGGGCGCATTCCAGCGGCGCGAAGCGCGGGGCGGAGGCGAAGAGGGCCTTGATCATTTTGAAGAGGTTCATGAAGAGACGTCGGATTTGCCGTGGGGCGCAGCGGCGACTGCGGGGGCCCTGCCCGCATGGGTCATGTAGTAGATCAGCGGCACCGCGAGCGGGCTGATGATGAGGGAGGCGATGGCGCCGAAGAGCAACGAGATGGCGAGGCCCTGGAAGATCGGGTCGGCGAGAATCACCAAACCACCGACAATCACGGCGAAGGCGGTGAGCATCATCGGGCGGAAGCGCACCGCGCCGGACTCGATGCAGGCCTCGGCCAGGGTGCGGCCGTGGCTCAGGCGCAACTCGATGAAGTCGACGAGGATGATCGAATTGCGCACCACGATGCCGGCCCCTGCCATGAAGCCGATCATGGAGGTGGCGGTGAAGAAGGCACCCATCAGCGCGTGGGCCGGCATGATGCCGACGAGGGAGAAGGGGATCACGGTCATCACGATGAGCGGCGTGGAGTAGTTCTTAAACCAGCCGACCATCAGCATGTAGATCAGGATGCACACGGCGCCGAAGGCGAGGCCGAGGTCGCGGAAGACCTCGATGGTGACCTGCCACTCGCCGTCCCACTTCATGGCGGGTTCGTGGTCATCCATCGGCATCGAGGCGTTGTAGATCTTGAGGCCGGGCAACGTGCCGCCGAAGTCGCGCCCATCGAGTTTCGCGAGTTCCTGGTTCATGGCGAGAATGGCGTAGACGGGGCTCTCGACCACGCCGGCGACGTCGGCGGTGACGTAGGTCACGTTCTGGAGATTCTTGTGATAGATGTTTCGCTCCCCTTCGGTGGTCACGACGGTGACGAGTTCCCGCAGCGGCACGAGTGGCGCCTGGGGGTTCATCTCGGAACGCACGGACAAGGCGAGCAGATCCTCAGGCCGGGCGCGGGCGGAGCGGGGCAACTCGAGGATGACGTTGACGGCCTCGCGATCCTCGGGGGTGTGCAGCAGCGTGACAGGATAACCCTGCACCGCCATTTGCACGGTGCGGGTGATCGCCGCCTCGGTGATGCCGTGCAGCGCGGCCTTCTCGGCATCGACGCGGAGAATGGTCTTGGGCTGCTTTTCCTCGAGGTACCAGTCGATGTCGACCACCCCGGGGCTGGCGCGGAAGACCTCGCGCACCTTGGTGGCGAGCTGGAGGCGCGCCTCCTCGCTCGGGCCGTAGATCTCGGCGACGATGGTCTGGAGCACAGGCGGACCCGGCGGCACCTCGGCGACGGCGACGTCGGCGCCGTATTTTTGGGCGATGGCGGTGAGTCGCGGCCGCACCCGCCGGGCGATGTCGTGGCTTTGCGCGGTGCGTTCGTGCTTCGCCAGCAGGTTGACCTGGATGTCGGCCACGTTGGCGCCGCGGCGCATGAAGTAGTGGCGGACGAGGCCGTTGAAATTAAACGGCGAGGCGGTGCCGGCGTAGACTTGGTAGTCGCGCACCTCGGGTTCGGTGCGGATGGCGGCGGCCATTTCGCGGGCCGCGCGCGTGGTCTGCTCGAGGGTGCTGCCCTCCGGCATGTTGAGGATGATCTGGAACTCCGACTTGTTGTCGAAGGGCAGCATCTTGACCTTCACGGCGCCGAGGCCGACCAGGCCCATCGAGGCGACGGTGGCGGCGGCCACGATCAGGAGGAAGGTCCAGCGCCAGGCCCGGTGATCGATCAGCGGCCGCATGAAGCGCTGGTACAGACGGGTGAAGGCCGTGTCGGGCATCGTCTCGTCGGCGGCCTCCTCCTCCTCGGTGAGCGGGGCGTCGACAAACGTGGCGGCTTCGGCGGCATGACTCGAGTGGCCGCGCAGAATCTTGAGGGCGGCCCACGGCGTGACGATGAAGGCGACCAGGAGCGAGAAGATCATCGCCGCGCTCGAACCGATCGGAATGGGGCGCATGTAGGGTCCCATCAGGCCACTGACAAACGCCATGGGCAGCACGGCGGCGATGACGGCCCACGTGGCGAGAATGGTGGGATTGCCGACCTCGTCGACCGCCTCGACGGCGATCTGGAGCAGGCGCTTCCGGCGGCAGCTCGGCAGACCCATGTGGCGGACGATGTTTTCAACCACCACGATCGCGTCGTCCACGAGGATGCCGATGGAGAAAATCAGCGCGAAGAGCGTGATGCGGTTGAGCGTGTAACCGTAAAGATAGAAAACGAGCAGGGTGAGGCCGAGGGTCACCGGGATGGCGAGCAGGACGACGAGGGATTCGCGCCAGCCGAGGAACAGCAGGATGAGCACGGCGACGCCAAACACCGCGATCCCCATGTGGAGGAGCAGTTCGTTGGATTTCTCCGAGGCGGTGGCGCCGTAGTCGCGCGTGACGGATACGGTGATGTCGGCGGGGATGAGCGTGCCCTTGAGGGCTTCGACCCGCGCGATGACGTCGGTCACGACGTCGACCGCGTTGGCGCCGGGGCGCTTGGCGACGCTGAGGGTGACGGCGGCCTCCTCGGTGGTGGCTGGGGCCGGGCTGGACGATCCTTCGCCGCCGGCCGCGGGAGCTGCCGCCGCGGTTCCGCGACCGAACAGGACGTAGTCCGTGGGTTCGGCGGGGCCGTCGATGACGGTGGCGACATCCCGCAGGTACACCGGGTGCCCGTCGAAAACGCCGACTACGACGGCGCCGACGTCGCGGGCGTCGCGGAAGAACGTGCCGGTCTGGAGCAGGGTCTCGCGGTTGGCAAAGGTCTGGGCGCCGGCGTAGGTCTGGGCGTTGGCCTGCTGGAGCATCGGCACGAGGTAAGCGGCGCTGAGGTTACGCGAGGCGAGTCGCGCCGGATCGAGTTGCACGCGGATCGAGCGGTGCTGGCCGCCGATGACGGTCGTCTCGGCCACCTGGGGAATCCGTTTCACGACATCGTCGATTTGGGTGACGAGGCGGTGGAGGGTGGCGTGGTCGTAGCGCGCGCTGTGGAGCGTGAGGGCGAGAATCGGCACGTCGTCGATGGTGCGCGGCTTCACGAGCGGCGGACTGACGCCGATCGGGATGCGGTCGAAATTGGCCTGAAGCTTCTGGTTGAGGCGCACGAGGGCGTTCTCGAGATCGGTGCCGACCTTGAAGCGCACGATGGTGATGTTGGCGCCCGGGGCCGCGGTGGAGTAGAGGTATTCCACTCCGGCAATTTCCCAGAGGAGCTTTTCCATGGGGCGCGTGACGCGGTTCTCCACTTCCTGGGCGGTGGCGCCGGGCATGCCGACCATCACGTCGATCATCGGCACCTTGATCTGGGGCTCCTCCTCGCGGGGGAGCATGAGGATCGAGAAGCAGCCCAGCAGGAGCGAGGCGGCGACGACGATGGGCGTGAGCTTGGAGGCGATGAACATCGCCGCCAGGCGGCCGGCGAAGCCGTATTTCGCCGGATCGGGGAACGGGGAGGAGGCGGGGGCGCTCACGGGAGAATCTCGAGGGTTTGGCCTTCGCGCAGGTTGGAGGACGGGGCGACGACGACGCGCTCGCCCTCGTCGAGACCCGCAAGGATTTCAATCCGATCGGCGTGGGTGGCGCCTGATTTCACCAGGCGAAGCACCGCGCGGTTGTTTGGGCCGACGACGAAGATGCGCTCCATCTGGCCGAGCACGGAGAGGGCGGAGAGCGGGGCAAAGAGGGTGCGCATACCCTCGCCGGCGAGTTGCACCCGGGCGAATTGCCCGGAGCGCACGGCGGTGTCGGCGGGGACGGTGAACTTGGCGAGCACGCTCCGGGCACCGGGATCGGCGGTGGGCGAGAGTTCGGCCAGCGTCGCCTTAAAGGTGAGGCCGACGGCGGGCACTTCGACGGTGAGGGCGATGCCGGGGGTAAGCTTCGCCACCAGGGAGTCGGGCACCGCGGCCTCGACCTGGAATGCATCGGTGCCTTCGAGTTCAAGGAGCGGAAAACCGGGCGAGGCGAGGTCGCCCGCGTTGACGAGTTTGCGGGAAACGACGCCGTCGAACGGCGCCCGAATGGTCGCATAACCCAGCATGACCTCGGCTTCGCGGACCATGGCCTGGGTCATGGCGAAGCGGTCCTCGAGGCCGCGCACCATGTCGGCGGTGCTGGCGCCCTTGCCGAGGAGATCGCGTTCGCGCTCGAGGTCGCGGCGGGCGGCGTTGAGCTGCGATTGCGCCTGGGCCACGCGGGCGGTGATCTCGCCCACGGAAATCTTCACGAGCAGATCGCCGGTCCGGACCCGCTGGCCGAGGGTGACGGGAAGCTCCGCGATCGCCCCCATGACCTTGGCGGAGAGTTGGGTGCGCTGCACGGGGCGGATGGTGCCGGTGATTTCGGTGGAGGCCGCGAGGGTTTCGGCGCGCACGGTGGCGACGTGGACCTTGGCGGGCGGGAGGGCGGCCGCCGGATCGGCGGCGGCGGGCGTGGCGGGTTGGCCGCATCCCGCGAGCAGGGCGGCGGTGGCGGAGACGAGGAGAAGATGGGCGATTTTCATGATGAACGACGGGAGGAAGGCGGGAGGGCGCGGGCAAAAGACTCGCCCGCAAGCAGGCTCCTAGATTTTGGCTTCGGGGAGCGGGTTGAGGCCGAGGGCGCGGCGGAGTTCGACGAGGGCGAGACGTTCGTCGGCGGCGGCGACCGTCCGGCGGAGGCGGGTTTCCAGGAGGCGGCCTTCGGCGCCGATCAGGTCGGCGGTGAGCAGGGCCTCCTTCTCAAAGCGGGCGCGGGTGAGGGCGGCGCTCTCCGTCGCCTGGGCGACGGCCTGGGCGGAAACGGCGAGTCGCTCGGTGGCGTCGGCGTGGGCCAGGCGGGCTTGTTCGACCTCGAGACCGATCCCGAGCGTGGTCTGGCGCAGCATCTCCTTCACTTGATTGAGTTCCGCGTTGCTCTGGCGGACTTTGCCGGCGGTCTGGCCGCCGTCGAAGACGTTGAGATCAACCGAGACGCCGGCGAGCCAGCTGTCGCCGCTGCGGGCGGTCTTCCACCCGTGGTCGTATTGATAGCTCGCGAAGGCGTTGACCGTGGGGCGATGGGTGCCGCGGGCGGCTTCGACCATGGCCTCGGCGGCGCGGATGCGGGCCTGCAGGCCGAGAAGTTCGGGGCGGGCGGAGAAGTCGCGGGTGTCCGGCAGGGCGAGGCGGGCGAGGGCCGGGTCGTCAGCGACGATTTCGATGGAGATCTCGGTGGGATCGAGGCCCATGATGAAGTGAAACGCGCGGGCGGCGAGGGCGGCGCCGTGGCGCGCGGAGGAAAGCGACTCGCGGGTCTGGGCCAGCTGGACCTCAAGACTGAGGAGGTCGGCCTTGAGCATCTGGCCGGCCTCGAAGCGGGCCCGGGCGACGTTGACCGCGGCCTCGTAGGCGCGCACGCCGCCCTCGACGGCGGTGACCGCCTCGCGGGCCTTGCGCAGATTGAGGGCGGCGCGCACCACCTCGGTGGCGAGCCGGTGGTGGGCGGCGCGCAGATCGAGGTCGGCGGCCTCGGCGCCGGCCTGGGCGGCGGTGCGGCCGGCGGTGGCGCGCCCGCCCGCGTAGAGGTTGTAGGCGACCGTGCCGGTGGCGTTGAGGTTGTCGATGTGACCCGGGCGGTTGAAATCGAGCCCGAAATTGAAGGCGCGCTGGTTGAGGATGGAACCGAAAGCCATCATCGGGCTGTTGGTATTGGTATAACGACCGGACACCGAAACCTGCGGCCGCCAGGCGGACTGCGCCTGGTCGACCATGGCCTGGGCGCCGTCGATGCGGGCGCGGGCGCCGCGGGCGTCGGGGCTGCGCTCGAGGGCGGTGGCGACGGCGCGGTCAAGCGTCCAGGACTCGGCGAGGCCGGAGGCGGGCAGGAGCAGGGCGGCGGCGAGAAGTGAACGGAGCGGAGTGATCATGAAGGGCGCGATGGAAGGGCAGCGGAAGTCGTTACCCTTGGTTCAACTGGCGCGGTGGGAGAGGGCGGCGACGAGACCGAGCACGCCGCCGTAGAGGGCGCCGCGCCACCACGTGGAAGTGAGCGGGCAGGTGCCCGAGGTGCATTGGCCAAAATACCCCATGAGGGCGCCGAGGGCGGCGCCGCCGAGGACGATAAGGGCGACGCGCGCAAGAGGTGTAGTCATAAGAGGAGCGGGGAAGGAAATCAAACCCCGGTTTTGCGGCCGCCCCAGTGGATGGTGCCATCGTCGCCGACCCAGCCGAGCTGGCGCAGCACGAGGCTGGGCGGGCAGAAACCGGTGAAGACGGACTGGATGAGGTTGAGACCCACGAAGGTGGGCAGAAGCAGCCACCAAGGGCTGACAAAGTGGGTGAGGGCCACGCCGAGCAGCGTGACAGTGCCGGCGAGGAGGCGGATGAGGTCGTCGATTTTCATGGGCGGAGGGAAAAGGTTTGACTAAACATGCGCATATACTCATATACTTGAAATCATGTCAAGCTCGTGTTCGGTTTTCCTCATGGCCCGGAAAACTCCGTTACCCGATGATGCCCTCGAACTCGTGGCGCGGCGCTTTGCCGTGCTGGCGGAGCCGATGCGGCTGAGATTAATCCAAGTGCTTTTTGCGGGCGAGAAGAACGTGAATGCGCTGGTCGAGGCGACGGGCGGCACGCAGGCCAACATCTCGCGGCACCTGCAGACGCTGACCCAGGCCAACGTCCTCGCGCGCCGCAAGGAGGGCCTGCAGGTTTTCTACGCGATCTCGGATCCCTCGATTTTCAAGCTCTGCGAACTCGTGTGCGGCAGTCTGGAGAAACAGCTGACGAAGCAGGCGGGCGTGTTTGGCGGGGGGCGGTGAGCATCGGGTAACGATCTCCGGGCAGATCCTGGGGGAAATCTACGTGGCGATGGCCGAGGCGGAAGCACGACGCGTCAGCGTGGTTGCGCCCGATCAATCGGATCGGCTGGCCGCCGAGCGGCACCGATCAATTGTTTGGTCGATTCAGATCGCCGCTCTCGATGCCGAGGAGCGGCGGCGACGATAGTTCACGGCGGATGAACGATTTGGGCCGCAGAACACTGCTCAACTCAACCTTCCTCCGATCTACCTAAAAAGAAATGTGCGAAACTTGACGGACACTACCCGAGGCAAGCAGGGTTCGCGACAAATCCTTGCGTTCGGGGGGCGCAAGACTTGGCGCTTGGGTCGTGAGGTTACATCCGTCCAGTGGTGAGCAGCCCGTCTGGCAGAGGGCGATTGAAGATGAGCGGCGGAGGCGGGCGGCCGCGCTGAAACTCTCTCCACTCCTCGGCGAGGCGTTTTCGCTCTGCCGTGGAGGCGTTCGGCGGCAGCAAGCGGACGCGCTGCTTCCGTTCGAACACGTCGTCGATCCCATTCGCATTGACGTCGTCGTAGAGCGGATTTTCATCCGCCGTCACTAAGCCGGAAATCCAAGCGCCCTGATCTCCCGCCCGGAGCGTGAACTTCTTGGATTCTCTTGTCGCTGCGAGCAGCGGAAGATTGTCGGCCAGCAATCGGGATCCAGAGAAAACATCCCAAACGCCGGACTCGGGATCCAACCGGATCGTCAGCATCGGCAACGACGCTAACGCTTTCCCACCATGCGGCACAGGGTTCACCAGTACGCCAAGAGAACGGACCTTGACGACGTCCCCCGTTAGTTCCTCGTAACCCAATCGGAGAAAACCAGCCGTCTGCCCCGCACCCAAAGCAAGACGCGCGCCGCCAGCTTCGATGAGCGTATTCTTCGAAGCGCAGACGTGAAACGAAACGAACGTAACGTCGTTGGCTCCTCCGCGCAATGTCCGCGACCATTCCTTGCCGGCGTCCAACGCGAGGTAATCGGTGTGGTTTCTCGTACCTTTGCTAGCGCCAGGGACGCCGGCCGATGATAGGTCTTCGACAGAATATTTAGCCAGAGGGAGTTTGCTTACCGTAACTGGAACTCGCGGGCCACGGCCCGCCCCAACATCGCTTTTCATCCGTGGGAGACCGAGTGGCGGCGGCTCCCGGAGAATCGGCGGTCCCGACTGAGCGGACAGATCATTGGCCGCAAACCAAGGCAGCGCGGCGAACAGCAGGCGGTTCCGGAAGCGGGGCTTCATGATTATTCCTTCAAAGGAGGGCGAACATACGAGGGAATCTCGGATGGGATGTATTGGAAAATCCAACTCTCCACTGGCCGGCCCGCTTTCCGCAGAAATTCCCGCTCGTAGGCTTCGCGATTGTAGGCCTTGGCCGCCGCTTCGATTTCGGGTTTTCCGCGCGCCCTCGCCAAATCCCAGATGCTGCCGATCAGGAGGCCTTCGGGCAGCTTCCCGGTGAACTGCGCGATGATCAGGGAATCGACATAATCGTATGCGCGGTGAAAATAATACAGACCAAGCAGAGCGCGGTTTGCTTCCACTTCATGCCGATTCTTGCGTGCCGCCGATTCGATTCGCATCAACGCCTGCGTTGTCTCTGGCACGACAAGCTGCTGTAAAACTCGAATCGCCTGTGAACCGTCAATCGTCGATCCGGAACGCGGACGCAGGTCAACTTTCGCTTCCGCGATGGCAATCAGATAGTCGAGATACTCCGCCTTGCCGGTCACGCGGTAGAGTGCCGCAGCAGCCGCTTCCCGCCGCTCGGCATTGTCACTCTTGAAATTCAATTCGTAAATCGCCAACGAATCGGGGTCGTTCAGGCGCATTATCCCTGCCATCATAATCCCACCGTCCATGAAGCCGTGTGACTTTAATCGTGCTCTTGTCTCGGGAATCGCGAGTTCGCTACCAAGCAACTGGGCATACATCAGCAGCCGAGAACTCCGATTTTTTTGATAAGCCGCGTAGACAAGGTCTGCGTCTATTGGGTAGCGGTATTGATGCAGTACGGCGGCGCCATTCACGAGATCGACATCGACGCGCCGTCCGCCCGCGGCATCATTGAGGAAGGCGACGAGGACGGGACCGCCGGCCCGGGAACCAAGTTTAAACAGATACTGCGCTGCCGCAGCCCGCACTTGAGCATCCGGGTGACTTAGATAAGTCTGTAGCAGCGCGATGCCTTTCTCCCGGGGCAGGTTGTAATGCAGTGCCTGCATCATGAGCGGACGCCATTTGTACGGATCGCCCGTCGCCACCGCGGAATCAAGTGCGCTCTTGTTAAAATCGATTTCGAATCGACGCCACATCTCGACAAGTTCCGTTTTGGTCGATGTCGCTGCTGGCGACGCCTCCGGCCGATTGGAGGCTCTGCCGTTGCTGTCCGTTGGTACTTTCTTTGAAACGGCACCCGGTTCCTGCGTTCCATCCTGCCAGTTGAGCCAGACGACAAATACAACCAGGAGCAACGCTGCCAAGAACACCACGACGCGCGTTTTCATTGAGTGATGGGCACAGTCGGTTGTGGTTCGACTCCCGACCAAGTGAGCAGAGGCACGCTAAAGATGAATTCGCGCAACTGGCCCGGGTTCGCGGACAGCGAAAGGATTCTTTCGACCTCAAACGGAGCCCCAGATATACCGGCGCGCCGCCTGAAGATGCGGATTTCGTTGAAAAACCTCGACCCAATTTCAGTTCCGTTGCGCTGCCAGACCTTGTCCACGCTCAGTCGAATCGTCTGCTGGCTTGCCTTACCATCGGCGTCTAATGTAAAAATAGTTTCTGCAAAAATATAGGGCACAGTTCGCCGGAAGAGCGCGTAATTGGCGTATTGACCCTCGGGTCCGATGCGCCCGCCCACGAAGCTGGCCAACCGCCCTCCTTGGCGGTCGACGATTCGTGTAGTGCTGGTCGTTGCGGGTTCGGACGGGATTTGGATCTGCGTCGGTAAATTCAAATATGGCTGGTCTAACTGGTCCTTAAGCCAGTCGAAAGCGGTTACCACATATGAAGGCACCGTGAGTATTTTTGTCGGCCCGTTCAGCGCGATTGAGAGAGGTGTCTGGAATGCGTTAAAGATTTTACCGTCCGAACCGACGGTGTATTTAAATTGGATCCGGCAATACATCCGATAAGACTGCGCTTGCGTGAGCTGGAAGAGAGTTTCAGGTTCAAATGAATTAGGCACGTCGAACAAATCCGGATCTAGGTTCAACATGAATTGGGTCATCCAGAGACGCTCATTGTCACCAACATCCGGGAGATTCGCAACGCGCAGATTCGAAAAACCATTCGTCATTATCGCCTGCGCGACAAACCATGCAAATGTTACATGCTCTAGTGGAGGATAGATCAGCAAACCTGCCCAAGGTGTGAAAGCCGCGACATCCGTTACGATGTTTGCCTGCAAGACTGACGCCTGCATGCTAGTGAGTGTGATATCGTTGAGAGGTTTTACCTGGCCCACCACCACATATTCGTCGGTACGCCAACCCACTTCCTGTTGAATTTGTACCTCCTGCGTGGCGCCGCCGGCCGAGTCGAGCCTACACTTGATCGTATATATCCCGGGCTTCCAGTCAACTCGCTGCCGAACCGGATCGTTTCCTCCAACCGCGATTTTCCACTCGGTAACGCCGCTTCCCGTCGGTCCGGTAATGTTGTCGGGACCGGTTGCACTCCACGTGTACGTGACGGTACCTGTCAGCCCATCGACGCGCCAGCTTACCATGTCACCATTTTGATCGCCGGCGTAAATCGTTTCGATGGCAGCCTGCCCGGTTGCGGCGCTCCAATCTGCGGTGGGAAAATCCCCATTGACGACCATTTTCTCGATTTTGGGTGTTCTGACTGTCACCGTGCGTGGCGGCGCGGTGTCCCGAATAATCCTGAGCTGTAGTATCCCCGGCGGCAGACCATCGAAATCCACGTTCAAGCCTGTTCCGATTCGAAGTGCGTTGCCAAGCATGTCCCATATTTCCCAAGCGATTTTCTGGGCGGTCGAGCTGATGAAATTGTTCGCCGTGTCGCGCACCTGAAGACTAACTTGGCCGTTTGCAGGGACAAGGAGATCAACGACATCACCGTCGACCTCAACGCGATCGGCCAGCACGTTACCAGCGGAATCCCCGAGTTTGATGCTGCCGACGGGTTTGCTGAAGCCAGTCTGAAAAGTGTTCCACGTACCCTCGTGCCCGCCCTCGCCGCGCTCCATTTCCCCGTTGCGGGTGTGGAAGACCGTGCTGGCGCAGGCGGTCGTGATGACGCCGGCACCGGCCCAGACGCGGGAGCCGCGGGCGGGCCGCCACTCGGCGTTGAGCGCGGGCCACGCGAGGAACCACGCCTCGCAACCCGGACAGCCAAAACGCCGCGCCCGCGGGTAAAGAATAACCGGCATCCGAAATGGACTCGAAAGTCCTCCGCTGGCGGCGCAGAGAAGAAATGCGGGGATGAATTTCATGGGGCACGGTGGCGGGAGCTTGCGGTTGGTGTTAGCTGGCCCGGCCGGCGTCGTCGGTGGCGACGAGGAGCACGAGCAGCGCGAGAACGATCAGTGAGGGAAGCATGGCGCCCTGAGCATAGCCGCGTTCGGCGCGGAGCGTGAGTTGATAAACTTGATGCGCGCCATTGAGCGGGCGAATGGACGGAACGGCCGCGCGATGAGCATGGCCTCCGGCGTCAGGCGGGCGGTTGCTCGGTCACTCCGGTGAACATCCACCATCTGGAACTCTTCTATTATGTGGCGCGGCACGGCGGGATCAGCCGGGCGGTGCGGCCCATGCCCTATGGGATTCAGCAGCCGGCGATCAGCAGCCAGATCCTCGCGCTCGAACAGAATCTCGGCACGAGATTGTTCGAGCGCTCGCCGTTTGTGCTGAGCGAGGCCGGCGGGCAACTCTTCGCGTTTGTGCAGCCGTTCTTCGACAACATCGAGGGCACGGCGGCGAAATTACGCCAGGGCACGGCGCCGCTCCTGCGCATTGGCGCGGTCGAGCTGGTGTTGCACGATCACCTCCAATCGGTGATCGAGCGCCTGCGGGCGCTGCCTCCGCGCGTGCGGCTCGGGCTGCGTTCGGGCTACACCCCGCAATTGGAGGCGTGGTTGCAGGACCGCCAGATCGATGTCGCCATCGCGCCGCTGGAGGGCCGCCCGCCGGCGCCGGTGCAGAGCGTGCCGCTGCTGCGGATGCCGCTGGTGCTGCTGGTGCCGCGCGAGATGAAACTCAGGTCGACGGAAGAACTCTGGGTGCAGGGCGCCGTAGCAGAGCCGCTCATCACGTTGCCGGGCGCGGAGACAATCACGCGGTTGTTTCGCAAGGGGCTCGCCCGACGGCGCGTCGAGTGGCCGACGACGATTGAGGCGAGTTCACTCGAACTGGTGGTGCGCTACGTAGCGAGCGGTTACGGGATCGGCGTAAACGTGGACGTGCCTGCCTTTGTGCAGCGACGCGAATTGCGCGTGCTGCCGCTGGTGGGCTTTGATCCGATGGAAATTTCGGTCTTGTGGCGCGGTGAACTGACGCCGTTGATTCGGACCGTGGTGGAGGAGTCGCAGCGTTATGCCCGGGAACACTGGCCCGAGTGGGCCTGCGCGGCTGAACCGGCGCAGCGAAAGCGGGCGCGCCCCTCGAAGGCGAAATTATCGAGCCCCTCGTCGTCGAGATGATCGCCGTTCAACGGCAGAGTGGGGGCACGCCGCCCACCTCTCCCATCGTCCAGGCGAATTGCCGCAACGCCCAACCCAGAATCAGGTGGCGGTGTCCGGCTCGTGAGGTATCTGGGTGAGCGGGACCGGACCGCCGTCTGACCCTTCGGGTTTCGAACTCAGCGACTGCGGAGCCCGTCCATCCAATTGGCGGGCCACTCCAGCGGCAGGTACGTCGGAGCCGGCACCATCGTCGCCGACAGCACCTGCGCCTGCCAGCGCGGCAGCACGCGGGACATGGCGCCAAAGCAGGCGAGCATCACTCCGAGGAGAGCGACACAAGGCAGGAAGCGGGTCGTGGGCGAGAGCACGACCGGCGCGGCGTCCGGTGGGGTCGCGGTCACTGCGACGGAGAGGATCGGGGCCTTCCTGGCCGGGCCGCGAGGGTGGCGGGTGATACGGGATTGCGGCGCGCGGGCGGGAGTGCGGGTGGCGGAGAGAAAGGAGAACGGGGCGGAGGAAGGGTTCATGGCGGGAGGTGGGGGGAAGGGAGTCACCCCTGCATGCGTTATCCCGGCGCGGTTCGGATCACCGCGAACGGAAAATTTTCCCGCTTTTTCCGCCCCGATGGTGGTGGAGGTTGCGCCCCGATCGGATCCGCGGGAGCGGCCCGACCCTCGCTTGTGCCTAGCGAGGCAAGCCTCAGACCTTTGACCACAGGTTTCACGGATAGCACAGCTATCAATCCTGCCTTTATCCGTTTTATCTGCGCAATCTGTGGTTGATTGGGTTTGGCAAGACTTGACTTGTTCCCATCGACTTTCGGCCTTCCAGGACTCTAGCGCGGGGGAGGCGAGACCAGGACTTTTTTCTGGTCGGGCTCAAGCCGATCGAACTCTTCCCACCATTTCCTGGCCTCGGCCGGCTTGTCGAGGCGCTGGTAGAAATGAATCACCCGGTAAACGGCCTCGCCTACTCGCGAGCGGTGAAACTCCGGCATCGTCGCGTCCCGGGCCTTCATGCCGCGATAACCGCTGACCAGAAGGGTTTCCGCTTCAGCGAAGCGATTCTGGCCGGCCAGGGCAGCCCCGAGCATGTGCCGGGCGTGGTGGGTGCTCCAGTCGTCGGGCCGGAGTTTTTCCCGGATGGCGAGACATCGGCGGATCATCGCCTCGGCCTGGACGTACTTGTGTTCCTCGAGCAGGATCCAGGAGCTCGTGGCGAGGAAGAATGCCTCCTCCCAACTGTCCCGGCCGTAGGTGAATTCGGCGTAGCGCTGGGCGTCGCGCAAGACGGCCTCGACCTGGGCCAGGGATCCGGGCGTGACCAGCATCGCCTGGAGCGAGGCCGGAGTCGCGTCCGCGGCGGCGGTGGTGCCGGTAGGTTCCGCGGCGGGAACCACCGACTTGACCGGGGGGGACACGGAAGGGCGGTTCGCCGTCCCGTCGGTTCGAACCGGGCTGGTAGAATCCGTGCGGGCGAGTCGTTCACGAATTTCGAAGGCGTCGCGGTAGAGCTGAATCGCCTGACCGAGGCGGGGCAGATCGATCGACACCGTGACGGCGAGCAGGTTGAGGGAGCCGGCGACCTGGAGGGATTCGCGGCCGAACGCCTCGCCATTGATGGCGTAGGCCTCGCGGAGCACGGCCTCGGCTTCGCGGATGCGACCCGCCTGGGTGAGGATCGATCCCAGACGGGACAGGGAGGTGGCGACCAGGGGATGGCGGGGTCCGTACAGCTCGCGTTGCATTGCCACCACGAGACGAAAATAATTGGCCGCCTCATCGAGATTGGCGTGTTGGGCGAGGACCCAGCCCAGCGAGCTCATGGTTTCGGCCACCGCGGCGTTCTTCGGCCCGAACAGGGCCTGCTGAATGCCCAGGGCATCGCGGTGCAGCTTCTCGGCCTCCTCCCAGCGGGACTGCCCGCTGCAGACGAGGCCGAGGTAGTTGAGGCATTGGGCGATTTCCGGAGTGGACTCGCGGTCACCGAGCACGCGCTCGCGCAGTTCGAGGGCTTCGTGAAACAGCGCCTCGGCCCGGGCGTATTCACCCATCCGGAAATAGGCGCCGCCCAGCGCCTCATCGACCTCGGCGGCCAGTTCCGGCTGGTCGGCGAGGTCCCGCTTGCGCGCGACCATCTGGTCGATGGTTTCGCGCCTGGAGCGTTCGCTGCCACTGGTCGCGAGCCGGCCGATGTCGCGCAGGGTCCCGGTCATGACGGAAGCGACCTTGCCGCGTTGGATGGATTCGATTTGCGCCCGGCGTTCGCCGGCCTCGGCCACCTGCTGGGCTTTTTCGGCGCGCTTCTGCTCGTGCAAGGCGATCGCCTCGGCTTCCCGGGCCCGCAGGAGGGAGAGGCGCTCGCGTTCCCGGGCCTCGCGTTCGCGGAGAAACAGGCTGGTGGCTACGGCGAAACCGACCACGAAGACGGCGACGATGGCGGCGGTCGCGCCGAAGGCGAGGCGGTGCCGGCGGACCAGCTTGGTGAACAGATAGGTCGTGCTGGGCGGGCGGGCGGTCACCGGTTCGTCCTTGAGATAGCGCTCGATGTCCATCGCCAGCCCGTTGGCCGTGTCGTAGCGGCGGGAGCGGTCCTTCTCGAGGCAGCGCATCACAATCCAGTCGAGATCGCCGCGGAGCAGCAGGGTGAGGTGGGGGGCGTCGGTGCCGCGGCGCCGCGCGACGGTGGTGCGATCGGCGTCGTTGAGGGTGCGCACGCGGTGCGAGGGGCGGGAGGGCTGCTGTTCGCGGATCAGGCGGCGCATCCCGTCAATGCCGGCGGAGAGCAGTTCCTGGGTGTCGAACGGCGTGCGACCGGCGAGCAGCTCGTAGAGCAGGACCCCGAGGGAGTAGATGTCGCTACGGGTGTCGATATCGAGACCGCTCATCTCCGCCTGCTCGGGGCTGACGTACGCGGGCGTGCCGATGAATTGCTCGAAGGCGGTGAAGAGGGTCGCCTCGGTGAGGCGGCCCTGGGTGGCCTTGGCGATGCCGAAATCGATCACCTTGGGCACGGGCCGCCCGTCGTGCAGCGTGACGAGGATGTTCGAGGGCTTGATGTCGCGGTGGATGATGCCCTTTTGGTGCGCGTGCTGAATCGCCTGGCACACCAGGACGAACAACTCCAGGCGCTGCGCGGTGGAGAGGTTGTTCTGATCGCAGTATGCGGTGATGCGCAGGCCGCGGACGAGCTCCATCACGAAGAATGGCCGGCCGGCGGCCGTCGCGCCGGCGTCGAGCACATGGGCGATGTTGGGATGCTCCATCCGCGCCAGGGCCTGGCGCTCCGCCTCGAACCGGGCGATCACCGCCTTGGTGTCCATGCCAAGCTTGATCACCTTCAGGGCGACGCGGCGGCGGACCGCCTCTTCCTGCTCCGCCATGTAGACGACGCCGCATCCGCCCTCGCCGATCTTCTGCAGCAATTTGTAGCGGCCGATCCGATCGCCGGGTCTTTCCTCGGCGGTCGGGGCCGGCGCGATCTGAACGCCCGCGAGCTCGGCCGGCTGCTCCTCCAGGAAACTCTCCGCGGCGGAATCGTGCGCGCGAAGCAGCGACTCAAGTTGGGCCCGCAGGGCCGCGTTGCTGGCGCAGGCCCGGTCGAGGAAGGCGGGACGTTCTGCCGTGGGCAGCGCCGTCGCCGCTTCGAATAGGGCTTCCTGGGGAGAGGGAGTGGGGCTCATGGCGCGGTCCGAAGCGGGGACCTGGGTGATGGGAGCGGACAGGGCGATGTTGCCAATGCGCGGGCCGGGGTCGAGCCGGCAATGGCGGTGCGCGTTGTCCTGCGGTTCACTGCGCGGAGGGCAGGGTGGAAAGGCCGGTGGTTTGTGGTCCGGCGGGGGTGGCGGGCGGCGGTTTCAGGTGCAGGCTGGCGAGCCGTGCGAGGTCGAGGGTGGCCTCGACGGGTTGCTTGCCGGCCCGGCCTTTCAGCACGAGCTGGCGCGGTCCCGGCGTAATGGGGAAGTAGAGGCTGCCTTGGGCGACCTGGCCGGCGACAAGCGTGACGGGAAGTTGGAGACGCCGGCGGGCGAACTCGCGTTCGACTTCGTGCCGGCTGGAGACATTGGCGTAGATGGATCCACCGATGAATGCCGGCAAGGCGACGGCGCCGAGAATGGTGGCGCCGACAACTCCCACGCCCGCGCCCAATCCGCCGAAGACGAGCCCAAAGGTGCCGGCACCCGCCGCCGCGCCCGCGGCAATGGTGGCGATGCCGCCCCCAATCTGCACGGCGGTGTCCTTGGCCAGGCCGAAGCCCTGATCCTGCAGCGTGCGGCTCTCTTTTTCAATCGACCAAGGTTCGGTTCCGGAAGGGGTGGCCGTCCGGGCCAGCCCGGTGATCGAAATGGCATCGATGGTCAGTGGCGAGTCGCCGCGGTTGGCGAAGGTGAGCACGTATTCATCCCAGTAAGCCTCGCGTTTCCATGAACCGGGACCCTGGTAAATGATCACCGTGTTCACCATCGTTTCGAGCGGCGGTTGGGTGGAGGCGAGATTGATCGCGATGGGGGGCCGGATGTCGGTGGACTTGGCGAGTTTGTATTTCGACGAGACGCAGCCGGACAGGGCCAGGGTGGCGCTGAGCAACGCGGCGACTGGCAGACGGAGGGAGGTGGGGGTGGATATAGGCATGGGGGTATGTGCCGTATCATGCGCAGTTCCGCGGCGCGTTGGATCGCCGGCGTCGCAGATTTCCGGCGCGCCAGGACTTCTGCGTCTCCGTCAACGAATCGTGCTCGCGGGTGTTGTCTTGATCCAGTTCGTATCGTTCGCGACGATTTTGGAGATCTTGAAATCGGGCATCGAGCATCGGGCATCGTGAAATTGAGAAGACTCGTTGCGCTTTGCCAAATGACAGATGGGTGATGCCCGATTGCCGGATGTCGCTCTGCTCGGTACACGATTTCCGGAATCATTCACTGCCGCCGGGGCGGCCGGGAACCAATCACTCCGCGCTCAATTCGCGGTAGAGCCAGGCGCGCGAGTAGGTCCACCAGCGCTTGGCGGTGCCCGCGGGGACGCCGAGGACCTGGGCGGCCTCCTCGAGGGTGAACCCGGCGAAATAGCGGAGCTTCACCAACTCCGCCTTCCTGGGTTCCTCGGCGGCGAATTTGTCGAGCGCCTCATGCACGGCGATCAGCTGGTCATCGTTGCGCATCAGATCGGGCACGCGGTCGAGTTCCCCGGCGTCGGCCCGGACCTGTTCGCCGCCGTGGCGCACGGCGCGGCGTTTGCGGGCGCGGTCGATGAGGATGCGGCGCATCGCCTCGGCGGCGGCGGCGAAAAAGTGGGCGCGGTTTTCCCAGGTGGGCTGGTGGTCGCCGCCGAGGCGGAGCCAGGCCTCATGGACGAGCGCGGTGGGTTGCAGGGTCTGGGCCGCGGACTCGCGATTCATCTTTGCGGCCGCGAGGTGCCGCAATTCCTGATACACGAGCGGCAGCAATTGGTCGGCGGCACGCGCGTCGCCCTGTTCGATTTTCCGCAGCAGAACGGTGACGTCGCTCATGGGGTTGGAAGGAAATGGGGCGGCGCTGCTGCGGGTCGCGGGGTTGGGGGCGGGCCGAGCCAGCGAAGGTGCGGGGGTCACCCCCCGCGCGCAATTCCAGAAAAGGTCCCGGCTCCTGGGGCCAGGACAGGGTCAAAGTCGTTCTCCCGCCTCCCAGCCAATACGTATCCAGGCATTCGAAGTGCGTTTCAGTTGAAAGAACGAATCCATTGAAAGGTGGGGCGCGTTGTCCCCAACGCGCCTGCGTGCGTGCGCATTCCCGTTCAGCGCGTTGAGCTCAACGCGCTCCACCTCGACTGAATCGTTGCGGCTTGGTCTTTCTCTTCATCGTATTCGTAATCTTTCTCTCCCGCGGACGAACCCTGACGAAAGATAAAGATAAAGAGGAACGAGAAAGAGGGGCCAATCGACTTTGGCGGCGGCCTTTGGGCCTATTTGCGCTCGCGCTGGTA
>JBBRWR010000029.1:0-67439 GCA_038249085.1 Opitutales bacterium
CGCGCCGCTCCCCATGGGCGCTCCAGCGTTTTCCCGTGCCTGATAGTGGATGTGGTCCCGGTGGGTGAGCAGGTACTCGACTTCACGTGTCACCTCTTTCTGGGATTGGGCGCTGCGTGGCTCGGACGGTGCCAACAGGTGCTCGAGCGATTGCACCACCCGTTGTTCTTCGCCGTGGCGAAGTTGATGCAAGAGCGGCTCGACCCAGGCCCGCGCCGTGGCGGTGCCCTGGCCGTGCAATTCGTGGGCCAGGGCCCACAGGTGCTGGGCGGCGTGCGGGAAGTCGAGCGTCAGGACGGCGTCCTTAAAACGATCTTGGGCCAGGTCCCAAAGCCAGACCGCCCCATCGATCACGATGTAAACTTTTTTGGCCCGGCCCAGGCCGCGGCGCCGCGCCTCGGCCTCGACGCTGGCGCCGAAGTCAACCGGCGCGGTCAACGGCGGGCAGGCCACGATCGACTTTTCCCCCAACATCCCGCGCCCACTGGCGGTCTCGGCGCGTTGCTCCAGGCGGTAAATGACCGCCGATTTGACCTCGCGCCAATCCACCCGTTGGTGGTCAGGCCGCGGCGCCCCTTGCTGGCCCCAGTGCGGGCCGCGTTCCCGCACCAGCCACCCATCCATCATGATGACCAGGCTAAATTCAGGTTCGGTGACCGGCACCGGCGGCCGCGGCAGGACCAGCTCCGCGCACGCTTGGCCGCTTTGCTGCACGTGCCGGTGGATCAGGTCATCGCTGACCGCGTGGCCGAACCGCTGCATCGTCACGGCCGCGTCCTCGTCCGATCGGGTCTTCGTCGCCGTGAAGCACGCCAACTCCTGCAGTTCCGGACTGACTGCCTGATCCGCGGCCAGGCCCCATTGCTCTCTGGCCGGACACATCCAGCGATGCTGCGCGGCCGATTTTCCCCACTGCACCTGCACGTTCACCTCTCCCAGACTCGTCTGCAACTGCATGGGACGCCAACGCGTTTTGCGCAACGGCGCGCCGCGCGGCGGACAGAGCGCCGGCACCTCGCGCGCCTGACTTTGGATGTCCTCCTCAAGTTTTTGCCGCGCCCACTCCCGGCCTTCGGCCGCGCGCTGCTGTTCCCTCGCGCGCAGCCAGTTCGTGGCCGCGCCTGACCCCTGACACTCGATGGCGCTGATCATCGTCGCAGGAGGTAGAGCAAGACCTCCTTCACCGGCACCCGCAGGGTGTGGTAGCGGTCGGCACAACTGCGCCCCGTCGTCTGCCCCACGCACTGCCAGTTCGCCGCGCGGTAACAGGTGCCGGCGAATCGCCCCCGTTCCACGAACGTCTCGAGCCAGTCCAGCCCGTGCCCGTACTTCGCCTGCCAGTCGGCGTCGATCCGCCGGGCCACCTGCCCGAGCACGTGGCTGGCCAACCCGGGCACCCGCACCCAGGGCAAAACCAGAAAACGCGTATTATTGGCCACCCTTTGCAGGCCGGCCCGCCGTTGCGCGGCGGTGAGGCCCAAGTGCCGGTCCCGGGGCGCACACTGCCAGGCGGCGGCCCCAAACAAGAGGCAGGCGAGATCCCGGCCTTGGGCGTCTTGGGCCAGATACCGCAGGTTCTCTCCCCCGACATGCAGGCCCAAATAGTGATGGCGCGCCACATACCCCGCCCAGCGTTTAGCCGCCGGCGTGGCGGCTGGCACCACCTCCACCCTCACGGGGCCAAACTCCCGCAAACCTCCCTGCACCACTTCAGGTTCGGCCCACGCCAACGGCAATTCCGCGGCGCGCGCTTTTTTCCTCCAGCGCCGCACCGCCGGCAACACCACTTCGCCTTGCGCCTCGAGTTTCAGCAGGAAACTGCGCGCCGCAAAGTCCTTCCAGACTCCTTGTCCATTGCACCAACTCCACGCTCGGCACAACTCCTGCGCCAGTCGTTTTCGCTTCCACTCGCCATGTTCCGCGATCAGCCGTCGCACCCAGTCCAATTCGGTTTTACCGACCAATCGGCCTTGGATGTAGCGGCGTTCTTCCATTCGCCACACTTGAGGCAGACTCCATCGCAGTAGGTCAGCTCAAAGTGCAGCCATTGCGAAAATACTTTCCGCCGGCGTCAACTCGGAGATGCACCCTCTGTCAAACGCCCCCAAGGATGGCGCTTGACGAGGCCGGAGCCCGCCGTTTACTCCGACCCTTTACCAAACCAGCAAGCGCCTTTCCCCGTACTGCGCGCACCTCCCAACCTTCCTCCCATGGCAAATCCGAAACGCAAGCAATCCAAACGCCGCAGCGCCAACCGCCGCGCCGCCAACGCCTTCAAGGCCCCGGAATTCGCCAAGGATCCGACCGACGGCAGTGCCTTCCGCCCCCATCGCGTCAATCCGAAGAACGGCATGTATCGCGGACGCCAAGTGCTGAACGTCGAGGTTTGAGCCTCGCGCCCGCGCGTCTGCCTGGTACCCCTTTGCCATCCCCGAGATGGTTAACTCTTCCGGCGCGACCGGCCGCATTGCAGTGGACGCCATGGGCGGGGACTTGGGCCCTGCCGAAGTAGTCGCCGCGGTGAAGCTGGCGTTGGCCCATCACCCGGTGCTCAATCCGATCACCTTGGTCGGTGATCGCGCGGTGCTCGAGCCCCTCCTGCAGCAGGCGGGAGTCCACCTCGGCCCGCGGCTCTCGCTGCACCATGCCAGCGAGGTCATCACGATGGAGGACAAGCCGCTCAACGCGCTGAAGCGCAAGAAGGACTCCTCCATGATCCGGGCGATCGAATTGGTGAAGGCCGGCGAGGCCGGCGTGGTGGTGAGTTGCGGCAACACCGGAGCCCTGATGGCCGGTGGCACCCTCCGGCTGCGCATGATGGAAGGTGTCGCCCGGCCGGCCCTCGCGGCCATCTGCCCGCGGGACAACGGTCATTTCGTCCTCATCGACGCCGGCGCCAACCCCGAGGCCAAGGCGGAGCACCTCGTGCACAACGCCATTCTCGGCAGCCACTATTGCCGGGTGATGCTGGGAGTGGCACGCCCCCGCGTCGGCCTGATGAACATCGGCACGGAGGAGGGCAAAGGCAACTCCGTGATCACCGAGACCAACGAGCTGCTCAAGCGCGTCGGCTCCCTGATTAATTACTCGGGCCCCATCGAGGGCTTCCACGTTTTCACCGAGCATGTCGACGTCGTCGTCTGCGACGGTTTTGTCGGGAACATCATGCTGAAGAGCTGGGAGTCGCTGGTGCGGTTCTTCTCCACCATGCTGAAGGAGGAGTTGCAGGCGAATGCGATGCGCGCCACGGGCGCCCTGCTCTCCAAAGGCGCCTTCAACGCCTTGAAGGAACGCATCAATCCCGAACGCTACTCCGGCGCCCCGCTGCTCGGCCTCAACGGCCATATCCTCAAGGCCCACGGCTCCTCCACCCGCCGGGCCATCAAGAGTGCCATCGCCGCCGCCAATGAAATTGTGAAGGCGGACATGAACCAACTTATCGAGGCCGATGTCACCCGGGCCAACGACCTGCTCGCCCAGCCCGTTTTTACCTGAATGCCTATCCGTTCCACTGTCATTCTTGGCACCGGTGCCTATGCCCCCGAGCGGGTTCTGACCAACGATAAACTCTCGGCCATGGTGGAGACCTCCGACGAGTGGGTGCTCACCCGCACCGGCATCCGCGAGCGCCGCATTGCCGCCCCCGACGAGGCCTCGTCGGACATGGGCGTGCAGGCCGCCCAACGCGCCCTGGACGACGCCGGGCTGACCGCGGACGCGATCGACCTTCTGATCGTCGCCACCATGACGCCGGACATGCCGATGCCGGCCTGCGCCTGTTTCGTCCAACACAAGCTGGGCGTGCCCTCGCACGCCGCGTGTTTCGATCTCAACGCCGCCTGTTCCGGCTTCATCTACGCGCTCGATACGGCGTGTGCCATGCTCACCTCGGGCCGCTACCAGAAGGCCCTCGTGATCGGCGTGGAAAAGCTCTCCTCCGTCGTCAATTGGCAGGACCGGACCACCTGCGTGCTCTTTGGCGACGGCGCCGGCGCGGTCGTTGTGGGCCTCTCCGACGAACCGGACCGCGGGCTCCTGGGCACCCGGCTCGGCTGCGACGGCGAAAGCGCCGAGTTGCTCTGCATTCCGCGGGGTGGCAGCCGTTCGCCCTCCACCTGCGAGTCGATCGCGGAACGCGAGCACTGCATCCAGATGAAGGGCAAGGAGGTCTTCAAACTGGCCGTGCGGGGCATGGACGAGGCGGCCCGCGATATTCTGGAACAACACGACCTGCGCGCGGATCAGATTTCACTCGTGATCCCCCACCAGGCCAATCTCCGCATCATCGAGGCCATCTCCGACTACCTCGAACTCCCCATGGAGCGGTTCTTCGTCAACGTCGACCGCTACGGCAACACCTCCGCCGCCTCGATTCCCATCGCCCTCGACGAGGCGCGACGCAACGGCCGCGTCAAGACGGGGGATTTGATCCTGCTCGTCGCGTTTGGGGCGGGCTTGACCTACGGGAGTGCGCTGATTCGCTGGTGACCCTTTTTTCGATGCGTTTCCTCCTCACCCGGTTGCCTGCCGTCCTCTGCACCTTGGCCTGCTTGCTGGGCTTCCTCGCATCCACCGCCCGGGCGGATTTGGTGTGGACCAGGGAAACCGGCTGGCGCGTCGAGGGCGGCACCCTATCCGGGCTGGCCGGTCCCGAGGGTCGCAATGCGCTCGATCTGATGAACAAGGCGCGCTCGTCCGAGGAGGATGGTAGTCGTCGCAGCGCCATCAAGTCCTATGGGACCATCGCCAAGAAGTATCCCAACTCCGTCTACGCCCCGGAAGCCCTGTATCGCTCCGCCCGCCTGCGCCTCGCCGGCAAGGACTACGCCAAGGCGTTCGACGACTTCCAGCAGGTGCTCAGCCGTTACCCGAACACCCGCCGCTTCAACGAAATCATCGGCGAGCAGTACCGCATCGCCAGCGCCATGCTCGACGGCGCCCGGGGCCGCATGTTCTTCGGCCTCCTGCCCGGGTTCACCCAGCGCGACAAGGCGCTGGAGTTCTTTGAGATCATCCTCGGCAACGCGCCCTACAGCGATTACGCGCCGCTCTCCCTGATGAACATCGCCCGCGGCCACCAGAAGCTGGGCAACATCGAAAACGCGGTCGATGCCCTGGACCGCATGATCAACAATTACGGCCAGAGCCTGCTCGCCCCCGACGCCTATCTCAAGCTGGCGCAGACCCACGCCTCCCTCGTCGACGGCCCCTACTACGATCAAGGCGCCACCAAGGAGTCGATCACCTACTTCACCGACTTCATGCTCCTCTTCCCCGGCGACAACAACATCGGCATCGCCGAAAAGGGGCTCGACGGCATGAAGACCATGCTCGCCGAGAGCAAGATTCGGATGGCGGATTTCTACTTCTACAAACGCTCGAACTTCAAGGCCGCCCGCGTGTTTTACAACGAGGCCATCACCGCCTATCCCGAGTCCGCGATCGCCGCCAAGGCGAAGGGCCGCCTCCTGGAAGTGGAGGCCAAGGCTTCCGGCCAGCCGGCGCCGGGCGCCCCGGCGGGCTCCGCGCCCCCGGCGAAAAAGAAGCGCTTTTTCTTCTTCTGAGTCGAATCCCGACGCAGGGCCGCCCACCTGCCTCCGCCATGTTTCGCTTCCTCACCGCGACCGCCGGCCTGCTCGCGGTGCTGCTCACGACCCCCGGCTGCGCCCACTACCGGCTCGGGACCGGCACCCAGCCGGGATTCCGATCGGTCTTCATCGAACCGGTGGCCAACAAGATCCTCGTGCCGCAGGCCCAGGCCCTGCTCTCGACCCGCCTCCGCGAGGCCTTCCTCCGCGACGCCCGGCTCCACCCGGTGAACTCCGCCGCCGGGGCCGATGCCACCCTCACGGTTACGATCACGGATTACCGGCGCGAAATCGCCGCGGCCCGCGACGGCGACACCGGGCTCGCCCGCAAGTTCAACGTCACGCTCGGCGCGACCTGCACCCTGCGGGACAATCACCTGGGGCGGCCGGTGTGGGAAAATCGCCCCGTCACCGCGGTGCGCGAGGTCTTCACCGACAGCGGCCAGCTCCAATCCGAATATCAGGCGCTGGCCCTCCTGACCGAAGCCCTCGCCGCCCGCATCACCCACGCTACCCTCGACACTTGGTAACGGGTCCGCGACCGCGCGCCCGGCCGGGATAGTTCTTGCGCCAACCCCCGCGGTGGCTTCTCCCTTTCCGCCGTCATGCACGCCGCCCTTCTCGCCCCTTCGCTGCTCGCGGGTGATCACGCGCATCTCGCCGCCAGCGCCGGCCTCGTCGCCGCGGCCGGTCTCGAGTGGCTGCACCTCGATTTGATGGACGGGCATTTCGTGCCGAATCTCACCTTCGGGCCCGAGACCCTGGCGGCCCTCCGCCGCGCCGGGTCCACCCTGTTCTTCGACACGCACCTCATGCTCGCGGCGCCGCATCTCTTCGTGGAGTCCTTCGCCCGGGCCGGATCCAATCTCATCAGCATCCACATCGAGCCGGCCTACGATCACGCCGGCACGCTGGCCCGGATTCGCGCGCTGGGCTGCCAGAACGGCATCGTGCTCAATCCCGGCACCCCCGCCGCCGCCATCGAGCCTTTCCTCGCCCAAGTCGACCTGGTGCTCGTCATGACCGTGCAACCGGGCTTCGGCGGCCAGGCCTTTCGCCGCGACATGCTGGCCAAGCTGCAGCAGATCGACGCGTGGCGTCGGGAGCGCGGTCTGACCTTCCGTCTCGAGGTCGACGGTGGCATCGACCTGGCCACGGGCGCCGAGTGCCGCGCCGCCGGGGCCGATACCTTCGTCGCCGGCACCTCCTTCTTTCGCGCCGCGGACAAGGCGGCCTTCGCCGCCGGCTTCGCCCACCTCTAGATCCGGGCCCCGGCGACCGCGATCCGCCGGGACGTTTACGGCGCCGGCCGCGTCCCGGCCCGGGCGATCGCCTCCGCCCGCTCGTAGTTGCCCCGGAAGCGTTCCGCCAATTCCCGGGCAAGGTTCACTTCCTCGACCTTGTTCCTCGACCCCAACCGCCCCCGGATGACCCCGACGACCTGGTCGTAATCGACCGCCGCCATATCCTGCAGGACCGCCAGCGCCTGCGCGCGCACCGGCTCGGGAGCTGCCTGCACGGCCCGCCACGCCTGCTTCAATTCCGCCTGCGCATCCTGGCACATCACCCGCACCACAAACGCCATCTCGCGGAAAATCCCCCCGGTCCAGGCCTCCCGATACTCCAGCGGCTCCGCCTGCTCATAGGGCGACTCCTCCGGATCGCTCCGATATTTCTTCCACTCCGTTTGCCCGTAAAAATCCCGGCGCACCGGCAGACGGCGCAGCGCAAACCGCTCCGGCCCGCCCGGCGTGCCGGGCTGAAAATTCCACAGCTTCTGTCCGTCCATCGACAGCGTGTATTCGATGAACGCCACCGCGACGGCCCGGTGCCTCGCTCCGCGCAGGAGCCCGATCGGATCCACCGCAAACGTCGAGCCCCCCGCCGGCGAGACATACCCGATCCGCTCCGACCCGGCGCGCCGTCGCACCGCTTCCTGTTGCTGCCGACCGTAAAAATCGATGCACAGCCCCACCGCACAGTCCCCGGCCGCGACATCGATCGGCGGTTTCTGGGAGGAGTCCGTGAAATAGCGCGCATTGGCCCCGATCCGCTGCAGCAACTTCAGGCCGGCGCTCCACCCTTCATGCACCGCGCGGGTTTCCTGCTTCTTGCCGTCACCCGCCGGGTCCTCGCGCCGCAATGCCACCAGGCGGCGCTGCATCTGCTGCTGGATGATGTTTTCAAAGGCCTTCGCCACCGAACCGCTCTTGGTCGGGTCCGCCAGCGCCACTTCCCCCATCAACCGGGGGTCCGCCAGATCTTCCCAACGAGCCGGTTCCGCACCCACGCCCAGTCGCTGCAGCGCGTCCCGGTTGAAAATGATGCCGTAGGAACTCAACACGGTCCCCACCCAGGTGCGGTCCAGCGCCCAGTAACTCTCGCCGCCGTAGTAACCCGGAATCGATCGGTCCTCGAACCACTCGGGGTGCAAGGTCATCACGCCCGAGTCGACGAGCCTTCCGGCCAGCCGCTGGCGCTCGAAGTCGTAGGTCCCGCCGCCAAAGAAGACATCGATGCCGCACCCGACCTCCGAGGCCATAAATTCCTCCCGCGCCGCCCTGACCGCCGCCGGGGCCCCGGCCGGCAGCCGGCCATTCTGAAACCCCGCCTGCACCGCCGTGCTCCACGGCCGCCCGAGCCCGCGCACCCAATGTTGCTCGAACGCCGTCACATATTCCCCTTCCAGGAAACGGGCGATCTCACTCGTCCCCCCCACCATCCGCCAGTCGATCGCCACGGTTCGGCCCGTCTGGGCCCGATACCACCGGGCGAAACCGACCGCATACTCGTGGCGAATCGCCTCGTTGTGCGGCGTGATGACCACGACGACGTCCTCCACCCGTGCCACCGCCGCGCGCTTCGAGCGGAGCGCGAACGGCAGCGCGACAATCGCGAGGAGCAGGGCGACGACGAGCAGGCGTTTCATCGGTGCGGCGTCCGGGGCGGTGGCCACCGGGGAGGCACGAAGTCCTTCGTCTGGTTCACGCCAGCAGGACCACCACGTCCTCTGGCTCGGCACTCGCGAAGACCTCCCCGCGGGACGGCTGGTCGATGAAGCGGGGGTTGAGTTCGACAATCTTCAGGCCGAGGCCCGCGGCGAGGAGTTCGTACTGCGCGATTTCACCGAGGTACACCGCCTCCCCGATCCGACCCCGCACAAAGTTTCGCGCCGGGGCCTCCCGGCTCAACCGCCAGCACTCCGGCCGCACCGACACCGTCACGGCCGTCCCCGGGGCCGGCCGCAGCGCGGGATCCCCCATGACCCCTTCCATCGGGCCCATCGCCGTGTCGACCGTCACCCGCGCCCCATCGCTGCCGCGCAGCGTGCCTGGGATGAAATCCGTCTCCCCAATGAAATCGGCCACCACCTTGCACACCGGCCGCCGGTACACCTCCCGGGGCGTACCCACCTGCAGGATGCGCCCACCATCCAGGATGGCCATCCGATCGGAAACCGAGAGCGCCTCCTTCTGATCATGCGTCACGTAGACGGTGGTCAATTGAAACTCCTTGCACACCCGGCGGATTTCCGCGCGCATCTCGAGCCGCAGCTTCGCATCCAGGTTCGAGAGCGGTTCGTCGAGCAGCAGGCAGCGCGGCCGGATCACGAGCGCCCGCGCCAGCGCCACGCGCTGCTGCTGCCCGCCCGAGAGCTGGTTCGGCCGGCGTTCGGCGTAGGCGGCCATCTTCACCGACTCGAGCGCCTCGTGCACGCGCCGCTTCGTTTCCTCCTTCGGCACCTTCCGCTCCTGGAGCCCAAACGCGACATTTTCCGCCACGGTCAGGTGCGGCCACAGGGCGTAACTCTGAAACATCATTCCCGTGTTGCGCTTGTGCGGCTCCAGCCGCGTCACCTCCTCCTCGCCAAAGAAGATCCGCCCTTCCTCCGGGATGTAGAAGCCCGCCAGGCTCCGCAACAGCGTCGTCTTCCCGCAGCCACTCGGGCCGAGGAGAAAGAACAACTCCCCCGGTTCAATCGTGACGTCGAGGTGCTGCAACGCCGTCACGTTCCCAAATCGTTTCGTCAATTGCTCGATGCGGATGGAGATCATGCGGCGCGACGGCCTCTTTCCAACGGCTGCCCGGGCGAAGCGCAAGCGGCGAAGCAACATTCCGCCCGCCAACTCGCCGTCCCGCCCGCCGCGCCCGCCCGCCCGCGCCGCCTCTGGCTGCATCCCACCGCGCCACCCGTCCCGTCGGCGCAGACGAAAATCTCAGGCATTGACGCCCATTTTACGGAATCGTTTCCTGTGCACCATGCGTGCGACCAAGACCGGGGACTCCCGGCGCAAATACCAACGTGTCATCCTGAAGCTCTCCGGCGAGGTGCTGCGCGGGGGCAAGACCGGCGATCCGATCGACAGCGACACCTTGTTCCACGTCTGCTCCCAGGTGAAGGAAATCCATGAACTGGGCGTGCAGATCTGCGTCGTGATCGGCGGCGGCAACATCTTCCGCGGCCTCAACGGCGAAAAGCGCGGGGTCGACCGCACCACCGGCGATTACATGGGCATGCTGGCCACCGTCATCAACGGCCTCGCCCTGATGGATTGTCTCGAAAAACTGGGCGTCAGCACCCGCGTGCAATCGGCGATCCCCATGAATCAGATCGCCGAACCCTTCATCCTCCGCCGGGCCCTCCGCCACCTCGAAAAGGGCCGCGTCGTCATCTTCGTCGCCGGCACGGGCAACCCCTATTTCTCCACCGACACCACCGCCGCCCTCCGGGCCTCCGAGATGCACGCCGACATCCTCATGAAGGCCACCAAGGTCGACGGCATCTACAACAAGGACCCCAACAAGTATGCGGATGCGGTCCGCTACGATCAGATCACCTTCATCGACGCCCTCAAGCAGCGCCTCAACGTCATGGACTCGACCGCGTTTTCCCTCTGCATGGACAACAACGTCCCGATCCTGGTCTTCGACCTGAACGACGAACACTCCATCCGCAAGGCGATCGATGGGGAGAAGATTGGCACCCTCGTTAAAAACTGATTTCTTCCGCGCCAACTCCGAGCCAACCGACGGTCCCTCCCGGACTCCCCGGCGGCTCATTCAACCCCCGTCCGACCATGACCCATCAGATTCTGACCGACACCCAAGCCCGCATGAAGAAAACGGTGGACCACACCCTGCACGAATTCAGCTCCATCCACACCGGCAAGGCCACGCCGCAGATGATGGATTCGGTCATGGTGGAGGCCTATGGCTCGTCCATGCCACTCAAGCAATGCGCCGCCATCTCCACGCCCGACGCCCGGCTGATTCAGATCCAGCCATGGGATGTCTCCCTGATTAAGGTCATCAACAAGGCGATCATCGACGCCAACCTGGGCTTCAACCCCATCCCCGACGGCAAGATCATCCGCGTGCCCCTGCCCGAGATGAGCCGCGAACGCCGCCAGGAATTCGTCAAGACCGCGCACCGCATGGCCGAGGAGGGTCGCGTCCATGTCCGCAATGTCCGTCGCGATGGCATCGAGCACGCGAAGAAGGCCAAGCTGCCCGAGGACGAGTTGAAGCGGTTGGAGAAGGAGATCCAGACCGTCACCGACAAGTCGATCGCCGACATCAACACGCACCTCGCCCACAAGGAGAAGGACCTGCTCACGGTTTGAGAGTTTCCGCTCGCGCAAACTGATTGTGCCGACCTTGCCTGCCTTCGCCGTCGCCTCCGCCGATTTCGGAAATCTTGAAATCGGGAATCAGCCATCGGTCATCTGGAAATTTCCAACTCCGATCGCAGCGGCCCAGACCGCAGCCGGGCGAAATCCCGGCGGATTGCGATTCCGAGATTATCGATGCCCGATGCCAGATTTCACGATGCTTCAATCAGGTGCAATGCGGCGGGAGTTCCGGGTTGGAAGCGGATCAGCTTTCCGCCCGAACCTCGTGACATGACCGCCTCTCCCGCTGTTCCGGGCGCGCCGGGTGGCAGCGCCGCACCCCGCCGCATCGTGGTGAAACTCGGCACCGGCGTGCTCACCTCCGGGGTCGGTCAACTCGACGAGGGTCGCATCGCCGCAGTCTGCGCCGAGATTGCCGCGCTGCGCGCCGCCGGCACGGAGGTCATCGTCGTGTCCTCGGGCGCCGTGGGGCTGGGCATGGGCGCCCTGCAACTCGCGCGGCGGCCCAAGAGTCTTTCGAAAAAACAGGCCTGCGCCGCCATCGGGCAATCCCGGCTGATGCAGACCTGGCAGGCCGGCTTCACGCCGCACGGCCTCACCGTCGCCCAGGTGCTGCTCACGCACGACGACCTGCGCGTGCGGTCCCGTTTCCTCGGCGTGCAGGAAACCCTGCGCCAGCTCATCGCCTACGGCACCATCCCCGTCATCAACGAAAACGACACCGTCAGCGCGGCCGAGATCAAGTTTGGCGACAACGACACGCTCTCCGCCATGGTCGCCAGCCTCACCCAGGCCAACCACCTGATCATCCTTTCCACCGCCCCGGGCCTCATCGACCTGAAGGGCAGCGGCCAGATCGTCCCGGTTGTGGAAAAGATTACCCCCGAAATCGAGGCCATGGCCGGCGGCACCGCGAGCGAAACCGCCGTCGGCGGCATGGTCTCAAAGATCTCCGCCGCCAAACTCGCCACCCGGGCCGGCTGCGGCGTCTTCATCGCCAGCGGCGCCGAACCCGGCATCATCCTGCGACTCCTCTCCGGCCGTGGCCCCGGCACCTTCTTCGTGCCGAGCGGCCTGCCCATGGAGGCGAAGAAACGCTGGCTCGCCTATTTTCAGCGCCCGGCCGGCACGATCTTCGTCAACGCCCGCGCGGTGCCCGTCCTGCGCGAGCAGGGCCGCAGCCTCCTGGCCGTGGGCGTCACGGGGGCCGTCGGCGAGTTCTCCGCCGGCGACATCGTCAACATCGCCGACCCTGCGCGCGAGGTTTTCGCCCGCGGCCGGGCCGCCTTCGGCAGCGACGAAATCGCCGCGCTGGCCGGCCAGCACGGCGAAGATCTGGCCGCGCTCTACCCCGCCCGCAAACGCCTCGAGGTCGTCCATCGCAACGATCTGGTGCTGCTGTAGTCCGCGTCGATCGGGTTTGCCTGCGGCCACAACGTATCGATCCGGGATTTGGGTTAGTCGTTGTTGCATAAAAATCGCTTCGGCCGCTTGGGGCTGAAATCGCACTCGACAGCGCCGGTCGGTGGGCGACATTGAACGGCGACCCCGCGCGCAGGCGCGTTTACCGCACAATGCCCCCGACCGAACAGGCCCGCTGGTTTTCCGAGCACGTGTTGCCCTACGAACCGGCGTTGCGCGCCTACTTGCACCGTCGGTTTCCCACCCTGCCCGACCACGACGATCTCGTGCAGGAAACCTATGCGCGAATGCTCCGCGAAAAGGAGGCCGGCCGGCTCACCTACGAGCGGGCTTTTCTGTTTACCGCCGCGCGCAACGCTGCGATCGACCTCTTTCGCCGTCGCCGCACCACGCCGCACGAGTCTCTTGACGTGTGCGGCGACCTCGCGGTGCTCGCGGAAACACCCGGGGTCGTCGAATCCCTGGATCGCGAGCAGCGGCTGGAGGCATTGCTCGAAGCCATCGTGGCGCTGCCCGAACGGTGCCGGCAGGTGATGATGCTCCGTCACCTCGACGGCCTGAGCTACAAAGAGATTGCCGCGCGCCTCGGCATTTCACCTGAAACCGTGAAGGTGCACATGGTCAAAGGCGTCAAAGACTGCACCCGTTTCCTGCAACAGCGCGGCTTGCTGGCCGCTGCCGCGACCAGGGAGCGCGTCGCGTCATGAATGCGTTTGATCATACCGACGACCCTGACGACGTGATCGACACGGCCGCCGCCGCCTGGCTTTGCGAACGCGACGAGGGCTTCACCCCTGGTCGGGCCGCGGCGTTTGCCGCGTGGTGCGCTGCCGATCCACGGCACGCCGCCGCCACTGCGCGGACCGAGGAGGCGCTGGCCCTGATGGGCGAGTTGCCAGCGCTGCGCCCGAGGCTGGAAGAAAAACTGCGGGAGGCGCAGACCTTGGTCGGAGAAATCCCGCATCTGTGGTGGCAGCTTCCGGCCGTGCGCTGGGGCGGCTTGGCGGCGGCGTTGGTTCTGGGCGGGGCGCTGCTGTCGTTCGCTCCGGGCCGCGCTCCAGTCGAGCGTTACGCCACGACCGCGACTGCGCCGCGCGAAGTGGCGCTGCGCGACGGCTCGATCATGAATGTCAACAAGGCGAGCGATGTCACCGTGCAGCTCACTTCTGGCGAACGCCGCGTGACCTTGGCGCGCGGGGAGGCGCATTTTGCGGTGGCCCATGACACGGCGCGCCCGTTCATCGTCATCGTCGGCGGCGTGTCGGTGCGGGCGGTCGGCACCGCCTTCAGCGTCCGCCTGGGTGAGGCCGGCGTCGAAGTGCTGGTGGACGAAGGCAAGGTCCAGGTGGAGCGCGTTGATTCCGATTCCAACCCCCTGGTTCCGGGACGCGACGGCCCGGAGCGTTTGGGTCAACGCACTCCGTTCGCCGTCACCCTGCTGTCCGCCAACGAGCGCATCGTCGTGCCCGCCGCGAGTTCTGTGCCTCCGGTGCCTGAGCCCGTCTCGCCGGTCGCCCTGCGCGAGGCCCTCGCCTGGCACGCCAGGACGACCACGTTTTCCGATGTGCCGCTCCGTGACGTGGTCGCCCGGTTCAACCGCCGCAATGTCGTCCAACTCGTGCTCACCGACGACGATCTTGGAGCGCGCAAGATTGGCGGCACCTTTGCCCTCGATCAGGCCGAGGCGTTTGCCCGCCTGCTCGCGCAGGACGGAGACATCACCGTGGAGCGCCGCGGCGAAAGCGAAATCGTGCTGCGCCGCGCCCGGTGAGTGGGCCTTCACCGTGGTCGTGGCGCGCGACATTTGCCTCGTAAGGCCGGCGCTTGTGGCCGGGCCGCGGACGCCGGTTGTAGCCGGGGTCGCCGACCTCGGGCCGGGGTCCGCGACCCCGGCTGCATCGCGTCCACGCATGATGAGACTAACCCATTTCATCGGCCGCTGCGTTAAGGGAGTAGCCCTGTTACTCCGCATGCTGCCCCGCCTCGCCACCACCCCGCACGTCTTCGCCGGCACCTTGTGCTGCGCGGTGTCGTTGACGGCGGCCGTGTCTGTGGCGGAGCCGCGCCGGAGCTACAACCTCCCCAAGGGCGACGCCGCCACCACGCTCAACCAGTTTGCCGGCGCCTCGGGCCGGCAGATTGTTTTCATGATGGACAAGGTGCGCGGCGAACAGACCAACGCCATCGTCGGCGAATTCGCCCCGCGCGAAGCGCTCGAGCGCATGCTCGCCGGCACCGCGCTCACCGTCGCGCAGGACGCTGCGACCGGCGCGTTTGTGGTCAGCCGCAAACGGGCCGCCGAAGCGGCCGGTGCCAAAGGGGAGGCGAATTCCGCCCAGCCGACAAAACCCGATATCACCATGACCCGCCCCTCCTTCCTTCGCCGCGCCGCCGCGTGGCTCGTCCTTCTCACCGCTCAACCGCTGAGCGCCCAGACGGTTACTGGCGTCGTGGCGGGTCGCATCTACAATCCCGCGTCCGGAGAGTATCTCCGCAACGCCGAGGTGCGCGTCGTGGGCGGTCCGTCCGTCGCCTCCGGCGATGGCGGTGCCTACCGCCTCAGTGGCGTCTCGCCCGGCGAGGTGTCGCTGGTGGTGAGCTACATCGGATTTCATCCGGTGACGGCGACGCTCCGACTCGCACCCGGCGAGACCGTGGCGCGCGACTTCGAGCTGCGCACCACGCTGACGGAAGCGGCGGACGGCACGGTGAAGCTTAACGCGTTCGTGGTCTCGAGCCAGCGCGAGGGCAACGCGAAAGCGATTATGGAGCAGCGCGCTTCGATGAACATCACGAACAGCGTTTCCTCGGACGTCTTCGGCGAGGTGGCGGAGGGCAACGTGGGTGAGTTCCTGAAACATCTGCCGGGCGTCGACTACGATGCGACCGACGGCACCGTGCGGTATATTTCGCTGCGCGGCCTGTCTTCGGACTACACGGGGGTGACCGTCGACGGCATGAACTTTCCCAGCGCGGACGCCAACGCCGGCGCGGGCGGACGCTCGTTCAGTTTCGAGCAGGTCTCGCTCAGCGCGATGGAGTCGATCGAGGTGTCAAAAACCATCAGTGCCGACGTCGATGCGAATTCGCCGGCGGGCACGATCAATCTGAAAACGAAGCGGGCGTTCGACCGCGAGGGGCGACGGGTGTCCACGTCCTTCAGTCTCACCGGCCATTCGGAGCACCTCACTCTCGGGCGCACGTTCGGTCCGGGCGACGACCGGCGGCGGAAACTTTTCCCCAGCGCGGCGCTCGAATATTCGGACGTTTTTCTGAACCGGCGGTTGGGTATCGTTCTGAGCGTGAGCGAATCGAACTCCTACCTCCAGCGCGCGCCGACGACGGTGACTTACAACTACGTGCCAACCGCGGCCTCGCCCGCGCCCATGGCGCTGACGGCGATCAACGCGCAAAACATCCTCCAGACGATCGAGCGGTTCGCCACGTCGCTGACGGCCGATTTCAAGGCCACGCCGCACCTGACCCTGTCGCTGGGCGTGATGTATAACCATTCCGACGTATGGTCGGGGCAGCGGAGCGTGAACTTCAACACTGGCAGCCGCGTTTCCGGGGCGGCGGTCGGGGGCAGCGATCCGCTCATCCGTTTTGTGACGACCGCGAACGGGACCGTGACGGTTACGCCGCTGGCCGTCGCGAAAGTCGGCAACGGCAAGTCGTATAGCCCGCGGTTCGTTTATACCCGCGGCGACCTGACCGTGGAGGGCCGGCTCGGACTCTCGGACTCGATGAGCGGCTACAATCCCATGAAGTATCGCGATTCCGTCTACACCTCGGGTGGCGTGGCGCTGGCCAACGTGCGCTTCAGCGCCGAGCGTTCGTCTTTGAATGACGGCGACTGGCGGGTCGTGCAGACCGCGGGCGGCGACTGGAGCAACGGCGCGCTGTTTTCTTCGCCGGTGATCACGCTGGAGGACGGGCGCTTCGCGAACCACCGGCTCAAGACCGGCGAGCTCATCGCGACGCTGCGGACGCAGCGGGTTCTGCCGGTGGCATGGAAAGCCGGGGCGAAGTGGAAGAGCGAGGCGCGAAAGTTTGCCAACACCCGCGAGGCCTCAAACTACACCTATGTCGGCCCGGGCGCGGGCGTCGGACAGTGGCGCGACTACAATTCGCCCCTGGGGATGGATCTCAGCGCCCAGGACATGTATACCACGTCGATCTCGGGCGGAGGGGTGTTCCTCCCCGACCTGATGCGGATCGCGGAAACCGTTCGGGCGCGGCCCAACGACTTCGCGCCGAGTCGGACCGCGGCGAATTACTACAATGCCACCGTCGCGAACGAAAAGGACTTCGAGGAGAAAATCACGTCGTTCTATCTCATGGGGACGACGAAGCTCGGTCCCGTAAACCTGCGGGCGGGGCTCCGCCGCGAGGAGACCGAGACGGATTCGCTGGAGTTCGACGCCTTGTCGTCCGGCGAGATGAGGGCGGCCGGTTACGCAGTCGCAGCAGGCCGCGCGACCACGATTCCCGGGGTCGATTACCAGTATCGCTCGCGGCCGCAGATCCACCGCACCGGAGGCTACGACAACCTGTTTCCGAGCGCGGGCGTGAAGTATAATCTCACGCGCCAACTCGATCTGCAGGTCGGTTTCAGCCGGACGATCAAGCGGCCTCAGGTGTCGGCCCTGGCGGGGGTTTGGCTGATCGACGACGATGCCCTGACGGTGAACGCGCCCAATGTGAACCTGAAGCCCGAATACTCCGACAACTACTCCGTGCGGCTCGCGCGCTACTTTGAACCCGTCGGCGTGATGGCGGTGAATTTTTTCCAGAACAACATCGAGGGCCTGCACCAGACTGGCACGCGGATCGGGAGTGACGAGTTCGCCCCGGGCGAATCGATCTACGACGGCTACACCTTCATCACCACCACGCAGAGCAAGGACAACGTCCGCGTCCGCGGGATGGAGCTGGAGTATAGCCAGAGCCTCTCGTTCTTGCCGCGGCCCTGGTCGGGTTTCAGCGTGCGAGCCAGCTACACGCGGAACTACGCTCAAGTCATCGTGGCCAACATGTCGCCGCATCTGGTGTCGACCGGCCTGACCTACGCCCACCGGCGCGGCCAGTATTATGCCAACATGAACTGGGCGGCGTCGCGTCCGATCAACGCGGCCAACACGCAATACCAGCGGCACCGGATCAGCGTCGACGTCGGCGGATCGCATCGGATCTCCCCCAAAGTCAGTGCATTCTTTTCCGTCCGGAACGTGCTCAACGAATCCTTCGTTCGGATGCAGAAGATAGGAGATAATCCGGCGGCTGCGGTGTTTTTCCAGAAATTCGGTGTCACTCCGACGGTCGGGATGCGCGCCACGTTCTAGACGCCCTGAATGCCTTGAAGGCCAAACCGGTGCCACTTCTCAAATCGCTGCTCCGAAATCCCCTCCCCTGCCATGAAACGCCGTCATTTTCTCACCACGCTCGGCACCCTTCCCGTCGGCAGCGTGCTCGTCGCCGCGCAGCCCCCGCCGACGCTCCGCCGGCTCTCGACCGACGTGCTGGTGATCGGCGGCGGCACGGCTGGCACCATCGCCGCGATCCAGGCGGGCCGCCTCGGCGCGAAGACCATACTCGTCGAGGCCGGCAGCCAGCTGGGTGGGACGACGACGACGGGGGGCGTGGATTTTCCCGGCCTCTTCCACGCCTGGGGCAAACAGGTGATCGCCGGCATCGGTTGGGAACTCGTGATGCGTGCCGTGGAGCTGAACAACGATGAACTGCCGGATTTCACCATTCCGACGGGCCCGCGGCATTCACGGCACCAGGTGCGAATCTGTGGGGCGCTCTACGCGGCGCTCGCCGAGGAGGCCTGCGTTAAGGCGGGCGTACAACTGCGCTACTACGAATCGCCGCTCACGGTCGAAGCAGCGGCCGACGGCTGGCGCGTGCGGCTGGTCGGCAAGGGCACGATGGTCGACGTGACGGCCAGGCAATTGGTGGATTGCACCGGCAGCGCGACCGCGGTGGGGCTGGCTGGCCTCGCACGGATGCGGGAAAAAACACGGCAGCCGGGGACGTTGATCTACCGCGTCGGCGGTTACGAGATGGCGACACTCGACCCTAACATGCTGAAGGTGCTGCAGGACAAGTACGCCGCCGCAGTGAAGTCAGGGGCGCTCAAACGCACGGACATCAACGGCAGTATCGCCGGCTGGCTCAACAAGGGAGGCGAGAGCGGGAATCACATTGTCGGCGCCGACGGGACAACGTCCGAGTCGCATACGGAGACCAACATCGCGGGCCGGCAGTCGCTGCTGCGGGTGCTGCGGTTCCTGCAGCAGGAGCCGGCGCTGGCCTTGATGAAGATCGAACGGCTCCAGCCGGAGGCGGGAATCCGCGAGACCTACCGGATTGTGGGCGAAGCGACGATCACCGTGGAGGATTACGAAGGGGGCCGCGTGTTCGAGGATGCGGTGGCGCACTCCTTCTATCCGATCGATCTGCATTTCGAGGGCGGGGTGCGTCCGAAGCATCTCAACGAAGGCGTGGTCCCGACGATTCCGCTGCGCGCGCTGATCCCGAAGGGGAGCAAGAACGTGCTGGTGGCGGGTCGGTGTGTGAGCAGCGATCAACTGGCGAATTCGGCGTTGCGTGTGCAGGCTTCGTGCATGGCGATGGGGCAGGCGGCAGGCGTGGCGGCGGCCTTGGCCGCACGCAGCAGCACGACCCCGCGGCAAGTGCCGTTGGCGAAGATCCGGTCCTCGCTGGAGAAGCACGGGGCCATCCTGCCGCGCGCCGCTTGACCGAACGGCGAGGGCGGATGGCAAGAGCGCCTTGCGCTGAAATTTTCCCCACGGAGATTTCCCCTCCCAGCCCGACCCGCTAACGATCCAGTTTCCTTTGGAGGAGCAAGCTTCCGCCGTTCAGTCGCGGGCAATCGGCTGACCTCGCGCTGAATCTGTTCGACGCTCACCGGCAGGGGGAATCGGACGGGATCAGGATCGGCGGGCGGGAGGCGCCACGGCCGACTACTATTACGTGCGCGTCCGCCAGCACAACGGCCATGTGGCGTGGGCGAGCCCCATCTGGGTGGGGTGAGCGTGCTCGAGCGGCGCGAGTGGATTCCCGGGTGTCGGGAGGTCCTGCGCAGCGCGGTCGACCGTTGTTCCGGAAGGCCTGAGCCCGAAGAGACCGGGTGCCCGGGTGCCTTGCCATCACATCGGCGGACTTGTCTCCTTCCGCCGTCGGCCCACTCTCTTTGCGCACTTGTGCTTCGGGGCCACGCCCCGACTCCTTGGCTCCGAATACCGCCTGCAATTTCCTGCCGTGAAAACCATCCATGTATCTTCCCCCGTCAAGTTGACTCGCATCACGTGGCGCCGCCTCCTCGGCACCGCTGTACCGCTCTGGGTGCTACCCGGGTTCATGCTGGCGGCCGAGCCGGCCAGCCCCGAACCCGCGGCGGCCCGGAGCGACTATTATATCCTCACGCCGCAGTCCGGCCCGCTGCCGCGCATCAACGGCGCCCGCGTCTTTGGCGTGCGGCCAGGTTCGACCTTCCTATACACGGTCGCCGCCACGGGCGAGACGCCCCTCACCTACGCGGCCATCGGTCTGCCGGCCGGCCTCGCCCTCGACGGGAACACCGGCCGCATCACCGGCACGATCGCCAGTCGCGACGCCACGACCTATCGGGTCAGCCTGCGCGTGCAGAACCCCCGCGGCGAGGCCGCGCGGGAACTGCGCATCGTCGTCGGCGATCACTTCGCCCTCACGCCACCCATGGGTTGGAACTCCTGGAATTCCTGGGCCGCCGCCGTCGACGAGGCCAAGGTGCGGGCGACCGCCGAGGCCATGGCCCGCCTCCTCAAAGGCCACGGCTGGACCTACGTCAACATCGACGACACCTGGCAGGGCCGGCGCGGCGGCCCGCTCAACGCCATCCAGCCCAACGAAAAATTCGGCGACATGAAACGGCTGGCCGACGACGTGCACGCGCTCGGTCTCAAGCTCGGCACCTATTCCACCCCGTGGATCACGTCGTACGCCGGCCACATTGGCGGCTCGGCGGAGCAGCCCGACGGAGCCTGGACGAAGCCGGCGGACAAGAAGGCCGGCCAGGCGGGTCACCGCATTGCCGCCCACACCTTCGAGGCGTCCGATGCGCGGCAATGGGCGGAATGGGGCATCGACTACGTCAAGTACGACTGGAAACCCAACGATCTGCCCGCCACCGCGCGCATGTCCGGGGCCCTGCGCGCCCAGACCCGCGATATCGTGTATTCACTTTCCAACACCGCGCCGTTTCGCGACGCCGCCAGCTTTGCGCGCCTGGCCAACGCCTGGCGGACCGGCGGCGACATCCGCGACGTCTGGGACGGCGGCACGCGCGCGCCCGAGAAATTCAAGGGCATCTACGACACCTGGCTGCTGGAGGAGCGTTGGAACCCCTTCGTCGGGCCGGGGCACTGGCCGGATCCCGACATGCTCGTGGTGGGCAAGCTGGGCTGGGGGCCCAAGCTGCATCCGTCGAACCTCACCGCCGACGAGCAATACACCCACATCAGCCTGTGGTGCCTCTGGTCCGCGCCGCTGCTCATCGGCTGCCCGATCGAGGACCTCGACGCCTTCACCCTCAATCTCCTGACCAACGACGAGGTGCTCGCCCTCAACCAGGACCCGCTCGGCCGGCCCGCCACGACGGTCCTCAGCGACGGCGACCGCCAGGTGCTGGTCAAACCGCTCGAGGACGGGGCGGTGGCCGTCGGACTATTCAACCGCGGCAGCGCCCCGCTCAAGGTCACCGCCCCATGGGCCACGCTCGTGCTCGACGGACCTCAGCTGGTGCGCGATCTGTGGCGCCAGCAGGACCTCGGCAGGTTCCCCGCCGAGTTCAGTGCGACGGTGCCGCCCCATGGCGTCGTCCTCGTCCGGGTGGCGCCCGCAAAGTAACGGGCCGCCCCGGGCGCAGGTTGACAGCGGGCGGCGCGGCGCCTTGGCTGCGCGCACCGTGCGACTTTTCCCCACCCCGTCCGTGCGCTCGTCCGGCCTGCCATGAACGGTTTTCCGGCCGTTCGGCTGCTGGGCCTGCTGGGCCTTGCCCTCCCCCTCGCCCGCGGCGTCGATCCCCGGCGCGCCGTCGAGTTTGAGCAGGACAACAGCATGATCCTCTTCGGTTCCTCGCTGCACGACGGCAACAAGCACGAGCACCGAAACCTGCCACTCGTGCTCGCCGGTCGCAGCCAGGGGACCGTGCGCCCCGGCCGCCGTCTGACCGCCGCGCCCGAGACACCCCTCCACAACCTCCACCTCGCCCTGCTCCACCGCGACGGCATCGTGCTGCCCTCCTTCGGCGAAAGCACGGGCGCGCTGCCGGGGCTGGTCTGAGCCAACGCGATCACCTTCGTCCCATGAACCTCCCCTCCCCCTCCCTCTCCCTTCATTCCCTGCGACCCAAACCCCGCTGGCCCGCGACAGTCATGGCGCTCGTCCTGGTCGCGTCATGGATCGCCAACGCCGCTGGCGCCGCCCCGTCGAAGCGCCCGCCGAACATCCTCTTCCTCGTGGCGGACGAATTCCGGCACGACTGCCTCGGCGTGGCCGGTCACCCCATCGTGAAGACACCGAATTTCGACCGGCTGGCGGCGGAAGGTACGCGTTTCACCGAGGCCTACGTCGCGTCGCCGGTCTGCTCGCCGTCCCGCGCGACGATGTTCACCGGACGCTACCCGAACGTGCACGGGGTGAAGGGCAACAATTTCCCATTCAACGAAGGCGAAGTGGCGCTGCCCCGGTTGCTGCGCGCCCGCGGTTATACGACGGGGATCGTCGGCAAGCTGCACCTGCACTACGAGAAGAACTGGTTCGACTCTGCGGAGATTCAAGCCGGGGGAGACAGCGCAAGTTACCTGGCCTTCTTGCGGGCCAGCGGGCAATTGCTCAAGGGTAACGCCAACACCGCCGCCGTGCCGGGATCGCTCGTCGCGCCGGGCCAGACGCCGCTCCGCATCGGCACCTCGGTGCTGCCCGAAGATAAATATCCCGAGGCGTGGGAAGCGGATCGTGCGATCGCTTTCCTGCGCGCGCAGGCCGGAAAGGACAAGCCGTGGTTTCTCTTCGTCAGCATGCTCAAACCCCACAGCGAATTCGTCATTCCCGCTCCCTTCGACCAGATGTATGCGGCGAAGGACATGCCCCTCCCGAGGACATTCCAGCCGGGATTGGCGCTCCCCGCCGACTTCGCCGCCGGCGATTCCGAAGGTGACGGCAAGAAGGTCCGCAAGGGGAAGAAAGACGACGGGCCTGGTTCACCGGCGCGCCTGTTCATCAACAATCCCGACATTCTGCGGGAGGTGATCGCGCACTACTACGGCGCCGTCAGCCTCGTCGACAAACACATGGGCCGCGTGCTGGCCGCGCTGAACGAACTCGGCATGCGCGACGACACCATCGTCATCTTCACCGCGGACCACGGCAATATGCTGGGCGAGCGGAATCGGATGTTCAAAGGCGTGATGTACGAGAGCTCCGCGCGCGTCCCGCTCCTCGTGCGGGCCCCGGGACGGGTTCCCGCGGGTCGCGTCACCAACGCCATCGTCGACAACGCCAGCCTGATGCCGACCATGCTCGACCTCGCCGGCTTGAAAGTACCGGCCGGCGTGCAGGGCACATCCCTCGCCCCCCTCCTGCGCGGGACCGGGCCGGGGCCCGAGGCAGCCTATGCCTATCTCAGCGACAAAATGGTGCGACAAGGCGATTGGAAGCTGATCGTTCCCCTGGCCAAGAGCCGCCGCAACCAGGCCGAACTCTACAACGTGGCGCGTGATCCCGACGAGCAGACGAATCTGTTCGGCAAGCCCGAGGCCGCCGCGGTCCAGACGCGACTCGCCGCCCTGATGGACGCGTGGGAAAAACAAAGTCCGCCCAAGGTCACGCTGGAGTAAACTTCGCCTGGGTATTCGACCAAATCGCATGTGCCCGTACCCATCACTCCTTGTCGGAGCGGGTTTACCCCGCGAAGATCCCCCGAATCGCGGCGTCAAGCCGCTCCTACCGCAACCCAAACCGGATTTATTTTCCGGGTCCACCGACTCAAGGCAAATGAGAATTCCGCTGCCTGCGCTGCGAACACCGTCATACCCGGATTACCGCCGACTGGCTGTGTCACTTTACTTCCTCGCCCTCACGCTCGCCACCCACGCCGCCGAGGTACGGGTGCTTCCCGGCCTGGCGTACAAGCACGGCGCCGATCTCAGTGTCTCCGAGCAGGAGCGCTGCAAACTCGACCTCTACCTTCCGGAGAGCACCAAGGACTTTCCCACCCTGGTCTGGTTCCATGGCGGCGGGCTCAAGAACGGCAGTCGCGACGACCCCAAGACCGCGGCCATGGCGCGCAGTCTCGCGGCGACCGGCGTGGCGGTGGCTTCCGCCAGCTACCGGCTCAGTCCGCAGGTGAAGTACCCAGCCTACATCCAGGATGCCGCTGCGGCGTTTGCCTGGACGCACCGACACATCGCCGGGCAGGGAGGCGCACCCTCCAGGATTTTCGTCGGCGGTCACTCGGCCGGCGGCTATCTGGCCTTCATGGTCGGGCTGGATCCCCGTTATCTGCGGGCCCATGCCCTGGACTTGTCCGCCATCGCAGGGTTGATCCCGGTCAGCGGCCAGACGATGGACCACTACACCGTGCGCGAGGAGCGCCAGGTCGGTCGTTACTCCGTCACCGCCGGCGAAGCGGCGCCCGTGTTTTACGCCCGCAAGGACACTCCGCCCCTGCTGGTGCTGTACGCCGACCACGATATGACCGCGCGTCAGGCCGAGAACGAATTTTTCGTGGAGATCTTGAAGGGCGCCGGCAACCAGCGGGTGATGGGAAAGCTGATCCGCGACCGGACCCATGGCACGATTGCCAGCAACATAGCGAACGACGGCGATCCGGCCCGGCAGGCGATCCTGGACTTCATCGCCGCCCCGGCGGGGTCCTCGCCGGGCCGTCCCGGGAATTGAGATCCGTCGCCGGTTCGCGTGACCCAGGAACCAAAGAACGAACCGCCAAACCCCGGACGAGCACAGGAGGTCAAACCGAGGTCGAGCCGAGCAGTTCCCAACCATTCCGCCCCAGTTTAATCCCGTAGCTCACGAACACTGGGAGCTTGGCGAATCAATTGAGCGCTGAAAGGGAAGGCGCGCGCTGTTCTCGGTTTTTCCTCGGATTGGACTCCTGTGCAAAGGGTTTGGACTCAGGCTCGAATGGCACCACGTGAGGAGGTTCGTTCATCTCAACCCATCGCGGGCCACAAGAAATCTTGCCAATGGGTATGCTTAACTTGGCAGCGCCCTTCTGGTCAGGCTGCGGATTGCGCCCTGCGGGCACCAATCAACCCCGGACCCATTGCGTTTGATCCCGCCCCTGGATTGATCCCTCAGGATGCGCCGCTCGCATCGTCTGGACGCGGCGCTCCGCCCGGGAAGCGTTCCTCGATCCAGCGCCTCGCCACCTCGTCCTTGAGCCCAAACACGCTGCGCAGGTGCAGATCATTCTGCGGAAAGGGAATCTCGACCCCGTACTTGTAGAGGGCGGTGTGCAACTCCCAGAGGTACGCCGCCTGCACCGCCCCCGGTCGTTTGACGGCATCCTGGTTCACCCAGACCACCAATTCGAAGTCGAGGCTGCTGGCGCCAAATCCCTTGAACCAGACCTGGGGCCGGCGTTTTTCCTGATCCTTGATCGTGAAGCTGACCGCATCCGCCGCCTCGAGGCCGGCCTGGCGCACCAATTCTTTGTCGCTGCCGTAGGCAACACCATAGGGGACATGGATCCGGCGATTGGCCTCCGCGAGCGTCCAGTTGATGACGTGCTTGTTCACCAGCTCGGAATTCGGCACGAGAATGTCGATGTTCTCGTTGGTGTTGATGTGTGTGCACCGGAGTTTGATTTCCTTCACCTCCCCCGTGATTTTCGACTCCAATTCGATGAAGTCCCCCACCTTCAGCGTGCGCTCGAAGAGCAGGATGATGCCCGAAACGAAATTGCTGATGACGTTCTGCAGGCCGAACCCCAGGCCCACGCCGATCGCGCCGGCGACCAGCGCCAGCGAACTCAAGTCGATGCCCACAATCTGGAGCGAGATGTAGACGCCCACGGTGAGGAAGCCGTACTCGAACAGCTTCCCCGCGGTATACCGGGCCGCCGGATCCAGGTTGGTGCGCTGCAGCGCCCGGTCGAGAAAGTGCCGGCGCAACAGGCGCTCGACGACAAAGAGGGCCACCAGCAGGCCGATAAACACGCAGATCGACGACAACGTCACCTGCGCCTGCCCGAGTTTCAGCAGCGGGTAGTTCAGGGCGCGGATGACTTCGTCGAGGAACTGGGTTGATACTTCATTCATGGGATTCGTGGGTGCCCAAGTATCATCGCGTCACCCGACGCCGTACAGGGGAAAGTCTCCGGAACAAACTCAGCCCACGGCGGCTTTTTGCACGGTGAACCGGCCCGAAAATGACTCGTCGGATCCCACTTGTAGGAGCGGCTTCATGCCGCGATTCAGCGTGGGCGGATTTCCATCGCGGCATAAAGCCGCTCCGACAGCGCGACCGACCGTGCAAAAATCCGCCCGTACTCGGCCTTCGCCGCCGCCCGCGGCTTCAAGCCTCAAGCACCGGCACGTCGTAGCGCGCGATCTCGCGGTCACTCGTGACTATCATCAGGCCCTCCACCAACGCCTGGGCGATGAGCAGTCGATCGAACGGATCGCCATGCAGCCGGGGCAACTGAGCCGTGCGCACCGCGTGCTCAACCGTTACCGGTAGTGCTTCGATCCCGTCGGCGAACAGACGCGCCGCGTAATCTTCGGGCAAAGCCAGTTTCTGTTTCGCAATCTTGAGATTCAATTCCCACACGCTGGCGGCGCTGAGGAAAACCTCGTTCTCGGGCGACGCGATCGCCGCGCGCGTTTCGCCGCCGAGTCGCCCGGGATAAAGCGACCACCAGACCACGACATGCGAATCGAGCAGAAGACGCACGGCGATCAGGATGGGGTTGGCGGCGGTGGCTCCTCCACTGCGCCATGAAACAAAGGACCGTCGATCGCGGGACCGAGTACGTTCTCATCCGGAGCCCAGGCGTCCGGCGCCTCCCAACCTTGGCCCGCGAATAGACCCGGGGTTCGTGGCATTCGGGCTCTCGCATAGGGCACCAATCTGACCAACGGTTTGCCGGCCTTGGCGAGCACGATTTCCTCGCCCTCAACCACCTGTTCAACGATCCGCGAGAGATGCGTCTTTGCCGCTTGGATGTTGATGACCTTCATGTTGCAGACAGACCAGACCAGGTCTGGTCTGCTGTCAATCCAGTTCACGCTATCCCACCCCATCCGCCCCAAAACTCTGCCTCGGAGCTCGGGGTTCCCCGCCTACTACCGCCACTCGTACCGCACGCGGTACGTCACGATCTTCTCGCTGTCGGCCGGCACCGCCACGTTGAACTCAACCGTCTGCGCATCCTTCTTGGCGAACTCATCGGACTTCTGGGTGATGCTCCAATTCGTCCAACGGTAAAGATGCTCGACCACGCGCACCGTGATGGACTCCGCCTTGCGATTGCGGAGCTTGATCTCGAAGTCCTCCTCGGCGAAGTCCTGCCGGTTGCTGCCGTTGAAATTCGTCCGCACCCGCTCCCCGACGACATCGAACGCATCGCCCGTCTTCACGCGGATAAGTTCGTTTTTCGCCGTGTGATCGAGCTCGTTCTCCCCGGTGAACTCGATCCTCCCGTCCGCCTCGTCGCGCCGATAGAACCGCAGGCGCCCCTTCGGCAGCGGCAGGCCGAGCTTGTTCTCCTCGCTGTTCTTGAATTCCCGCATCACCCAGACCTTTTTGTTGCCCTGGGTCCCGTAGTTGGGATCCCGATTCATGCCGCCATGGAACTGGCCGTACATCGCCGCGCCGTCGTACACGTAGAGCACCGGCGCCTTTACTCCGGTCGCCCGCATGAACTCGACCTGCTTGGTCTCGCGATCCCGCAGCGTCACCGCCCGGGGCAGCGTGTAGAGGTGAAACTCGTCGAACGCCTTCTCGGTCACCGTGTCCTCGGCCGCCATTGACATCATCACCCCTCCCCGGGCTCGCGCCATCATCGGTTGGCCCTGCGGCTGCACGCGGTTCACGTCGCCGGCCATCAGTTTGATCGCCGCCTGCTCAAAGACTTTGCCGCTCTGGTTGTTCACCGTCACCCAGCCCACGATGTCCAGCCGGTCGCCTTTCTCCGGGGCCACCAGATTGTAGGCTGATTGCCAGCTCAGGCCGCCCGTGATGTAGCCGAGTTCCGCCTCGAGTTTCGCCGGTTGCGGGGTCCCGATTTGCCACGACAGGGTCGGGCGCAAAATGCCGTCGCCCGCCAGGGCCGGGAACAACGGCTCCCCGGGCAGGGAGAACCGCAGCTTGCCGTCGACTTCGATGATCGGGGTGACGGCCGGCCCGGTTGGATTGTGCCCGCTGCGAATCACCTTGCCGCGCACGGTGTACTCCTTGGCGTTTTGATCCCGCACGAGGAAATCCAACTCCTTGCCTTCGTTGAGCGAGAGCAGCAACGACTGCGACATCACGTCGGCCCGGTAACTCTGCTCGAGGATGCGCAACGGCACCCGGCCGGCGGGATCACGCAACACCACCGAGTCGGGCTCGACCAGCGCGGTCACGCCGGCAAACGCCACGGAGTTCTCGCCCGCCTTCAGGTCGAGCGCCACGCGCTCGCGCACGACGGCGAAACCCTGATTGTAAATCGTGAGCGCCGGCTGCGCCTGCACCGTGCCCGCGACCAGTAACGCCACTGCCCCAGTCAGAGTCTTCATGGCCGCTACCTTATCCGCTTGCCCCGCCTGCGCCAGCCGCGACTTTCTCAGGCTTTCGCCCCGCGCAGCCCTCTTTTCATGGATTTCAACCTCGACCCCTCCACCGTCCCGCCGGGCCTCCCGGCGATCGACTTCCGCGCCCAGCTCAACGCTGAGCAATTCGCGGCCGTCACGGCGGAGCCGGGTCCCCTGCTCATTCTGGCCGGCGCCGGCTCCGGCAAGACCCGCACGCTCACCTACCGCGTGGCCTACCTGCTCTCCCAGGGCGTACGTCCGGGGGAAATCCTGCTCCTCACCTTCACCAACAAAGCGGCCAAGGAGATGCTGCACCGGGTCCACGAGCTCACCGGGATCGAGGCGGGCCGCTTCTGGGGCGGCACGTTCCACAGCATCGGCCACCGCGCCCTGCGCATGCACGGCGAGACCATCGGTCTGCCGCGCAGTTTCACCATCCTCGATGCCGAGGAGTCCGAGGGCGTGCTGCGCGAGGCCGTCGACGCCACCGCCAGGGGCTTTTTCAAGGACAAGACCCACCCCAAGGCCGGCCCCCTGCACGCGATCATCTCGCTGTCGCGCAACACCCAGCTCTCCCTCGGCGAGACCGTCCAGCGTTTCTTCCCGCAACACGAAGCCATCATCGAGGACCTGCCCCTCTTCGCGCGGAAATATGCGGAGGCCAAGCAAGCGGCCAACGTCTTCGACTACGACGATCTCCTCGAACACTGGCTCGAATTGTTGAGAAAGTCGCCCGAGACCGCGGCCTATTTTGCCCACCGCTTCCGGCATGTGCTGGTCGACGAGTATCAGGACACCAACATCCTGCAGTCGCAGATCGTCGATCTCATCGGCGCACACCACCGGGTGATGGCGGTCGGCGATGATGCCCAGTGCATCTACACGTGGCGCGGGGCCAACGTGGAAAACATCCTCACCTTTCCCGATCGCCATCCCGGCACCGCCATCCACCGCATCGAAACGAATTACCGCTCGACGCCCCAGATTCTCGCCCTCGCCAACGGTGTCCTGCTGGCCCAGCCCAAGGGCCGCGCCTTCGAGAAGGAATTGCGCCCCCACCGGGCCAACGCGGAGAAACCCTACTTCGTCCAGGCCATGGACGGCCGCGAGCAGGCGCAATTCATCGTCCAGCGCATCCGCGGCCTGATCGACGAGGGCTGCAGCCTGAGCGACATTGGCATCCTCTACCGCGCGCATTTCCACGCCCTCGACATCCAGCTGGAACTCTCCCGCCTGCAGATTCCCTACCAGATCACCAGCGGCGTCCGTTTTTTCGAGCAGGCCCACATCCGCGACCTCGTGGCGCTCCTGCGTTTCGTCTACAATCCCGGCGACAGCGCCGCCTGGAATCGCATCGCGATCCTCCTGCCCAAGGTCGGCGACAAGAACGCCCAAAAACTCCACGCCGCCGCCCTCGATCACGCCCGGTTGATGCAGCAGGACTTCATCGACGCCCTCGGCACCGATGACGTCGCGTCCAAGGTGCCCAAGGATGCCAGGGAGGAGTGGCCCAAGTTCGTCGCCTCGCTCCAGCAGGTGAAGGAGATGATGCGCACGATGAAGCCGCACAACGCCGTCGAGATCGCCATCGACGGCTGGTACGGCGACTACCTGAAGGGCACGTACGCCAACTACCTCTCGCGCCTCGATGACCTCAAGTCGATGATCGGCTTCGCCAGCCGCTACGAGGACATGCAGGAACTGCTCGCGCAGATCATGCTCCTCAACAGCGAGACCAGCGACCGCTCCGCCGATCCCGACGCCGACGCCCTCCGCCTCACGACCGTACACCAGGCCAAGGGCCTCGAGTACTCGGCCGTGTTCCTCATCGGGCTGGCCGACGGCAGCTTTCCCCTGCGCCGCGCCATCGAGGCCGGCGATGTCGAGGAGGAGCGCCGCCTGTTCTACGTCGCCGTCACCCGCGCCCGCGACGAGCTCTACCTCTGTTTTCCCAAGATCAACACCAAGGGTGGTCCCGGCATGCTCCAGTCGCCCAGCCGCTTCCTCCAGGAACTCTCCCCCGAGCTCTACCAACCGCTCCGCATGAAACGCAGCTACGGGTGGTGAGTGGCGCGCCCGCGTTCCGGGGTTTCCGGCCAGTGAATCGGGCGGCCGGCCGGTGGGCCGGAAACCGACCGGACGAGGTGACGTTCCGGTCTCATGAACGCGCAGGAATGCGCGCTGGGCCCCACGGCCACCGTCAACGCGTATCCCCCCTGCGCCTCCCCATGGGGTCAGGAATTCGGAATCTCCGTCCTGGCGGCACCGTGCACCCAGCCGCGGCTTCCCCGGCTCCCCTGCGGAATTCGGCTTGCCGTGCCCTCCCGCCCCGGCACTTGCTGCGCGCTGCGCCTCCTATCGCCATGCTATCCTCCTCCTGCCCCTTCCTGGCCCGCACGGGACTGCTGCTGCTCGGCTTCACCGCCACCCTTTGCGCGCAGCCTTCGGCACCGCGTCCGCTCGCCCATTCCGACTTCGATGCCTGGCGCAGCATTGCCACTCCGCAGCTGTCCCGCGACGGCCGGTGGCTCGCGTATTCGTTCATGCCGCAGGACGCCGACGGCGAGGTCATTGCCCGCGAACTGGCAACCGGGCGCGAAGTGCGCGTGCCGGTCGGCACGCTGCCACCCCCGGCCATTACCCCCGGCGACGAAAACACCAACCCCGAGGCCCCGCCGCCCCCGCGCACCCTTCGGCTCGCGCTGACAAGCGACGCCCGTTTTCTCGTCGCCAACACCCACCCGCCCAAGGCCGAGGTCCTGGCCGCGCGCCAAGCCAAGAAAAAGCCCGAGGCAATGCCGCAGGATGGGCTCGTGATCGTCAACCTCACCACCGGGGAGTCCACCCGCATCACCGCGGTGAAGAGTTTCGCCCTCCCGGCGAAAGGCGGCGCGTGGCTCGCCTACTTGAAGGCCCCGATACCCGAGGAGAAGAAAACCGACGAGGACAAACCCGCCGGGGAGAAATCCAGCGAGCCCGGTGAGGACAATCCAATTTCTGATGAGGATCAGCAACGCCGGAGCAGCCGCGGCAGCGCCCCGACCGGCACCGCCCCGGGCAACGACACCCGTCCGTACGGCACCGACCTCGTGCTGCGCAACTTGGTCACCGGCACCGAGCGCAGCTTCGGCAGCGCCCTGGACTACACCTTTGCTCGCGACGGCAAATCCCTCCTGTACACGGTGGCGGCGAAAGCACAGGCACAAAACGGCGTCTATGTGGTCACGCCCGGTGACGAGGCTGCGCCGCTCGTCCTGCTCTCCGGCAAGGGGAAGTATTCCCGCCTCACCTGGGACCGCGAGCAGACGCAGCTCGCCTTCGTCAGCAATCGCGACGATGCCGCCGCGAAGACCCCGCGTTTCAAACTCTACCACTGGCTGCGCGGCGGAGCCTCCGCCCGGGAGATCGTGACCGCGGCCACGCCCGGGTTTCCCGCTGACCTCGCCGTGAGCGACAAGGCCGCGTCCGGTTTTTCCCGCGACGGCCGCAGGCTCTACGTTGCCGCCGGCCCGCCCCCCAAGCCGCCGCGCACCGCCCCGGCCGAGGTCGACCGCGTCTCCGCCGATCTCTGGCGTTGGAACGATGATCACGTTCAACCCATCCAAAAAGTACGTGCCAACCAGGAGCGCAACCGCACGTATCGCGGCGTATTCGACCTCGCCAGCTCGCACTACACCCAGCTCGCGGACGCGACGCTTCCCCAGGTCTCGCTCAGCGATGATGGCACCCGGGCGCTTGGCACCGACGACCGCCCCTACCGCCGCCTCACCGACTACGGTGGGCGCCACGCCGATCTCTACCTCGTTGACGCCGCCACCGGCACGCGCCGTCCCCTCTTCACGAAATTTCGCGGCACCACGCCGCTGTGGTCACCGGATGGCAGGTGGCTTGCCTGCTACCTGGACAAACACTGGCACGTCACCGACACCACCACCGGTGTCACGCGCAATCTCACGGCGAAACTCAAGCCGGGCTTCTGGAACGAACAGGACGACCGCCCCGAGCCGCCCTCCGCCTACGGTTCCGCCGGCTGGACCCGCGACAGCGCCTCCTTTGTCGCCTACGATCGATTCGACGTCTGGCAACTCTTTGTCGACGGACGCCCGACCAGGAACCTCACCGCCGGCCACGGTCGCACCGCGAAGATCGCCTACCGGGTGCAGCGCATCGAGCCTGTCGACGAGGACGACGACGAGCGTGGCATCGATCCCGCGAAGCCGCTCGTGCTGCGCGCCGAGAGCGAGGAGACCCGGGCAAGCGGTTTCTCCCGCACGACCTTCGCCGCCACCGCCGCCCCGGAACGGCTCCTCTGGGGCGACCAACGCTACACCTACGTCGGCCGGGCCCAGGAGGCTGATGTGCTCCTGGTCACCGCCTCGCGGTTCGACAAGTTCCCGGATGTGCAGGTCACCAATTCGACGTTCGCCCGGCTCGAAAAGGTCACCGATGGCGGCGCGCAGCTCGCACCTTTTCGCTGGGGTGGGGCCGAGTTGATTTCATTCCGGGGCGCCCGGCGGACTCCTCTCCAGGGGGCGCTGTACAAGCCGGCCAACTTCGATCCGAAGAAAAAATACCCGCTCCTCGTCTACATTTACGAACGGCTGTCCCAAAACGTCCACCACTTCGTCAACCCGGCGCCCGGCAGCGGCAGCATCAACGTCTCCCTCTACACCAGCAACGGCTACGCCGTGCTCATGCCCGACATTGCCTACCAGGTTGGCGAGCCTGGCCAGAGTGCCCTGCGCTGCGTCCTTCCCGCGATCGACGCGGTCGTGAAGCTCGGGTGGATCGACGAAAAGGCCATCGGGATTCAGGGCCACTCCTGGGGAGGCTATCAGATCGCCTACATGATCACGCAGACCGATCGCTTCCGCTGCGCCGAGGCGGGCGCGCCCGTGGGCAACATGACCAGCGCCTACTCGGGCATTCGCTGGGGTAGCGGTCTCCCGCGGCAGTTTCAATACGAACAGACCCAGAGTCGCATCGGCCGGAAACTCACCGACGCCCCCCAGACCTATCTCGACAACTCGCCCGTCTTCCAAATCGCCCGCGTGCAGACGCCGCTGCTGATCCTGCACAACGACGCCGATGACGCCGTGCCCTGGTATCAGGGGATCGAACTCTTCCTCGCGCTGCGTCGCCACGACAAGCCCGCCTGGCTCTGGAGCTACAACGGCGAATTCCACGGACTGCGCCGCCGCGCCGACCAAAAGGACTACGCGCTGCGCATGAACCAGTTTTTCGACCACTTCCTCAAGGGCGCACCCGCCCCCGAATGGATGGAGCAGGGTGTCCCGTACCTCGATCGCGACGCGGAAAAGGATCGGTTTCAGTCGGCCGCGGCCGGCGCCGCCAAGTCGTAGGTCCGGGATCCCGCGGCGACGAAGGTCCCGCAGCCCCTCGTCCCCGCGCCCGCCCCAATCCCCTCCCCGCCCCGTCCCGTCCTACAGTTTTTTGTCACACCTATGACAAAAAACTGTAAGTCGCCGCGGGCGCGGTGGCGCGGCGGGGCAAAAATTCGATCAAGCGATGACGCGATCGCTCAACGGGGCCATGGTTCAGCCACCCGGATATCACGTACCCCGGCTGCTCGAGGCGGACGCCGCCCGCAGGACGCGCAGGGTGTTTCCACCCCACAGCTTCGCGAGGTTCTGCTCACTCCAGCCGCGCGCCCGCAGCGCCGCAGTGATTCGGGGATAGTCACTCACATCGTGCAACCCCTCAAACCCGCCCCCGCCGCCGTCGAAGTCGCACCCGATGCCCACGTGCTCGTGGCCCATCACGCCCACCGCGTGCTCGATGTGGCGCACGACCTCTGCCACGGTTACCGCCGGATTGGGGTGCCGCGCGCACACGACGTCGTACTCCTCGTGCTCCGCCAGCCGCATGGCAGGCGTCGGCAATTCGTCCCGGTGCCGCATCAGCACGTCCGCAATGGCCGCGGTCCGCCCATTGCCCGGCTCGTCGACCAGGGAGACCGCGAGCGCGTTGATTTGCAGCACGCCGCCTTTCGCCGCCAGCGCTTGCAGCAACTCATCACCCACATTGCGCGGATGATCACAGGCCGATCGCGGACCGCTGTGCGAAAGCACCACCGGCGCCCGCGACACCTCGAGCAGATCGCGCAACGCGTCATCACTGGCGTGCGAGGCGTCGACGACCAGGCCGAGACGGTTGCACTCTGCGACCACTTCGCGTCCGAACGGGCTTAGTCCACCCCACTCCGGACCGCGCGGGTCGGTCGAGGAATCCGCCACGTCGTTGTTCAGCATGTGGGTCAGCCCGATCAAACGCACCCCCAGCCGGTGAAACTTCTCCACGTGCGCGACCTCGCGGCCGATCGAGTAGGCGTTCTCGATCCCCAGATAGATCGCCCGGCGTCCGCCGGCCTTGAGGCGCAGGCCGTCGTCCGCGGTCAGCGCCAGCCCGCACGCTGCCTGGTTTTCGGCGATGACCGCGTGGGTCCGCTCGAAGTGGCGCAACGCCACCTCATGCGCCATGGCCAGCCCCTCCGAACTGCGCGCCGCCTGCCCGACGTAAACCGCAAACACCATCGCATCAATGCCGCCCTCAACCATGCGCGGCAGATCGACCTGGGAGCCGTCGACCGCGTGCTCGTGCCGGACCGCGAAATCCCAGCGGGGTTGGCCCAGGCTCGCGGTCGGGGTGTCGCAATGGGTGTCGATCGTAAAGAACCGATCGTGCATCGCCCGGGCTGCAGCCAGCGCCGGCGTGCTCATGGTTTCCGTCCACCCCGGAACCACGGCTTGCGCGCCTGCGGCATCGGCGGCAGGCCGCCACAGTTCATCTCCCGCTCGGCCAGCATCTCGTCTTTCGCCGAGGCGCCGCCCAGCAGCTTCGCGGCGGCGTCATGGAGGCCCAGTTTGCGCATCGTGGCACGGAGGGCGCCGCGCATCTCAGGCTTGTGCCAGAAAAAGAAACTCCGCTGCTCCTGCTTCTCCTCCGGCGTGCGCGCCACGCACACGGGCTTTTGATCGTACGGGTGCACCCCGGTGGCATAGATCTCCGTTGCCACCGTCATCGGCGTGGGCGTGAAATCCTGCACCTGCTCGAGCTTGAAACCGAGCGCCTTGGTCTCGACCGCGAGGTTGGCCATGTCCTCGGGTTTCGAACCCGGGTGCGAGCTGATGAAGTACGGAATGATCTGCAGCTGCGGTTTGCCGAAGCGTTTCTTGGCGGCGTCAAACTTCGCCTTGAAGCGATGAAAATACTTGAACGACGGCTTGCGCATCACGCGCAGCACATCGTCCGAAGTGTGCTCGGGCGCCACCTTCAACCGGCCCGACACATGGTGCTCCACCAACTCGTCGACGTAGCGCTCGTGGCTCTGCTTCTCCTCGGGCGAGGCGTGTTGATGCAGAAAGAGATCGTAGCGCAGTCCGCTCGTCACGAACGCGTGCTTTACGCCCTCGGTCTCGCGCACCGATTTGTAGATGTCCAACAGCGCGGTGTGATCGGTGTCGAGGTTGCGGCACACGTCGGGCCAGATGCAACTGGGGCGGATGCACTCATCGCAGATCCACTGCTCCTTGCCCTTCATCTTGTACATGTTGGCCGAGGGTCCGCCGAGGTCGGTGATGGTGCCGCGGAAGTCCGGCATCTGCTTGATCGATTCCACCTCGCGCAAAATGCTCTCCTTGCTCCGGCTCGCGACAAACTTGCCCTGGTGCGCGGAGATCGTGCAGAAGCTGCACCCGCCAAAACACCCGCGATGCATGTTGATCGAGTGTTTGATCATCTCGTACGCCGGGATGGGCCCGCGCTTGCGGTAACGCGGATGCGGCAGCCGCGTGTACGGCAGGTCGAAGCTCGAGTCGATCTGCCCCTCGCCCATCGTCGGAAACGGCGGATTGACCACCAGCATCCGTTCACCCGTCGGCTGCAACAGCCGCCGCGCCTTCACCCGGTTCGACTCCGTCTCGATGTCCTTGAAATTCTTCGCGTAGAGCGTCCGGTCGGCGAGGCACTCCTCGTGCGAGTGCAGCGTGAAATCGTCCCAATGCTGATTTTTCGGCAGCGGGGCGTCGGGGGGCAAGAGGACCGCGGTCTGGGCGATCGTCTTGAGCGACGCGAACGGCACCCCGCGTTTCAGCAGCCGCATGATCTCCAGGAGCGGCAACTCGCCCATGCCATACACCAGCATGTCCGCCCCGCTTTCGGCCAGGATGCCGGGCTTCAGCGTGTCCGACCAATAATCGTAATGCGTCACCCGCCGCAGGCTCGCCTCGATGCCGCCGATCAGTACCGGCACCTCGGGGAAAAGCTGCTTCAGGATGCGGGAGTAAACGGTGGTGGCATAGTCCGGCCGGAAACCGTGTTCGCCGCCCGGCGTATAGGCATCCTCACTGCGTACCTTCTTCGCCGCCGTGTAGCGGTTCACCATCGAGTCCATGCAGCCCGAGGTGACACCGAAGAACATCCGCGGCGCGCCGAGTTTCTTGAAATCGCGCAGGTCATCGCGCCAGTTCGGCTGCGGCACGATTGCCACCCGCAACCCATCGCGCTCGATCATCCGCCCCACCACCGCCGTGCCAAACGCCGGGTGATCCACATAGGCGTCGCCCGAGATGAGAATGACGTCGACGGCGTCCCAGCCGCGCGCGTCGAGCTCGTCGCGCATCGTGGGCAGCCAGCGGGCGGGATCCCAGACGGGATCGCGTCGCGGCGAAGTTGTGGGAGAAGCAGACACCGGGGCCGGCGACAGTCGGGTCAGTTCGGCGCCAGTGCAAGTGCTCTCCGCGGTCTGGTTGGCTCCCACGGCGCTTCGGCCGCCAGGCGACACGGCCAAGCGGATCCCTTCCGCTTGTCTTCATCCCTCTTCCGCTCTTTTCGGCCTCACCCCAATCCTGTCTCGCGCGAAGCCCGCGAAATCGAAGTTGTGAGTTGAGTCCGTCAAGTTCAGCAAAAAGGGATCGGTGGTTTGGTGGTTCGGCGCGAGAAAGAGATTGATGGGGAGGGGGTGGCAGGGAGGCGGTCAGCCTCCCGTGGACACGGTCGGGTGCAGCTTCAAATTGGCGGTGACTTCCAGGTGGGTGCGGTGCCCTCACCGCGCGATCCGGCGGGGACAACCTATCGCGGGGTGGGGGCACCCCGCCTACAACCGCCAACGCGGAGATGCGCCCGGCACGGTCGGCGCGGCCCATCCGGGGATTCCATCTCCATGGTTGCGCTGATTCCATTGTTGGCCTCTCTTCCCTCCGCCATGTCCACCCCTTCCGTCGAAAACGTCGTCATCATCGGCACCGGCTGCGCCGGCCTGACCGCCGCCATCTACACGGCGCGGGCCAGTCTCAACCCCCTCGTTCTCGAGGGACCGCTGCCCGGCGGCCAGCTCACCACGACGAGCGAGGTGGAGAATTTTCCCGGCTTTCCGCACGGCGTCGACGGCTTCCAACTCACCCAGAACATGCGCGAGCAGGCCACGCGGTTCGGCACCCGCTTCGAGCAGGCACTGGTCGACAAGGTCGACTTCTCCGCCCATCCCCGCCGCCTCTTTTGCGGCGACCGCGAGATTCTGGCCCAGACCGTCATCATCGCCACCGGCGCCTCGCCGCGGATGACCGGAATCCCCGGCGAGAAGGAACTCTACGGCGGCAAGGGAGTGACCACCTGTGCCACCTGCGACGGTGCCTTCTACCGCAAGATGGAGGTCGCGGTGCTCGGCGGCGGCGACAGCGCGGCGGAGGAGGCCCTGTTTCTCACGCGTTTCGCCAGCAAGGTGTACCTCGTCCACCGGCGCGACACCCTGCGGGCCTCCAAGATCATGGCCGACCGCGCCATCGCCCATGAAAAGATCCAAATGGTTTGGGACACCGTGCCCGTCGAGGTACTCGGGGTGCCCGAGGGCTCCGTCAGCGGCCTGAAGGTGAAGAACGTCAAGACCGGCGCGGAGTCCGTGCTGCCCGTCAAGGGCATCTTCGTGGCCATTGGCCATGTGCCGAATACGGGACCGTTCGCGCCGCCGCTCGAAGTCGATGCCGGCGGCTACTTCAAGCCGCAACCTGGCTCGCAGGTGCAGACGAACGTTCCCGGCGTCTACGTCGCCGGCGACTGCTCGGATCATGTCTATCGTCAGGCGATCACCGCCGCGGGCATGGGCTGTGCCGCCGCGATCGAGGCCGAGCGTTGGCTCGCGGAACACGAGGCGTAAGACTCGCCCACCTTTGCGCCTGCCCGCCGCGCTGCCGCCGCTCCTCGCCGCGCTTCACCGCGAGCTGGGCATTCCGGCGACCTACTCGTCCGATCGCCACTTGCCGCTGCCAGCAGCCCGGCGGACTTAGCCGTAGAAATTCAGTCGAGGTGGAGCGGCTTGACCCCAAGACGCTCGAGGTGAGAGCGAACGCACGAAGGCGCGTTGGGGTCAACGCGCCCCACCGTTCAGTGGTTTCCTGCTCACGGCTGAAACGCACTCCGATTGAATCGTTACGGCTTAGAAGATGGCCGGCCGAAAATGACTTTTGGGGCACAGCGGATTACCGCGGAGGGGCCAACAGGTGCCTTTTCAGAAATGCGATCTCCGCTCCCGGCGGCGCCGACTGGGCCTGATGGTAAAGCTCGCACGCGAGTCCAAGTTCATCGTACTTCGTCTTCAGAGGCACTCCGAGTGAGGCGTGGTGAATCCAGGCGCTCTGGGCGGCATCGGGCGGGAAGGGCGCCTCCGCCGGGTTGCCCGCGTAGGTGAGAAACAGCGGCGGATCATCCTTCGTGGCATGGTTCAAGGGCGAGGCCTCGCGCAGCAACGCGCGTTTGTCCGGCGCCTCGAGCCCGGCGCGCGACGTGGTGCCGAACAACTGGAAGATCGCCGCCCCCAGTTTCGCGACGCCCGCGTACCGCAGGAAATACTCCGGCTCAAGTCCGGCCGTGCCACTGTGGGGACACGCGCAGGCCACCCGGGTGGAGAACCGGGCGATCGGATCGGCGCTCGAGGGATCGGCGAGGTCGTCGTGCAACGCGATCCACAACGCGAGCGTGGCGCCGGCGGAACTCCCACTCACCGCGATTCGCGCCGGATCCAGGTTCCACTCCCGCGCCTTCGCGCGCACGAATTGCACCGCTCGCGCCCCGTCATGCATCGGCGCCGGAAAGGGCGCATCCGAGCTGAAACGATAATTGGCGGAGACGACCGCGATGCCCGCCTGCAGGCACTCTGCGAAGATCGGCCGCGTGAGCACGTTCGCCTTATCGCCGGCCTTGAAGGAACCACCGTGGAAAAACACGAGCACGGGGGTCGGCCCCGGGGCGGCCGCCTGCCAGAGGTCGAGCACGTTGCGGGCATGCGGACCATACGCGACATCAGCCTGAGTCGGCGGAGCCCCCTTGCCGCCCTTCTCGCTCCCCTTCCCGACCTGGCGCTGTTTGATGATTTTCTGAAAATCTCGCGCCTCCTTTTCCGTGAGGATACCGTCACCGTTGGCGTCGGCCTCGGGAAATTTCTTCAGGCGCTGCTGGAGCTTTTCGTCCCGATCGCTCCGCGGTGGTTGCGTCGGTTCCGCGGCGAAGGCAGCGACCACGACGACCAGCGCCATGATCAATCCGGAAGCCGTCCGGGGTCGCATCGACCTCGAGGATAGGGCCGCGTTGCTCACTTCTTCTTGCTCCGGAATCCGGGATTGGCCGCCGGCAACTTCGCCCCAACCTCGCGCCGCCAACGCTCGAGCCGCCCGCGCAGGTCGGCGGCCTGCGCCGGCTCCGATGCGGCCAGGTTGGTCTGCTCGCCGGGATCCGTCGCGAGGTTGAAGAGTTCCAGCCGGCCATCCTCGAAATACTCCAGCAATTTCCAATCACCGCGGCGCACCGCGCTGACCGGCGTGGTCGTCTCATAATAATGGGGATAGTGAAAGAAGAGTTCCTCGCGCTCCAGCTGCGCGGTCGGATTCCGCAGCAACGGCCCGAGATCGACTCCGTCCACCGGCTGATCCAGCACCACCGGCACGGCCGCCAACAGGGTGGGAAACAGATCGACCAGGCTCACGGGCGTGGGACATTCGACTCCGCGTTGCGCGATGCCCGGCCAGCGCACCAGCAGCGGCACCCGGACCCCGCCTTCGTACAGCGAGCCCTTGCCCGAGCGCAGCGGTGCATTGTCCGTCACCGGCACCGACTGCCCCGCCTTCCGATCCGTGCCGATGAAACCGCCGTTGTCGCTCGCGAAGACCACGATCGTGTTCTCGGCCAGGCCCCGCTCGCGCAGGTGGTCGAGCACGCGGCCGACACTCTCGTCCAGCGTCTTCACCATCGCCGCATAAACGGCGTTCCGGTGGTGCATGCCGGGGCGGAGCTTGCCCTCAAAATACTTCACGTCGGCCGGTTTCGCTTCGATCGGCGTGTGCACCGAGTGATGGGCGAGGTAGAGGAAGAACGGCCGGCCCGCGGCGTGGTCGATGATGCGCAGCGCCTCGTCGGTCAACCGGTCCGTGAGATACTCTCCCGGCCGGCCAAACTCGAGATGAGGCACGTAGCGGTACTCGGAGCCAAATCGCCCGGTGCCGGAGTATGGCCACCAATACGTTTGCGGCGCGCCCCAATGCGTCCCGCCAATGTTCACGTCGAAGCCGTGCGTCTCCGGATAATGATCCCCGTCGCCGAGGTGCCACTTGCCCACCAGCGCCGTCAGGTACCCGGCGCCCCGCAGTCGGGTGGCCAGGGTCGTTTCCGTGTGGGGAAGGTTGTGCCGCGAATCCGCCTCGATGAGGCGCCGGTTCATGCCCTTTTTGAGCGAGGCCTCGATCCAGATCGTCATGCCCAGCCGGGCGGCGTGTTTGCCGGTGAGCAGCATCGCGCGGGTCGGCGAGCACACCGACATCGCATACGCCTGGGGGAAACGCACACTCTCGCGGGCGAACGCATCGATCCGCGGCGTCTCGTGCAAGTCGGCCCCGTAGCAACCAAGATCCGCCCAGCCAAGATCGTCGGCCAGGATGATCACGATGTTCGGCGGGGCCTCCGCCTGAGCGGCGGCGGCCAAGGCGCCCCCGCCGAGGGCGCAGGCCAACAGGAGATATCCGGCCACCACAGACGATTTCATGGCCGGGTCGAAGCTGTCCGCGACACTTCATCCTGTCGGCGGGTGAGGATCGCCTTCATCTCGGCCACCGTGCCGGCAAAGGCCGGGTTGGCCGCGAGGTTGGCGTATTCGTGGGGGTCGTTGGCGGCATCGTAGAGCTGCTGACTGCCGTCCGGCCACGCCAGGTAGGTGTACCTGGCCGTGTGCACGACCCGGCCGAGTTTCGCCGCCCCGCGCATGACCACCGCGTAGGCGTTGTCGCGCGCCGTCGTCGCCGGATTCCGCAGCACGGGCACGAGGCTCACGCCCTGCAGGCCGGCCGGAACGGGGACGCCGGCGAGATCGACCAGGGTCGGAAACACATCGAGATACTCGGCGAGGCTGCGGGTGGAAGTGCCGGCCTTCACCCCGGGAGCCGCCACGATCATCGGAGCGCGGGCTGATTCATCCATCAGGCTCATCTTGGCGTAGAAGCCGCCGTGCTCCCCCAAGTGCCAGCCGTGATCACCAATGAAAACCACCACGGTCGACTCCCAGAGTTTAAGGCGGTCGAGCTCATCGAGCAGCAGGCCCACCTGCGCGTCCATGAACGACACGGCGGCGTAGTAGTGCTGGATGATCGCCCGTCGCTGATCGAGGGTGAGGGTGCGGTCCGATTTGGGCGCCCAGGCGATCTCGGGAATATCTTTCTCGTGACCGGCGGGCTCGGCGGGGGTCGGCATCTTCGCCGGATCATGCAGGTCGAAATATTTCTGCGGGGCGGTGTGGGGGATGTGCGGCTTGTGGAAGCCGGCGGCGATGAAGAAGGGTTGGTCGCGCTTCTCCGAAAAATACCGCAGGAGGCGCCGCGCCACCTGGCCGTCGGGTTCCTGCTCATCGGTGTTGTTGGTGGCCTGCCAGACGAAGGGCACATCGGGTTTCGCGGCGGCCCCGGCGGCGGCCTTCGCCTTCTTGCCGCCCTGCTTCCCGGCCTTCTTCGCCCCCTTCTGCCTGCCCTTGCGCGTGAGGTCGTCCTCGTCGCCGCCGCGTTGCGGCTCGGTGTAATAATCCCACTTGAGGACATCGTTGAAGGTGCCGTGGGCGATCTTCCCGCAGCCGGCCGCATAATAGCCCTGGGCGCGAAAGTACTCGGGCATAAATTGGAAGTCGGCGCCCAGGCGCACGCGGGGGCTGGTGTTGTTGTTCAACACGCCCGTCACCTCGGGATAGCGCCCGCTCAGGAACGAGGTGCGGGAAACGTTGCACACCGGATAATTGCAGTAGGCCCGATCAAACCGCATGCCGCGGGCCGCGAGGCGATCGAGATTGGGCGTCTTCGCCTCCGCCGCGCCGTAGCAGCCGAGCCGGCAATTGAGATCATCCGAGATGATGAAGAGCACGTTGGGTCGTGGATTCGCCGCGACGGCGAATCCGGACGCGCCCTCCAGGAGGGCGCCGGCAAACAGGAAGAGAGGGACAAGGCGGGATGGTTTCATGGCAGGTTTAATCCTCGGACTTCTTGCTCTTTGCCCCCGGGAGTTTGCGACCGAGGGCCTTGGCCCAGGCGACGTAGGCGGCGCTCATCGCCTTGGCCCGTTCCGGATATTTCGCGGCGAGATCGTGGAGTTCGGTGCGGTCGGCGACAACATCGTAGAGTTGCCATTGCTTCGCCGGATTCAACGTATCCCACACCGCTTTCCACTGCCCTTCGCGCATCGCGCAATTGCCCGACCATTCCCAGAACAGGCGCGCGGGCGCCGGACGGGTTTCGCCCCGAAAGATGGGGGCGAGGCTGCGGCCTTCCAGCGGCGGCGCTTTCTCGCCGTTGATCTCCTGCAGCGGCCGTCCGCCGGCCAATTCGAGGCACGTGGGCACGATATCGATGATGTGGCCCATCTGGCCTGTCATTCCGCCCGCTTTCACGTGGCCCGGCCAGCGGACAATGAAAGGGGTGCTGATTCCGCCCTCGTTGGTCCAACTCTTGTAGCGGCGGTACGGCGTGTTCTGCGCCGCACCCCAGGCCGGCCCGACCGCGGTGTAGGTGCTCACGATGCCGGGTTGCTTCGTGTCATCGCGCCCCCCCGGCTCCTCGGTGCAGCCGCCGTTGTCGGAGAGGAACATCACCACCGTGTTGTCCTCGAGGCCGAGTTCCTTCAGCGTCTGCAGCACGCGGCCGATGTTCTGGTCCATGCGATCGACCATCGCCGCGTAGGTGGCCATGCGCAGGTCCTCCCAGTCCTGGTTGGCCTGCGACCAGTCGTAGGATTTGACGTCCGCCGGCGGCAACGGCCACTGGGCGTCAACGATCCCCATCGCGATTTGGCGCGCGTGCCGCTGGCGGCGCAGCTCGTCCCAGCCGGCGCGATACTTGCCACGGTACCTGGCGATATCCGCGGGGAAGGCGTGCAGCGGATAGTGCGGCGCGTTGAAGGCCAGGTGGATGAAAAACGGTTTTTTCTCCGCGCTGAAGCGTTTGATGGTCGCGATGGTGTGATCGGTGAAGGCGTCGGTGGTGTAGAAGCCGGCCGGAAATTTTTTGATGAGTTCGTCATTGTGCCCGAAGGTGCGGACCTTGCCGCCCTTGAAGTCCGGATCGGGTTGCGCGGGGTTGAAGAAATTAACCGCGCCATCCATCAGGCCGTAGTACTCCTGGAAGCCGCGATCGATCGGGCGCTGGGGCGGTTTGTTGCCGAGGTGCCACTTGCCGCTCATCCCGGTCTGGTAGCCGGCGGACCGCATCGTCTCCGCAATGGTGGGCAGGTTGCGCGGAATCGAGTTGCCGGAATTCCGGGGATACATGCCCGAGAGCAGCGACGCCCGGGTGGTCGTGCACTTGGCATTGTTATAGAACTGGGTGAACCGCAGCCCGTCGGCGGCGAGGCGGTCGAGGTTGGGGGTCTGAATCTCTCCGCCGTAGCAGCCGATGTCGGAGTAGCCCATGTCGTCCGCCATGATGAGGATGATATTGGGGGAGGCCGCCGCGGACGCGGCGGCCAAGGGGGCGGCCAGCGCGGCAAAAAGCAGGCTGGTGATGGTCGCAAGGCAGGGCGGGGGGACGAGAGCGCGGGGGTTCATAGGGCTGCCCAGTATCAGCCCAACGCGGACCGCTTGTCCACCCTGCGCACGGGGCGCGCGTCGCAGGAGCGGGTGCATCTGCGAGATGGCGCTGACTTCCATGTGGGCGCGGTGCCCTCACCGCGCGGTCCGGCGGGGACGACAACTCGCGGGGTGGGGGGCACCCCGCCTACAGTCGCCAACTCGTATCCGCGCCGAGCGGAGGCGCCGCCGCTCCCGCGGCCGCAATTGCCACCGATTCAGAACCGCCCGTTCACGCCAATCGTGATCCCCGTGCCGGGGTAGTTGAAATACTCCATCTGGTCCGGGATGCCGCGATAGCGGCGCTGCGGCACGTTGGTGAGGTTGTCGATGTCCAGCGTGATGCTGGCCCACGGCCGCACCTTGTAGGAGAAACCCAGATTGACGAGTTTGCGCTCGACGCGGAACAGGCTGCGCGCCGGGTTGCCGCCGCCATAGGATTGGAGGTAGCCGCTCGCGTAATTGAGCAGCAGGCGGGTGCTGAAGCCGCGGTAGCGCCAGGTGAGACTGGCGTTGCCCATGCGGGGGACAAATCCCGCCACCTCGCCGGTCGCACGCGGAATGGTGCCGCCGAAATCGCCGTGGGTGTCGAGCACCGAGTAATTGATCAGGCCGCTCAGGCCCTTGAGGAATCCGGGCAGGAAGGTGAACTGCTGCTGGTAGCTGAACTCCCAGCCCTGCACAATGGCGGTGCCGGCATTGGCGGAGCGGCGCTCGGTAAACCCGGCATAGTCGCCGAAGTATCCGTTGTCCGTTCCCGTGCCGATCGTGTCCCCTTCGATGCCGGTGACGATATAGTCCTTGATGTCCTTGTGGAACCAGCCGACCGAGAGCGAGCCCACGGGCTCGAAGTAATACTCGAGCGACGCATCCCAGTTCTTCGCCGTCTGCGGCAGCAGGGAGGGATTATTGATCGTGAGCGTCTGGTTGTTCTCGTTGGGCGTTTCGTTGGGCGTCAGGTTGTTGAAGGCAGGCCGGCCAAAGCTGGTCGACCAACTGAGCCGCGCCTTGAGGTTCGGCGTGATGTCGTGGTTCAGGTGGATGCTGGGAAACGCCTTCGTGTAGCTGCCATCGATGACCCGATAGTTGTCGGCATAGTCGCGCTGGGCGGAGCCGACCGGATCCGCCACCTGCTGGGCGCCCGTGCTAAGCCGCCGGGCGCGCACCCAGCCGTGGCTCTCGTTGTCGGTCTTTTCCAGGCGCACCCCGCCCAGGAAGCCGGTGCGAGCGCGCCAGCCCTCGCGCCCCAGCCGGCCCTGCGCCATCGCGTAGCCCGCGGTCACGGTCTCGGTCACCCCGCGCGTACCGGTGTACTTCAGCTGCTCCCGATAGTAATCGTTTTCATTCCAAATCGTCGGGTCGATCACCTCGCGCGCGCGGATGAAATGCGACGACTCCCAGACCGGGAGGTTGCGGCCGGTCTTCACCTGATCCATCATGACCAGCGTGGGATCATTGGGCAGCGCCGTGGTGCCGATGTAGCTCCAGCGGCGTCCGCCCCCCGTAAGGCCCACCACCTGCTCCCGCCAGTTAAAGCCGGTCTTGGCGTACAGGGGAAAGCTCACCGGGACCGCGTAGCGGACATCGCCGCGCAACTCCGTCACCTCGTGGAGTTGCTGGTTGTTGCTGTTGGTCAGGCCGTTGGGCGCCGGCCGGTAATTGGCGGGATTGGTGAAATCCGGGCCGCCGTTCTGAATGAATTTCGGATACAAATCCGACTCCGTGCGATCGAGGATCCAGCCCGCGCCCGTCAGGCGGTTGACCAGCACGCCGCCCTCGCCGTTGCCAATGTTGATGTGGGTCTGCGTGTAGCGCGCATTGTATTCGATCTGCCACGGGCCCCAATTGTGCTCGGCCCCGACATCGGCACGGCGCAGCCGGTTGAAGAAGTTGTTCGGTCCCGTCATCGTGATGTCGATGATCGCCGCCGGCACCGGACGCACGGTCGTGATGCGGTTGGTGAAGCCGGGGACCACGCCGGTGTTGGTCGCATTCGGGACCGTGTTGGTGTTGCCGGTATAGGCCCGGGTGTCGTACTGGCGGCGGAAGACCTCCGAATGATCGATGTAGGCCGCGAGGAAGGTGAGCTTGGTGTTCGGCGACAGCCGGTAGTCGATCTTCGTGTTCACGTTTTTCTGCCGGCGGTGGTTGTACACGTCGCCCGTGCGGTAGTCCCACACGTAGGCCGGCTCGCTGGTCGTGTTCTGGAAGTCGCGCTGCGTCGTGAACCAGCCGAGCGCCGTCTCGCTGTCGAACATGTTCAGGACCACACCCAGGTTCCGGTTGCCCCCGAACACGTCGAACACCTCCGTGTACGAAAGGTTGGCCAACCCGTGGGTGCGACTCTTCTCCCGCAGCGGAATCTGCTGGGTGAACGGCGCCGCGATCCGGGCCGAAAGCGTGTACGTCACGCGGCGTTTTTCCCGCATGCTCAGCGGGGAGCGGCTCTTGAAATTGATCGTGCCGCCGAGGGAGTCGGCCCCCTTGTCGGGCGTGTGCCCCTTGATCAACTCCACCTGCTCAAACATTGCCCCCGTGATGTTGTTGACGAAGATCCCGCGGCCCATCCCGCCCTGGCCCGTGAGCATCGCGCCGTCCATCGTCACGGTATTGAGCCCGTTGGTCATGCCCCGGACGGTGAAACCCGACAGATTGCCGCCCGCGTCGATGTTGCCAAAGATGCCGGGCAGGCGGATCGCCACCTCGCCCGCATTCATGTTGGGCAGGTTGCCGAAGGAGTCGGTCGCCGCGATGTTCTTCAGGTTCTCGGCGTTGCGCTGCACGGTAATCGCCAGCGCGTCGCCCTCGCGTTCGCCCACGACCCTGAACTGATCCATCTGGTAGATCGCGGTCGTGAGATCGAAATCCTGCTCCAGCCGCTGGCCGGCCGCGACCGTCACGGACCGGCGCTGGGTGTCGAGGCCGAGGTAGGACACCACCAACTCATGCGTGCCCGGGGGCACCGCCTTCAGCACGTAGCGACCGGTGTTGTCGACCAGGGTAGATCGGCCCAATTGCGGGAGCTCCACCTTGGCGCCTTCGAGCAGGTTTTTCGTGGCGGCGTTGCTGACATCGCCTGAGATCACCGCCGTGGCAGACGCCGGCAGCGAGGCGGCGCCGGACAGAATCGGGGTGGTGGTGACACCACAAACGAAAAGAAACAATGCGGCAGGCCGCCGGAAAAGCGGGCCCAACCGCCGGAATCCACGGGGAAAGTCAGGGGAATGCATGGTGGTAACGGACGACACAGGTTGAAGGGTCGAAGTCGCGGCACCCGCGTGTCGGCAGACGGGTGCGGCGGAAAGAACGGTCTGATCTGCCGGGCGTCGAAACGCCCGACTCGACCACCCTCCACCGGCCTCGGCCTGCCCGGAGACATCTCCGCTTCGCGAAGATACATCCGCTCAGACGCGACCCGTGAAGAGAGTCGGAACTGGCAGATGCTGGCGTGCGGGAAGGGCGAAAGCGCTGCAAGCCGCGGAGGCTGACAATTCCGTCAGCCTCCCCGCCCGCGCGGCGCCGACCCGTCCGAATGCGTCGAGGGGATCCGCCGGCTTAGAATCGCCCGCTCACGCCGATGGTGATCCCCGTGCCCGGGTAATTGAAGTACTCCATCTGATCTTCCACCCCGCGATAGCGGCGCTGCGGGACGTTGGTCAGATTGTCGATGTCCAGCGTGAGATTGATGGTGGGGCGCACCTGATAGGAAAAGCCCAGGTTGATGAGCTTCCGCTCCATGCGGTAAAGGTTTCGCGCGGGGCTGGTCCCGCCGTAGGTCTGGAGGAAGGTGCCCGCGTAGTTGATCAGCAGCCGCGTACTGAAGCCCCGGTAGCGCCAGGTGAGGCTGGCATTGGCCGTGCGGGGCACGAAGCCCGCCACCTGCCCGGTCGAACGCGGGACCCCTTCACCGAAATCACCGTGGGTGTCGAGCAGGGTGTAGTTGACCAGGCCGCTCAGCCCCTTGAGGAAGCCCGGCAGGAAGGTGAACTGCTGCTGATAGCTGAATTCCCAGCCCTGCACGATGGCGGTACCCGCGTTGGCCGAGGTCAACAGCGTGAACCCGGGATAATCGCCGTTGTAGCCGTTGCTCGTCCCCGTGCCGATCGTACCCGAGTCGATCCCGCTCACGATGTAATCCTTGATCGTCTTGTGGAACCAGCCGATCGAAAGGGAACCCACGGGCTCGAAGTAATATTCGAGTGTCGCATCCCAGTTCCTGGCCGTCTGCGGCAGCAGCGACGGATTGTTGATCGTGAGCGACTGGTTGTTCTCGTTGGGCGTCTCGTTGGGCGTGAGATTGTTGAAGGAGGGCCGGCCGAAGCTGGTCGACCAACTGAGCCGCGCCTTCAGGTTGCGCGTGACATCGTGGGAAAGGTGGATGCTCGGAAATGCCTTGGTGTAGCTGCCCGTGGTGACGCGGTAGTTGTCGGCATAGTCCCGCTGGGCGGATCCGATCGGGTCCGCCACCTGTTGCGCCGCCGTGCTCAGACGCCGGGCGCGCACCCAGCCCCAGGAATCGTTGTCCGTTTTCTCCATCCGCACGCCGCCGAGGAAGCCCGTGCGGGCCCGCCAGCCTTCGGTGCCGAGCCGCCCCTGGGTCATGGCGTAGGCGGCGGTCACCGTCTCGGTCACCTCCCGGGTCCCGGTGTATTTCAGCTGCTCGCGGTAATAGTCGTCCTCCCGCCAAATCGTCGGATCAATGACCTCGCGCGCCCGGATGAAATGCGACGCTTCCCACTGCGGCAGGAAGCGGCCCGTCTTAATCTGGTCCATCATGACGAGGGAAGGATCGGACGGAAGGGCCGTGGTTCCCGTGTAGCTCCAGCGGCGCCCACCGCCGGTCAACCCCACGACCTGCCTCCGCCAGTTAAAGCCGGCCTTGGCAAACACGGGGAAACTCACCGGCACGGCATAACGCACATCGCCGCGCAACTCCGTCACCTCTTGGAGTTGCTTGTTGTCGCTGTTGGTGAGCCCGTTGGGCGCCGGCCGGTAATTGGCGGGATTGGTGAAGTCGGGTCCACCATTCTGGATGAACTTCGGATCCTGATTCGACTCCGTGCGATCGAGGATCCAGCCCGCCCCCGTGAGGCGGTTGACCAGCACCCCACCCTCACCGTTGCCAATGTTGATGTGCGTCTGCGTGTAGCGCGCATTGTATTCGACCTGCCAGGGGCCCCAATTGTGCTCGGCCCCGACATCGGCGCGGCGCAGCCGGTTGAAGAAGTTGTTCGGACCCGTCATGGTGATGTCGATGATCGCGGCGGGCACCGGACGCACGGTCGTGATGCGATCGGTGAAGCCGGGAACCACGCCCGTGGTGGTCGCGTTGGGTACCGTATTCTGGTTGCCGGTGTAGGCCCGGGTGTCGTACTGGCGGCGGAAGACCTCCGAATGATCGATGTAGGCCGCCAGGAAGGTGAGCTTGGTGTTCGGCGAGAGCCGGTAATCGATCTTCGTGTTCACGTTCTTCTGCCGGCGGTGATTGTACACGTCGCCCGTGCGGTAGTCCCACACATAGGCCGGCTGGCTGGTCGTGTTCTGATAATCCCGCTGGTTCGTGAACCAGCCGAGGGCCGTCTCGCTGTCGAAGATGTTCAGGACCACCCCGAGGTTCCGACTCTCCCCGAACGCATCGAACACCTCCTGATAGGACAGGTTCGCCAGCCCGTGCGTGCGGCTCTTCTCCCGCAGCGGAATCTGCTGCGTGAACGGCGCCGCGATGCGGGCCGACACCGTGTAAGTGACCCGGCGCTTCTCCCGCATGCTGAGCGGGGAACGACTCTTGAAATTGATCGTGCCCCCGAGCGAATCCGCCCCCTTGTCGGGCGTGTGGCCCTTGATCAACTCGACCTGCTCGAACATCGCACCCGTGATGTTGTTGACGAAAATTCCGCGCCCCATCCCGCCCTGGCCCGTGAGCATCGCGCCATCCATGGTCACGGTGTTGAGCCCGTTGGTCATGCCACGGACATTGAAACCCGACAAGTTGCCGCCGGCGTCGATGTCGCCGTAGATGCCCGGCAGACGGATTGCCACCTCACCGGCGTTCATGTTGGGCAGGTTGCCGAATGAATCCGTGGCCGCGATGTTCTTGAGGTTTTCCGCGTTGCGCTGCGTCGTGATCGCGAGGGCGTCGCCCTCGCGTTCGCCCACCACCTTGAACTGATCCATCTTGTAGATGGCGGTCGTGAGATCGAAATCCTGCGTCGCGCGCTGCCCGGCGGCGACGTTCACCTGGCGACGCATGGAGTCGAGGCCGATATAGGACACCACCAGTTCGTGGGCGCCCGCCGGCACGTTGGTCAGAACATAGCGTCCCGTATTGTCGGTAAACGCGACGAGGGAGAGTTGCGGGATTTCCACCTTGGCGCCTTCGAGCAGGTTGTTGGTGGCGGTGTTGTTGACCACCCCGGTCAGGACACCGGTTTCAGCTGCGGAGAGCGAAACCACGCTCCCAGCGAGGAGGAAACCGAGACCCGCGGCGAATACGCGCGGGAATGCGGGCACAATACGATTCATGACACAGCGGATGTGGCTCATGTTGGGGGCAGGGGGGTTAGGGTTGGTGAGGTGCGGTTTGCCGGACCCGCGAACGGGGGAGTACCGGAACAAACACAGAGGCGGTGCTGGACCCCCTCACGCGCCAAGGTAGCAGCTGCCGCCGGCGCACAGCAATAGACAAGTGGACAATCCCTTGTGGTTTTGCGTTTCGAGACGCATCGGCGCCCCGCCGGCCGCCACCGCGGTCATCCGGCGAATCCCCCCCCGATCCTAGCGACGCTTCCTGCCCGCCGGACGACCTTTCGCGGTCGCGGTACCGGGCTCCTGCTTGGCGGATCGGTAATTGTCGAAGACCTCCGTCGGTCCCAGCAGGCGCGGATCGCCCTGCTGTTTCAGCTGCCGCAGGAGTTCCGCGCGCAAGGCGTCGACTTTCACCTGGGAGGCGGGCATCGCGGCGAGGTTGTTCACGCAGTCCCGGTCGGTTCCGAGATCGTAAAGCTCCTCGGCGGGACGTTTGCCAAAGCAGAACAGCCAATTTGCACTTGCCGGACCGCCCGCCTCTACCGCCTTCTTCGTCGGCCCGTTGTCGGTGTCCTTCAGACCCAGCTCCGGGTTGCCACCGGGCCAGCGATCAGACTCGAAATTGTGCAGATAGAGCAGGTTCCCGGAGCGCAGGGCCCGTACGGGGCAACCCAGGCCGGACACCGTGCCGGGGCGCGCCCGCACGTCGTTGCGCTCGCGCCCCATCAGCAGGGTGGCGCGGTCGACGCTGGATTTCCGATTGGCGAGGAGATCGGCAAAGCTGCGCCCGGGCGCGACGAGATCCCGGGGGCCCATCACCGCGAGCGGCAGATGACACGCCTGCTCGAACGGGTGACCCTTCATGCGCGGAAACGGCGGGCCGTTGTCGGAAGGGGCGATGATCAGGGTGTTGTCCAGCATCCCGCGCTCCTGCAGCAGGTCCATCCTCGGGCCCAACTGCTCATCGTAGTGCGCGATCTCGTAGGCGTAAGGCAGCCCCCCGAGGGCGCTCAACGCCCAGGCCCTGCAGGACACCTGGGGCGACGCCCGCGGCAACCGCTCCGATCGCTACCTCGCGTGCACCGCCTACCTCGACGGCGTGCACCCGAGTGTGGTCATGTGCCGCGGCTACTACACCCGCACCACCCTCGCCGCCTGGGACTGGCGCGACGCCCGCACCGGCCAGCCCATCTTCACCATTCCATCCGTGAGAGCGGCCACGTCCGGTGGCGACGCCGGCGAGGGTCCGGGCCGCGGCGTGGCGTTCAACATCGATCCGCGTTACCCCGGCGCCGAAACCCGGGCCGTCGGCGCCGGCATGACCGGCATGTACAGCGCCACCGGCGAGCGCATCTCCGAAAGGCGCCCTCGCTCCTGCAACTTCGCCGCCTATTGGGACGGCGATTTCCTGCAGGAGTTGCTCGACCAGAACACCGTGTCGAAGTGGCACGCGGAGACCGGCACCGAGACGGTGCTGCTGCACGCGCAGGACTGCACCATGTTTTCCGTATTGCCCGAGCCCCTTCACGAAGATCGCCATCCCCTCCGTGCCAAGGCCCCGCGCGCGGCGCTGCGTGTCGTCGAGGTCCGTCAGCACCATGCCGCCCAGGGCCATCGCCCGCATGGACCACGTGCCAACCCGGCGCGAGATATCCGCCTTGGTGCGCCAGCCGGCCGACAAGGCGAGTTGCAACGTCTGCACGGTCCCGCCCCGCTGCACGGTCACGACCATCTCCCCGCTTTCTCCGAATCGGTGCAGCACCCAGGAAAAATCCGCGACCGAAATGAGTGGTTGGCCCGCCATGGCCACCAGGTCATCCCCCACCTGGAAACCCGCCGCGGCCGCCGTCGACCCCACGGCCACCGCAGTCACCCGGGCCGGGTAATCCGGGGCCAGCGACAGGCCGATGGTTTCCGCCGCCGGCATCGGAAAGATGTCCGCCAGCGGCACCGCCTCGCCCCGGTCGCGATGCCAGGCCCGAAACGCCTCGCCGATTTGATGGCAGTGCACGCAGCTCTTCACCACCTCACCACCCCAATTCAGCTCGCGACCGTAGCGCTCCGCCAGGCCCGGAATCTCCACGGGCGTGGCAAACGGCACCGGGGCACCCTGCTTGCCCGCCAGCGCAGCGCGGTTGGCCGGATAGCCGCGATGCAGTTCCAGCGCCGCCTCGAGGGCCCGCCGGTAGCCGATCGTCTCACGCGCCTCGGGGTCAACCTGATGGGTCCACGAACCATAGCGGCCGTAGAGCGTGCCGTCGCCGTTGCAGATCAGCGTTGAGAACGAGAGGTCGTAATCGAATTGGAATCGCGCCAGATCAATCGTGTTCGCGTTGAATCAGGCGCACACAGACAAATTGGTCCAGCAGTGGCGCCAGCGCGGGCTCGGTCAGCACCTCGGCGTCGAGTCCCACGCACGCGAGGCACGGTACGCAGCGCAACACGACCAGCAGCGGCTTGCCCGCCCGCTGCGCCTCGGCGAAGCCGCGATCGACGTCGTTGTAGATCCAGCGTGCGTCGTTTTCCATCTTCGCCTTGTCGCCGCGCACCGCCCCTTCGCGATCCTTCACCGCCGCGGCCTGAGTGAGATTGACGATCAGAATACACGCAGCAGCAACGAGGACTCGGGCGGGGGGCATGGCCAGCGTCATGGCGCGCCCGGTCGCACCGTGCAATCTTCGATCTCCCCCCGCCCACCCGATCGGGTCATCCGCCGCCGAGGGGACGGGGCTAGAATGCCAGGCCGGCGGTGACGCTGACCTGGCGCGGAACGACGCGCAGGAATTCATATGCCCGGCCGGAATAATCGGAGCGGGCCGCCTCGAGCTCGTCCTCATCAAAGAGATTGCGGATGTTGAGTTGAAGCCGCCAGACGAGCTTGGTCCGGCCGACCACGAACGGACGCCGGTAGGCCGCGACGACGTCGACGAAGGTCTGACTCGGCGCATTGCGGTAGAGGATGTGCGGATCGACGACCGGATCGGCGATGCCGGGCAAATAGGCGCCGCCGTTGCCGGTGTTGGCCGGACCCCACCAACGCACGCCACCACCCAGACTGAAGCCTTTCCGCCAGCCGGTCGTGAACCGGTAATTGGTGAAGAGATTGCTGCGCCATTCGCGTTCGCGGAAACGCTGCGTACCGACGGCCGTTTGCAGCGAGGCAATCTCAGTGACGATGGACTCCTCGTAATACCGGCGGATCGTGCGGTTGTCGGAGCTGGAGATGGCGACCTGATCCCAGCCCAGCCCGCCCGCTTCCCGCCACACCGGCAGGCGTTGCTCAATCCAGTCGATCCACGCCTTGCTGCGGGAAACGACGAGATTGCGCTGATGGCCCACCGTCAGCCGCAAATCCCATTGACTGGTGAGGTTGGCGACCAGCACGGCGTCGGCGCCGCTGGCGGACTTTTCCGAGACGGAGCGGTAGAGCGAGACCGGATAGGCGATCGGATCGAAGGTGCCGGCCGCCACCGGACCCATGCCGGCGGGCCGATCGTCGCCGCGCAAACGGCGCTCGATGACGGCGGCGGCATCGCGCAGGCCCTGGAAGGGATTCGACCAGAAATCGGTCTGGTTGTCCTCGAAGAAATTGAGGCGCAGGGCCAGGCGATCGCGCAGGAGCGAAAAGCGCGCGCCCCAATCGAAACCGTGGCTCGAGACGCCCGGAAGCTGCGCGCCCCAGGGATCGAGTTTGCCCGGCGGCAGCGACGTGTTTTCGCTCCGATTATAGAAGAGCGACAGCCAGGGCAGCGGGTGCCCCACCACACCAAAGGTGCGCAACACGGTGGCGGCCTCGGCATCGGGTGACGACGAAAAGCGCGCGACGTCATAGGAGCGATACAGCCCGCGGCCGTCGCCGGGCGTCAGGTAGTCCTGGCGCGTCAGATCTTCCTGGATGAAGCTGTAGGTCTTCACGTCATCGCGGCGCACTCCCACGAAGCCGGTGAGGCGGTTCTGGAGGAAATAACTCTGCCAGGCGATCATCTGGGTCTGATCCTCGAGTTTGGCCCCGACCGGCACGTAATAATGGCCGTCGGGATTGTCGAACAGCGCGACCTGGTACGGGGTGCCCGTCGCGGGGTCGGTAAGGGCCCACGGACCGAATACGCCGCTGCCCGGCACGGGACCGGCCTGGTAATTGCCCCGGCCGTTCGCATCGGAAGGCGAATCGAGATAATAACGCACGCGCAGCAGCCGGCTGTTGTTCAGTTTGTCCGCGGTGGTGAAAGGGGTCTCGCCCACCACCATGGCGCGATCGTCCTGGGATTTGCTGATGTCCTGCCGGATCGACCCGAGCAGGGCGAAACGGTGGCGCCCGAGCCAGCGGTGGGCGCCACCGAGCCGGCGGGCCGCGTCGAATTCGTAGGCGCCCGTGAGGCGCGCCTCGCGCGTCTCGTCAAAACTGCGCCCGCCGTGCGGGTAGGTTTCGAGGTACAGTTTGCCGCCGTTGGGATTGAGCGCGGTCTGCGGCCGGGCCGCGGTGCCGCCGGGCAGGAAGCGGTTGGGATCGGCATGGATCTCGATGGACTCGGCGTTGTTGAACGTGCCCCCCGAGCGTTCGTTGCGCCGCTCGAAGTTGACCCCCAGTTCCACGAACAGATCCGGGGTGAGCTTCTGCTCGACGAAAGCGCGCACGATGTATCCACCGATCTGGTTCTGGCGGGCGCGGACGCGGGGATCGACCGCGACGGGAAAGATCGCTTGGTCGAGCAGCGAGGATCGGCGCGAATCGACGACCCCGGGCAGCTGGTGCGGGCCCAGCGTGAGGGCGGAACCATTCCACGGCTGGAGGGAGCCATCCTCCGTGCCGTAGGCGAGCACCCGCAGCGCGTTGGAGTTTTTCGAGAAGAGCGGGTTGCCCGCAGCGATGGCGCCATTGCCCCGGGAGTTGTCGAATAGCGGGCGGCCGGCCGCGAACCACGGCGTAACAAAGTCGTAGGAGACGTAGTTCGTCGCGGTCTGGACCGTCTGGTCCACCCGCTCGTAACTGGCCCGCACCGTCGTGGACTTGAACGGGCGGAACGTCGCGGTGGTAAAAACCCGCTGCTGGCGGTTGCGACCGCCGGCGGTGAAGCTCCGACCATTGGAGTCGAGTCCGACGAGGCGCACCGCCAGCCGGTCGGACACGAGCAGGCGGTTGACGTCGACGGTGCTGCGGCGCGAACCCCAGGAGTCAAACCGCCACTCGGTCGAGGCGGAGTCTTTCAACTGGGCGCGCTTGGTGGCGGAGTCGAGGACGCCGCCGGCATTGCCGAGGCCAAAGAGGACCGACTGGGCACCGTACGCGAGGTTGAGGCGTTCGACGTTGTAGAAATCGCTGGGCAGATTGGTGGCAAAGAAATCCGAGGAAAGGGTGGCCTGGTCCATGCCCCGGGCGCGGGACTCGAGCTTCGTCGAACCCACCCCGTCGTTGGCATTGATATTTTGGTCGTTGGGGCCGCCAAAATTCGACGAGTAGAGCACGGCGTCGGCGATGTTTTGCGCGCCAATGTCGTTGAGAAACTCCGGGGTCAGCACATCGATTTGGGACGCAATGTCCTTGAGCTCGGTCTTCAACCGGCTGCCCGCGAGTGAACTGGTGGCAACATAGCCGACCTCATCGCCCGCCTGGACGAGGAAGGGGGAAAGCTCGATCGCCTCCTCGGCGGCTGCACCCGCCGCGGGGGCGGGGCCAACCGACTGGGCCGACGCGACGGCCACCGCCGCGAGGCTCAAGGGGAGGCGCGTGAAACTGCGCCAGATCAGGTTCCGATATTCCATCCAGGAGGAAGACATGGTGATGAGAATTGAACTCCCGCCGTCAGCCTGTGTCACGGCGACAAGTCCTCGTCAGGGTGGAAAACGCCGCCGCCGAAGGCAAGGAGCCGTTGGCCTGAGCGTCGGGCAGGGCGCATCTGCCGATTGACGGTAAATTCCAACGGCGCTGACGGAGCAGCGCCCTCCGGCAGCCAAACGTTACCTTATCGGAGGGCGGACCTCCGTGGCCGCCGCCGCACCCGTCACCACCGTCAACGTGGTCATGCGCCCGTCGGGCACACGCCCAGCCGGCCGCGCCGCGTCGCGGCCATCACCGCTTGGTCATCGCCCGGACGGGTCCCGCTGAGTTTTCACTCTTCGGGATCGCCGGCGCGAGCGTGTAGCATCGCTTCTGGCGGAACCGAACCACCAGGCAAACCCACCTACTCCCGTCGACCCACGAGGGGTGCAGCCGCCGTCGGGCCGACATTCGGCTTCGTCTCGAGGCGTACCTGTTGGCCGGAAAAGCGCAGTTCGTACCGCGCCGTAAACGGCGTGCGATAACGCACCAGTTCAAAGGTAAACGTATCCGGTCCCGTCCAGGCTCCGCTGGCCGCGATCGGTCCGGCTGAAGGTCCCATCGCAAGGGCGCCGCGGCGCCACGCCCCGGTTGCCGCCATGATCGGTTGTTCGCGACCCTCGATGGTGAGCCTCACCTCGGTCAGACTAGGATCCTTCGCGGACGGCGAGAGCATGAGGGATTCGATTGCCTGTGGATTCTGCGGAAATACATAGCGCGCCCCGGCGACGGTCTGGGCCAGCGCCGGCGTCGCGATCGCCGTGGGAATTGGCAACGAGAGGTGCGCCAATTTCTCCCGCAAGGTGGCATTCCCCGCCGGATCCGCGGGCAGAGGCTGCGGCTGCAGCGCCGGCAGAATCTTGTCCCAGACTACATTCAACACCCCCTGCAGGTCGCGGGTGCCGGCCGTGATCGCCAGCACCGCATCCTGCTCCGGAAAGATAATGCAGAACTGCCCGTGCGCTCCGTCGCCGCGAATCACCCCATGCCGGCAACGCCAGAATTGAAAGCCATATCCCTGTTCCCAATCGCTGGTCGGGGCGCTGCCGTTCGACATCCAGCGCGAGGTCGCCGTGTCGACCCACGCCGCCGGCACGAGCGGCCGGCCCTGCCATTGGCCGCGTTGCAGGTAGAGCTGGCCGAAGCGCGCGATATCCTCCGTGCGCAGGTTCAAGCCGAAGCCGCCATAGGACACCCCCTGTTTGCTCGCATCCCACACGGGCGCGGCGATCCCCAGCGGTTCGAACAGACGCGGCATGAGATAGTCCCGCACGGTTTGCCCCGTGACCTGCTGCACGATGGCCGAGAGCATATACGTCGCCGGAGTATTGTAGACGAAGAAGGTGCCCGGCTTGTGCGTGACCGGAAGGGCGAGAAACGTCCGCACCAGGCTCTCCGCGGCCGACCACGAGAAACCCCGGATATCCTCGAGGTGATGCCCCGTCGACATCGTGAGCAGGTCGCGCACCCGCATCGCGCGAAGATTAGCACTGGGTTTTGCGGGCGCCTCTTCCGGGAAAAATTTCAACACGGGATCTTCGACGCTCAATTTGCCGTCGGCGATCGCGAGACCCACCGCGGTGGCGGTGAAACTCTTGCTGAGCGAATACAACTCGTGCGGCTCCCCTGCCGCATACGGCGCCCACCAGCCCTCAGCCACGACGTGGCCGTGGCGCACCAGCATGAAGCTGTGCAACGAACTGATCCTGGCCTCGGCCGCGGCGATGAAACCGAGAAGCGCCGTCGAGGCTACGCCCTGCGCTTCCGGGGCGCTGCGCGGCAGGCCCGGGGCGGCGCAGGCCAGGGCGGCGGACGCGAGAAGAAGGACCAGCTTGCGCAGGAGAGACATGGTAGTGGGTCGGGTTGGAGGTTCCCCCCCAGTCAGAGCACAACGTCGGCGAAACACAAACCGGCTTGAAACCCGACCCGGCCCTTCGGCCTCGGGCGGCATTCCATCGGGATGCTTCCTGACCACCAACGCGCCTTGCCACTGCGGGCGCGGCCCCCAGTCTCGGGTCGGTATACCCCCGCCCGTTTCCACCCGGATCACCGCCCTGCCATGAAGACCCTGTTCGCTTGCCTCGCGTTCGCCCTCCTGTCGCCCGGCGGCCGCGCCGCCGACCGCACCATTCGCGTGCTGATCGTCGATGGCTTCAGCAACCACGAATGGAAGCTCACGACCTCGCTCCTCCGTGGCATCCTCGCGCCGACGGGACGGTTCGAGGTCGCCGTCTCGACTTCGCCGCCGACGGTCGCGTCCCCGGGCTGGGACGAGTGGCGGCCGCGCTTCGCGGACTACGACGTCGTCGTCCAAACTTGCAACGACATCAAGGGCGGCCCGCAGTGGCCGCGAGCCGTGCAGGTGGCGTTCGAAGAATTTGTCGCCGGCGGGGGTGGAGTCTATGTCTGGCACTCGGGCAACAACGCCTTCCCGACGTGGCCGGCATACAACGAGATGATTGGCCTGGGCTGGCGGCCCAAGACCTTCGGCTGGGCGATTGCCATCGATGAAAAGGAACAGCTCGTGCGCATTCCCGCGGGCGAGGGTCGCGACACCGGCCACGGCGCGCGCATCAACACGGTCGTCAAACGGCTGGGTGATCATCCCATCCATGCCGGCCTGCCCCGCCAATGGCTGACGCCTGACATCGAGGTCTATTTCTACGCCCGCGGCCCCGCCCAAAATCTCACCGTGTTGTCCTACGGTTTCGACCCGCGCACGCAGATGAACTGGCCCTTGGAATGGGTGGTTTCCTACGGCCGGGGACGCGTCTACACCTCGACCTTCGGCCATGTCTGGGCCGGCGACACGCAACCCGACCGCATGCGCTGCGCCGGCGTGCAGACGATCATCGTCCGGGCGCTCCAGTGGCTGGCGCAGCGCGAGGTCACCGGCCCGGTGCCGGCCGATTTTCCCACCGCGGAGAAAATCTCCGTGCGCGGCGAGATTCGATAGTCCGACGGGGTCGGGTGGCTCATTTTTCGCCCACGACCCGGAACCGGCTTGGGCCGGCGCCACTACCCGCCGAGCTTTTTTCTCGCCTCCGCCGGGATCTCGAACCGGGTCGTCCCCACCTCGGTCAGCGTGGTGGTGGCGGTTTGCTGCACCTTGACCTGCTGGCGCCCGGCGGCACCTGTGACCGAAAGCACGCCCTCAAGCCGGGTCTCGTATTTCACGAGCACGCCGCCACGCACCCACAACCGGACGGCGCCACCCGCCTGCAGCGGCGTGATGTTATTCTGCCCGGCGTGAATGAGGAGCAGGACGGCCGTGTTCTCCGGCAGCGAGCCGGTGACCACGTCGCCCTCAACCTTGAGATCGGTCGCCCCCGCCACAATGAGCGCTATCTCCTCGTGCGGGCGACTGAGCGTGTTCTGCAGGTTGCTGTACGCCGGCACCGCCGCTCCCTCGCCGCCACTGGCAGAACGGCTTCCGCCCCGACTGCCCCGTGGGCGCGGGCCTCCCATGCCCGGCGGCCCCCCGAAGCCACCGCTGCGCCGCCCATCGCCTTGGTCGCTGCGGGTTGGCAATTCCTCCGGCCGCCGCCATTCCTCATTCCACTGGACCACGTAGTGCTCCGCGCCCTTGAAGATCACGGTGGTAACGTTGCTGGTCGCGCCCGGGCTGCGCGGTCCGCGGCGCGGCGCGGCCGCCGTCGCCACGGGCATCGTCACCAACGAAAAATCCGTCGCCCGATCGGTGGCGCCGACAATCTCGTACGTGCGCGCGTCGTCGGCCACCTCGGTCCGCCAACTGTAGTTGGGGGCCTCCGGCAGCTTCATCGCCGCCACGATGGCCGAGTCCACGGGCCCGGCCCACGCCGCCGCCACTGCAGCCAACGCCGGTACGAGGAATTTGAACACGCGAGACGGCACGGGGAGTGAAGGACTGCGTGCAGGATGACGGGCAAAGTCAAAAAATGTTTCAGGACGAACCGCCGATCCTGGCAGGCCGGCGGCCGGGATCACGAGAAACCGGGCAAGGAGATTCGCCCCCTCCGCCCGATCAGAGCGCAGTCTCGCCGTCGTATTTCGTGAGGGGCAGCAGGATTTGTGACCACGCGCGCTGCCCGGGAAGGTAAACGGGAAACGCCGGACCTTCCTCCGGATCCGCGGCGGCGCTGGTGGCGGGGGTCCGGCCGGAGACATAGACCCCGATCGCCGCTTTCTGCAACGGAACGTCGAGGCTGAATTGCAGCGAGTGATTGCCCGAGGTCACCGGTACGATGAACCAAGTCCAGTTTTCCGGAACCTCCCGGTCGTCGGCAGAGAATTGGCCGGCACTGCCGGTGACGGTCATCGCAGCCGGCTCACCCGCCAGCGTGACCCGACAGACCGCTTGTTCGACAGCGGCGGCACCTTCGACCAAAATCAGGATCTGAGCGTCCTTGATCTCGGGCACGGCGATTTCGGCGTTCCACGCGTAATGCAAGCGGCCGGAGGGTTCCTGCTCACTGGCCGCCACCATGCTCACTTCGGGGGCCGGAGCGCTGACGAACGCCTCCGGTGCCAATTGCGGTGCCAAGGGCGGGTTGAGGTCGTTCACCGGCACCGTCTCAAGCATCACGGTCTCGTAGGGGGCGAGGGTCAGGAGCGGCCCTTCCTCCCCGGGTTGCAGTCGCGCGAGGGTTTCCCGGCGCGGATAGATCATGCGCAGGTCGCGCGCTGCGCTCGCTTCGTTGCAGACCGGCAGCTTGATCGCGCGCCCCTCGATCCACGGGTTGCGCAGGCAGTAGATGTCCTTCCCCTCGTTGTGAAACAGGTAGCCGTAGGCCTCACGCCGTTCCGGGTTCCCCCCGATGGTCAGGGCGTTCTTGAGGTACCCCCGGTTGGCGCGGGCCCAGCGGATCAGCGCGCCGAAAAAGTCCCAGCGCTCGGGTGTCATCAATCCCGGGTTGAAATAAGTGGAGACAAACCAGCGGCCACGACCGATCGCCATCACGGCAAGATTCTCGAAATTGCCGGGACACTGGACGACGATGTCAAAAGTCTCCAGCGCCTGGCTGGGCAGGAGCCACAGGTCCCGCTCCGCCCGGTAGGCGATATCGCGCCCCGTGATGAGCGACTCCATCCAATCCGGACAGGGCACCTGGCCGAAGGGTACGTCGGTTCCAGCCGGACCGAGCACAAACGGAGTCTTGGTGGCCCACCAAGGGCTCGGCGGGGCCGACGCACACAGAGGCTCCAGCGCCATCGCCGGATTCACGGCGCGCAATCCGTCAATGACGTCCGCCAGGCCCGCGTTGATCGCGGAGAACGAGTCGGGGCCGATCGCATGCCCGTGGCTGGGGACGTTGCACGTCTGGGCCATGAAATCCAGTTTGACGTGACCGAGCCCGTAGCGGGAGGCGTAATCGAGGATGCTCGCCTTGAACGCCTGTTGATAACGGCCACCGAGTGCGAAACAGGACACCTTGTCACTGCGGCCCAGGTAGCCCGAGAGCCCCCACGGGGTCATCTCGTAGCCCTCGGATTCCAACCACCGCGTATCCATTCCCTCCGGGTAGAAGCTTCCCGGCGACACCCAAAGGCCGAGCCGGCAACCCAGGGCCGCCAGCCGCTCGTTGATCGTTTGAAACTCATGGGGAAACCTGGCGGGGTCGGCGCGCCAGACGCTCTTCGGGTCGGACCAGCCCAGATCCATGGCGTAGGAGTCGAAGAACATCCCCGTCCGTTCCGTGAACCCCTTGCGGAGTTCCTCGATGTGCCACAGCACGTCCTCCTCCGTGAAGGGCGGGCCCAAGGTCCACCACGTGTTGGTATTCAGCTCCAGATTGACGGGTTTGACGCTGATAGTATCCAGGTAACGCAGAAAGGCCGATCGCATCCGTCCGCTGCCCGCGACCAGATTGCAGGTCGGGACCGGGGCCCAGCCGACCACGGACGCCGCCAGGAATTGCCATTCCCCGCTGACTTTCACGTGGGGGGTTTGCCAGAGGCTCGCCATGTCGCCGGTGGGAATACAACCGCCGCTCGTATGCTCGATGCCGACAAAGAGCGATCGTCCAAAAAGGGGAAACGAAACCGGTGCGTCCCCGGTCGCGACAAAGGCCTCGCCGCCAACCCGCACATCGAGCAATCCGACCTGCTCCAGCATGTTTTCCTCCGCCGCGCTTCGCACCCAGGTTTCGATGCGGAGCACATCGGCATCGGCCGCGAAGGAATAAACCCGGCGGAACTCCGCTTCCGTCGCGGTCGCCGCCTGCGCGAAGATCAGTTTGTCCGGCTGTTGCTCCACCAAGGTCCATTCGGCGACGAGCAGATCGCTTCCCCGCGAGGTCGTGACGGGGGAGCCCTGATCCAGAATCGACCAGGTCTGCGGGTCGACGGGGGCAGCCAAGCCGGTCCAGCGCCAGGTGCCGTCGCTTTCCGTGAACGTGATGGAGGCGCCGCGCCCGTTGGAGAGCGTGAGGGGTTCCGCCTGGGCCCGAACCAAGCCGGCTGACTCCAGCAGGAGCAGCAGGGCAAGGAGGAACGGTGCGGGAAAGGCGCGCATGGGTGGGCACCCAATTGACGCCGAAACCCCATTAGTGTTGCGAGGTAAATGCCCATCTGGGCCAAAGAGATCCTTATTTACATTTACCGCAGAATTCGATTGGCACCCCTCCTTCCCCCTCCTCAGGCGGCCCAGGGCCGCTTTTCGCGGGAGGTCGGGGAGACGACCTTGGGAGGCAGCGGCGCCCATTCGGCCATCCGCTTCAGGGCAAAAGAAGGGCTCTCGACCCGCTCCCGTTCCTGTTGCACGCGCCGGGCGACCTGGCGCGAAATATCCCAGACTCCGTAACCGGTGTGACGTTTTGGACTCATGCGCCCACGATAACCCGACCGGTGGGACATTAACGGTACCACCCCTGAAATGAGGCGAAAAATATCGGCGCGGGACCCCTGCCACCCAGGACGGTGTCAAAGTAGTTCTCTCGCCCCGTAGTCTTTCTCTTCCATCTTTCTCTTAATCTTTCTCTTCAGCGGACAAACCCTGACGAAAGAGAAAGAAAAAGATTAACGAGAAAGATTGGCCAATCGACTTTGACACTTCCCTGCCCTGCCACCCCGAGCCCGCCCGCTCCTCCTCTCAGCCTTCCCGGCACAGCGCCGCCAGCCGGCGCACGCCTTCGCGGATGCGCTCGGGCGTCGCGTTCGAGTAGTTCAAGCGCAGAAAATTCGCGCCGGCGTCCGTCGGGAAGAAATCCCGCCCCGGGACGAAGGCGACCTTGCGCTCAATCGCGCGCTCGAGGAGCGCCAATCCGTCCAGTTCCGCCGGCCCCGTGATCCAGAGAAACATCCCCCCCTCGGGATGGGTCCACGAATAGCCGGCCGGCATCTCGGCCCGCAACGCCGCGTCCATGATCCCAAACCGTTCGCCGTAGACCTGGCGAATCCGCCCGAGATGCGCGGATTGATCGTACCCGGTGAGGAACGCGTGCGCCACGCGTTGACTGAAACCCGAGGTGTGCAAATCCGACGACTGCTTGAGGAGCAGCAGCTGCTCGCCCATCTCCGCCGGCGCGACCACCCACCCCAATCGCAGGCCCGGTGCGATCGTCTTCGAGAACGTGCTCGCGTAGATCACCTGGCCGGCCTCGTCCCAATGTTTCACCGGCGGCAAGTCGGCGCCCCGGTAGCGCAGCTTGCCATAGGGATCGTCTTCCAGCACGAGAAGCCCCTCCGCCGCGGCAATCCGGGCCAGCGCCTGGCGGCGCTCCGCCGCGAGGGTCACTCCGGTCGGGTTCTGGAAATTTGGAATCGTGTAGAGGAGTTTCGGGCGATGCCGGCGAATCAATTCGGGCAAGGCCTCCGGGATCAATCCATTGCCATCCGTCGGCACCGGCACGAACCGCGCCTCGAAGGTCTGGAAGGCCAGGATCGCCGCCAGGTAGGTCGGCGTCTCAGTCAGGACAACATCACCCGGGTTCAGCAGCAGCTTGCCCACCAGATCAAGCACCTGCTGCGAACCGTTCGTCACCAGCACCTCGGAAGTCTGCACGGCGACACCCCGCCGCCCCATCTCCCCGGCGATCCACTCCCGCAGCGGGAGAAACCCCTCGCTGGGCCCGTATTGGAGCGCCTCGCGCCCCTGCCGCCTCAGCACGTCGTCCGCCGCCGCCCGCACCTCCTCCACCGGAAACAGCTCCGGCGCGGGCAATCCGCCGGCAAACGAGATGATCTCGGGCTGCGCCGTGACCTTCAGGATTCCGCCAATGGTCGACGGACGGAGCTGACGCATGCGGTCGGCGAAGAGGGCGGGAAGGTCGGCCATGAGAACTACCGGAACACAACCTCCCCGGGGCCGACAACTTCTATCCCAAGAAACTGCACCACCTCCCAAGACGAATTTTTGCACGGCGAACTGGCCCGAAAAAGACTCGCCGGAACCCTCTTGTAGGAGCGGGTTTATCCCGCGATTGTGCCCATCCATCGCGGCGCAAAACCGCTCCTACCTCGCGACCGACCGGGCAAAAACCCGCCATGCCCCACCTCCACCCGCGTGTTTCCACGCCCGCGAAACTTCTACACCGCCTTGATCCGGCCGCTCGAGTCCCCGATCCGCTCGACCCCGGCCACGCCCATGCGATCCGAAAGGCTCAGGAAGAGGTTGCTCATCGGCTCGCCCCCCAGACGCGAATAACGCCCGGGCTGCAGCGTGCCGCCGCCGCTGCCGGCCAGCACGATCGGCAGGTTGACGTGGGTATGCCGGTTGCCATCCGAATTGCCGCTCCCGTAGACGATCATGGAATTGTGCAGGAGGGAATGGCCATCGACATCCTTCTTCGCGTCGAGCTTGGCCAGGAACCGCGCGAATCGCTCCATATAATACCGGTCGATGCGGCCAATCTTTTCCATCAGTTCGCGGTCGTTGCGGTGGTGGGAACAATAGTGATGCCCCTCCGGAATGCCGATCTGCGGGTAGGCCCGGTTGCTGCCATCGCCGGCCAGCAGGAGCGTCGCGACCCGCGTCGAATCGGTCTCAAACGCCATCGCCAGCAAATCGAACATCAAATCCATGTGATCCCCATAGTTCGCCGGGATACCGCCGGGGGCGTCCATGGCGGGCACCGGCAGATCGCCGAACCGCTCGGTCCGCTCGATGCGTTGCTCGATTTCCCGCACGCCGGTGAGATACTCGTCGAGCTTCTGCAGGTCGTGGCGGCCCAGTTCGCCCTGCAGCGCGCGTGTATCCGCGAGGACGGAATCGAGCAGCGACTTCTGCGTCTGCTGCCGCAGGCGAAAATTTTTCTGCCGCTCATCCGGCGTGCCCCGGCCAAAGAGCCGCTCGAACACCAGCCGCGGGTTGGCCTCCGGCGCCATCGGGGTCGTCGGCGAGGCCCAGGAGAGGTTGTACTGGTAGGCGCAGGAGTACCCGGAGTCGCAGCGACCCGACTTGCGCACGGCATCGCAGGAGAGTTCGAGGGAGGAGAAGCGGGTGACGTGCCCGACCCGCTGCGCGACCACCTGGTCCACGGAGATGCCGACCTGGATGTCGGTGCTGTCGGTCTTGCGGGCGCGCGCGCCGGTGAGGAAGGTCGCATTGGCGCGCGCGTGGTCACCCGCACCGTCGTTGCCCGCGGTCGCGTTCTTGTGATCCAGACCGCCCAGCACCTGCAGCGCACCCTGCAAGGAGGCCAGCGGCTGCATGGTGCGCCCGAGCGTAAAGTTCGCCCCTTCACCCGTGGGCCACCAATACTCCTGATGCGCCCCATTCGGAAAATACACGAAGGCCATGCGCAAGGGGGCCCCCGTCGCGGTGACCGCCAGGCCGCCCTCGGCCGCGGGAGCAACCGCCGCCGCCCGCGCCACCGGTCGTAGCGCCGACTCGAAGACCGGCAGCGAGACGCAGGCGCCGACCCCACGGAGGAATTGCCGGCGACTCAGGGCGAAATGACGCGAGGCGGCGGAAGCGGTCGGGCCGGGGGGAGATGTCTTCATGGTGGGAGGGGGGCGGGGACGCTGCGGAGTACGGGAAGGGGATCAAACCTCGATCTTGCGGCGGAGGTGAATCATCGGCGGCGGGAGGCCGGCTCCGCGAGCGTGACCACTCCGGTGGGCGAAGGGACGCGCTGTTTTTGAAAGGCCGGCGCTTCCACGATGCCCAGCAACAGCACGGACATCCGTCCGTCCTCCCGGGCGAGCCGCCCGGCGATCTCGTCGATGGTGTGCGCGTCGTAATACTCCACCGCGCGGCCCAGGGCATAGGTGAAAAGTTTCTCCGTCAGGCAACGGAAGATGTCGTTCCGCCGCTCGCGCACCATCACCCGCTTCAGTTCGCGCACGTCGGCGAATTTCTCACCGGTGATCAACTGGCCCGAGGGATCGATGGGCTGGCGGGCATCGGTCTCGCGCCAGCCACCGAGGGCGTTGAAATTCTCCAGCGCGAGGCCCAGCGGGTCCATCCGCGAGTGGCACGAATTGCACAGCTTGTCGGCCCGGTGCACGGCCAGCATCTCGCTGAGCTTGGGTTCGTGGTCCTTGAATTCCTTTTTCGACGCCTCGAGATCGGGGACATTCGGCGGGGGGGGCGGGGGCGGGATGCCG
>JBBRWR010000030.1:0-67077 GCA_038249085.1 Opitutales bacterium
CCCCGCCCACAACAAGGCACCCCGCCCACAACAAGGCACCCCGCCCCCAAGCAGGCAGGCCCGGCGGATGTGAGGTCGCGCGGGCAACACGTCAGCGCCCGTTGCCCTGGTTGAGCCACACGTCGATGCGCGGGGTGTCCCAGGTGTAGGGTTTGGTCACGATGTCGAGTCGGCCGTCGCCGTTCATATCGGCGACGCGGCTTTCGTGGTTGCCGATGCCCACCGAGAGTTCCTGCACCGTGAATTTGCCGTGGCCGTCGCCGTAAAGGATCCAGGCGGTGCATTTCTCCTTCGGTCCCGGCGTGTGCATTTCGGCGCAGAAGATGTCGAGGTGGCCGTCGCCGTTGATGTCCGCCAGGGCCAGGGTGTGGCCGGAGAGGACATCGCGATCGAGCAGTTTGCGGCGCTGCCAGGCCTGGGGATCGGTGGGATCACCCTGACACTCGAGCAACCAGAGTGGCCCGTTGCCGTCGCCCGGCGCCATGACGATTTGGGCGACCTTGCCGGGCCGGAAATGACCGGCGGCGATCCGGCCCGGATAATCGGCGATCTGGATCGGCTTGAACGTGTTTCCCCCGGTGTGTTTGAACCAGTAGAGGCCGGCGAGCAGGTCCACCTGGCCGTCGCCATCCACGTCAAACGCCGCCATGCCTTCCTGTTTGTTGGCGGTCTTGACCTGCGAGGTGTTGATCAGCTCCTGCAACGGCCACAGCCCGGCGTCGCGGGGATGCGCGGGAATATCCGCCAGGAAGAGCTGGCGCGATCCCTGGTTCCAGAACGCGAGCTGCGGCCGGCCGGTGCCCTTGAAGTCGGCGACGAGGTGATCGTGGTGCGCCTTGCCGCCGCCCTGCTTGATGAGGTGTTTTTGCCACGACGTGTTCGGATCGAAGTTCGGCGCCGGATTTTCGTACCACCATAACTCGTCGCTCTTGTTGTCGCCGCCGATGATGAGATCCAGGTCGCCGTCACCATCGACATCATACGGCCACCCGCCGGCCTCCGGGCGCTGGGCGGTGGCATCGATCATGTATTTGTCCCAGCCGGTCTGGGTGTGACGCAGCCAGACGATGGCGGGCGCCTGGGTGCGCTCGGCGATGACGATGTCGGCCACGCCATCGCGATCGATGTCGAAGACGACGCACGCGGTCTGCTGTTTGCCGCCGTTCGGTTCGGGCAGGTCGCCGGTCTTGCTGGAAAGGTGCTTCCAGGTCGGCAGCGGGAGGTCGGCGGCGGAAGCGCCGGCGCAGGCAAGCGCCAGGAGCAGGACGGTCGTGGAGGGGAGGATGGAGGTTGTTTTCATTGAATATCGGGTAATTGAGCGGGAGGGAGGCGGGCTGGTATGCCGGTGGTTTGCGTCGTCCAGCGACGACTTCAGAAATCTTGAAATCGAAAATCGGTCATTTGGAATCTGGGATTTCAAGCCCGATTCCAGATCGGAACTCGGCGAACTGAAATTCCGAGATTTTAGATGCCAGATGGCTGATTTCACGATTTCCGAGAGCATTTGGTTGCGGTGGCTGCCTTGCGCTATTTCCGGCCATTGTCATTCCGCCAGAGGTGGAGGTCCTTGAAGCCGAAGTAGGCGATGCTCACGAGGTCGAGATCACCGTCGCCATCGAGGTCGACGGTCAAGGCGCCCTTATGGCTTTCCTTGCCCTGCGCGATGCGGTGTTCCGACCAGGATCGACCGCCGCCGACATTTTCGTAAATCACCAGCCGCAACTGGTCCTTCGTTTCGCCCACGACGATGTCGGGCCGGCCGTCGTGGTTCAGGTCGGCGACGGAGAGGCTGTCGAGGCCGTTGTAACCGCCGGTGCCCACTTCGTGGCGTATCCACTTGCCATTGACCGGGTCGGCGGGCGCCTCGAACCAGAAGATGTGGCAGTCGGGCGCCTCCGAGTCGGTGGCCACCACATCAAGGCGACCGTCGCCGTTGATGTCGGCCAGTTCAAACATCTTGGCCTGATTGATGGTGACGCCGAGGGGATGCCGGACCCATTCGCCGGTGGCATTACCCGGATTGCGCCACCAGTCGACCTCCGGCATCTTGAAGCCCCGGACCAGGACGAGATCGAGGTGCCCGTCGCGATCGACGTCGCCGAGGCCGAGGCCCTTCTGTTCGTCGTTCTCGCTCGTGGTGATACGTCGGATCGGCCAAGGGCCCGCCTCGGGTTGATCGGGAACCTGCAGCAGGAAGGTGCCGCCGCTGCCGGTGAGCAGAAGGTCGGGGCGGCGGTTCCCGGGGACGATGTGCGCCGCTTTGATCGATCGGCCGTTGCCGTGTCGGACGGCCGGCATCTGGGCGACGACCCGGGCCGACCACTGCTCGCCCTGCGGATCCGAGGCATGCAGCCAGACGAGGTTGGGGAGATCCTCGGCGAGGATGTCGCGGGCCGGGCCCGAGCCGGTGACGCTGAAGAGCAGGCCGGCATCGAGGGCCTTCCCGGTCGCGGGGTCGTTCGGCAGCGTGACCCGGGGCCAGGGTGTCGCCGCCATGTCACCGCCGGGATTGCGATAGAAATAATGCCCCGACGCGATGTCGATATAGCCGTCGCCGTTGACGTCGCCGAAACCGATGCCGAAATCGCCCTGTTTGCGGCCTGCGGCCGGTGCGCGGTTATTATCGGCCTGGAGGTAGGTCCATTGGTCGAGGCCGATTTTGGGGCCGGCGGCGGCGGAATTGTTCCCCGCCGCGCCGGCGGAAGTCATGGCGGCGAATAGCAGGAGCGCGAGGCGGGTCGCGGAGAGGAGAGGCTTCATAGCGGATGAGGCAAGGTTTTCGAGGCTGGCGAATGGATGTTTTGCAGGAGCGGCTTTATCCTAAAAGGAGCAGTTGGAACCACGGAGGCACCGAGGGCACAGAGAGCAATCAGGTCCCCAATCCGATTCACCTACGGGGTGATGCAGCACTTGAGGCGGAGTTTTCCCAACTGCCTTTCTCTGTGATCTCTGGGTCTCTGTGGTCAATTTCATCGGCGGAATTTAGCTCTAGGCCGCGATATTGTCGCGAAATCGCGGGGTAAACCCGCTCCTACAGTCGCGGCTCGCCACGCGGTCGAGAGGTTGAGGTTGGAGCCAGCAGCGGATCCCTCATGGCCGATCCGGCAGCGCGGCCTTCCAACCGGCGTGGAGCAAGGCGGCCATTTCCCGGCGCGGTTGGGCGTAGGCGGGGTTGTCCGCCAGGTTGACGGTTTCCCAGGGATCCTTTGCGAGGTCGAAGAGCGCGGCGGGCACGGGACCGTGCTTGAATTCGAGGTAGCTGAAGCGGCGGTTGCGCACGACCTGATTGTCGGGCGTCTCCACCATGAACACGGCCTTCTTCCACGGGCGGGCGGGATTCGCCAGCAGCGGGGCGAAGCTCAGGCCCTCGAGGTTGGGGGGCGTCTTTATGCCCGCGAGGTCGGTCACGGTCGGCACGAAGTCCACGAACTCGACAAACTCGCGGCAAACCTGGCCGTTGCCCGGAGCGCCCGGCACGCGCACCCAGAGGGGCGTGCGGCGGGTCGCCTCCAGCATGGAGTACTTGGACCAGAAACCGTGATCGCCGAGGTGAAAGCCGTGATCGCCCATGATGAAGACGATGGTGTTGGCGGCCAGACCCTGCTCGTCGAGGGCGCGGAGGATCCGGCCCACGTTGTCGTCGACGAACGTCACGCACGCATAATAGGCGGCGATGGCCTCCTTCGCCTGCCGGGCGGTGGGCTGCTTGAGCATGAAGATGTCGGGGTTGCCGGTGGTCAGGCGCCGGGGGTACAGGTTGTCTTTGACGCGGGCGGGTGGCGCGGGGGGATCGGGAATCTTATCCGGATCGTACAGGTCGATGTACTTCTTGGGGGCGAGCAGCGGCGTGTGGGGCCGGGATTGGTGCACCGAGAGGAAGAATTGCTGCTTCGACCGCGCAAATTCCTGCAGGAGGGCGGCGGCGGTTTGCGAGATGCGGTAGTCGCCCTCCTCCTCCGGGGCCAGGCCCGAATCGCCGTAGCGATCCGAGTGCTGCTTGCGCCACTCGCGGTACGCCGGGCTCTTTTTGTCCTTGGGCGCGGAATCCCCGGTGACCTGCCGTTTCACCGGGGGAAAGGTGAGGATGGGCTCGGGGCCCTTCCACCCGGGCGGCTTGCCGTAGGATTCGATGCGGTCGAAGGCCAGCAATTGCTTCGGGGCGTATTCGACGGTGTGGAAGAACTTGCCGATGACGGCGGTGGTGAAGCCCTTTTGCTTGAGCAACTCGGGCAGGGTGCGGGTGGTTGGGGGCAGGCGCTGGCCCATGTTCTGGCTGTTGTTCCACACCTGCGTGGTGAGGGGACGCTGACCGGTGAGGAACGAACTGCGCGAGGGGTTGCAGGAGACGGCCTGCACGTAGGCGGCATCGAAGCGAACGGCGGTGCGCGAGAAGCGATCGAGGTTCGGGGTCTGGCAGATCGTATTGCCGTAGCAACCCGGGGTGCCGGCGTTCCAGTCTTCGGCGATGATGAACAGGACATTCATCTTCGAGGTGTCGGGCAGGACGGCGGTCGCGGCGGCGGCGAGGGACGGAGCGATCAGGGCGACGCTCAGGACCGGCAGCAGGAGGGAGCGGGTATTCATCGGCGGGACGGGTTGCGGTTGTGTGACGGAAGGGACGGGCGGACGGGTGGGAACAGGGCAGGGGAGGAGCGGTGCGGGAGAAGGCGCTGCCAGCGTGGCAGAGGCGGAGGGGCGTGTCTTGGGTCGGGGTGGAAAAGGATTAGGCCCCGGTGGAACGCGCGAGCGGGTTGGAGCGCCATTTCGACGGCGCCACGCCGGCATAACGACGGAAGACCCGGTTGAAATCGTGCTGCTGCACGTACCCGACGCGGGCGGCGATTTCCTTGATGCTGAGCGAGGATTCCAGGAGGAGATTCTTGGCGTGCGCCATCCGGAGCCGCTGTAGCATCTCGCGGGGCGAACAGCCAAAGGCTTTGCGAAAGCCGTGGCGCGCCGAGTCGTAGTTGGGCGCGGAATAGAGCTCCTGCAATTCGTCGCTCGGCTTGCCGACCGCGGCGTTGACGAGGTGCCAGAGCCGGAGCACCTCGGCGCTGGCCCGCGGCGGCACCGGCGTGACGGTATCCCCGGTGCGGTCGCCCCAGCGCTGCACCGTCACGAGCAGGAGTTGCAGCCAGGCGGAGGCCGCCGCCTCGCGGTGCGACCGGCCCGAGGAATGCTCGTTGAGCATTTGCAGGAAAATCCACTGGAAGGTTTCGCATTGCTCGGCGGTGAGCGTCCAGACGCGGCGCGCGGAATCGGGCGCGGTGAGGTGTTTCAGTCCGGGACAGAGGGTGTGGTCGGCGATGAAGTGGACGACCCAGAAACGCGGGCGCTGGCGGGGCGAGACCCAGGCCCCATGCCGTTCGCCGATCTGATAGTGGAGGAGGGTGTTGGCCTCGGTCTCCCGCCAGCCCGGGGGATACCCGATGAGGCAGTGATCGTCGGTGACGAGAGTGAACTCCTCGAACGGGTGGGTGTGCCAGTCGAAGGTGCCGCCGTCTTCCACGGAGATCGTGCGCAGGGAGACGAGTTGGGGGGAAGCCGGCGAAGGGAAGGACATGGCGGTGGCGGAGGCAGAAAACGGCAGGGGCGAGTATGGCGGGGGCGGCGCCCGGTGTAAATGGGGGCGGTGGAAAAACGTGGGGCGGCGGAGGAACGGGGCGTCGCGGCCGGACGTCCGCACCGGCGGGGGGAGGCTGGATCAACCGAGGCTGGATCAACCTGTCCCTTACCGGGGAGGCTTGAGGCTGGATCAACCTGTCCCTTACCGGGGAGGCTCGAGGCTGGATCAACCTGTCCCTTACCGGCGTCCGTCGCCAGAGTGTCAGGTTCCGCCCGGGGAAAGTTAATTTCCACGGCGGGTAAAGACACCGACCGTGCTTCGCCGCTATGGTGGGTTGCGTGACGTCCCTTCGTCCGCAACAAGGGGGCCGGCCGCCTCGCCTCGCCCCAACTCAACTTTCCCCTTCCTCATGCATCGTCCGGCGCGCGTAACTTGGATTTTCCTGCTTTTGCTGCTGCCCGGCGTCGGGCGGGCGGCGGCTCCCTCGGTGCGGATCGTCGAGGCCGACTACGAGGGAAGGGCGCAATTCAAGGTCGAGACACCTGGCGCCACCTGGTTCTACGATCGCGCGGGCGGCGGGTTTTCGCGGCTCATCGATGCGGACGGCCGCGACTGGATTTCGTTTCACAACACCGCGCTGAAGGGCGCTCCGGCGGGCGCGGCCGCGGGATTTCGCGGCCTGCCGAACCTGGTCTTCGGCAAGGACAACCCCGACGCGGGCGCCGGGCATCCCGGCTTCGATCGGTGCGAGAGCGTGGTCGTCGGGACGGACACGATCCGCACGGTGAGCAAATCCGGCCACTGGGCGTGGACCTGGCGGTTTGAACGCGATGGGGCGCGGTTGACGGTGGAGCAGGTCGACGGCGACCGGCCGTGGTGGTTCCTGTACGAGGGGCCGATCGCGGGCCGCTGGGCGCCGCACCAACACTACTGGGGCACGGATCTCGGCGGACCGCGCCACGAGGCGCCGGATCACGCGAAGAAAAGCGACATCGCGGGCCAGTGGCGCTGGGTCTATTTCGGCGACCGCGTGGTGCCGCGAGTGCTCTTCATCGCCCACGTGGGTGGCGACGAGGTCGAAGACGTTTTTTCCTACATGGGCAGCACGCCGGAGGGCTTGGCGGCACCCGACGGCATGGTCGTGTTTGGGTTTGGCCGCACCGGATCCCGACCCCAAATGAAAGGGGCGGGGGCGCAATTCGTGGTGGGCTTTGCCGGGGAGGCCGTGGGCGATGCCGCGGCGCACGGCCGACTTGCGGCCCGGATGACCGCCTTGCTGCGGACGGCAGCGAGACCATGAAGGACCACCTGGCTTGGACCATTTTCCCCTGATCCTTCCCCGTTCCTCCATGCGTACCCTTCTCCTACCGCTCCTGCTCTGCAGTCTCGTCCCGATTTCTCCGCTGGCATCCCAGCCCTCCGGCGCGACCGGCGCGGCGCCCGCGCTGGCCGACCCGCCACCGGACAAAACCGTTTTTGCCACGGAGCAACCGTCCAGCGGCTTTTGGCGCGAGTACTGGTTCGAGCGGGATATCGAGCACGGCAACCCGCGCGTGGGATCGCGGTTTCGCGTCAATGACCGCTTCGCGGCTTTCCAGAAATCCTTCAAGGACCGCAAGGAGGTCTTCGCGAATGGCATGATGTTGATCCAGACCGTGACCGACGTGACGACCGTGCGCACCGCCGAGCTGTATCTGGAAATCTGGGGCGGCCACGCCGGCACCGCGAACAAGCGGGTGGCGGTCAACGGTCACTCCACCTACGATCTGCCCGACGACGGCACCGCCGCGCACTGGTGCGCCCACCAGTATCCCTCGCTGCCACTGCGCATCACCGATCTGTTGCGCGGTTATAACGCCTTCCAGTTTTCGTGCGACCGCGGTTCGTCCTTCTGGGGGCACTACATCGTCGAGGAGGCCTGCCTGCGGCTCGAATTGCCTTCGGGCCACGCGGAACTCGCCGGGGCGGGGCGCGCGGACTTCGCCGCCCGGGTGGAGGCGCGGCAAGTCGGTGAGGCGATCGAACTCAGCCTCGCCGGCGCGGAGGTCGCCGCGGCCGACATCGCCGCGGTGGAGTTCTACGGGTGCTACGAGGGCTTTGACGAATGCGGGGCCGGCGGCGGGCGGGAATGGCATGGCTTCACCCGCCAGCGCGAGGTCCGCGGGCACCTCGGCACGATCTCGGAGGCTCCGTTCCGGCTGAAATGGGACACGTCGATGCTGCCGGCGCAGGGCGATGTCGCCGTGCGGGCGGTGGTGCGCTTCAAGACGGCGCCCGAGTACGTGTACCGCCCGCCGGTGGTGGCGGGGCTCGAAATTGCGGCGCGCCCGGGCGTGACGGTGGGAGTGTTTGGCCTGAAAGAATTGCCGCCGCGCTTCTGGTCGCGCGCCAACAAACCGAAGAGCGCCGTCATCCCGCTGCCGATGGACCCGGCGCGCATCGAGCGGGCCGAGTTGCATACGACCGCGTGGGCGGGTGGCGCCGGAGAGGTGAAGGAGTATTTCAAGCTGAACGGCCGGCACTTTCCGGTGGCCGAGGGCCACGACCACCGCACGCAATATACGATCTTTCCGGTCGAGCCGGCGCTGCTGCGGGCGGGGGACAACACCGTCGAGGTCCTGTCCGACACCCCCGAGCACGGCATCGAGATCCTCAAGCCCGGCCCAGCGCTGGTGGTGCGATATCGGACGCCGTAGGGTCGCCCAGCTTCGCGCCCGGGGGTCACTCGTGCGTCCATTTCACCAGCCAGGGGTCGCGCGTCTGGCGCTGGAAGGTCTTCAACCTCGCAATCATCTGATCGAGCAACGCGCGGTGTTCAGGGTCCCCGGCCAGGTTGCGGGTTTCAGCCGGGTCCGTCTGCAGGTCATACAGCTCGAAACGCGGCCGGTGCAGGTAACTCTGCACGGTCCGTTGGCCCAGGCGCCCCCCGGACTCCGGACGGGCGACGGATTGCCACGTGGCGGAACTCCACAGATCGGAGGCCAGCGGATATTCAAGTTCGTGCGCCACATTCCAAATGAGCTTGTAACGTCGATCGCGCACGACGCGCATCGGATAATACATCGTCACCTCGTGAAACGTGTGCGAGGCGTAGATTTCGCTCCAATCCGGAGCGTGGGTGCGGCCGAGCACGGGCAGGATGGAGCGGCCATGCATCTTGATCTCGGGCGACCAGGCCCCGGCATAGTCGAGAATCGTCGGCGCGATATCCACCCAACTCACCATGGCATCGCTGACCACACCGGCGGACAGGGTGCGCGGATCGCGGATCACGCAGGGAAGGCGCAAGCCGGGTTCATAGACGTTGGTCTTGGCCCCGGGAAAGGGCGCGCCGTTGTCGGCCATGAAGATGACCAGCGTGTCGTCCCAGTGCCCCGTTTGTTTCAACACGGCCACCAGTCGGCCCAGCCCCTGGTCGAGGCGGGAGACGCTTTGGTAATATTGGGCCAGCTCCGCGCGGGTCCCGGGGGTGTCGCTCAGATAGGAGGGTACCAGCACCTGCTCCGGCGCGTAGAACACCTCCTCGACGCCCTGGTAACGGTGGTCGTTGGCAAACGTGTTGGGCTTCTCCGGCAAATCCTCGAAGCGCGTGCCAAAACGGTGGGCATCGCAGGTTGCCACCATCACGAAAAACGGCCGGGCATCCGCGGCGGCGATGAACCGGCCGGCGTCGTCGACGCAGCGCACAATGTCGCGCCCATACAGGCGCCGATCGAGCGTGAGCGCTTGGTCCGTCGCCGGCTCGGTGACGTCAAATTCATAGAGTTCGTAGGGCCGGACATGCACGGAGCGTCCGAAGCGCGCCGTGCGATAGCCCGCCGCGCGCATAAGCAGCGGCAGGGTCTTCACCTCGGGCCGGGAGTAGAAGTTATGCTCGCCGTGGGCCAACCCATACTGGCCGTTGGCGTGGTTGTGCAGGCCGGTCAGGATTACCGCGCGACTGGGACTGCAACTCGAGGTGGTGCAAAACGCGTCCGAGAAAAGCGTGCCGACGCGCGCGAGCGCATCCAGGTGCGGGGTCTGGATGACGCGGTTGCCGTAGCAGCCCGCGTCCCGGCCCATGTCGTCGACCAGAAACAGGACGATGTTGCGTGGTGGGCCCGGCCGGGCCGGTGCGACCGCGGTGGTCGCGGCCCACGCGCCGGCCTGGAACCACCCGATGCTGGCGACGAGGAATGAGCGGAAGACGCGGTGGTTTTTCATGAGAAGGGGGCCGTTTCGCGCCCGGCGACGAAGGACGGTCAAGTTCCTACTGCGCCGCCGATCGGCTGTCACGTGATCGTCGGTATCATTTCAATGATACTAATGGATCATTGCCGTGCCAGGGGAGGGTGGACAAACCTGTGGGCGGACCGGGTGCGGCGCCCTGCGGTGAGCGTCGCGACTGTGATCGTGGTGCGGTCCCCGACCGATTCAAAGCGACATTCCCATGCAAGCGTCTAAACTCCAACCCTGGTTCTCAAGCTGCGTGTTCGTCGTCGCGGCGGCAGGCGCATCCGCGGCCGCTCCGCCGAACATCGTCGTGATCCTGGCCGACGACCTGGGGTTCTCCGACGTCGGCTGCTTCGGCTCCGAAATCCGGACCCCCGCGATTGATCGCCTCGCGGCGGAGGGCATTCGTTTCACGCAATTCTACAATGGCGCCCGTTGTAATCCGACCCGCGCGTCGCTGCTGACGGGCCTTCATCCGGCCCGCGCCGGCATGGCTTGGATCACGGAAGATCTCGGCCTGCCCGCTTACCTCGGGCATTTGAATCGCCGTTGCGTCACCCTAGCCGAGGTGCTGCGGCCGGCCGGCTACACCACGCTCATGGCGGGCAAATGGCACCTCGGCCACGCACCGGGCCAGTGGCCGGTCGATCGCGGCTTCGATCATTATTTTGGCCTGTTGCAGGGCGCCGGCAGCTACTGGGAGGTCCTGCCCGGCGGTGCGTTTCAAATGGCCCTCGACGATCGGCTCTGGCGGCCGGACCCTAAAGATCGCGACTATTACCTCACCGACGCGATCACGGATCGATCGATCGAATTCATCGAGGGCGCGGCCCACGCCGGCAAGCCGTTTCTGCTGTACCTGGCCTACACCGCGCCGCATTGGCCCCTGCACGCGCGGCCGGAGGACATTGCGAAATACCGCGGCCAGTACCGCATCGGTTGGGATGCGGTGCGGGCGACACGTTATCGCCGGCAGCTCGAACTTGGCGTGATTGATCCCCAATGGGCGCTCTCACCGCGGGATGGGTCCGTGCCGGCGTGGGACAATGTGCCCGCGGCCGAGCGCGACCTCTGGGATCTGCGCATGGCGGTGTATGCGGCCATGATTGATCGGATGGATCAGGGCATCGGCCGGGTGATCGCGCGGTTGGAGCGCCTGGGGCAGCGGGAAAATACGCTGGTGATGTTCCTGTCCGACAACGGGGGCTGCCATCTCGATCCGCAGCGCAACACGGCCGGCTCCGATCCCGACGTGCCGCCGGGACCGAGGGGCGGTTATTGGGGCTATGGCCCGCCGTGGGCCAATGTTTCGGATACCCCCTTCCGGAAATTCAAACAATTCGTCCACGAGGGCGGCATCGCCACCCCGCTCATTTGTGCCTGGCCCCGGGGGATCAAGGCGCCGGGCCGGATCGACCGCCAAGCCGGGCAGGTGATGGACATCATGGCGACCGTGCTCGAAGTCACGGGTGCGGCGTATCCGGCGACGCAGGCCGGTCAGGCGATTACTCCGCTGGATGGCCGCAGCTTTGCGCCGGTGTTTCGCGGCGAGCCGCGGGATGAAGCCGGGGCATTGTATTGGGAACACAATGGTAACCAGGCCGTGCGGGTGGGGGACTGGAAATTGGTGGCGACGCAGAGCGCGCGTCAGGGCTGGGAATTGTATGACCTCGCGGCGGACCGCACGGAATTGCACGACCGGGCGGCGGACCAGCCGGAGCGGGTGCGGGCGATGAAGACGCTGTATCAACGCTGGTCGGACGAGGTCGGCCTCGTGCCGAACGAAGAAGCCAAACGCCGCCGCGACGAAAGGAAGCGCTGAGCGCCCCAGGCCCGCGCCCGCCTCCGGATCACCCACTTTGCCAATCGATATGAAACCTCGAATCGCCGCGCTGAGCTTCGCCGTTTGCCTGACACCACTCCTCGCGCTCGGCGCCACGGCGACCCGGCCGAACATCCTGCTCATCCTGTCGGATGATCACAGTGTGCCGCATCTCGGCTGCTACGGCAGTCCCAACGCAATCACGCCCAACCTCGACGCGTTCGCGGCCCAGGGCATGCGCTTCAACCGGGCCTACACCACGGCGCCGCAATGTGCGCCGTCGCGGATCTCGATGTTCGCCGGCCGATCTCCAGTGGCGCTCCGCGTCACGCGCTTCACGCAGCCGGCACCCGCGGACACCGTGTTCTTCACCGATGTGATGCGGGCCCACGGTTATTGGGCCGGGATCGACGGACGGCATCACCACCTCGACGGCGCGAAAATCGAGAAAGACGGCTATGTGGCGGAGGCGCTGCAGGAGGCCGGGCTGAAGTACCTCGACCGGCGCTTTGATCATGTTCGGATTCTGTCGACCAAGTCGGCGGCCGAACTCGCCCGGGTGCCGCAGGTGTTCGCCGAGGCGCTGGACAAGGTGCCGGCCGGGAAACCGTTCTTCCTCTACTTCGGCTTCAACCAGCCCCACCGCGCGTGGAAAGGCGTGACGCCGAGCGTGACCTTCGATCCCGCGCGGCTGAAGCTGCCGCCGGATTTTCCGGATTTGCCGGAGGTGCGGGCGGACTATGCCGATTTCCTGCATGTCGTCTATGATCTCGACCAGGGCTTCGGCGCGGTGATGACGGTGCTGGAGGAGCGCGGCCTCGCGGCCAACACCATGGTGATTTTTATGGGGGACAACGGCGAGTCGCTCCTGCGGGGCAAGGGCACGTTGCACGAGCGTGGCACCCATGTGCCGCTGATCGTGCGCTGGCCCGGCGTCGTCAAGCCAGGGTCGCAGTCCGATGCGCTCGTGAGCGGCGAGGACCTCGGCGGCACCGTGTTGGCGGCGCTGGGTTTGCCGGCGCCGGCGGCGATGACCAGTGTCAGTTTCCTGCCGGCGCTCAAAGGGCAGGCGTTTGCCGGTCGCGAGTTTGTCTATGCGGAGCGCGGCTGGCATTATGGGCCGATCACGCGGACGGATGGCCTCGACCTCTCCCGTTCGATCACGACGAAGCGATACCACTTCATCTACCACGCGCTGCCCGATCGCGCCTATACTCCGGTCGACATGCCGGGCACGGCGGCCTGGGGGGCACTCGTCCGGGCGCATCGCGAAAAATCGCTTTCACCACTGCACGAGCGGCTGCTCTTTGCCGTGCCGCGTCCGGTCGTTCAACTCTACGATCTCGAGGCGGACCCGTATGAACTGGTCAATCTCGCCGGGCAGGCGGCGACGCGCGACATTGAAACCAAACTCCGCTCCGAACTGGGCAAGTGGATGGTGCGGGAAAGCGATTTCCTGCCGCCACCCTCGCTCAAATGGCCCAAGGAATAGGGGCCCTCCGATCGTGTTCACTTACCCCTCCAGTGATGATCGCCGGCGCACCCGTATTGAGGGAGGGCTGGCAACTCCCGGCCGCGGTGCGACGTCCGCAACCCGCGGCAGTGAGTTGCCGGCCCGTCCCACGCTCGCGGCGCGGCGCGGGCGCTGGTCCGTCCTCGGGGCGTTTGTCCTGGCCCTGTTGCCCGGCCCCCTCGACGCGCAGGTGTTCAACTACGCCGAAGGGGCCGACCCCACCGACGACCCCGCGGTCACCGACGGAGTACCCGCGAACCTGCGGCGCTACGTTGACGCCGCCACCGGCGATGATGCCAGCGAGGGCCAGTCGCCGGCGACCGCCTGGCAGTCCCTCGCGGCGGTCAACCGGCAGGCGACCACCTTCGCTCCGGGCACCTACGTCCTCTTCAAGCGCGGCCAGAGCTTTCCCGGCACCCTGACGCTGGGTGGCTGCCGGGGAAAGTCCGGCGCACGCATCGTGTTTGGCGCCTACGGCCCGGGGCATAGCAACGGCGATGGCGATCCGTTCAACGATCTCCGCCCGCACCTGGGGGCCGACGTCGCCTCCGCCGACTTCAAACCGGCGAACTCCGCGACCGTCCAGATCGACGGACGGGGCGCCCAATGGCTGATGGTCCGTGATCTGGATACCGGAAAGATTGTCGGGAGCGCGGCGGCCAGCGACATCGTCGTGTTCAACAACGTGGCCCACGGCAACGGTGGCGCCTCCAACGTCATCCGCTTCAGCAACGGCACGACCCGATGTGCGATTGTGCAGAACCTGGTGTATGATTGCGCCGCCAACGACCTGATCACCCTGCATAGTGGCCAGGCGACGCCGCCGGCCTCTGTCGGTTCGTCCCACTGGATCGTCGACAACCTGATCGTCGGCAACCGTGGCGCCGAAAGCGGCATCGACGTCGCCATCGGCGGCGAGGAGCGCAAGGAGCCGGTCACTGACGATTTCAAGATCATCGGGAATCGTGTGCAGATGCAGGCGGGGGCGATCCCGGGCCTGAGCCAGCGTCATGCCGGCCAGGGGACGGCGGGGATCGAGGGCGGCCATCTGGGCCACCACCTTTGGATCATGGGCAACATGATCACCGGTGCGGCCCGGGTGGGTCTGAAACACGGCGGGCTGAAGCGCTACACCCAGGTCAGCGGCAACCTGATTTGGCGCAGCGGCTCCAACTCGAACAGTGTGGAATGTTCCACCGACGATACGTGGTTCGAGCACAACACGGTCATGCATACGGCGCCGGGAAACCGGGTGTTGCTGCTTTCCAGCAAAGACACGCAATTGGGTTTCCACTACGAGGCCCGGCGCTGGACGGTGACGCGGAATCTCTTTCTCCTGACGCACGAGGGGAGCTGGTTCGAATCGTGGAGCACGGGCCCGGATGCCCTCACCCTCATGGACTGGAACTGGTACGGCGAAGCGCCGACCGGGGCGCTGAACGGCATGACGCTCGCGGAATGGCAGGTGGCCACGAGGCACGATTTACGCTCGGGGGCGGGCGCGGTGCCGGGCTTCTCGCTTCCTCCGGCGGCGAGCAACCCGAAGGCATGGTACGCCGCCGCCTTCCTGGCTCACTTCAGACCGGCGACGGTCTGGAACGGGAACGACTCGGGCGACGGCACGCCTGCCGGGGCGTTGCGGTCCGACGGAAGCTGGCACGGTGGGGGACCGTGGGGGGCCGGGGGTTGGAAGCCGGAGGCCATGCGGGCCTTTCCCACGCTGGCGATCAACCAGGGTTATGGTTGGGAGGGACCGTTGATCGTGCAGCGGCGTTATCCGTTGCCGAGACCGGCCTCGAGGTAGCGATTCCGTAGATCACAAGGAATTCTCCGCCGCGGCACTGGTCTTCGGGCGGGGCAGGTTCCACGTTGGATTAAGGATCCCCCCGCCATAGGAACATCGTCCCCCCATCGTGTTCAGGGCGCAGCTGCCGGTTGGCGGTGACATCCAGGTGGGCGCGGCGGAGGCGACCTATCGCGGGGTGGGGGATCCCCTAAAGCTGGATGATGCCGCGTTGAATCGCGAGGGTCGCCGCCTGGGTGCGGTCGGAGGCGCCCAATTTCTGGAGGATGTGCCCCACGCGGCGCTTCACGGTGATCTCGGAAACGTTCAGGACATCGGCGATTTCCTTGTTGCTCCGGCCGCCGGCGATGCGTTGCAGCACTTCCAGTTCGTCTTCGTTCAACCCCGGTCGCGACATATGCTGGGCGAGGTCGGCCGCCAGCGCGGGCGGAAGGTAGAATTTCCCCGCGTGCACCGAACGAATCGCAGTGATCAACTCCTCCTGCGGGGCCGACTTGATCACATAGGCGTGGGCGCCCGCCTCCAGGGCGCGGCGCACATTTTCATCGCCGTCGAAACTCGAGAAGATGATCACGCGGGCCGGCGGGTCTTCACGCCCCAGCAAACTCGTGGCCGCCACGCCGTCGAGGTCGGGCATGCGCAAGTCCATTACGACAACGTCGGGGCGATGCAGGCGGTACTGCTCCAGCGCCTGGTGACCGTCGCTGGCCTCGGCCACCACCACCATGTCATCTTCCGAGTTGATCGAGGCGACCAGCCCCATGCGCACCACAAAGTGATCATCGACCACCAGAATGCGGATACGGGTGTCTGGGGGCATTGCGGTCATGGTGTTCGCACGGGGGCGGGTTTCCTCGCCGGATGGGCGCGCCCGTTGTTTTGGGTTTCCGGCACGCGGATCTCGATGCGGGTGCCGTGGCTGGGGCGGCTCTCGAGGGTCAGTGTGCCCCCGATCTTCCGAGTGCGCTCCCGCATGCCGATGAGTCCGAAATGCCCGGTCGCGTGACCGGGAACCACGGTGGCATCGAAGCCCCGACCGTCGTCCGTCACGCAGAGGCGCGCCGCGCCGGGTTCGTAGTAGAGTTCGACGTGAATGCGTCCGGCGCACGCGTGCTTGAAGGCGTTCGTCATCGCCTCGGCGGCGATGCGCAGGAGGTGGTGCCCGACCAGGGCCGGCAGCGAACGCGCGCTGCCGTGGACGGAGACCTCGAGGGTCGCGGTCGAGCCGTTGCGGAGTTGGGTCGCGGTATCCTTCAGCACGGCGGCGAGCCCGTCCGACTCCAAAGCGGCGCGGCGCAAATCCCACACCGAGCGGCGGACCTCGGACTGACTGCGCTGGAGCAGGCGATGGACGAGTTCCAGCCTGCGGCCCATCGGATCGTCCTTCAGTTTGGAGACCGCGGCATTCAATTGGAGGGAGATGCCCGTCAATTCCTGATCCAGCGTGTCGTGCAGTTCTTGGGCGATGCGCGTGCGCTCCTCGAGAATGGCCTCGCGCTGGGTTTGCTCCGTGAGCTTGGCCGTCTGCGTTCGTACCTGGCGGCGGAGAAGCCAGACCCAACTGAGGATGCCGAGGGCGACACAAGTCAGGATGCCCAACGCCGGGCCCAGACGGCGGGCGGTCCACCACGAGGGCGCCTGCACGATCCGGATGTCCGCGGCAGAGCGCAGCAGCACCGCAAACATGCTCGGGCTCAACCTCGCGCCGACCACCGTGGTCTCGGCGACCACGCAGATGCCGGTGAGTTCGAGCAGGCTGCCGGCAGCAGGCAGCTCAGGCGCTTCCGATCCGGTGGCCCCGAGCCGGGCGTGAAAGATGATGTCGCCCGCCTGCATCACGAGCGACTGCGCCCCGTGTTGCCGAATTGATTCCAACAACACTCCGCGCACCGCGACGAGGCTGGCGTCCCATTCGCCCCGCAGCATCTGCTCCGGAGTGGCGTTGACGGGCCGGGGGTCGTCAACCCGTCCGGTGCGCCGGAACACGGCGTCTTCCAGTATGGCGCTATAGGTGCCGAGAGCGGGAAACCCGAGGACCTCGACCTGATCGCCGGAGGCGAGTGCCTGCGTTTCGGTGGTGTGGATCTGCAGCCCGGTCGCGCCCTCCCGGATGAAGAGGGCCTCGCCCGGCTGGAAGTGGGTGACGACCCCGCCGACTTTCACGCGGTGCCGGCCGGACTGATTGAGTTCCCATTGGAGCAATTCGCCGATGGAGTGCGCTGGCGCGGCAAAGGGATCGGCGCGCGCGGGCTTTTCCACGATGATGCCTTCCGGAGTCGATACGGTGAAACGGACGGCGACCCATTGCCGTTTCTGGTTGAAGCGCCCGCTAACCACGCCCTGCAACCGCACCCGCGCATCCACCAGATGCTGTAGGTTGCCGGTCATCGGCACCGGACAGCTGACGTCCACTATGCCTTCGCCCATCGCCAAAGCCAGCCCGTCTTGTGAAACGCTGCGTACGATCCCTTCGATCTCGGCGCGCTGGCAGTCTTCCCGGCCGGACGCCATTTGTTCGTAGGTGAGCCGCGGGGGCGGCGGCAGCGAGAAGTGCCCGACGACGGTCCGTCTGAACTCGCGTACTTGCGGGGCGTATTTGCCGGGATCGCTCACCCCTTCAATGGCTATGACCTGACCGAGCACCAGGGCGGGCCTTTCCTCCAACGACGAGGAATCGGGGGTCACGAAGATCGGTCCGGTATCGTCGACCACGTGATAACCGAATTCGGTCGCCGAACGGAAGCCGGTGACGATAGCCCGGATCTTCACGGGAATCCGTCGGCCCGCCTCCGCCGGTGGTAGGGCCCGGATCTCCCGGGCGGTGGTGAGCAATTGCCCGGTTGTGTTGACGGACGGGGCCGACGGCGAAGGTGCGGCGGCGGAATGGCCGGCGGGCGCACTGGGGAGACAGGCCACCAGGAACAGGAGAAAATGCGGACGACGCAGGGGCATCAGAACAGTGAAACCATGCTACTAGGGGAAACGGGAGGACGGCTTCGAAGCAGCAAGTGGTGGCGGCGGATGGCGGGCGGGTTGGTCGGCGGTGGGCGAGGACGGATTGGATCGGACCACCGGCGGTAGGTTGGAGTGGCGGCAAGGCTAGCGCGCTCGCGCCGCCTTGGCGATGATCCAAAAGTATCACCAGGATGATACCAAGGATCAGGTGACAGGTGTTTGGTCGGAGCCTAGGAATGGGGCATCCCCTCAACCGCCGATTCCCCCTCGGCCCAAAGCTCATGCCAAACCGTCACTTCTTCAGCTTGTTCCTCCTCGCCGCCGGCCTGATCGGCGGCTCCTCCGGGGCGGCCCAGACCACCGGCGCGACTTCCTCCGCCGCCACCAGTCCGGTCGTCGAACTCAGTCCTTTTGTCGTTAACGCAGAGGAAGACACCGGGTATGCCGCCAACTCTACTTTGGCTGGCAGTCGCTTGAAGACGGATCTGATCGATACGGCTTCGGCAATCGATGTACTGACCCCGGAACTGTTGCGAGACATTGGCGCCACCTCCTTGGATGAGGCGATCGAGTTCGCGACTAACTCGGACGTGGATGTCGGCGTGGGCATGACGAGTGACAACGAACAATTCGGGGCTGGCGCCAACCGCATTAACATCCGCGGCTTGGAGGCCACGCGCACCCGCAACTACCTGCCGATCTCCTATGGCGCCGATCTCTTTAACGTCGAGCGGCTGGAGGAAAACCGGGGGCCCAACAGCATCCTGTTTGGCATCGGTTCGGCCTCCGGTATTGTCAACATCAATACCAAGCGGGCTCAGCTCGGCCGGACGTTCCGCTCCGGGTCGTTCGCTTATAACGTGGAAGGCGGCTTGCGGGCGACGCTGGACCTGAATCAACCTATAAATGATCGGGTGGCCCTGCGGGTCAATGCGGCCAAAAGCGACCTCGACGACCCGGTGGCCTATCACGCCGGCCGCAAATTTGACGGACTCTCCCTGGCGGCGACCGCTAAATTGACGGACCGTATTCGGGTCACCGGCGAGGCTGAATGGGGTCATACGGACGCTGTCGTGCAGAACAACCGCACCCAGACCGATGGGGTGAGCAACTGGCTAAATGCGCCGGTACCGCGTTATACGTTCAACGACTTTGCGAATCCGGGCGTAACCCTGACCTCCTACGGCCTCCAGTCATTGGGCACCGGCCAGCGGGGCACTTATGTCGACAACAATGGCACCGCTGTCAACTTTCGCAGTTTGCATCAGAGCACAGGCAACGGTCTCCCGCTCTACGAAAACAACTCGCCGGAACTTTGGGACCGTCGGGTCAATGCGGGTGGTCCCGGACAACTACTATCGGTGGACTATAGGGCGCTGGGCGCGACGATGGAGCTCAAGATCAACCCCCAGACTTATTTGGAGTTGAGTTTCGGCCACAACGACAGCCGCACTTCCGGCAACGGGTTTATCATGGAAAACCTGAAAGGATCGCCCAATGCCTACTACAGCGACAAAGTGACGGTGAACCCGTATGCGGGCCAGTTGTATTTTGAAGGCCAGTGGCGGCAGTTTGACCGAACTACGGACTATTCTAGCTACCGTGCCACCCTTTCCCATGAAAAGGATCTGGGGAAGTTCGGGAATTATCGCCTGGCCCTGATGGCGGAGAAGGATGACGAAGAAGTTTTTAACGTTCAGCGCCGGGAAACCTGGGTCGATGCCAATGGCGTGGGACTGTTCAACTCTAGTCCGGAAAACGCCAACAACACCGTCTATCGCCGGCACTACGTCACCACGGAAGGGGACTGGGAGTCCTATTACGCTTCCAGTCCCGCCACCGATGGCCTGCTCAGTGGCGTCCAGCTCAGCAGCGGACAGACGGGCTACACCACTTGGACCAATCAGGCCGTTCCCCAGACCAACGAAAAGTCCTATCACACGGGCTTGATCGGCCTGCAGGCGCGCTATCTCGATAATCGAATCGTATTCGGATTGGGCTATCGCTATGACAAACTGGTCAACGATTCGATCAGCGGGGGATCGCTCCGGGCCCCGGTCACCAACGAGCGCATCCAGGATCCGTCCACTCTGGCGGAAACTCAATACGTCGGCCGCACCAAAACGGCCGGCGTGGTCTTCCATATCAGCAAGCAACTACGGTTGATGTATAACCAGTCGGACAATTTCGGACTGCCGGCCGATTCGCGCAAAGAATATCCGAACTTCAGCGCCGGCGCCCCCACCAGCGGCAAGGGTCGTGACTTTGGTCTTGGCTACACCCTGTGGGATGGGAAGATTTCGGGCCGGATCAGCCGTTTCGAAACGGATTCCAAGAATGTGTATGTTGCGGGCCTGCGATTGACCAATTATAACAACGCCTTGCGCGGTGCCTTGGTTTCGGCCGACGTGCTCACCCAGGCGCAGTCCGATGCGATGTTCATCGACGGAACCGGCGGCGTCTCTGACCAGCATGTCGAGGGTTACGAATTCTCGGTCACCGCCAACATCACCCGCAATTGGCGGCTGACCGCTCGCTACGCCTTCACCGACGGTTATACCACGAATTCCTTCCCTGATCAGAAGGAGTTTCTGACCGATCCCAACAGGCGGCTGGGCGGGTTTGGCGGGCTTTCATTCTATGAAAACCCAGCATGGGCCAATCTACCGCTGTCCGCCAGCAACTCCACCACCATCGCCCAGTATATCTCAGACTACAAAGATCTACTGGCGACCAGCACCTCGCCCGACGGGGTGACCTTGCCAAAGAATGTGCGCCACAAGGCGAACCTTCTCACCCGGTATACCTTCCTCGATGGGGCCGTGAAAGGCCTGAATATCGGCGGCGCAGTCAGGTACGCCGGGGCGACGGATCTCGGGTTCGGCACCGACACCAGCGGAAATATCATCCGCTTGATCGGAGACCCTAAGGCCAATCTGGATGGTTTTCTTGGATATACCTTTCAGAAGTTCTGGGGCCTGCAACGGCTGTCGTTCCAATTGAACGTCAAAAATGTGTTGAACAATACCGACTACATCATCACCAGACGGAACTCAAACGGAACGATCCGGGATGTCGTATATCCCCAGCCGCGACTCTGGCGCGTGACCGCCAACTATTCGTTCTAATCGGAAGCACATTGAAAATCTAAATGCGGGTCCTCGGGTTTGTTCGCGGAGCCGTATTTGGCGGAAATCGAGGGAAGAGGAAAACGCCTGAGTGGTGCGAGCGTCAGTGGCCTAATCGGCGCAGCGTTGCGCGCATGTTTTTTGCGCTGGCCACATAGTCCCGCTCCCGACTGTCGCGTTCAACCATGATCCATCCCTCGTAATGGATGTCCTCCAGGGCGCGAATGACGGCCGGAAGGTCGAGTACCCCGGTGCCCAGCTCGCAGAACTTTTCGCCGGGTTCGTGTTTTTGCCCACGTGTTCCGGCCGGATATCCTTGAGGTGCACGTAGCGGCAACGCTCGCCCAAATCTCGAATCGTCTGGACCGGATCGAAGCCACCCAACGCCAGGTGACCGGTGTCCGGGCAGGCGAACACTCCGGGGCGGACGTCGAGATAGCGCAGCAGCTCCTCGCGGGTCTCCACGGCGTCAGCGGCGCCCGGTCGGGAGACATGGGGTTGGATCACGAGAATGAGGCCGCGTTCGCCGGCCAGCTCGACCCAGCGTCGGCAGTCATCCCGCGGCACGCTGGCGCGCACGATCTTCGCTCCGGCGGCGCTGGCGTAGTCGATGCCCTCGCTTAGACCCCCGCCAATCGCAGCGCATGCGAGGCCGAGACGCGCGCAGGAGGCGCGTACCTTCTTCCGCGGGCCGGCCGATTTCGTCCGGCTTGGCCTCGAAACCCACGTGATCCGGTATCCTGGGTCAACTGCAGCCGCCGCTCCAGAAACTCACCGCGATTCCAGGCATGATCCCAATTCCCAAAATGATGGCCGACCCGCCATCTCCTCGCCGGTGATTTGCTCCCGCCCGCTGCCAGTTCGGGACGAACCGCACAGAGCCCGCCGCCTGCCAGCAGGCGAAGGATCCATTCGCGGCGGGTCGGCCCGCGGATGCTCCCGGAGCGCGGGTCGTCGGGCCAACTTGAAGCACAAGCCGGGCGCACGGCAGCCTGCGCGGATGACGGCGAATCCGGGAGCGCGGTCGCGCCGGGAAGGAAAGAAGAGGAGAATTCCTGAAAGTTCACCTGAAAGACGAGGAACGCGGCACCGAGTTCGTCGTCCGCGCCGCGCTGTTTACCTTCGCGGTTGTCATCGCAAGGACCTTCATGCGCGAATGCTGGCTGCCCCGGGTGCAGCATACGGCTAATCACTCATAGCCCACCGAGATTGATGTGATTGCTCGCGGTGGCGGTGAGGGAAACGTTCGCCCGGTAGAAAGGGTGTGCGTATCGGCGCAGCGCTTCTGAGCTGTCGTGGGCATTCGTATCGCGCCAGATTTGGACGGTGCCCGATTTGGTGAAGACGACCAAGTGCTCACCCGGAGCCTCAAGCAGCTTCGCGGCAAAAGAGACCGTGCCACCGACGTTACCGAGGCGCCGACCTTGCCCGTCGATCACGTCGCCGCTGCCACCGGCACGGCCGTAGACCAGTTCGTGAACACCGTCGCCGTTGAGATCGACCGGCAACGTCTGGTAGACTTTGAAGGGCAACTCCATGGGTTCGCCCGTTACTGCGTTGAAAACGAATTCTTCGGTCTTGGTCCGAAAGCGGCCGGTCGGCCCTAGCATTTTCTGGCCGATACGAATGCCCATCGCAACGAAGTCCCGCGTATTGTGGAGATGCGCCACCCAGCCCATGTCGATGTGCCCGAACTCGAGTGCGCCCCACTGTCGTTCACCGCGGTGGTCGAAGACCACGATTCGCGGCTGCGCGGCAAGATCGCTCTCGCGGCAGGTGAAGAAACGCCACTGGCCGGTCCGCTCCTCGAGGAATGGCTGGATCACGTCGGAGTGGCCTTTGTAGACGGCCCGGTCGGCGCAAAACAACTCCCTGCCGGTGTCCAGTTCGATGCGACGTTCGCCCCACAGCACTTCCTCGGTCCCGTCGCTGTCGAAATCGACGATCGGACACATGTGGCTGCCGCGGGCACCGGGCGAGTCTAACGGAACAACATGTTCCCAGCGGCGGGACAGGTCGAGATTCCACCCTTGCAGTTTCATCACGCCATAAGTGCCCTGCGCGGTCACGAGCACCGGTTTGCCCTTCACCCGACCGCCGAAAATGAAGTTGCGGAACATGTGCGCGAGCGGTTGCACCGCGGGGCGCGGCCAGGGCCAACTTCCCAGCGTTTTCCCGGTTCGCGCGTCCAGACGCTCGAGCGTGTATTTGCTGATGCCGAACGGATGATCCACATCCCGGTTGCCCACGTGCCAGATCTCATCGACTCCGTCCCCGTCCAGATCGAACGGAAACACGGGGCAGAACCACCCCCCGGGCGGCATCCCGCGACCGAGATCCTTCACCCACAGGCGCTCGCCGCGCAGATCGTAGACGGCGATCTTGAGCGTGTCCTTCGGGTAGAAAAACATCTCGTGATACGGGTCGATGTCGAAATCCGCCGAGTAGGCGACGACGAGGGCGCGCGTCGCCCCAAGCTGCACCGGTGCCGATCGCATCTGCATCAGCGACTGCCCCAGATGAAACGTCACTGCCGGCTCCAGTTTGACCGGAGCAGCGCAGGCGAGGCTGGCGAGCAGGCCCATCAGCGCAGGCAAAAAGGGATGAAAGGAACAGAAGGAACGAAGTTGCATAACGAAAAATTAACACCCGGCGGTCACTTGTCTAGGCCGCACGGGCGCCGCCGGGTGATCTCGTCCCGGGAGACCACACCCACTTCGGCCGCCCAACGCGCATCGCGCGCCATCCGCCCCTCGACACGCCGCGTCTGGCCTTGTGGGATGGAGTGGAGCACCGCAGGCAGGCTCAGAAATCGGTGCTGGCGCTCAGGCGCCAGGTGCGTGGCGGCAGAATGTTCCAACGGTTGGAGCTCCCGTCGCTGTTCAAGCGCGTGGTGATCGGCTTTTCCCAGTCGCAGACATTCGCCACGTTGAGTTGGAGCGAGATTGCGCGTTTGAGGAAGGGGACTCGCTGGATCCGATAACCTGCCATCGCATCCGACAACCAATAAGAATTCCCGTGGGTGATGGCGTTGGCCGGATTTAATCCGAGTTCGCTCTTGCTGAAGTGCCGGTAGCCACCGCCCACGAACGCGCCCTTCAGCAGCCCTGACGACAGATTGTAGCGGGTAAAGAAACTGACTTTGTGCCGACGGTTGCCACGCAAGGTAATCCCCTCGAGTGCCCAAATCTTGTCTACGGCGGTTTGCCAGGCATTCACGACCCCACCGACGGTTTGCCCATCGGTGTTCAGCAGGTTCGAGTACTGCCGATAGTAGGGGAGATTCTCTGCCGCCCACGCCTTGATCTCGGGAGCGACATTGCTGTCGTAGCCTTTATTGAAGGAGTAGTTTGCCTGAAGGCGCCAGTTTTTCGTCAGATTGGCGGTAAGCGTCGCCTCATAGCCTTCAACTTTCTTGTCTCCCAGAGCGCCATTTGAATTTGGCGTGCGGGCGTCGGCCTGCGCCTGAGTCAGAATATTGTTCCTCACCAAGACGCCCAGGACCGTGCGCGCCAGAACCGTAGGGTTGTCGACGGTTCCACCGAACCCAAAGCCGCTTTCCTTCTTCAGGTCGGTCACGAACCGGTTGACGCGGAGATTAACTCGACCGGAGAACAGGGCAAACGAGAGCCCTGCGTCCATTCCCTTCGCTTCCGGGTTCGGAGGGATTCCAGAGGTCGGCAACACGCGGAGTCCGGTGTTGGGCAGGCCGAAACTGTTCGAGGCGTTGTAGAATGCCGAAATATTCCATGGTAGGTGGGCCACTAGTCCCATCGTCCTGGTGCTGGAGGTGTAACTCTCAAACGTAGCGGTATCGTAGAATTGCGAGAACTCGCCGGGGACGCCGCTCGCCGTGGCGGCACGCCGACCGACTCGCTTGGTAAGATCCAGCCAGTCCCTGCGCAGACCGGCACCGGCGACCAACCGGCCTTGGAAATAGCGCGCCTGGACGCCCACCAGTGTGGTCTTTTGATACTGCGGATCGTCGCTAACATTTACGCCAAAGTTCACCCAGGTGGATGAAAGTGACCGGCCCGTCACCGGATCGACCAGATTTTGAATCAGCCCGGTTTCCGCCGGGCCGCTGACATAATAGGTGGCCCAGTCGCGTTCCGTCACGTAGTTGCGGCGATAAACAAGATTCGGTGCTGCCTCGGGCCCCTGCGTGCTCCCGGCGAACGCCCGGTCAGCCCATGCTTCAACCTGGTTGTTCGACTTCGTGGCCCGCCACTCGTATTCGCCGAGGGCGGCGATCCGGTAGTTACCCCATTTGCCGAAATCCTGCTCGTGCGACAACGTGAGGCGGGTGTTGTCGGACCGGCGTTCATTGAGGGAGCGATTGTAGCGCGGGCCCTCGAACATCAGCCGCCCGACGAAGGGATTGGGCTGACCGGTGGGCAGGAACTGATGGGGATCGGCGCGAAGCCGCACCGAGTCGGTAATTCCCTGCCCATTGATATATCCCGTGAAACGATCCTTCTGATGGTTATAGGCGATTTCCAGGAACGTATTCCGTGCAATTTTCAGCTCCGCAAAGAGCGAAAGCGTGTCGAAGTCGCCGAATCGCTTCTGGCCCGGTCCTCCCGTGTTGATCGAACGATCTGCATAAAGGGGATTTTCCAGGACTTGAAACGTGGACAATCCGCTCGTTGAAATATTTCTGTTCTTCATGTCGAACAATTGCCCGGTGTTGCCAATGTAGGTGAGGCGGGAGTTAGCGCCGTAGTTTTCCAGTCCGAGGGCCGTGAGCGTCGGATTGTTGGTGGCGTTGGCTGCGATCGGCGCGGCGACCGTAGTGGAGCCGCCTCTCACCCACGCGGAAAGACCGTCGACGATATTTGAGTTGCGGCTGTTCACCTGATCGACATCTCCCTTTTCATATTCGCCGCGCAAGGTCAGCTTCTCGCTCAGTTTGAACGTGGTCGCCAGATGGACACGTCGGGTGTCGTTGAAGGCGTGGTGCCGAAAATTGCCCTCATGACCGTAGATCGCATTCAGTCGCACGGCCAGACGGCCATTGATCCCGCGTTGATTCACGTCGACCGTGCCTCGGTAGCTGCCATAGCTGCCGGCTTGGACGGAGACGTGCCGGAAGTCGCGGCCCACATTCGCCCGCTTGGTCACGGTGTTCAAAATGCCGCCGGCTGATCCGATGCCGAAGAGGATCGAATTAGGCCCACGTTGCTCCTCGATCCGCTCGATATTGTAGGCATCCGTGGACAAGCGCCAAGTGAAGTAGTTGCGCGTGATATTCGCGCTTATGCCCCGCACCCGAAAGCTGGGGAAACTCAGGAGGTCCCCATTGTCGTTGGGACTTGAGGCGGCTTCACCCACGTCCAACTGCACGTTGTTGGCCCACTGGAGCGCCTCGGGCAGATCGATGGCCCCGATGTCGGCAATGAACTCCGCCGTTAACACCGAGATCGATGCGCCGGTATCCCGAAGCGGAGTATTGAGTCGACTGCCGGCGAGCGAGCTATTCGCCACGTAGCCGACATCGCTGTCGACATTCACGACGAAGGGGCCGAGTTCGATGGCCTCGGTTTTGCCCGCAGAGGTATTGGTCTGCGTTGCCGTCTGGGCGTCGGCTGGAGCGGTCCATAGCGTAAGTGCAGCCGTTAATTTCGTCAGGAGGTTGCTTCTTTTCATGGGTTCTTGTTTCGATGCGTGATCAAGTTTTTTTTTTGAAGATCCTTGCGATCGGTCCTCGGTCGCAGGTTTTGCGGGCTTAGGCGCCTCCCCCGCCGCACGGTTGGCCCGAGTTCTTCGCTCGACCGTCAACGATCCCGTTCTCCCCTCAATGGCCACGAGCGCCGTCCCGGCAAGCATTCCCTCGAGCGCGGCGCGCGCGGTCATCTCGCCATGCACCGCGCGGGTGCGAATTCCCGCCACGGCTTCCGTGGGAAACAACACCTCCACACCTGACTGCCGGGAAAGCCGCTTGAGCGCCCTTTCCGCGCTATCCGCCGGCAAATCGAACTGCATCTTGGGTGCAGCCGCGAAGCCGACACCCGGCAACGAGAGTGCGAGGAGGAGCAAACACCAAACCGGGCGCGGAAATCTGCGCGTCGCGGCGACATGGACAGGGGCGGTCACGCAGTGAAGACGAAGCAACTCGCAAAATCTGCTACGGGATTTTAAAAGAATTTTCCGGCGACACCGGAACCCACCGTTTGCCGACAGAAACCCGTCGCGAGGATGCGCGGCGACCGCGGGTGCGCCATTTCACCCCTTTGTCAGCCGGGTTAGCGCAGCGCCGCCGCCTTGCGCAACATGATTTCAGATTCTCCCCGGGGCTCGGCAACGATGCCAAAGCCGCTGGCCAGCAAATCAAGGAGCGCCGACGTATTGTCAGCCCGGAACAGCCCGCTGACTTGAACCGCTGCAACGGACGGATCCTCGATCAAGAAACGCACCTGGCGGCGACCGGCAGCATGCTGGTTCAACGCCGCCACCACATCGGACAGCGGAGTTCCGCTAAACTCGAGGCGCGGCGCGCGCCAAGCCAGACGTTCCGATAATTCGTGGGCCGCGATTGCCCCCACGTCCGCAACCGCCGATGCGAGGTTGATCATCGCCCGCTCGCCTGCACCCAAAATTGGCTCTGCCTTCGGTTCAGTCTTTCCCGCCGCGTCTTCACTCACTTCGCGCGCCGCAGATTTTGCGATGGCGACCCGGCCTTCTGTGACGATGAGCTCTACGGCGGTGGTCCCCAGTTGGACGGCAAACGCCGTGCCGACGGCGCGGAATTCGACCCCGTTCGTTTCGACGACGAAGGGTCGCGTGGCATCCTTCGTAACTTCAAAATGCGCCTCGCCCCGGCGCAGCGTCACCCGGCGAACCTTGGCGCTGAAATCCGGGACAATTTCGGCCCCTTCCTTGAGTTCGACGATCGTGCCATCTGAAAGTGTTTGCCGCGCGGGCAAGATGATCTGGATCGACGCTGCGATTGCCTCCCTCCCTCCACGCGGCGCCTGACTCGAACGCGTCCAAACCGAAACCCCTCCCAGCAAGAGCGCGCAGCAAGCCGCGGCCAAGAGAGCCCGGCGGCGGCCTTGGCGCCTGCCGAGACGATGCAATTCCATGAGGACCTCTTCGTCCGCGCCACCCTGCATCGGACGATCCAGCGTCGCCCAAGCCGAGTGATGCTCGCCGAACTCCGTGCGGTGCCGCGAATCCGCTGCTAGCCACGCCTTTAACTCCGCGTCCTCGCTCGAGGTGAGGCCAGCGTCGCAGCGTGCGACCCACGCGGCGGCGGCGTCCTGAATCTCCGCCCCATTGTTAGCGCCGCCCGCCCCACTGGGCGGCTGCAATGAACTATCCAGTTTCATGATCGATGTGGCACCTGACACCGCGGTGGCGGAGAAACTCCGTCATCCGTTTCACGCCGCGAAACACCTGCCCTTGGACCGTTTGTTCGGAGATACCCAGTTGGCGGGCGATTTCTTTTTGCGGGACACATTTGAATTTACGCAGGACGACGATCTCGCGGCACCGCGGAGGAAGAGCATGGAGGGCCTGCGCCAACAACTCGACCTCCTCGCGCGAGCACGCAATTTCGGCCGCACTGGGCTTGCCATCTAAGACGTACCGGGCCGCCAAATCTGTTATGCCTTTGATCGGCGAAGCGCGGTCGCGGCGCAAGATATCCAGCGCCAGGCGCCGGGCGACCTGGAAGAGAAACGCCTTGGCAGACTCGATCGGATTCGCGGCGCGTGCCTTCCAAAGTCGAACGTAAGATTCCTGGACGACATCTTCCACATCGCGGACCATTGGATAAGCAGTGCGAAGATAGGCCTTCAGCAATGAGCCGTGAGGCTCCACGTGCTCTGCGAACCAACGGTTATGATCCGTGGTGGGCGAGGAGTCGGAGGGTATGGGAGGCGAGGCGCTCACGATTCGTACGGTATTGACGGCGCGCGGCCGGACATTCGAACGTCGGTCGCAGCGATCACGGTGCGAAGAACCAGACCTCTGGCCGCACACTGTCAACGAGCGAGTTTTCAAACCGGCTCCAGCACGTCGGCCTGGACGAAGTGGTCAGCTGGGCCGAGCCGCCCGGCGCCGTCCGTCCGGAATACCGGATCGGCGTCCGCCCCATCGGGCCGATCTGCCTCCGTCAGCCCTGTGGTTTTCGGTGAACGCACCGGAGCAGAAGCGTCTGCGGTTCGATCGGAGGTCGAAAGGTTGGGTCAGGGGACCAAAGAATTCAAAGCGGCGCTGGCCTTTCTCCCCGGATGAAGAACGCTCGGGAGCGGAACTTCCTTCAATCTATTGAACTCCGCCACGATTGCGGGCCGGCACCACCATGTGCGAGATACGGAAGGTAACTGCGGAAGCTATCCTGCCAACTCTGGCGTGCCCTGGGACTGTTTACTTCTGTCGGTGATCCCCCCCATTCCCCATGATTCCAACCCCGTCGTCCACCTCGATTGTTTGGTCGTTCTCACGCGGCTTATTTTTCTTCAGCCATCGCCGGCGGGCCGGAGTTCTCCGGCTCTCCGCCCTCCTCACCGGCTCCGTCGCTGTCGCCGAACCGTTTGTTGCGAGTCCCGCCGAGACCGTCGTGATCCGCGATCCGCTTACGGGCCAAACCAAAGGGGAACTGGTGGGCGGGAAACTTACTCGCGAGGGGTACCGGCCCGGCCGCGGGGCCAACCATATCCTCTATCGTCTGCCCCGCACGGTCCGCGAAGGTTACCTCCAGATTGAGGTCTACGGCATGGATGCGGCGCTGGTCCCCGACGCCAACGACCACGGCTTCCTCGCCATGTATGACGGTCGCGGGGTCGAGGAACCGGCCCAATATTTCCGCGATTTGAAGAGCAACTATTTCCGCTGGAACCTTCACTGGCGGAATCGCCGCATTCAAGGCGTCAAGTGCGTGATCTCGTGCGCCGCACCCACCCCGGAACGGCTCGCCGCCAAGGTCGCCCAATACCCAGATGATCTCAAGGCGCGGGATTGGACCGCCGAGCCCACCGGCAAGATCGTCGACTGGAATCCGAACCGCTGGCATGTATTGCGCCTGGAATGGCGCAACAAAACCTTTCGCGTCGTGGTGGATGGCGTGGAGGTCTGGCAGGCCCAAGGCCCTTACGACTACGCCCCCGTCGATCATCGCGTCTGGATCGGCTGCGCACCGGGCGTCCCGACAAAGTATCAGTCGGTGATCGAGGGCATCATCTACCGCAACTTCGAACTTGGCGCTTTCCCAGCCTCGTCCAATTGAGGCATTTCCCGAGCTCAAGCAATGAGACTGCTATCGACGCTTTTCGCCTGCCTCATCCTTTCGTCGGCTACATCCGGTATCTCGGACGGAGGCGGCACGGCGGTCGCACCGGATTGACCAGAACCGCGATGTCATGAGTCCAACCTCCTCTTCCCTGGCGGTCTTTTCGGCCTCATCCACCTCCGGACGCACGGCGAACGATCAACGGCGCGTCCCGGGCTTCCGTGGACTCTCCCTTCTTCTCGTTTCGCTGCTTGCGTGCAGCTTCGTTCTCCCCGGCTGCAACGTGGCGCCGACGACGGCGGATCGCGCCGCCACTGCCGTCCAATGGCAACGCTGGGAAGGCGTGTTGACGGCGCAGAAGCTTCACCCCCAACCTTACGCGACGGTGGAAGTCGAGGTGCGCTTTACCGGCCCGGACGGCGCGACCCTACGGGTGCCAGCATTCTGGGATAGCGACCGGGGGGTTCGATTTCGGGCGGCTTTCTCCTCTGCTGGAGTCTGGCGTTGGCGGACGACGTGCAACGATGCCACCGACCACGGGCTGCACGACCGGACAGGCGAGGTCCGCGTGAGGCTCTACTCTGGCGGAAATCCACTCTACCAGCACGGCGACCTGCGGGTTGGCCCGGATCGGCGCTACCTCGTTCATGTGGACGGCCCCCCGTTTCTCTGGCTGGGCGACACCGCGTGGAATGTCGCCTGGAAATCCATCGCCGCAGAGTGGCGGGAATATGTGGATGCACGCGCGCGTCAGCGTTTCTCCGTCCTGCAGATTGTGGCCACGGGGATTCGGAACAACCCAGGCCATCCGACCTCGGGGTACCCGCCCTTCCAGTCCGACGGCACACCGAATCCGCCCTACTGGCGTGAGCTGGAGGAGAAGATCGCGTACGCCAACGATCGAGGCTTGGTGGTCCTGCTCACGGGCGTGGGAAAGTCTCATGCGGGTTTCTCCGAGCCCCAGCGTCCACCGGCCTTTGCGCGGTATCTGGCGGGCCGGCTGGCCGGGCACCTGATCGTTTTTTCGCCGAGCATGGACCAGAAATTCGATGCGCAAGACGACGCCGCAGGGATGCGGCTGCGGGCCCTCATTACGCATTTGATCACCCAGCATCCGGGCACGCACTTGGAGACGGCCAAGCAGTATCATGATTTGGATTACGTCGATTTCAGCGGCCTGCAGACTGGGCACCACGGCGGCAATCTGACGCGGGCGTACGAAGCGTCGCGGGCGTGGACCTCGGAACTGTGGCGGCGGACGCCGATCAAGCCGGTCATCAACCTCGAGGCGATGTACGACGCCCATGGGCACGACAACGCGCCGGGTTGGCGGGAGCAGGACGTGCGCAAACTGGATTGGATCACCTGGCTCTCGGGCGCGCGGGGCTACACCTACGGCGCCGGCGACGTGCCGCCCAAAGTCCCCACGGGCGCGGGCGGCATCTGGCGCTTCAGCGCCGACCCCGCCGCGTTCGATCACTGGCGGAACGCCCTTGCCTGGCCGAGTGCCGGGCAGATGACCCACCTGCGCGACTTTTTCGCGGGCATCGAATGGTGGCGGCTCAAGCCCGCGCCGGAGCTCGTGAAAAACCAGGCCGCGACGGAACCGCGCAAGATGGTCGCCGCGCGCAGCCCGACGGGGGATCTGCTGGTGGCCTATTTGCCTGACAACCCGGAGATCGTGCTGGACTTGACCGCCGCGCCCGCCGATCTGCGCGGGCGGTGGTTTAATCCGATCACCGGTCGCAGTGTGCCGCTGCCAGAACCGATGAGAGCGAAGTCGACGGTGACCCTTTTCCGCCCCGCCGATTGGTTCGACGCCGTGCTGTGTCTGACGGGCCCCGGCGTCGCGCCGGAGCAGTCGGGCGTTGGTCGCAGAACTTCGGATTTACGAGCGGTCCCGGAGTCTTCCACCGGACTTGCCAGGTCGCTGGCTCCCGCTGCTCGTTCCCCGGTTTCGCCGTAGTGAATTTACCCGAACCATGAACACCACATTTCTTTCCGCCTGCACCGTTCTTGCCGTCGCACTGGTCGCGGATATGCGCGCCGCCGCTTCTCCTCCGGCTTCAGCCGAACCATGGACGCAGCTCGTGCGGATCGATCCCGCCTATCCGCACCACTTTGTCCGCGAAGATGGCCGCCATCTCTTCCTCTTCAACAAGACCGCCTGGCATTACTTCAGCGCGAGGGACCCGCAGATCACCCTCAATCGCGCCCGTAGTCTCGGGGCCAACGTCCTCCGCGTGGCCCTGGAGGGGAACACTTATTTCGATGCCCTCGGCCTCGATGCGTGGCCCTGGGGTGGCACGCGCGCAAATCCGGATTATGCCACGTTCAACGAACCCTATTGGGATCGCGTCGATGCCCGGATCCGTCTCGCGGCCGCGAATGGAATTGGACTGAACCTGACGCTGTTCAAGATCCTCAAGCTACCCGACACCCCCGCCTCGGTCGCGCTCGTCCGGCCGTATCTCGAGCGCGTGATTCAGCGCCTGGCGCGGCACCCCAACATCTTCTGCTGGGAGGTGCACAATGAACACGTCGCGAATCCAGGCTTTCAGGCCGAGGTCGGACGTCTTCTGAAAACCCACGATCCGCGGCACCGGCCGGTGATTTCCTCCGACGGCACCACCGACTATCCGTTATGGCCCCACGCCGAGTGGATGGACTTGGCCGTGGTGCACCACTGCACCGGCAACCAACGGGCTTACGACCTGCGCGACTGGTATCTCGCCATCGCCCGCAACATCCGGGTGTTCGGCAAGCCCGCTTACAACAATGAGACCGGGCGGGAAAAGCGGCACCAGAACGACGATCCCGTCCACCGTCGCAAACAATTGTGGCTCGCGGCCGCCGCGGGTGGCTACACCACCTGGCATTCGTGGGATGGCTGTGAAGGCATTGATGATGCCGCCTATCGCGCCCCAGGGGAGGAATTTGTCCGTCCGTTTGTCGATTGGTGGTCGAGCCAGGACTATTGGCGCGTCGACCCCGCGTTCTCGGTGGCGCAACTGGCGGCCGCCGATCCGCGTCGGGATGATCTGATCCCGGTGGTGCTGTCCTCTCCGCAACGCGATCTTCTTCTGGTCTATCTGTTCACCCGCAGCGCCGGCGCCCAGGTGACCGGGGCTCGCCTGCTGCTGCGCGTGCCGGACGGTGGCTACCGGATTGAAAGCTTTCGCCCCGCCAACGGCGCGGCCATCGGCCAAGCCCAGCCCCTTGAGTCCCGCGGGCTCCGCGGCCAGAGCGAGATCCTCCTCCCCGCATTTACCGATGACCTCGCCCTGCGCATCACCCGGGTGCAGTCGCGCAACAAGTCCCTTATCGAAGGCACTCGATAGCCGCCGCCAGCGCGCGCCCGGGAGAAGATCGCCAGGCCGAACTTGATTAGGCTGCCGTCGACGGCCAAGCATTGGCCCATGAAACCCAACTCGGCGGGCTGGTCGGCATCGTGCCGCCCCGCCCGGCGCTGGTGGGGTCGCCCAATCGAGTTGAGCGGCGGAGAAGAGCCGTTCGATCTCGTCGCCGTTCAGCTCGACGACCGGGGTGGCGGTGAAGAGGTCGCCGTTGAAGTGGCGGATGGTCTCGAGGCCGAAGTCGCCGCCATGCGCCATCGCGGCGAAGAGTTGGCCCAGCAACTTGCAGCAGCGCGGTGGATCGAGGCGGGGTTTCCAGCGCCTCCCGGTATTGGAGCAACTGGTCGTAGGCGCGGGCGAGGTTCTTGGGTCTGCCCTTGTACTCGATGGCAAAGCAACCGCGTTTCCAGACGTCGGCGAAACCGTCGCCGCCCTCGTGTTTGGCGGCGCCCTTCTCGAAGGCGAAGCTCTCGCCGGTGGCGTCGAGCGCGGCGGGCGTCGGGTGCCCCACGAGCGCGCACAGGTCGAGGAAGTGTTGCTGGTAGGATGCGCGTTCCGAAAGGTCCGCCTTCGACCACTTGGCGATGAAGGAGGCTGGGGTCACTTGGTTGTTGTTGTCATCGTGAGTCGCGGGGGGTGCATCTCTGGGTTGACGCCGGTGGAACTGAAGGGAGCGCAGGCCCGCCTGCCCGCAGTCCGGCGCAGCGGAGGGCGGGAGTGGCCGCGCTCCCTTGGGCGCGGCGCGGTTCCGCCCCGGGCCCCGCTCGGGAGCTCCCGTGGTTGCATCAACTCGGCGATGCTCCCCAAGCGCAGCAGGCGGAGGCCGGGGAAGACGCGGCAGACGGCGGAAGAACGCGAGCGAGGTAGACGGGAAAAGAGGAAAAGATGAAACGGCAGAAGGAAGAAACGGCGAGTGCCGGAGAGGGTGAGACGCGACCAGACGGGCGGAGCGCCGCGACGGCGGGCCCCGGAAACGGCCGCGCCGCCGCGCCAGGAAAACTGGGATGGATGCAGGCTGGTTCCCGCCCCAACCCAGATCGTGCGCCGCGACCCGGCGTCAAGCCGCCAGCAGATAATACCCGCCGATCACGAGTGAGCCGACGGCGATACCGCCGACCACGACCTGCACGAGGCAAGCGGTGGCGATCCTGGGGCCTCGACCACCATTCGTTCGCGTCAGGGTGAAACCGATCGCCAGAAAGAGCAGCAGCGCGCACAGGCTGTGGGTGGCCCAGTGATGACCGGTGGCCGACTTCATCGCCGCCAGCACGGTCGTGGGGCTCCGCTCCTTGGCCACGACGAGCAGGGCGCTGGCGATACTGGTTACCGCCAGCGAGATTCCAAACGACACCGCGAAATTGGAGAGCTCTTCTTCGCGGCGGGGGGTGACGGATCTTTCCATGAGATTGGCGCTGGGTTCGGAGGGGGCGACTAGTGGGGCAGAAGCGCCACCTTCACGCCCATGCCCACCATTGACCCGAACCCTTCGGCCACCAGCGCCAGCACGAAGATGAGTCCCGAGGTCCAGAGCGCCAGGCTCCGCGCCGCCCGGTTGGATGCCAGATTCCCTCGCACCACAATCGGGAGGTAGGTGACCAGCAGCAGCAGCATGATGACCAGGTGCTCCTTCGTTTCCATGCACACATCATGCGCGAAGGGCCAGGGCCCCTTGAGGATGAGTGCCTTCTCCGCCCCGTAGTAGACGATGTACCAATATCCGGCGATCAGGTAGGCGAGCCACATGGCAATGGCCGCCGTCAGGCTCACCGCCCGGATTCTTCCCAGATTGGCCTCGGTCGCGTGCAGCGTGTCGACGAACACCCAAAGGGAACCGACCACGCAAAGCTCTCCCAACACAACGTGCAGCGTCAGGATTGCAGTGGGGCTCATGCTGAAAACGGGATGGAAAAAGGGGGAGGGTGCGCTGGCGGGACTGACGAAACCGGCTCAAGGGCTGCGTCGGTTGACGATCAAACCTCTGCCCCCGACGAATTGCGACACTGGGGTGCCGTTGGATCCCACGTCGAGTCTCGACTTGTCCGCCGCCGCGCTGGGCGCCAACCTCGAGCCATGAAACCCGCCGAGCCAGGAGCCGTGAAACTGCGTTTTGTCCAAGACCGCGCGGGCTGCCCGCGTGGTCTTTCCGCCTCGGGGGCGACGATCTTGCTGGCGCTGACCGCGCTGGCCGGCGCTCCCCGGATGGTGGCGGCGCCCGCGGCCGTGCACCAGGCCACCGGCATCAAGATCTGTGAAGTCGACCCCACCTCGGCCATCATCTGGACGCGGCTCACGCAGAGCCCGGAGCACGTGAGTGTGACCGGCCCGCTGCCCACGATTACGTTTCCGGCGCAGAAGAAGGGCAAGGGGAAGAATCGACCCGACGCGAAACCGGTCGTGACGTTTCCCCCCGGGACGACGGTGGACACGCTGCAGGGCGCGGTCCCCGGTTCGCCCGGTCAGACCCGGGTGCGCTATCGGGCCGGCGTTCAGGCGCCGTGGCAGGAGACCGCCTGGCAGGACGTGGAAACCTCGCGTGATTTCATCCGCCAATATCGCCTGGCCCAGCTCGCGCCAGCGACGACCTACGAGTTGCGCGTCGAGGGCCGGGCCGGCGCGGGTGCGCCGGTGACGAGCACGGTCGAGGGGCATTTTCGCACCGCCCCGACGGCCGGGCAGGCGGCGACCGTGCGCTTCACCGTCATCACCGGTCAGAATTACTACGACCGCGATCTGAAGCCCGAGGGTTGGAAAATCTACGATCACATGCGCGCGCTCGATCCGGACTTCTTCGTGCACACGGGCGACATTCTTTATTACGATTCGTGGGCCAAGAGCCTGCCGTTGGCGCGGTGGATGTGGCAGCAGGTTTATGGGATGCCCACCAACGTTCGTTTCCATCGCCAGGTCGCCAGTTACTTCATCAAGGACGATCACGACACGTGGATGAACGATTGCTGGCCGACGATGAAGACCTCGTTCATGGGCGACTTCACCTTTGCGCAGGGCCAGGCGGTCTTCCTGGAGCAGGTCGGCATGGGCGAGAAGACGTTTCGCACGCTGCGGTGGGGCAAGGACCTTCAGATCTGGCTCCCGGAGGGACGCGATTTTCGCAGCCCGAACGATGCGCCCGACGGCCCCGACAAGACCATCTGGGGGGCGGAGCAGAAGGCCTGGTTCAAGCGGACGGTGCTGGCTTCGGATGCGACCTTCCGGGTGCTCATCAGCCCGACACCGCTGGTCGGACCGGACCGCGGCAACAAGAACGACAATCACGCCAACGTGGGTTTCGCCCACGAAGGCAACGAACTGCGCGCCTTCTGTGCTTCACAAAAGAACATGGTGGTCGTGTGCGGCGACCGGCATTGGCAGTACGTGTCGGTGGATGCGAAGACCGGCCTGCGCGAATATTCCAGCGGCGCCGCGACGGACCAGCATGCCGGCGGCTGGCCCAAGGATCTGCGGGAACCGGAGCACGTTTATATCAACGTCATCGGCGGCTTTCTCGCGGGCGAGGTGGCGCGCCAGGGCGGCGTGGCGACCCTGACCTTCCGCCATTTCAGCGTGGACGGCAAGGTGCTGAACGAGGACGTCCTGCGGGCGAAGTGAGTGAGGGTGAAATTGCGCTACTTCGTGGGCCTAACCCACGAGGAGGTGGCCCAAGTGCTCGATATTGCCGAACCAACCGCCCGGCGCTGGTGGGCGTATGCCCGGGCGTGGTTGCTCAAGGAATTGCGCACCAAGGTCAGCAGCGGGAATCCGTGAGTTCGTGCGGCAGGGATTAGAGTTCAGCGATGGGGACGAATCCCCCTGCAAAAGAAGCCATCGTCACGGAGGCCCTCGCCCTCCCGCCCACCCGCCGACCCCGGGCACCTGCCTCCCTTCGCAGCCTTCCGTTTCTTTCGGCCAAAGCCTGCGCACTGGGACTCAGTAGGCGAAAATCTTCAGTCCGGGAATACGCGCAAAGGCACGATCGCGCGTCACCAACGGCAACCCGTGCCGGAGGGCGATGCCGGCGATCCACAGATCGTTCTCGCCCATCTCGAAGGGGAGTCGCGCCTGCAACTGGCCGGAAAAAATCGTATCCTCTCGTCCCAGCGCCATGGGCTGATACCCTCGAAAGAACTTCGCGAGCGCCCTCGCCCCAGTCGCGCCGATGGCGAATTCTCCCAGCGTGACGGTGGTCACTTGCTTGGATTGCCCGCGGTGCGTCTTCAGGAACGCCGCCGCCGGACCGGGCTGGCCGGCCGCGATCTCTCCTTCGAGATCGATGAAAAACGACATGTCAAACAGCACGACTGGGACGGGGCGATCGGGGCGACGCCGACTTGCGGGCGCAGACTCGCGCACGGCCAGCTTTGGTCAGCACGCCGGCACCCCCAAACTCGGCAAACAACTCCTTCAGGTGCTCCGACGGATCGTAGTTCCCGGCCGTGCGCTCGGCGAAAATCCGCCGTACGACGTCTCCGTAGGACTCCCGGGCACCCTTCTCCCGTCGCATCAGGCGAAACGCCTCCAAGTCCACGCTGACCGTCTTCAATTTCATGAGCGGACAAACACACGAGAAACACACGAGGTCAAGCCGCCCGACCCGCGAGCGGGAGGACGAGCAGCCCGCCCGGCCGAAAGGAACGACACCCGGCTTCGAGGCCGCGTCCTTTATCACCGGCCACGCCTTGCCCGTCGACGGAGGGTTGATGATGCCGACGGTCGTCACAGTTACCCACGGAAGGCCGACGGGGTCATACCGAGAATCGAGACAGGACTGAAGAGGCCAGCGAAACCCGTGACCGGGTGGCTGGTGAAGTCTCGAGTCTCGGTATGGCCCCATGGAATCCTCGCAACCTGGAGTTCCTGCGCACAGGACCGATCGCCGCGGCGACACGCAACGTCTGGATCGATCCGATGGAAGCCCCCTGTGGACGGATGATTACGCGAGCCTTTGCACGATCCTCAAGCCGATGGTCTGGTTGGTGAACAAGTGATACCAATCGCCTGGTGTGTGTTGGATTTTTGGCCGGGCGCGGACTCCGCTTCGCGCCGAGGTCACCGACCGGGTATCATCACGATCTTGTGGCGGCGAAGGGACTCACCGCCCCACCCATGCGTCGCCGATGGAAGGCCAAAATGACAGGGGAGGTTGGTATCAGATTCCCACGGACAGGACGCTTGGCTGACAATGAAGAAGGCGGGCCCCGCAGCCCGCCTTTCCCGTGTGAAACAAGACCGGCGTTTGCTACTGCGTCTTGAGGAACGCCACGACGTTGGCGACGTCCTGGGCGGAGAGGCCGAGTTGTTCGGCACTCAGCATCAGCGAGCGGCCGAGGGGCTGGCGCGTGCCGCCGCGGATCTTCCTGGCCGGGATCATCTGCGTGAGCCCGCCCATCGATTGAATCACGACGGGATCCCCGGCACTGAGGAGGAGGCCATGAATCTGGCCGCCGTCCTGCAGGTTGAGGATGATGCCGTCAAAGCCGTGGGAAATTTCCGCGGACGGGTTGATGATCGCGTTGATCACGACCTCCGCCGTCTGGGCCTGGGCGAAGCCGTTGAGCCCGGGGCCGTATTCGTTGCCCTCGGTGCCGATGCGATGACACAGACGGCAGGCCTGGGCGGTGGCCGCGCCTTTGATGGGGTCGCCCGTGAGTTGGGCGATCTCCGCCGCGGACGGCAGCTTCGACGGCTCCGGTTCGGGCACGATGCTTGGCGTGATGGAAACCGAGTCGGGATCGTAGAGCCCGCGTTGCTTCAACGCGGCATCGATGCCGGCATCCTTCCAGCGAATGTCCTTGTAGTTCATCAGCCACCACATCGCCTGCGTCTTGACCATGCCGGTCGCCTTCTGCGCCACGTCGAGCAGGGCATGGGCGGAGGCCGCGGTCGGGATGAAACCGAGGGCGGTGACGGCGGCGATGCGGTCCTTCTCTGTCAGGTTGGCGGCGGCGGCGCGGGCGGCAAACGCCCCCTCGGCTCCGATGGGGGTGAGACGCCAAATCAGGTTGGCATAACTCGCGGGCCACAGCGTGGCATCCGGGCCGGGGGCCTGGGCGGCCAGGGCGGCGTACATTTGCGCCTCCTTGCCGTCGCAGCCGGTGCCCCAGGCCTCGAGGTAGGCGCGATCCTGGCCGTCGTAGCCCTGGGCGAGGGTGAGCAGGAGATCCCGGGCGCCGTCGAACGGCACGTCGCGCAGCGAGAGCGCCACTTCGCGGCGTACGGCGGGCGAGGAATCGTGGGCGAGGGTGCGGGCATGCTCGAGCACGCGGTGATTAATGCGGCGCAGGGAGCGGAACGCGGCGATGCGCATCATCGCATCGGGGCTGCGCAATTGCTCCTCGGTTTTGGCCACACCCGCAGCGCCCAGTTGCGGCAGCAGGAACACGGCCCGGGCCCGGACGAACGGATTCTCGTCGGCGAGCAGCGCGGCCACGGGCGCGACTGCGGCGGACCGCTGCGTGCGGAGCCGGTCGAAGGCGACCGCGCGAACGTTGATCGCGGGACTTTTCAGCGCCGCGATTTGGCCGGCGGTGGTGGTGAAGTCGAGCTTGGGGGCGGTGAGTTTTTTGCCCTTGGGTGTGATGCGGTAGATGGCGCCGGCGAAACTGGAGTCGAGCGCGGCGTGACCCCCCGTGCGCGGGTCGAACCAGTCGGCCACGTAAATGGCGCCGTCGGTGCCTACGGCGACGTCGGAGGGACGGAACCAGGTCTTGAGATCGTCCGGCCGCAGGCGGCCGCGCGAGGAGTCGATGCCGGCGAAGTCGGCCGCTTTGTTGGTCGTGAGGAAATTGAAGCGCTCAAGTTTGTACCCGGCCCCTTCGGCTTTCGGGAAGTAGCCGAACACCGTGTTGCGCGAGGTTTCGCCGCTCAGGAGCACGCCGCGCCACTTGGCGCCGAGGGCGTCGCTCTCGTAGGTGACGATGCCGGTGGGGGCGCCGTTGCCATAGACATCGCCGGCGGGAATGGTGCCCGGATCCTCCTGGCGCCATTCAGCCGTGGCCGTGGCCTGTCCCGGCCGGCGGTCGGCGCTCCAGGTGCGATGCCCGTCGCGCGAGAAGAAGCCCATGTTGCCGTATTCCATCAGGAACGAGGTGCGCGCCGCGGGGGGATCGTCGTTGTCGTTTTGGAAGACGTCGCCGAAGGACGTCACGGACTGCTCGTAGGAGTTGCGAAAGCCAAATCCGATCGGCTCGACGTTGGTGCCGTCAGGGTTCATGCGCATCGCGGTGCCGCCCACGTAGACATGGCCGTCGTCGCTCTTGGCACCGGCGTAGTCCGGGGGCCGGGAGCCGGCCACCGGGACACCGCCGCCGCTGCTCACCGGGTCGTACGCACTGCCGAAGCGAAAGGTGCGGCCCGAACGATCCGTGAAGAAGGCGCCGGCGTTGCCCTGGTTGAAATACCATTTGCCGTCGGGACCGACCGTCACCGAATGCAGGGAGTGGTCATGGTTGCGACCGTCGAATCCGCTGAGGAGGATTTCGCGTTTGTCGACGTTGGCGTCGAATTTTCCGTCGCGATCAACGTCGGTGTAGACGATGAGATCGGGCGCGCAGGAGACGACGATTTGGTTGTCGATGACAGCGATGCCGAGCGGGGCAAGCAGGCTGGGTTCCTGCACAAAGACGTTGCTCTGGTCGGCGACGCCGTCGCCGTTGGTATCCGCGAGGACCATCACGCGATCGCCCGCGGGGTCCTTGCCCATGTGGCGGCGGTAATTGTAGGCCTCGGTGACCCAGACCCGGCCTTGGGCGTCGATGTCAAGGTTGGTGGGGTTGCGGATCTGAGGAGTCTTGGCCCAGAGCCTGACTTCGAGGTCGTCCGGCAGGGCAAACAGGCCCGGTGGAATAAACGGTTCCGGCGGATCGATGGTGGGGGCCGGCGTGGTCTTGGCTGCCGGCGCGCCGTTGGCGGGCACCGGTCTGGCCCGGGCGGCCCAGGCGGGCGCCAGCGGCATGGAGACGGCAAACATGACGGCGAGCACGGTCGTGCCCCGCCGGATGGTGGGTGGGTGGGGGATCATCGCGGCGGACAAAAGCGAGCGCTGCGGCCGCTGGCAATGACGAGATTGGGGCTTCGCGGATCTATTGATTCCCGTGGATTTCGCGACCCGGAGTGGGTGGTGGAGCGTGGCAGACGGTATGATCGGAGCTTCAAAGAACCGGTTGGGCTTGATGTGGGCGGGGTGCCCTCACCCCGCGGGTTGCAGGCTCGCAGCCCCTGCTTTGCGGGGTGGGGGCACCCCGCCCACATTAAATCCACCCGCCCACAAAAGTCACCGCGCCGGCAGAGCCTGCCTACGGCACCAGCGCCGGGTCCACGCCGAGGGTGCCGATGAGACCATCGACATAGGCGGGGGCGCGGGCGGCCTCGGCGGCGGCGCGGGTGGCGGCGAGCCTCCCCTCCACCCCAAGTTGCTGGGCGAGATCGGTGTAGTTGGGCCGGGAGAGGAAACGTTCGAGGTAGTCGGCGCGTTTCTCCCAGTAAGCGATGTCGCGGTGCTGCTGCGCTTCGAGGCGCGCCCGATACCAGTCGCTGCCCAGCAGGTGCTCGCGGCTGAAGAGGGCGCGAAACGCGGGGGCCGACGGGCCCGCCCCGTCCCATTTTCCGTCGCGCATGAGGTGCAGCAGGGCGTAGAGCGGCGGCACGGCGTGCTGCACCGAACCGTCGGCAAAGTAGCTTTCGGCCGCCGTGCGCATGGCCGAGACGATGTTGGCCATGCCGGCCGCAAACACCGCGGGATCCTGCACCTCGGGCCGCAGCAATTCCTCGTCAAAGAGCGTGCTGGGGTTGCCCAGCACCCGGCCACAGAAGGTCTGGACAAAACGCGAGGTCACCCGCCAGCCCAAGCGGCTGGCGAGCACCGGCTGGCCCTCGTGCTCCCAGTCGACGCAGCGCTCGAGATAATCGTTGTCGATCAGGAAGCGCGGCGTGCGTTCCTCCGGGGTCATGCGCGCCCAGATTTCCGGGACGAGCAGGCTGAGGTCGTGGTCGACCCGACAGTGCGGGCCGAGGCAACCCGCCGCGGACGAGAACACCGGCAGGTCGGTGAGCACGTAGGACACGAGGGCGGCGTTGAGATCGTGGATGGGCGGCAGGGCGTTGAAGGGCCCCTTGGTCAGCGCCCCCTCGGAGCCAGCTCCGGTCGTCGACGGCGACTTGCCGGTGAGGCTGGCGATGAAATCCATGAACGCCTCGGGCAAGTCCTGGTAGTGCAGGGGGCTGAAGACGCACATCGGCTTCACGCCCGGCTCGGGGGGATTCAGGCGGCGGCCCGCGAGGACCGCGCCGACGGGAAAGAGGGCGGGGGAGCCCGCCGGCACCCGGCGGTAGAGCTGCGCCCCGACCTGCGCCAGGTAGCTGGAGCGGGGATCGTCGAGGTCGGGCCGGCGCTGCAGGTAACGGGGATTCTTGGTGGGCTTGCCGCCGACGAGTCGCGGATGGGCTGGGGAGGCCAGGAAGGCGGGACGCTCGGCGGCGAGGAACTCCTCGAACAACCGGCGCACCGGCTCGGTGAAGTTGTCGAAGCCGATGGTGTCCTCGACAATCGCCCGGGCCTCCTCATACCGCAGCGGTTCGTAGTTGGAGAAAAAATTTCCGAGGCAGGAGAAATCGCGTTCGGTGCGCTTGTCGTATCCGCGATGAATCGCGTCGTCCGGGCGCTGGAAGAGAGCGGCCTCGCAATTGTGCACGAACTTCAGCGAACGCTCGCCCCCGGCCGCAGTGGCGGACAGGCCCTACAGGCCGCGGGCGGGCACGACGATCGAGGCCGTGATGTCGTCCTCGACCTGGATCTTCACGGCCGGGTGAAAGTCCTTGCGCAGGCTGAAGGTGCGCCAGCCGCCGTCGGGCGTGAAGCCGACGCGCAGGAAGTGGGTCATGGCCTTTTCACCCATGAATTTCAGCTCGTTGCCCGGACGCCCGTTGATCGTGTCGACGGTGAAATACTTCCGCCAATCGTCACCCCATTCCGGCTTGTAGACCCGCTTGAGCAGCAGCACGAGATCGCGGATGTAGCGCGGAATCGTGCCGAGCCAATCGTTGTACTCGTCATTGTAGTCGGGACTCTGGCTGAGCAGCTTGACCACCGAGCCTAGCGAGCGCTCGGGGCTGAGCACCGGCCGCCCGTCCGGCTTGCGGAAGGCGGGGTCGCGAAAACGCGGACCGTACTCGCGTTTTAGAATGGCGTCGATCACGTCGAAGTCCCGGGCCGGATCGCTGACGAAGTTGGGGGCGGTGAAGATGGCGTCGGCGATCGATTTCGAGATCTCCGACTTGCCGCCGCCCGACACCGTGGAGGGTTTGTGGCACAGCAGCCCCTCGGCGGTGGTGCCGCGCAGCCGCCAGCGCCGGCCGTCCTCGGGCCGGACCATCTCGACTTTGTAGCCGGACGGCAGCACGTAGGTGTGGCGGGGGAGCAGCTTGATCGACTGGCGGACGCCGGCGGCGTCGGTCCAGGTGATGGTCTGCGCCCGGAGGGCGAAGAACGCGTCGCGCGGTACATAACAGATGTTCGGATACCGGCGGTCCCGGGCCCAGCCGGCCGGCTGCAGCTCCGCCCGCTCCCCGAGCAGGGCGAGCGCCTCGGGGAAGGTGTGGTTCACGATCGCGAGGTGCCGGGCGAGCTGGAAGTCCTCGCCGAGGTCATAGCAGGGGAACACGATGGCCCCGCCGGCGTGCTCCTCCTCGCATTGTCCGAGGAGGTTGGCGGCGAAACTGATCTGGGCCTTCACCTCCTTCTTGCAGTAGCCGAAATAGTTGTCGGCGATCAGCGTCATCATGACGCCGCTGGTGTCGCGGGCGGTGAGCTTGAACGCGACGCCGTCGTTGTAGAGTTCCTCGGGGGTCTGCCAGCACATGCCGTCGCGGCGCTGCCGCGGGGTGGCGTGATCCCACGGAGGCAGGCCGAGTTCGCGCTTGGTCAGCGTCACCAGATGGGTCGCGAGGATGACGCAGCCGGAGTGGCCGGTCCAGTGGGCCGGGTCGAGGGCGGCGTCGTTTTCCGGCAGATGCGGATCACCGGCGTTGCCGAAGATGCGCTCGAGGAAGTCCAGGTTGGCCACGAGGGCGCCGGGGGCGAAGAGGCGCGTTTCCATGGAGCGCAGCGGGGTGAAACCCGGCACTTCCGGCGTCACGACGGGCCGCAGGTGCAGAGTGACAAAACACTCGGCCGGGGCGGGGGCCGTGGCGGTGAAGGGCAGGCGCAGGAGTTCGGGCGGCGGGTTGAGGGCGTGGCGGAGCAGGCGGCCGAAGACGGCGGGTGGGACCGCCTTCTTGTCATCGGGCACCGGGACGCCGAAGTCGGCGATGTGGAAGATGCCCTGGGTGGTCCGGCGATCGGCGCGCGGGTTGTGGAGCACGCCCTGGCGCACCCGGTGGGAGGAGAGAATGTCGCTGCGGTGCTCGTCGGCATCCGGAGGAATCGACAGGCCGCGGGCGAGGCCGGGCCGGTCGAGGACCAGGGTGGTGGCCGGCAGCCGGGGCACCTCGCCCTGCAGGTCGGGTCGGTCGTCGAGGTTGTCGTAGAGGAAATTCTGCAACCGTTGATCGATGGGGCAAAGATGGCGGGCGAGGGCCCGGTCCTTTTCGCGGCTGAGGGCCAGAAAGTGATCCACCAGCGGGGCGAGGGTGTCGGACCCGACCGGGGCGGGGAAGCCGGGCTGGGCGATTTCGCGCAGCTTCAGATTGAGATACGCGACCAGCTGCGGCTCGGCATCACCATGGTAGGTATTGGCTTGGTTGGGAGAGGAGGATACAGGCATGGCGTGGCGGAAAAGGTGGGCGGTGGGCGGACAATGCAGAAATCGCACCAACCCAACAAGCCGCGGCGCGCCGGTGCAATGGCGGAGTGGGATGGGGGACCAGGGAGGTGAATTTGCGGTCGATTCGGGGCGTCCGCTAACCATTTCCGTGCGAGCCGGTGACCGCCACGCTGAAAACAGCAACGTCCGGCCGCCCGTTTCGTCTTTGCTACCTCCATGATCACTTCCCGTCGTTTCCTGGTGGCGTCCGCTCTGGGCGCCCTCGGTCTGTTTGCCCTGGGCAGTTGCGCGGTCGCCGCGGCGAATGCGCCTCGGCCCAATCTGCTCTTCATCCTTGCCGACGACCTGGGGTGGGCGGACGTGAGCTTTCATGGCGGTGAGATCAAGACCCCCCAGATCGATCGGCTCGCGGCGGCGGGGGCGCGGCTCGAGCAATTTTATGTGCAGCCGGTCTGCTCGCCGACGCGGGCGTCGTTCATGACCGGGCGTTATCCGATTCGGTATGGGCTGCACGTGGGAGTGGTGCGACCGTGGGCGACCTATGGCCTGCCGCTGGAAGAGCGCATCCTGCCGCAGGCGCTGAAGGAGGCGGGCTACGAAACCGCGATCACGGGCAAGTGGCACCTGGGGCATTTCGAACCGGCCTATCTGCCCACGCACCGCGGCTTCGATCACCAATACGGCCACTACAACGGCGCGATCGACTACAACACGCACATGCGGGACGGCGGTTTCGACTGGCATCGTGACGACAAGGTGTGCCGCGATGAGGGCTACTCCACCCACCTCGTCGCGCGGGAGGCCTCGCGCCTGATTGCCGGGCACGATGTGAGCAAACCGCTCTTCCTCTATGTGCCGTTCAACGCCGTGCACGCTCCGCTGCAGGTCCCGGTGAGCTACACCGAACCCTATGCGCAGATGAAGGGCAATCGGCGCACTTATGCCGGCATGGTGGCGGCGATGGACGAGGCGATCGGCCAGATTATCGCGGCGCTCGAGCAAAAGGGCCTGCGCGACAACACCCTCATCTTCTTCTGCTCCGACAACGGCGGACCCAACCCCGGCGTCGTCACGAGCAACGGTCCCCTGCGGGCCGGCAAGGGCACGGTTTACGAGGGCGGCGTGCGGGTGCCGGCGGTGGCGGTGTGGGCGGGCCGGATCAAACCCGGCTCGGTCGTCGAGGCGCCGCTGCACATGGTCGACTGGTATCCGACGTTGCTAAAACTCGCCGGCGTATCGCAGACGCAACCGCTGCCGCTCGACGGCCGGGATGCCTGGCCGGCGATTACGCAAGGCGCGCCGTCCCCACATGAGGACATTCTCAACAACATCACGGGCAGTGGCGGTGCGGTTCGCGCGGGGGATTGGAAAATCGTGGTCAATGGCCAGTTCACCGATGCCGAGGAGTCGGCGGGTGGGGCGGCGGCGCCCAAGAAGAAGGGCAAGAAAAAGGCCGGGGCCAAAAAGACGGCGGCGGCCGCCAAGGTGGCGGGACCGCACGTCGAACTATTCAACCTGAAGTCGGATCCTTACGAGAAGACCAACCTCGCCGAGGCGGAGCCGGCCAAGCTGGCCGAAATGCAGGCCCGGCTCGACGCCTACACGCGGGCGGCGGTTCCGGCCAAGGGTGGCGGTCCAACGCCGAAGGACTACAAGGCTCCGGCGGTCTGGGGTGAGGCGAATTGAATCGGAGCGGGCGGGTCCGGAAAATTTGCGGTCGCTTTGCGCCGGCAATCCGTCTTTACCCGTCGCCGTTCCCATTTCCCATGCGTAATCCCACCCGTTCTCTCTTCACGTTTCTAATTCTCCTGGCCGGTCCGATCGGCTTCGCGGCCCCCAAGCCGCTCAAGGCGCTGCTCGTCATTGGCGGTTGCTGTCACGATTACGCCGCGCAAAAGGACATCCTCAAGGCGGGCCTCGAAAAACGGGCCAACCTGATCGTCGACATCGTCTACACGCCCGACAAGACGACGGCGCCGGCGCTGCCCATCCTCGGGAATCCCGACTACGCGAAGGGCTACGATGTCGTGATCCACGACGAGTGCGCGGCGGCCATCGATGACCCCGCGCTGATCAAGGGCGTGTTGGCGCCCCACCGCGCCGGCATCCCGGGCGTCAATTTGCATTGCGCCATGCACTGCTACCGGATCGGACCGCCCGCGACGCCGGCGGAAGCTGGCTCCGAACGGGCGCTGTGGTTTGACTATCTCGGCCTGCAGTCGAGCGGCCACGGCCCCAAGCTGCCGATCGACGTCTCCTTTGCGGCCGGAGCCTCGCATCCGATCACGCGCGGGTTGGCCGACTGGAAGACCGGTCCCGAGGAGCATTACAACAACGTCCAGATCCGCCCGACCTCGACGGTGCTGGCGCGCGGCAAGCAGACGGTGAAGGAGAAGGAGAATGATTTCGCGGTGGTCTGGACCAACGACTATCACGGCACCCGCGTGTTCAGCACGACGATCGGCCACTTCAACGAGACGGTGAGCGACACGCGCTACCTCGATCTGGTCACGCGCGGCCTGCTCTGGGCCTGCGGCCAGCTCGACGACTCGGGCAAGGCCAAGCCGGGCTACGGTCCCGCGGGGAGCTGAGCGGAGCCTCGCGGTCCGTCCTGCTGGTGCCTGATGTAGGCGGGGTGCCCTCACCCCGCACGGCAGAATCAGGGCAAAGGCTCACGTGAAGCGCGAAGCTCGCGAAGGTGAGATCCAGACTTCGCGGCTTCGCGCCGCTTCGCGTGAACCATGGTCTGGATACGAACGTTACCCGATCACCGCGCGGCACCGCCGTCGCCGGGCTGGCCTCCCGTGGAGACCACCAGCCTTCGCTTGTACTTCAGTCGGGCACTGGCATGACCCCGGCCATGCCCCGACTCCGTGCCTTCCCCTCGTGCCGCCTGCTCCTCGGTATCCTGCTGCTGACCGCCGCACCCATGAGGGCGGCCGATCCCGCCGCTTCGGTTGCGACCGTCCGGGCTCCGCGAGCCACGTTTCCACCCACCATTGATTTGTCCGGTGATACTTTTCGCCAGGTGGTCATCGCCCAGGGGACGCCCGAGCTTTACCAGGGGCATCCGACGACGGTGCTGTTGCCGGACGGCCGGACGATGTACTGCGTGTGGACCACCAATCACGGCGGAACCTGCGGACCCATGAAGCGCAGCGACGACGGCGGGCGCACGTGGAGCGAGCTGCTGCCGGTGCCGGAGAACTGGCGGACGGTGAAAAATTGTCCGACGATCTACCGGCTGATCGATCCGGCCGGCGTGGCGCGCCTCATGGTGTTTGCCGGGCAGGGCCCGGATGGAAAGATGCACCAGGCGCACTCCCTTGATGACGGCAAGTCCTGGACGCCGATGCGGAGCAACGGCCTCGAATGTGTCATGCCATTCTGCACGATCATACCCACCGAGGGCGGAAAAAAGTTGGTTGGGTTGTCCAACATTCGCCGACCGGGTGAGACGAAGGAAGTGCGGTCAAACGTCGTGGCGCAGAGTGTCTCGACTGATGGCGGCCTCACGTGGTCGTCGTGGCGGGTGATCCTCGACCTGCCCGGATTAAAACCCTGTGAGCCGTGGGTCGTGCGCTCGCCGAACGGCCGGCAATTGCTCTGCCTGCTGCGGGAAAACCAGCAGCGCATGGCGCTGTATATGACGAGTGACGACGAGGGGCGAACGTGGTCGCCTTCGCGGGCCTTGCCGCCCGGACTGTATGGCGACCGGCACACCGCCCGCTACACGCCGGATGGCCGGTTGGTGGTGGTCATGCGCGACACGGGCGGCGCCTACGGCAGTCCGACCTCGACGCACTTCATCGCGTGGGTCGGGCGCTACGACGACATCGTGAACGGCCGTGACGGGCAATATCGCGTGAAGTTGCTCCACAGTTACAAAGGGGGCGACAATGGTTACCCGGGGGTCGAGGTGTTGCCCGACGGGACGATTGTGGCGACGACCTACCTCAAATATCGCGAAGGCCCGGAGAAGAATTCGGTCGTGAGCACGCGCTTCAAGCTGGCGGAGACGGACCGGCTGGCGGCGGCGGCGGCGCGCTGAACCGGTTGGAGAAATCGGCGGTGAAGCTGACACCGCGAAGCAGCGACGCTCCCGTCGCCCGACCGCGATCGGCTTGACCCGGGGTTGGGCCTCCTGCGCGCGATGTCGGGTTGCTGGCGGGTTGGCTGACGGGTAGCTTGACACATTCTGGATGTGTAACGAAGATGTTTCACAATGAAGACCGCGTCAGTCAGGCAAATCCGTCTCGCCTTTCCCTCCCTGCTAAAGGCGGTCCAGAACGGTGAATCGGTGGTCATTACTTCCCGCCGCAAGGCAGTCGCTACCTTGTGCCCGCCGCCCCCGACTCCGTCTGCCCGGAAGCCTTGGGCCGATCTGGCGGAGCGCCTGGCGGCACAGCCGGAGCGGCCTTCGCTCGACCTGGCAGGCCTCCTGTCCGAAGACCGCGACGACGTGCGCTGATGCCCTCAACGTACGCCGACGCTTCTTTTCTTGTGTCGCTCTATTTGCGCGACCGCAACTCGGCGGCCGCGGCGTCTCTCGTCCAGAAGCCCCGGTTGGCACTCCCGCTCACTTCCTTGCAGCGCCACGAACTCCGCAATGCACTGCGTCTGGCGGTCTTTCGAACCAGGGAGGCGCCGGTCCCGGTCACCGAATTGGATGCACGTAATGCTCTCGCCCAAATCGATGCCGATCTTCTGACGGGAAATCTTGTGGACGTCGCTCTGCCATGGACGGAAACCATGGCTGAAGCGGAGCGGCTTGGCAAAGGGTACACGATGACATTGGGGGTGAGGGGTATGGATCTTCTCAACGTGGCAGCGGCCGTCGCAACCAAGGCGCAGGTATTTCTCACCTTTGATGGTCGACAGACCGCCCTTGCCAAAGCGGCCGGCTTACAGGTTCGTCCCTGACGCGGCGCCCCGCCCCGCCTTGCCCGATCTCACCTTTTCCACCGCCATAACTCGACCGGACCGGGTCACCCAGCTGGCAGCAAACTTACGCTTCAAACATGAAGACCTTGAAATTGCTTATCCTGCTGCTGGCGGCGAAGGGCTGTGGCGCTATCGTGCCGGATTCTGTCGCAGGGCATGTTATTTATTTCTCGGCGCCGGTCATGCACGGCCATTACACGCATGCAATCGCGCTCGGCGCAAACGGCGTGGCAACGGGTTTGTTTCAGGATTTCTATCCGTCACGGCATTTCGTAGACTTCGACGAGGGCGACCCCGGTGGTCGAGTCGGCGCTTCGCACCTGCACCGTGTAGTTGCCAGGGGTGAGGGTCGCGAGCATCGCGGCGTCCTTGGACGTGGGGCTGGCCAGTGCAAAGGCACCGACCTGCGTGAACGCCGCGCTGAGTTCGGTCGCAGCAAGGACGCCCGCATCGCTCCAATTGTCATTGACCGCGATGCTGCGGGACTGGCCGTCGAAGAGTTCGAGCCTTGGATCGGCTAGCAGCCCGCTGACGCCAAAAGGCGCGAGCGAGGGACCGACGGCACGAATGAGCACGGTTCTGATGCCCTCGCCCTTGACGACAAACCCTGCCGTCAGTCCGGAGCCGACAAAATTCAGCACCGAGATGTTGAGTAATCGCGGCGAGGAAGGAGTGAGCGAAGCTTCCAGCGAGTCGTCGTAAATTTCGGCCAGCACCGTGCCACCCACCACGCCGGCGCCGGAAACACGCCCGGTGTTGCCCGCACCGGTGGAGGCAAGGGACAGTGTGGCATCCTTCGAAGTTGGGGTGGCGAAGGGAAACGCGCCGACTCGAGCGAAACCCGCACTGGTCGAAGCCGAACCGCCCCAGTCGTCGTTTTCGCCGATCTTCGTCGAGCCGGCATAGAATTCGAGTTTCGGATCGGCGAGAGGGCTGGTCACCCCAAAGGGCGCAAGCGACGGACCGACCGCGCGCACCAGCAGCGGCTTGGCCCCGCTCGTTCCGACGCCGCCGATGATGGTGCCGACCGTAACCGTGTCGTTGTCGCTGCCGAGTGCTGCGAGCACCGACACGTTGATCAGCCGCGCGGGATTCGCGAGGGGCACGCCCTTGCGGATGACGTTATTTTCCGTGTCCGCGACGAAGACATTTCCGCTTCGGTCGACCGCGATGCCGATGGGACGATTGAACCGCGCCGCACTGCCCAGGCCGTCCGCACTGCCAAGAAAGTCTGCGCTCGTCGTGCCGAGTGCGAATCCGCCGACCGTCGTGACGACGCCATCCGGCGTGATCATGCGAATCGCCATGTTTTCCCGATCCGTGACGAACACGTTGCCGCTGCCGTCCACCGCCAGACTGGTGGGATAGTTGAAGCGGGCCACGGCGCCCGGGCCATCGGCAAATCCGAAGGCCCCATCCTTCCCTGCCAGCGTTGCGACAATTCCCGCCGCCGAGACCTTGAGGATAGTGTTATAGCCTACGACGAACAGGTTGTTACTCTGGTCAACGGCCAACCCCTGCGGCGAGGCATTGAAACGCAGGACGTTGCCCGCCGGATCGCGCAACGTGGTGACGACGCCGCTTTGGGTCACCTTGCGAATCACGCCGTTGCCCTGATCGGCCACGAAAATGATGCCGCTTTCGTCAATGGCCAGGGCGAACGGATTGTCGAACCGCGCCGCGCTGCCCGTGCCGTCCGCATAGCCTCTGGGTCCGCCTTCACTACTCCTCGCCCCACCGGCCAAGGTTGTCACCACGCCATCGGGGTTCACCTTTCGTATCGCGCTGTTGCCGGTGTCGCCCACGAACACGTTGCCGCTGCCGTCCACCGCCAATCCTGCAACTCCGGAAAAGCCGGCCACGCTGCCGACCCCATCTGAGAATCCATAGATGCCGGCCTGCCCGGCCAGCGTTGTGACCATTCCGCCCGGGGTAATCTTGCGGATCGCGCTGTTGTATGAGTCGGAAACATACACATTGCCACTGCCATCGACCGCCACGCCAAGCGGTGCGCCAAACCTCGCGACGTTGCCGGCGCCATCCGCATAGCCGGGCCCGAAATGCCCACCGGCCAGTGTCGTGACCACGACGCCCGGCGTGATCCGGCGAATCCTGCGCGTATCAGCCACCAGCACATTTCCACTGCTGTCCACGGTCACGGCATCTGGAGAATTGAACCGCACGGCGCGACCGGCTCCGTCTACGAGGCCAGCGATTCCGGCGGTGCCCGCAAAAGTTGTGACGATTCCGTCCGGCGCAACCTTGCGCACGGTGTTGTTCTGCGGGTCGCCGACGAACAGGTTGCCCGCCGCGTCAAGCCCCACGCCGGTCGGATGGTAGAATCTTGCGGCGCTGCCGGGTCCGTCGACACTGCCCACGATTCCCGCTTGGCCCGCCAGCGTCGTGACGACGCCCGTGGCGGTGATCTTGCGGATTGTGCCATTGTAGCTGTCGGCGACAAACAGGGTCCCCTGGGCGTCCACCGCGATTCCCTTCGGACCGTAGAATCGCGCCGCGCTGCCCACGCCGTCAGCGCTGCCGTCGCTGTCCGCGACCCCCGCGAGGGTCGTCACGACGCCGGCCGGGGTGATCTTGCGAATCGTATGGCTCCTGGAATCGGTGGCGTACACGTTGCCGCTCCGATCCAGCGCCATCCCTTCCACCTGGGAGAATCCTGCGGCGGCGCCCGTCCCGTCATAGGTGCCAAAAAGCGCCATGTTGCCGGCCAGTGTGGTGATGGTGCCGTCCGGAGCGATCCGTTGAATCGTGCGGCGATTGGAGACTAACACCGTTCCCCGGCTGTCAAGCGCCACGCATTGCGCACCCGAAAATTGCGTTGGGCTGGCAGAAAATCCCGCGCCCCATATGCCGGCAATCGTCGTGGCCGTGCCGTCGGCAGCGACGCTGCGCAGGGTTTGAGAGTCGGCCACGAGCACGTTGCCGCTGCCATCCATCGCCAAGCCATACGCCGCGACGAATCGGGCGGCCCCACCCGTGCCGTCCGCACCCACTCCGATTTCATTCGCCGCACCCGCCAGGGTCGTGACCACTCCTTTGGCGGTGACCTTGCGAATCGCGTTGTTGCCCGTGTCCGCGACAAAGACGGTGCCGTTCCGATCCACCGCCACGCCGGAGGGCCTGGCGAACCGCGCGTTGCGGCCCGTGCTGTCCGCGAATACCGGCGTCGAGGCCAAAGAAGTTGGCAGACCAGCCAAAGTCGTAACCGTGCCGTCCGGCGCAAGCCGGCGAATTGTCCAGTTGCCAAAGTCGGCAAAAAACAGGTTGCCACCGGCGTCGACGGCCAAAGCCCTCGGTTCACCGATCCCCGCCGCACTGCCCGCGCCGTCACCGCCCTGCAAGAACATCGGGCCGCCGGTTGAGGCGACGAGGGTCGTGACGACACCATCCGGCGTGATCTTCCGAATGGTATAGTCGAAAAGCGGATTCCTGCTGGAGCCACGCCAGAACGAGTCAGTGACAAAAACCGTTCCGTTGGGGTCCACCGCCACCCCAAACGGATTGCCAAACCGCGCGGCGCCACCCACCCCGTCGCTGCTGCCACTGAGGCCAGGCGTGCCCGCGAGCGTCGTGACGGCGCCGGCGGTCGTGATTTTGCGAATCGTCCGGTTGCCGGAATCAGCGACAAACAAATTGCCGCTTCGATCCACTGCCACGCCGGAGGGAGACGCGAACCGCGCCGCGCTTCCCGCTGCGTCTGCACTTCCGCTGGACCCGGCCGTGCCGCCCACCGTCGTGACCAGGCCCGCCGCGGTGATTTTTCGAATCACATGATTTCTGGTGTCGGCCACAAACAGATTGCCGCTCTGGTCCACGACCACGGCGGAGGGGAAGTTGAACCGCGCCGCGCCCCCGGCACCGTCGACGCTACCGCGAATGCCCGCGGCACCGGCGAAGGTCGTGACGGCACCGTCCGGAGCGATCTTGCGAATGACGTGATTTCCGGTGTCGGCGACAAAGACATTGCCGTTGCCATCCACCGCCACCCCGAGCGGGGCAAAAAACCTGGCATCGCCGGCGATGCCATCGCTACTGCCGATACTCGCCCGGCCCGCCAGCGTGGTAAACGAGTAGGTCTGCGCCACCGCCCGCAGGCCGATGGCAGCGCAGAGTAACGCCATGAGAGCGCGGCTCAGTTTGAAGGCTGAAGTCATGTGCTGATCAGTGACCGCGTAAAAGCCCGCCGGTTACGACGAGCGGGCCGATCGTGTGGGTAAGCGGTGCTGGTGTCACTTGCATACGGCAGCGTGACTATCCCACCGCTACGCGACCACCACCATGGAGTGTTCCCCTGATTCCGCCGTTGCGTTCTGTGCGTGCCTTGATTCACCGGCAGCGCAACGGCGGCGTGCCAGGGGTCAGGCTTTGGGGCTTGTAGTGGATTGCCCTCGATGTTCCGGCCGGTTCGGGGCCTGACATTCAAAGCGCAAACCAGAAAGCCTGATCCCAATTGATCCGCCCTACGGCTCCCCGATGACCGCCAGGAGTTCCCGCCACAGGTCGTCGCCGCTGGCGCTGTTGGTCATGATGACGAGGCCCGTTCCCTTCCGCGGGTCGAATTCGCAGTAGCTGCGGAAGCCCGTGCCGTTCGAGCCGCTGTGGCGGATGCGGTCGCCGGCAGCCGTCCCATCGATCGCCCAGCCCAGCCCCCAGTAGCCCGGCTCCGTCGCCGCCTTCCCGCCGCGCACGATCGCCGTCCGCCCCTCGATCCGGCTCACGTGGCTCAGCATCGCCTGCCGGGAGTCGGTCGACAGCGAGGGCGCCGCCGAGCGGTCCGTTCGCATCATCTCCGCCAGGAACAACGCGTACTCCGCCGGCGTGCAGTACAGCGAATACGCCGCATTCGGCTTCGGGTACCGCCGCCGGTCCTGGTTCACTTCACCCCGGCTATTGTGGCCCGCCGCCGCCGTCTGCTTGAAATCGGTCCGCCACACGTACGCCGAGCTCACCATCCCGAGCGGCTCCAGCAGCGTCAGCCGCATCTGCTCATCCAGGCTCCGCCCCGTGATCTTCTCCATTACGCGCTGCAGCATCGTGAACCCCTCGCCGGAGTACGTGAACTTCGTCCCCGGCTCGCTCGTCACCCGCAGCGGCTGGCCCGCCTTCCGCCAGTTCGGCAACCCCGTCGTGTGCGACATCACCATCCGCGCTGTGATCTTCCGGCCCAGCGGTTCGTCCGGCAGAAATGGCTGGTCCAGGTAATCTTCCAGCGGCTTGTCCAGGTTCAGCTTCCGGTCCTCCACCAGCTTTAGCGCCGCGTAAGCCACCACCGGTTTGCTCATCGACGCCGCCTCGAACACCGTCTCGCTCGTCACCGGCTCGCGCCGCCCCGCCGTCTTCACGCCGTACTGCCGCGCCCACGCCACCCGTCCGCCCGCCAAGCCCACGATCGAGACGCCCGGCACGTGATGCCGGGACATCAGCCCCGGCACCAGGTCATCCAGCGCCGTCGGCAACGTCTTCGCCGCCGTCGTCCCCGCGCTCGGCGCCGCCCTGCCCGACGCCCGCATCGACGCCGGCGCCGCCTCGACGATCAGTCCCAGCAGCTTCCCGAACTGATGGCTGCTCACCCGTGGCCCGCCCTTCTTGTCCGTGTCCACCCGGTGCACCACCACCAGGTCCCACGCCGGCGCCACCACGAGGCAGTGCCCGCCCGACCCGCGGGCCGAGAAGCTCCCCCGCGGCAGCTCCACCCCCTCGAAGCACCGCCCCTGCAGTTCCGTCCACCACAGGAAACCGTATCCGCACCGCAGGTCGCCCTCCTCCGACCGCGCCGCCGAATAGGTCGCCGTGCTCCTCGCCACCCACGCCGCCGGGACCACTTGCGTCCCATTCCAGTTCCCCCCGCGACCCATCAGCAGCCCGAACCGCGCCATGTCCCGTGCCGTCATCCGGAACGGATACGCCGGGTGAATCGAATCCTGCCCCCGCACGAACTGCCCGTCCGCCGCCCGGAAGTCCTCCATGCCCACCGGTCGCGCGATAGACCGCTCCAGCGCCGCGTACACCGTCAGGCCCGTTCGCTGCCGGAAGATCGTTCCCAGCGCGTTGAAGTCCCAGTTGTTGTAATACCAGAACGTGCCCGGCGCGTGGCTGTGCCGTGCCGGCCGCCGCTTCTTCATCGGCTCCGTCTCGTATAGCGCCGGGTGATACACCCCCGACCGCGCCTTGAGCAGGTCCAGCACGGTCGCCTGTTTCTCCAGCGGCGTGAGCGCCGGTTCGTTGTCGTCGATGCCCAGGTGCTCCAGCGTGTCGCCCAGGTCGATCTCCCGGGCGCATTCCGCCACGCCGTACAGCGCGCTCAGGAAGCTCTTGCGGATCGAGTGGACGTTGAACCGGGTCTCCGTCGCCCCCCATTCCCGCACGACCGCGCCGCCTTGGACGATGAACACCACGGCCGTCCCGATCGTCCGACCGAACGCCTCGGCCTCGGCCAGCTTCGCCGTCGACCAGCCCGCCGCCTCCGGCGTCGCCGCCTTCTGCCACGTCTTCCCCGGAAAGCGGCCGGCCCCCGCGTCGGCGTACAAAGGGCAGGCTAAGAGCCCCAACAGCACAGCGGCCGCGCGACACAGTATACGGGTGTGACTCATCGAATTGAAAGGAAACGGGATCTTCCGGGTCGGGCCGGGTGGAGCAAGGCAAACGGGATCAGCTTTGGGGCTGGTGGTCGGTTGCTCTCGGGATTCCGGGCTGGATTGGGCCTGACCCTCAAGGCGCAAACCACAAAGCCTGACTCCGTCCGATCCTCCCCGTGCGGCTCACCGAGGGTCGGTGCTGATACTCACCACGCCGCTGGCATCTGGCAGGCGCACGCTGAGTTTGCGTTGACCCCTCACCGGGTCGTCGGGGGCAATGAAGCGCTCCATGTCGACCTCCTCGAAGGAGGTCACCCCGTGGCGTTGCTTCCACGTCGTCACCGCCTGATCCCAGCAAGCCTCCAGGGCTGCGCGGGAATGGGTCAGCAGGTTCATTTCGCTTACGCCAGATGCGGGGAGGGTGCCCGGGTAGCTGCCGCCGCCAGCCCAAATCAGGACGTTGTTCCGCCAGGTCGCGTTCGGCGGGAACGCCATGGCCTTGGGGCCATTCACTGACAGCTGGCTGACGAAGAAGACGCAGTCATGCACCTCCAGCGGCGTGTCGCCGGTGGTGTCGAAGTGCTTGAACAATTGGCCGTGCGCTTTGCCGGCCACCAACGAGCCATCCGCCGGCGGCTTGCCCGGTGCGCCATTCCTGGATACAGCGGTGTCATAGGGCATCGGTTCGAGACGAGCCAGGACATGAGAGAGTTCCAGCGCGTACCCTCCCTGCCAGATCCCGTTCTGCTCCGACAGAAACATGAACGCACCCTCGAACAAACAGTCCTCGATCAAACCGCCGATGACCTCGTCGTTCTCGATCGCGTCGTCCCGGGTGTGCCGCGACCAGATGTGGCGGAACACGAAGCGCGCCACCCCGCGTGGCCGCAAATCGTCCATCATGTTTTCGTAACGCGCACCATCGACGACCAGCCAGTCGTCGGCGCTGCCGAAGGCGAGGAGCCCGGCTCCGTCCAATTTTTCCTTCATTTCGCGCCAGGTCAGAGCGCGTGATTGCTGTCCCACCACCCGGCCCCCGATCACCACGGTACGCGCCGCCGGGGCGTTCTTGCCGATCGCGACGGGGTAGAGCGTCGAAGTCGGAAAGGCGGTCGAAGTCCAGGTTCGCAGGTCGAGGGTGTGATCGTCGCCCAGCGTCCGCTTGAGCCCGACGTGGCTCACCCCCACCAACACGGTCACCTGGTCAGCCGGTCGCGCCAGCGCCCTTGCGATCGGGATCGGTTCGGCCCCGGCGATGGACGGCACCTGGGCGACGAATGGAATTATCACCTGTAACCAGCGCATGCCCCAGGCTGGCAACGGCCCGCCACCCTTCAAGCGGTATCGGACCCTACCGCTGCTCGGTGGCGCGGTGGTGGGGAAAGCCAATCTGGCGCCCCAGCGTAGGCGCAGGGCGCCTGGGTCAAGGACAGGTCATTTCCCTTCCGATCCGTCTTGGCGCCCGCGCCCACTGCGTTGTAGGTATCATGGCGATGAATAACGCCCGTCGCCTGCTCGTGTTGCTGTTGTGCGCCTTCGGTTCCGTGGCCGGGCTGCGGGCGGAGATCTGGTATGTCTACTTCGGCACCGGTGGTCCGGGGGCGAAGGGCATCTATCGGTCGACGTTCAACCCCGACAACGGGAAGCTCTCCCCCGCTGAACTGGCGGCCGAAGTCGGGTCGGCGGGGTTCCTGGCGGTGCATCCGGACGGCGACAAGCTCTACGCCACCGCATCGTTTCCCGGTGGACCCGGAGCGGCGGGTTATCGCATCGGCGCCGGCGGCGTTCTCACGCCCATCAACACCGCGCCGACCGGCGATGGCGGCGGCGCGCACATCGCCGTGCATCCGTCGGGAAAGTTCCTGCTCACGGCGCAATATGGCGGCGGTTCGGTCGCCTTGTTTCCCCTCGATGCCGACGGCAGGTTGGGGACGGCGAAGCTGACGCGGCACACCGGCGGATCGCGCGTGGTCGCGGGTCGGCAGGACAAACCGCATCCGCACATGAGCGGTTTCTCGCCGGACGGAAAATTTGCCCTGGTGCCCGACCTGGGTCTGGACGGCATGGTCATCTATCGCGTGGACCCCGCCACGCCGGCGATCGAGCGCCAGGGTTTTGCCGCGTCGGTGGCCGGAGGGGGATCGCGTCACCTCAAGTTTTCGCCCGACGGCCGGTTCATCTACCTGATGAACGAACTGTCGGTTTCCGTGACCTCGTTCGCCTGGGATGCGGCCACGGGCACGGCGCGGCAATTGACCACGGTGCCGGCGCTGAGCGAGGCGGCGAAGGCGAAGGAGGCGTTCAACTCCGGCGCCGAGATTCTGGTGCACCCCAGCGGTCGCTTCGTCTACTCCTCCAACCGCGGGCACGACACCGTGACGGTGTATCGCGCCGATCCGGCGACAGCGGCGTTGAACGTGATCCAGGTGCAGCCGGTGCGAGGCGCCTTCCCGCGCAACATCAACCTCGCGCCCGGGGGCGGCTGGCTGCTCGCGGCCGGGGCGGATTCCAACACGGTGTCGGTGCACCAGGTGAATCAGCAGACCGGTGAACTCACCTACCAGACGAAAGGCGTCATCAACGTGCCGGCGCCAATCTGCATCGTCTTCGTGAAGAAGTGATACCAATCGCCTTTGTGGTTTAGGTTTTTGGTAGGGCGCGGACTCCGCTCCGCGCCGGGGTCACCGACCGAATTTCCTCCCGATCCTGCGGCGGCGAAGGGACTCGCCGCCCCATCCATGCGTGGCCGAGGGAAAGTCCAAATGCCAGGGGATGTTCGTATCAGGCTACGGGCTACGGCAGCACCAGCGGCACCAGCGGCACCAGAAAGTGGATGGCGAGGATGATCGCGCCGATGCCGATGGTCAACGGGCGTGTCCGAACCCGCGCAGAATGGGGTGCCCACCAGGATTTGAGCGGGTGCGGTAGTTCGACGGAGCGACGGTTTTCAACCGTCGTCGGGCGCTTGGAAAAGCGACCCCCGGCCTATTCTCCAAAATCTGACTTGCGCCCCGCCGAATGGGGTCAACCTGCCCCGGCCGGAGCAATCAGAACGCCGTGATCTTCTCCGCGGGCGAGCCGGGGCGGGCGCAGTCCGCCTCGAGGATCGGCAGTCTTGCCCCCGCACCGGTCGAGAGATCGACGCGCACGACCGACTCCGGCCCCGCGCCCCCTTCCGCCGAGATTCGGATGACCACCCGATCACCCACCCGCTCGATCCGGCAGTCGGATCGGCCCGCCTCGTCCGCGATATTCATCACCGCGAGAATGCGGCGGGCGGCGGCCTTGGTCCGCGTGTCGGCCGTGAAATGCCATTGCTTTTCGGGCGGCCGCGCCTTCACGGTCGGGAAGCCTTTCTTGGGGTCGACTGGCCACGCGTCGGTCTGGTGGAACGCGAAGCCATCGGTCGTCAGGAGGTCGACGGTCATTGCGGCGTCGGCCGTGCGCGACACGAGCCGTTGCGTCGACTCGTCGAGCGTGAATCGGTTGTGCGCATGCAGCAGCCACTGGAAGGAGGCGGGTGCTGGCGTTGCCACATCGTCCACCACCACCACCACGCCGGGTCGGACGAGGAGCACGTGCCGGCGGTTGCGGGTGGCGCGCGGGCCAAAGCAGGCGGTCGCGTCGCCGCAGGCGTAGCCGAAACGATCGGTGGTCTGGAAATCGGTCAGCATGCCGCCGAAGCGCGAGTCGCGGCTAACCTGGCCTTCGCCATTAATGAGCACGGCGTTGTGCGCCAGGGTCTGCTGGGTGTATTCGACGTGGAACGGCGAGCCGTGTTGCGGATAACGTTCGCCGCCGGGAATGGCCAGCGACCGCCCGCCTTTCATGATCGCGAAACTGGCCTGGTCGGCATGGCTGTGGCTGACGCCGCCATAGGGGGAACACTTGAACATCACCATCGTGTCGCGCTCGGGTTGGAGGATGTCGCTGTGCAGGGTCGCCCAGCCGACGCCGAAGAAGGCGCGGTCGTTGGGCAGGGTGGGCGGCGCGAGGGGTTTCACTGCATCCGGCAACCAGATACCCGGAAACGCACTGACGTCGGCGTCCTCCCCCCGGGGTGTTTTCAGCCGGTCGGCCCACCAGGCGAGGGTGGAGTCGCCGAACCGGTTGGCGTAAAATTGTAGGAGGGACTTGACGCTGCCGATTTTGGAGGCGGACGGCGACGATTCCGTATCGCCCCACGGGCTGATGTCGCCCACCGGCGAGACGTTGTGCAGGAAGAAATAGCCGACCTTGCGATAAAAGGGTCGCTGCCAGACATCGACGCCGGTGGCGCGGCGGATCGCCTCCAGCGGGGTGAGATAAATGGTGTTGTAGGCGAGCCCGTAATTGATGCCCTCGGCCCAGCCGCCGTCCTGGCCGCCCCAATGGGGATAGACCGTGAGAAAGACCCGCAGGGCGTAATCCATCCAGGCCACAGCCGCAGGTTCCTCGGCGAGCGCGATGGCGTATTCCGCGAGATAGCCGGGCAGGCGCCCGTTGTGGCTCTCGGCGGGGTTCGCGAGATAATTGGACCGCTGGAGCCGGCGCAGCATCTGGTCGCCGCGCGCGATGAGCATCCGCCGGGCCTGGGCCCGCTCCGGTTCGCTCAGGAGGTCGTAAACCCAGTCGTAGGTCTCCGCAGCCGCCTTCGCCAAGCCCAGGCCGACTTCATCGCCAAACGGCGACAGCACCGACGAGATGCCTTCGGGATCCCACGCAGCGGCTCCGAGGAGCAGATCGCGCGCCTTCTCCCCGTATTTGCGCGTGCCGGTGAGCGCATACATCAGCGCGCAATGGCGCATCCCGCCGTCGTGATAGCGGCGCATGACGCTGAAGGCTTCGTGGTAGCCCAACTTCTGCTCGGCCTTGGTGGGCAGCTTGTCGTAGGCCGGCTCGGGCGGGACGGAAAGCTTCAGTCCGGCGTCGGCACCTTTCTTGAGGTTGTTGAACGCGGCTCGGCGGGTGGTGGTCAACGTGGCGCGCACCTCACCCATCGTCGCCTGGGGGAAGAGCAGGCGCGGATGCGCGCGCGGGACGCGGGCCAGCAGATCGGGCGCGGGCACGAAGGGCAGTTCGCGCGCCCCGGGGGCGATCACGAATGCCTGCGCCGGGCGCGTGGCGCGGACCGTTCCGGCGTCATCCAGCGCATCGATCGCAAAGGTGTAATCGCCGGCGGGCAGCACCCGATCGGGGCAATAGACCGGATCCTTGAGCAGGGGCGATTCGTGTACGACCCGGCCGGCGGCGTCGCGGATGTGCAGGCGATAGCTGACCTGGTTGCCCGTCCCGGCACTCCACCAGGCGAATCCGGGGGGCGTCACCTCGAGTCGTTCGCCCGGAGTGGGTTTGATGAAACCGGCGCGCGCGGGTGGGGTGGTGGGAAAGGCGATCGCCGCAGGGGCCGGAGCAGTCGGTGCCTTCTTCGCCCTGGCCGCCACGGCCTCGTGCGGGATGACGCCACCGAGGGCGAGAAGTCCCACCAACGCCAGGGCGCGCCGGGCGGCCGGTAAGCTGGAACCTGACGGGCGGGATTTGAGAGCAGGGTAGGTGGTCATGAAGTCAAAGGCGATTGGGGCGACGACCATGGCCCGCCTCAATCCTTTACCAGGGCCAGGATGCGCTCCTTCATCTCCCGACCGCGCTTGAAGCGGCGGTCCTCGAGGATGCCGTAGTACTTTGCGGCCAGATACGCATTTTTCCCGGTACCGATGGCGTGGACGTAGCAGTCCGCGACGTTGAGTTGGCCGGCCCAATACCCGAGGTCGGCGGCGCGATGGCAGAAGGCAAAGGCTTTGCCCGCGTCCTTGGCGATGCCGTATTTCACGCCGTTGCCCCACCAGTGGAGCCAGCCGATTTGGTTGAGGGCGCGCGCATTCCCGCGCTCCGCCAACTCGCGCCACTGGGCCACTGCGGCGGCTTCGTCGGCCCGCCGGCCGATGCCCCGCCACCACATCATTGCCTGTACGGCCCGGGCGTCGTCGCTCCCTGCCGCGACTGCGCGGGCCAGCTTGGCGGTGGCGGCGTCGACGTCATAAACGACCCAGTTGCGTTCAATCATCACCTCCGCCAACGCCACCTGGATGCGCGGATTTTCGGGGGCCGCGTGCGCCTCGAGCCATTGCACGGCCTCCCGGAGTTGGGTGGGAAGCGGATCGCTGCCTTCGACGGCCCCCACGATGCAGTCGAGGTGAACGAATTCCTGGGCCATGCGATCCCCGGACTGGACGCGGCGGCGAACCTCCGCGCGCGCCGGGCCGCTCCCGAGTTGTCCCACTTCATACAACAGGGCGAGGGCCCTGGCGTGATCGGGCACTCCGTAGGCGGGATCCTCCCTCCACTTGGCGAGCCATTGCATGCCTGCCGCCGAACCACGACAGGCCGCGGCCCGGGCCCATTGTTCCGCCCGATTCCGGTCCGGCGGCACCCCGTACCCGAAGAAGTAATATTTCGACAGCTCGCTCATGGCCGTGCCCCGATCCGCCTGCGCCGCCTCCTCGAGATAGTGCACGGCTTTGGCGGGATCACGGGCGGGCAACCCGCGCCCGTCGCCCCAGGCCCGCCCCACGAGTTCGCGCCCGAAGGACGACCCTTCCTCGCAGCTTTCCTGGGCCAGGACGAAGCCCCGGGCCGGATCCGCGAGATCCTTCAGTCCAAATTCGACGCCGTAGAGCAGGTAGTTGGCGTACCAGGCCTTCACATACGGCCGGGGTCGTTCCCGCAACTCGCGGGCCAGGGATTCGACCATGACCCGGGTGCCTTTGGCCTTCATCAGCCGTTCGAGTCGCAGTTGATAGGTCACTTCGGCCTCCCGGATTTGTGCCAGGCGCGATGCCTCCATCGCGGGTGACGGGGCCGCTGCCGTCATCACGACAGCGAGGCAGGTGCAGCCTCGAAGGAGGCGTGAGGGAGGAAAGGGCTTCATCGGCGGAGGACTGGGCGTGCTTGGTTGAGAGGCAGCCCCAATGGTTTACCATGATGCTCCGGATGCCCACAAGCGCCGCGCGCGTTGACCAAATCTTTTCCACCCAAGGCCGTCAAGGGGTGGGGAGGGAACCATTGGTGCCAAATAGGCACCAGCGGCGAAGGATTCCCTTTTGCCATGGTGCCAAGGCATCAACTCAATCCGTTCCGCCCCGCCCGAATCATGCCCCGCCTCTCGAACGCCTGCAGTGTCGCCCTCGCCATCCTTGTTGCGACCGTTGGCGCGACGGCGGCCACCGCGGCCCCGAAACTCAACATCGTTCTCTTCCTGATCGACGAACCCGGCTGGCGCGACCTCCGCTGCCAGGGCAGCACCCGCTATCAGACGCCGGACATCGATCGACTCGCGCGCGAGGGCGTGCGTTCCCTGCGGTTGGAGGAAGCGACTCTGGCCGAGTGCAGGTTCCGCATTGGGGCGAACACCCGTTCAGCGTACCCTCGAGTGTCATTCGCCGCGGCCCAGCCGGCCCTGGTGGTCGAACTCTGGCATGAACTCGATACCTGGCGGCGCTCGGTCGGCGCCGGGATGATGCAGCGGAATCCGGATTACGATCCGGCCGGGCCGGCTCCGGCCAAAGCGAAAAAGAAACAGAAGGGGTTGAAATGAGAAACTTCCTCAAACAGGCGATGGTGATGTGGGCGGGGTGCCCTCACCCCGCAGCTTGGGAATGGCGCGGCCGGCATCCCGCGGGGTGTGGGCACCCCGCCCACAAGGACGTTACCGCCAATTCGGAGATGCGCCCAAGCGTATCAAGACGCCATCCTTTCGGTTGCAACGTGACGGGGAATGGGCAACCCATTCCGCGCACATGAAGGCCGCCGATTTCTTCAACCTGCCCGCGTCGCTCGCGCGCTTTGCCCCGTATTTTCGCCCCGAGGTGCCACCGTGGGAGTGGTTGAAGCAGATTGGAGCGGCCCTCGGCAGTGTGACGGAGGCGCCGACGGTGACGGGGCTGCCGCCCGGGGTTCACATCGAGGGCAGCGTCTGGCTCGGCGCCGGGGTGAAACTGCCCGCTTACGCGACCCTCATCGGCCCGAGTTGGATTGGGGCGGGAACGCAGATCCGCCCGGGGGCCTTCATTCGCGGCAACGTGATCGTGGGGGCCGGGGGTGTGCTGGGCAACGCCTGTGAATTCAAAAACTGCCTGCTGCTGGATGACGTCCAGGTGCCGCATTTCAGCTACGTGGGCGACTCGGTCCTCGGGAACCGGGCGCATCTCGGGGCGGGCGTGATTTGCTCCAACCTGCGGCTTGACCAGCAGCCGATTGTCGTGCGGTCGGGCGGGAGCACTTACGAGACCGGCCTGCGGAAGTTCGGCGCGATTCTGGGGGATGCCGCCGAGGTGGGCTGCAATACCGTGCTCAACCCCGGCGCCATCCTCGGCCCGCGCGCCCTGGTCATGCCGGCGATGGCCTTCAGCGGGGTCCTGCCCGGCAGCACGATGGCCTACTCCCGGCCGGCGGTGAAGTTCATCCCGCGGCGCGATTGAAACACGCTTGCCCAATCGAAACCCGGCCATCGAGAATCGCCAATGGTCAGAACCCTCACCGGCATCCAGCCCTCCGGCTCGCTCCACATCGGCAATTATTTTGGCGCCATGCGCCCGGCGATCGACGCGCAGTCGCGCGGGGAGTGTTTCTATTTCATTGCCGACTACCACTCGATGACGTCGGTCTTCGATCCGGCGGAACGGCTGGGCCATACCCGCGGGGTCGCCATCGACTGGCTGGCGTGCGGCCTGGACCCGAAACACAGCGTGTTCTGGCGGCAAAGCGACGTGCCCGAGGTGGTCGAACTCTCGTGGCTGCTCGGCACCCTCACGCCCATGGGGCTGCTCGAGCGGGCCCACAGCTACAAGGACAAGACGGCCAAGGGCATTTCGCCCAACTTCGGGCTGTTCGCCTACCCGGTGCTCATGGCGGCCGACATATTGCTTTATGACACCCAGCGCGTGCCGGTGGGCCGCGACCAGAAGCAACACCTCGAGATGACCCGCGACATCGCGATCAAGTACAACCTCACGTACGGCGAAACCTTCGTGGTGCCCGAGTCGGAGATCCGCGAGGACCTCGCGGTGATTCCGGGGCTTGACGGCCAGAAGATGAGCAAGAGCTACGGCAACACGATCGACATCTTCGGCGAGGAAAAGGCGACGCGGAAAAAGATCATGGGCATTGTGATGGATTCGCGCACACCGGCGGAGCCGAAGCCGGATGCAGCCCAGAACCTCGCCATCCAACTCCTGCGGCTCTTCGCCCCGGCGGAGGTCTCGCTCGATTTCGAAAACCGCCTGCGCGCCGGCGGGCTTGGTTACGGCGATCTCAAGAAGGCGCTGTTCGAACATTATTGGAATTATTTTTCCGCGGCCCGGGCGCGGCGGGCCGAATTGGCCGCCAATCTCGATCACGTGGAGGCGGTGCTGCGCGACGGGGCGGAGCGGGCGCGGGCGGTCGCCAGCGTGGTGCTCCAGCGCGCCCGCCGGGCGGCGGGGCTGGAGTAGGCGGCGGGGTGGGGGCACCCCGCCCACAGGGATGGCTGATGCCTGCGTTCAGCACGTTTTCCATCCTCCGGACCGTTGTTGCACGGATTTCAGAATGCAGGCGGGGTGCCCTCACCCCGCTTCCTCAAAAAGCGAGCGAATGGATCTCTCCCTGCCAAGGCCAGTCCGAGGAGGTTACGACAATCCCTGCGCGCACCGGATTATTCAGCACATAGTTCCATTTGGCTGCATAGGATTCCGAGGAGCGAAGAATATGGTCAAACGTGTCAGCCTGCCAGACGGGCGGTGGCGATCCCGTTGCCTTGGTGATTCTGCGTGAGGAGATTGACTTCCACGTCTTGCACCAGGCTGCTCGCGATTTTGCGCCTGCTACCGGTGAAGCAAAGAAATGCACATGGTCGGGCATGAGCATAAACCGGCCGACCCACCAGCCGTCGTGCGCGGCGGAGTTACGCCAGACGTCGTCCAGGATGTCCTTCACCACACCGCTCGCGAAAATTGACCGGCGTTGTTCGGTACACGCGGTAAAGTAATAGATTGGGGCCTTCGAGAACGGGATGATATGCGGCAGGTGCACGGGTGGGACCAAAACAGGGAGAGTTTCGCCTGTCGGTCAGCCACGATGAATACCCGAATCATGGGTCAGCGGGGTGAGGGCACCCCGCCCACAGGGGGGGAGGAGGAGAGGCGGGGTGAGGGCACCCCGCCCACAGGGGGGAGGAGGAGACG